>CAZDCX010000012.1:20817-31842 GCA_964504115.1 uncultured Cryptobacterium sp.
GATATTCACATGTCAATTGAAAAGGTATTAACCGAGGCAATTGGGGATGCGGGGGCTCGCCTTCATACGGGCCGCAGTCGCAACGATCAGGTATGCACCGATACCCGTTTGTATGCCAAAGAGCTTGCGCGCGAACTGATGGAAGCAAACGTAAGCTTACGCAGCGCTCTTATATCGGTGGCAGAAAACAATTTCGATGTTATTTTGCCAGGCTATACGCACCTTCAGCACGCGCAGCCTGTTTTGCTCTCTCATCACTTTTTGGCGTATTACTGGATGTTTACCCGCGACTTTACGCGTTTGCAAGCGGCCTATAGTGCAGCCGATGCGAATCCTCTTGGTTCTGCAGCCTTGGCAGGAACCACGTATCCTCTTGATCGCGAGGCTACAACGGCAGAGCTGGGGTTTGATCATGCCATTCCTAACTCATTGGATGCGGTTTCCGATCGCGATTTTCTGCTTGATTTGGATTACGCCTGCAGCGTTTCGATGATTCATCTTTCGCGCTTGTGCGAGGAAATCATTTTGTGGTCAACGGCGGAGTTTGGCTTTGTCACCCTCTCCGATGCTTACTCCACAGGCTCTTCTATCATGCCGCAGAAGAAAAACCCCGATTTTGCTGAACTTATCCGTGGCAAGTCAGGCCGCGTGGTGGGTGATTTGGTTGCTTTGCTTATGACCATGAAGTCGCTTCCCCTGGCGTATAACAAAGATCTGCAAGAAGACAAAGAGGGCGTGTTTGATGCCGCCAAAACCTTGTACGATTGTTTGCGGTGCATGGAGGGTATGATCACCACCATGACGGTAAACCGCGATGCTATGGCAGCTCAAGCTAAGAAGGGCTATTTGGCGGCAACTGATGTGGCCGATTATCTGGCGAAGAAGGGCTTGCCGTTCCGCAAAGCTCATGAAGTAGTTGGCCACTTGGTTTTGTTGTGCGATAAGCGCGGTTGCGATTTGGATGATCTTACTTTGGAAGATTTTCAAGCAGAAAGCCCGCTTTTTGAAGCCGATATCACCGGCGTGCTTGATTTGGAGAGCATTGTTGCTGCGCGCACTACCTTTGGGGGTACGGGGCACGAAGCGGTACGCGAGCAACTGAGCCTGGCCAAGCAGCGTTTGGAAGATGATAAAACTCTTATATAACAGCACTTGCGTGCATAAACGCTCATGTTATGAGGGTATGTATCCAATTTCAGGCTGAATAACGTTTGCGTGATAAAATACTCCGAAGTATATCTTTGGAGGTTCTATGGCTTCGCGAGCAAGAAGAAGTAAGCACGGCGCCCGGCGGGGGCCACTTGCCAAAGTTGGTGCTGTAGCAATAGCTATTGCTGGTTTGTTAGTAGTGGGCTGCGTTGCCGCATTTGCTGTTTGCGCGGCATGGTTGCAAGACTTGCCCGATTACACGGACGCTTCAGCCTATAACTACGCTGAAAAAACCAGCGTATATGCCAATGATGGCACTACGCTCTTAGCGGAATTCTATTTGGAAAATCGTGATCCGGTTGCCCTTGATGATGTGTCTGACTATGTTATCAAAGGCACGGTTGCTACTGAGGACGAGCGCTTTTATGAGCACAATGGCGTCGACCTGCAAGGTATTATTCGTGCCGCATGGGTAAACATCACGGGCACCGGGTATGAGGGTGCCTCTACCATTACGCAGCAGTTTGTGCGAAACACCATTTTGGCTGATGAGATGAATGAATCAACGCTGAAGCGCAAGGTTCGCGAGGCCTATATTGCCCTTCAGCTCGAAGAGATATATACCAAGGACGAAATCTTGCAGATGTATCTCAACACCATCAACTATGGTCAGGGTGCATATGGCATCGAAGCGGCAGCTCAGTTGTATTACTCCAAGAGCGCCAAGGATCTTACTCTGGCTCAAGCAGCAACGCTGATTGGTATTCCGCAATCGCCAACCTACAACAATCCTATTAACGATCCAGAGCGGTGCAAGAATCGCCGCGATACGGTTTTAGATCGTATGCTCTCCAACAATGTGATTACTCAGGAGGAGCATGATGCCGCGCAGGCGGAGGATTTGAACCTGGCAATTACTGAGGAAAACTCAAGTGACGGCATTTACAAATATGATTATTTCACCAGCTATGTGCGCGATACGTTGTTGGATGAGTATTCAACTGAAGAGGTATTTCAGGGTGGCTTGACGGTTATTACGACCCTGGATGTTGATATGCAGCGCGCGGCTGAAGCTGCGGCCGAGAAAAAATATAATTCTATCGCCAGCAATTTAGAGCTTGCTCTGGTTGCGGTGGACCCCGATACGGGCTTTATCAAGGCGCTCATTGGGGGCAAAGATTATCATTCTGACCAATACAATCTGGCCACGCAGGCACAGCGCCAGCCCGGTTCTTCATTTAAGACCTTTACCTTGTTAGCAGCGCTCAACGAGGGTATTTCGCCCGAGACTAATCTCGATTGTTCATCGAACGTAGATATCGATGGTTGGAAGGTGAGCAACTACGGCGGCTCGAGTTACGGCACGCGTACCATAGAAAGCGCTTTTGCTGTTTCTTCCAACACGGGTTTTGCTGAGCTTGTTAATGAGGTTGGCGCATCTAAGGTTGTCGACATGGCCAAAACGTGCGGCATTAACAAATCTGAACTTGATGCCGTGCCATCTATCACCTTGGGCACCGAAGAGGTAACCGTGCGCGAAATGGCACAGGCCTATGCCACCATTGCCAACGGCGGTACCTATCGCGAAGCGGTGTGTATCCAGGAGATCAAAGATTCTTCTGATACAACCATCTATCGAGCTGATACCACGGGCGAAAAGGTACTCGATACCTCGCTTACCCAAGCGGCAACCGAGATCATGAAGGGCGTTGTTACCCACGGCACTGCTACTCGTGCCAGCTTATCTTCAGGTCAGGAAGTTGCTGGCAAGACGGGTACTTCCCAGAAGTATCGCGATAAATGGTTCTGCGGTATCACCCCGCAGCTTTCGGTAGCAATTTGGATTGGTGGCCGCGAAGAGGTAACCATGTCAACGTCGGTGCGTTGCGACGATGTGTTCAGCAATTTTGTGGGAGAAGTGTTAAAAGATCAACCGATTGAGCACTTCCCAACAACCTCTAAAAAACTGGAATACACTACGTTCGATATTGGCTATGGCTCTGGTAGTAGCGGTAGCGATGAGGATGCCGATGCCGTTGATGGTGAAACAACGGACGATCAGAATAGTACCAACACCAATACCAACACCAATACTACAACGCCAAATACCAATGGAACTTCGAATGGTGGCTCTGCTGGTTCGAACGGGGGAACATCTAACGGTGGTACTGGCGGCAATACCGGCGGTGAAACGGGAGGCAATACCGGTGGCACAACCGGAGATGGCGGTGGTAACACTGACGAAGGCGGAGGTGGCGATTCGGGCGGCACGGGTGATGCCGGAGGAGGCACCTGATTGTCCGCCGAGCTGTAGGTGGCTTAGCTTAGTGTATCGTGGACTGAGTTGTGTTTGTTGCAGGTAGTTGCAGTTGCGTTAAGCGGTATGGTAGATAAAAGGTGCGTCTGTGGCATACGGCACTGTTTGCAATGGATGCGCCTTGGAGTGTGCGAAGTTTTATAAACGAGCTGTTGGTAGTGCAATGGGAAGGATTATATGAAAGCCAAAGCACGTATTATTGTTGCGATAGCATTATGTTTGACTTGTTTGATGCTGTTGGTGGGCTGTTCCTCAGATAGCGAAGAGGACGATGCCCAAACGAAAAACCGCCAGTATATGTCGTCGGTAAGTCAAATTATGGATACGCTCAACACGAGCATGGAAGATTTTGCGTTAGCTGTGAAGGATGGCGAAGTGATTTCTCTTTCTTCTCAGCTGGCTGCTGTTGATCAGTGCGTGTCGGATTTGAATGACCTTGAGGTGCCCGATGCCATGACCGACATTCACAAATCATATGTTACTGGCGCAAAGGAGTTGCAAACCGCCCTTGGCGATTATGTGCAGCTCTATGAGGATGTGAAGGCACCTGAAAAAGGGAGCTATGATTATAGCGATTACGAATCGCGTTTGAGCGATATTCAATCACATTATGATGCGGGCATCGAGGCAATCAAAGCTGCTGATGAAGCCGCAGAAGCTGCTTGAACCAAAGCCTTGTAAAAGCAGTAACGAGTACGGCCATCCCCTGGGTGGCCGTTTTTATGAGGGGTAGGATCGTCACGCCGCAGCGCGCTGATTATGCTGCGTATGCCAAGCATGGCGTAGAGGAGTTTAGAGAAGCCATGACAACAAGCGATACAACACAGCAAGCAATTCCCGGGGGCTATTCGGTTGAAATTCTTGCTCCTGCGGGCAATAGCGAATGCTTACATGCGGCGCTGCAAGCCGGTGCCGATGCGGTTTACTTAGGCGCAGGACATTTTAACGCGCGTCGTGGCGCCGATAATTTTACGCTTGAGAGCTTAGCGGCTGCGTGCGACTATGCACACTTACGCGGGGCCAAGGTGTATCTCACGCTCAATACCATCGTTTTGCCCTCAGAGCAGGTCGAAGCCCTTGAGTTAGCGCGCCAAGCCTATCGCTGTGGCGTGGATGCGTTTATTGTTCAGGATATTGGTATCGCGGTAGAGCTTCGGCGCATTATTCCTGATGTTGAAGTGCATACCTCAACCCAGATGAACATCCACGACGCCGATGGCTTGCGTGCTGCGGCGGCCTTGGGAGTTTCGCGCGTTACCTTAGCTCGCGAGCTTTCGCTATCGGAGATTGAGCAGCTATCGCATGTTGCTCAAGAGCTGGGAGTTGAGCTTGAAGTTTTTGCTCACGGCGCTCTGTGCGTGTGTTATTCCGGGCAGTGTTTTATGTCATCTATGGTGGGTGGTCGCTCGGCTAATCGTGGCCGGTGTGCCCAAGCGTGTCGCTTGCCCTACGAGCTTCACAACAAGGCGCTGCGCAAAACGCTTAATGCTCCCGGAGAGCACCTTCTCTCACCGAAAGATTTATGTACCATCGATATTATTCCTGAGCTTTTGCAAACCGGTGTTGTAAGCCTAAAAATCGAAGGGCGCATGAAGTCACCTGAATACGTGAGCTCCGTGGTAGGCGTGTACCGTGCGGTGGTTGATAGAGCGCGTGCTTGGCTTGCCGAAGCGCAGCAGGCAGAGCTTGATTGTGGCTCGGTGGAGTGGGGCGTTGGCGCGCCCATTAATCCTCGGGCAACTGAAGAGGAGCATCGTATTTTGTCCGAGGCTTTCTCGCGTGGTTTTACCACTGCCTATCTGCAAGATCAGCGTGACAACAGCATCATGAGCTATGGTCGGCCCAATAATCGCGGGGTATTTGTTGGGCGGGTGGTGCGCGCTCAAAACGGGGTTGTTGTGCTTGATCCTGAGGTGGAATTGCACATTGGTGATGCCGTTGAATTTTGGACCAATCGCGGCCATTTTGTGCATGTTATCAGCCGCATGGATACAGCCGAGCATGGTTACGTGTCGCTGCCGCTTGATAAAGCGGTGGGCAAGGGCGATCGCGTCTTTCGGGTACGTAACGCTGAGACTGCCTTTGTCGATGATGGTCGCGAGCCTGCAGTTGCTGTGGCTGGTCGCGTTGAACTCAGACAAGGTAAGCCCGCGCGTTTAGAGCTTGCTACCGTGCAAGGCGGGTATTCTGTCTATGTTGAAGGGCCCTGTGTCGAAGCAGCGCGTACCAAAGCGCTTACCGAGCAAGAGGTTCATGACCACATAAATCGTATGGGAACGACACCCTTTACTTTGCAATCTCTCGATGTCGTGCTTGACCAGGGTGTTGGTATGGGCTTCTCTACCTTGCATAAGCTAAGAGCTCAAGCAGCCGAGCGTTTGCAGGAGGCTCTTTTGCAGCCTTATCATGAGCGAACCCTTGAGCGCAGTCCTAAGCGCACGTTTACGGCTCGTGCGCGCAAAGGCTCTTGCAAAGTTGGGGTGCTGGCCACCAATCCAGCATGTGCCCGTGCAGCTAAAAAAGCGGGCGCTGATTTTATCTATGTGCCTGTGCTCAACTATCGCCGCGGCGAAGCAGTTATCGCCGGCCAGCTATCGGGGACCGCTGAACAGGCAGGTTACCCTAAGCAGTGCATACCGGTGCTTCCGGTGGTGTCTCACGCAAGCGATGAAGAAAAGCGCAACGGAACCGATATATGGAAGCGCGTGCGGGAGGGCAAGCCTGTAATGGTCGAGAACTTAGGGCAGCTTCTGCGCAGCGCAGAGTTGGGCGCTTTGCCAGAAGTGGGGCCGCATCTTCCTGTCACAAACCATCTTGACGTGCAAGCTATGTATGATTTAGGGGCAAGCCGCGTGTGGCTCTCTCCTGAGCTTTCGCTTGAGCAGATTGAAGAGCTAGGCGCAATATCGCCTGTTCCTTTAGGGCTTACCATCATTGGGTCGGCAGAATTGATGATTACCGAGCACTGTTTGCTGATGAGCCAGGGACCCTGCAACCAAGATTGTGCTGCATGTACTCGCCGCAAAAGCCCTCATTATCTCAAGGATCGCAAGGGATACGAGATGACGGTTATCACCGACTGTACGGGTAGGAGCCATGTCTACAATGCAGTGGAGTTGGATGTGGCGCAGGCGGTCCCTGATCTTATCAAGGCGGGTGTTTCGGCCTTGCTGGTTGATACAACCTTAATGAATGTTGAGCAAACCACCAAGAAGGTTGCCCGCGTGGTGCGTGCGCGTGATATTGCTCAGAAAAGCGGCGATCGCGTATCTAAGATACAAGGCGCAACCAGCGGGCATTTGTTTAGAGGCGTTTCATAAGGCCTTGAGCCGTGTAAGTCTGTGTTAGAATCTCTTGCTACAGAGAGAAGAGGAATTCATGATTTCTGCTGAAGAACAATTTCATATTATTCAGTCGGGGGCTGCTCAAATTATCCCCGAAACTGCTTTGATGGATAAGCTCAAGCGTGGCAAGCCTTTAAATATCAAGTTGGGAGTTGACCCTACGGCGCCTGATATTCATTTGGGGCATGCGGTACCTCTGCGCAAGCTGCGTCAGTTTCAAGATTTGGGCCACCAGGTAACGCTCATTATTGGCGATGGTACTGCCTTGATCGGCGATCCTTCCGGGCGCAATTCCACGCGTCCCCAGCTAACATCTCAGCAGATTAAAGTGAATGCTCAAACCTATGTTGATCAGGCATTTAAAGTGCTCGATCCCGAGAAAACAACCTTGCGATATAACTCTGAGTGGATTTTGGCGCTAGGCATGGAAGATCTGCTCAAGCTTGCCAGCAACTTTACGGTTGCACGCATTTTAGAGCGTGACGATTTTCATAACCGCTACTCCAGCAATCAGCCCATTAGTTTGCACGAGTTTTTGTATCCTGTCATGCAGGCTTACGATTCGGTGGTAATTAAGGCCGATGTTGAGCTTGGCGGCACTGATCAGCTTTTTAATTTGCTAGCTGGTCGTGAGTTGATGGAAAAAATGGGCATGGAGCCCCAGGTGTGCTTGACGCTTCCCTTGCTTGAAGGCACCGATGGCGTAAAGAAGATGTCCAAGAGCTATGGCAACTATGTCGGTTTGACCGACGAGCCTGCCGATATGTTCGGCAAAATCATGTCCATTCCTGATGATCTTATGGTCAAGTACTATCGCTTGGCATCAACTGTTGAAGTGGGTCAGATCGATGCAATCGAGGCGGGGCTTGCCGACGGCACCATTCATCCCAATCGTTGCAAGCGTGATTTGGCGCAAAATATTGTGGCCGCTTACTACGATGCCGAAGCGGCCAAAGAGGCAGAAGCTGCGTTTGATAAGGTGTTCAAGCAGCATAGCGTGCCCGATGATATTCCTGAATATGCGGCAGATCTTACGCCCAATGCGGAGGGCAAGGTGTACGTTGCTCAGGTAATTGCACTTGCTGGCATGGCGAAGTCGGTTGGCGAAGCGCGCCGCTTGATTGATGGCGGTGGCGTTAAAGTCAACGGCGTAGCGCTGGCACCTAAGGCCTATAACGTTGAGCCTTCTTTATTGGAAGGGGCGGTCATCCAAGTAGGCAAGCGCAAGTTTGTTCGCCTCGTGTAAAGCGCTGGGGGAAAGAGGCTGCCTGGGCCCTTGAGATACGCGCTTGCTTGACATGGACTAGGTGCGTGGGTATTTCTCTTCAGTCACAATGAGAGGATCGTCATGAGCATTGATTGGGGTATTGATTTTAATGCTGACGGAAAGGTCTCTGGCTTAGATTGGGCCATTGGCTATGATCTTATGACGCAAAACGTACGGCAGTCAGAGCGCGACAGCCGTGCCCGCAAGAGTCGTTTTGACAGCAGCGAAAATGATCTGAGCGATGAGGAAACTCCAAAGCATAAATCATTTGAAGATGGCCTTCTTGCTTCCTGGGGTCTGAGCGATGATACTGGCAGCTACGATGACGACGATGCCTATGATGACTTTGACAGCGATGAAGATGATGGTGCCTACGAAGATAGCGATGATAGTGATGGCGATGAAGGCATCGATTGGGGCTACTGCTTCTAGGTGTTGGTAACACGCTTGCCAAGCAGGCTCTTCTTGCAAGCCTTATTGCTTCGCCCGCGGTAAGGCTTGCATTTTTGTTAGGGTGCGCCCTCTTTAAATTAGCTCAAATAATCGTGGAGCATACCTTCTGTTTTCTCCCAGAGGGTTTGTGCGGCGTGCCCCGATGCGTCGCGGAATAACACGGGCATGGTGTGCTCGTAGCTATATACCTTGCCGCATTGAAAATCTCTGTCGGGCTCGCCGGCTGCTAATCGAACTAATCGCCTGGCGCTTCTGTTGGGCGTAATGGTGAGAAGATATTTCAGTGGTGTGCGGTATATAAGCTTAAAAAACAGCACGGATTCAGAGGCAAAATTGCTTCTTGCAAGTCCTGGTTCAAAAGCTACGGCGCGGAGCCCTTGGCTGTAATAGCGCCGATGTAGCTCTCGCGTGAAGAGGATATTCTCCAGCTTGGCTTCGCCATAGGCGCGCACTGCCAAGTAGCTTGATTCGTAATTTAAGTTCTCAAGGTCGAGGCCTGCGCCAAACAAATTGGCAGCTACGCTGGAGGTTTGAATGACCGTTGCCTGGCATGCGCAAAGCTTATCCATAAGCAAGTTTGTTAGGAGGAAGGGAGCCAAATAATTAATCTGAAACGTCTTCTCAAAACCATCGATGGTCAGCGTTTTGGTCGATAAGGCGCCGCCTGCATTGTTGCACAATACATCGATGCAATCGTAGCGCTCAAGCTCGCTTGCTAGCCGTTTTACCTGGTCAAGCTCTGCATAGTCAACCAAATGGAAAGGGGCTTGCAGTTCTGCGGCAATAGCTTCAGTTTTTGCTTTGTTTCGGCCAACTATAACAACCGTATGCCCCATAGCGTGCAGGCGGCGTGCTGCAGCAGCACCAATACCATCACTGGCACCGGTGATAACGATCGTTTTGTTGCTCATCGTAAGCCTCACCTTTCTTATTGGGCTTTTTTTCAGGTGTGAGAAATTATTGTTGTCCTGCACTATTTCTTTGTTGTTGTTCTCTTCAAGGGGGAAGGACCCGTTTTAGCTTCCGCCATGGGCAATAACAATGCTTAGCAGTGCCATGTATATGGCCACGAGGAGAAGGGGAATCATCCCGTCTACGTATCCTGCCCAGGTACCGAGGCCATAGTACAGCAGGTAACAGACCATGCTGAGCAGCGCTATAAGTGTCGCGGCGGCAAACAGAATAAGCGCACTGTTTTGTGTGATTATTTCTGCTCCATAGAGCGCATTACCTTCAAGCAACACCAAAGCAGTCCAGCCAACAATGAGGAAGAGCTCGGTGGTGACCTGCCGATGGAAGGCGATTTGTGTTACAGCGAGCAGCGCGATGTAGGCCGCGATGGCCGCCACCAGAACCACTCCGGGGGAGAAGAAGGACCGAACCGTGGGCAGGCTGGTTGAGCCCTTGATAATCAAAACCACGGCAGCAATACCTAAGATAACAGCTGGAATGAGCAGCCAGCCGGATTTGAACCCTTTGATAGCACCGGTGGGCTTGAATGCTAAAACCCACCAAAGCAAATAAAACACGCAGCAGGCTACCAGCAAAAGGTTGCCCCACAGCATTTGGCTGGCAGGATGATTTGCCTCAAAGATCATTGCGATTGCCTCCACTTTTGCCGGCTGATTGTTTGTGCTCTCAAATTCACGTGATTTTATTTGTGGCTTACTTCATGACCATAGCGTTTGCTGGCGAAGCATTCAACACTTCTTGTCTCTTCATGAAAGAGTTGCATTTGTTTGTGCTGTTGGCTGGGAAAGTGCGGTGTTTTAGGCTGCCGCATACACCCTATGCGCAAAGTAATCGGTACCCTGGGTTGGGCAAATGCGGTGTTTTGGCCTTTTGCTTATTCAAGCTCGCGTTCTTACTGAGGGCGACAGTTTCTGCTGCAGGTAGCTTTCTGCGCGAAAATCCAACAAGGAAAGAAGAAAAGATATGCGGGTTAGTGGCCATCAGCGGACATTCTCTTGTATCCTTTACAAACAGTTTGATGTCCAGGGGTTAGGAGTCGGCAGAGATGAAGTGCTCGGTACAGCAAGTGTGCGGCGGCTGCCAGTTTATTGACACGCCCTATAACCAGCAGCTTGCCACCAAGCAAGACACCCTAGAGCACCTCTTCGCGCCTTTTATGACGTCGCAGGCGCGCGTCTGCCCTATAGCGGGGATGGATGAGCCGTATCACTATCGCAACAAGGTAACCTCGCCTTTTGCGCCCGGCAAAAAGCTTAACGGTTCGCAAACGCGTTTAACATCGGGCAAAAAGCGGGGCAAATCAAGCACTTTGCAGCGCGCGGATTCCAGTGCGGGGCGCAGCAATGCTAACAACATGGCTCGCAACACTGCCCGCCGCGATATTCTTTGTGGGATGTATGCCGCCGGCACGCATCGCATTATCCCAAATGATACCTGTCTGATTGAAAATATCGAGGCCAAGCGCATTATTTCTGCTATTAGATCGCTCATGCTGCGCTACGGTATGGAGCCCTATAACGAAG
>CAZDCX010000013.1:0-1126 GCA_964504115.1 uncultured Cryptobacterium sp.
GGCAACCATGGAAGATACCCTGGCTTCCTATCAACTCCCCAGCTGATTTAATCAGAGCAAATGAGTTTTCCACGCCTCTTGCGGGCAGCGCCCTCATCTTTGCAGCATCCTGGCGGCGGAGCGCTACAATACAATCGTAGCCAACCTGCATGGGAGGGGGCACCTCATGAGTCTTATTGCCGCCTACGCCGTTCCTCATCCGCCGCTTATCGTGCCAGCCGTTGGGCGCGGAGAAGAAGAGGGCATTGCTAGTACTATTGCCGCATATCAGGAAGTAGCGCGCCGTATTGGCGTTTTGCAACCCGATACCATTGTTATAACCTCGCCGCATGCGCCGCTGTATCGCGATGGGTTTTTTGTAGCTAACACGCCCGAAGAGTTTGGCACTTTGTCGCAGTTTGGCTGCCCGCACGAGCGCATGGCCATACACGTTGATCTTGAATTTGCACAAAGCGTAACCAGCGGCTTACAACAATATGCCATCCCTGTAGCGGGTGCGCCGCGCGATATGGAAGAGATCGATCACGCCACGTTTGTCCCCCTGCATTTTATTGAGCAAACGCTTGATCTTGAACAGGTGCGCGTGGTGCGGATGGGCCTTTCGGGACTCTCTGCCCAAAGCCATCGTATTGTGGGCGAGGTCATAGCCAAAACCGCTCAAGAGCTTGGCCGCCGCTGCGTGTTTGTTGCGAGCGGCGATATGTCTCACAAGCTCAAAAAAAGTGGGCCTTATGGTTTTGCCCCTGAAGGGCCTGAATTTGATAAAGAAGTGACCAGCCTCTTTGCTACCGGCCAACTTGAAGGTCTCTTTACCCTTGATGAAGATTTGTGCGTATGTGCCGCCGAGTGTGGTTTGCGCTCGTTCCAGATTATGGCCGGGGCGCTTGAGGCTACTCACAAACCGTTTGCTTCCGAGCTACTGAGCTATGAGGGGCCATTTGGGGTGGGCTATGCGGTTGCCGCCTTTGAGACGGAAGGCGCATTTGCAAACGCTGCAGGTAAAACAGAACCTAGCTCACAGTGTTGCACAAGTGAAAGTGCAACGGGTGGCCAGCAGGGCAGCACCGATAACAACGAGGCGGCAAGCACGCAGGCATGCAAGGCCAATCGCGACCAAACCAATTCC
>CAZDCX010000013.1:1226-31837 GCA_964504115.1 uncultured Cryptobacterium sp.
CAACGAGGCGGCAAGCACGCAGGCATGCAAGGCCAATCGCGACCAAACCAATTCCACCGAAGCCGACCCGCTGGTGGCGTTGGCGCGCGAGGCGGTGGAACATTTTGTGCGCACGGGTAGGCTGCTGCCGATGCCCAAGGGCTTGCCGCCCGAGCTTACCAGTCAGCGGGCGGGCGCATTTGTAAGCCTGCACGAAGGGGATGCGCTGCGCGGTTGCATTGGCACAATCGCGCCCACACAACGCACGCTTGCCGAAGAAATCATAACAAACGGGGCACACGCTGCAACGCGCGACCCGCGCTTTCCTGCCGTGAGCGAAGAAGAATTGGACTTTATCTCTTACTCGGTGGATGTACTGGGCAATCCTGAGCCCGTGGGCTCCCTCGATCAGCTTGACCCCAAGCGCTACGGCGTCATCGTTACTCGCGGATACAAGCGGGGGCTTCTCCTGCCCGATTTGGAGGGGGTTAGCACAGTTGAAGAGCAAATTGCCATTGCCAAACAAAAGGCAGGCATTCGCCCCAATGAGGAAGTGAGCTTGGAACGCTTTGAGGTGGTACGCCACACACGAGGCGGTCAAGCACGGCGATGAATTCCCAACAAGTTAAACAGGTCACCTGCCCTGTGTGCCCCCATGGCTGCACGCTCCAAGAGGGTCAGCATGGTTTGTGCCGGGCGCGCTTTGCCAAAGAAGGCCGCGTTATTGCCGAAAACTACGGCCGCGTCACTTCGTTGGCGCTTGATCCCATTGAGAAAAAGCCTCTGGCGCAATTTTGCCCTGGCGGCAAGGTACTTTCGGTAGGTTCGTATGGGTGCAACTTGCGCTGCCCATTTTGCCAGAATGCTTCGATTGCATGCGCGGGCGGTCGCGACGTGCCGTGGCGCGAAATCACACCCGATGGACTGGTTGATATGGCGGCCTCTTTGGTAGATCAGGGTAATATCGGCATTGCCTATACCTATAACGAGCCGCTTGTGGGTTACGAGTTCGTCTGTGATACAGCGCGGGTAGCAAAGGCGCGGGGCTTAAAAAACGTGCTGGTATCAAACGGCTACGTCAACGATGCGCCGTTGCAAGAGCTTGCCAATCTTATCGATGCCGCCAATATCGATCTCAAAGGCTTCACACCTGCGTTTTACGATTTTGTGGGTGGTGATATCAAAACTGTGCAGCACGCCATCGAGGTTTTGGCGGCTACCCCCACTTGTCATATCGAGGTAACCACACTCATTGTTCCGGGCCTCAATGATTCAGAAGAGGAAATAGAAGCGGCTGCAAGGTGGCTTGCTGGTTTGGATGCAAACATCACCTACCACCTGACCCGTTTCTTTCCCTGCTTTCACTTGAAAGACCGCCCTGCTACTCCCGTCTCTACGGTGTATCGCTTGGCTCATGTAGCCCGGCGCCACCTCGCCCATGTTTACGTTGGCAATTGCTAGAACAAATGGGGAAGTGGCACCTTGCTAGGATTCCTGAGCCTCTCATGCAACGGTAGCCGCAGTTTGGGGTTTAGTATCAGGACGGTCTTGTAATTGTTGTAATGGCGCTGCCAAAAGCAGCGAGTACATTAACAAAAAAGAGCGTATTGCTTAGCGCATCATCAAGGTGCCGCCATCGATGCAGATTACCTGGCCGGTGAGATAATGGGCATCTTCGCTTGCAAGGAACGCCATAATTGGTGCGAAGTCTTTCTGGGCATCGCCGAGTTTTCCACCTAAGGGGATAGAAGCCGCCATAAAGGCATCGTGCGCCTTAAGCTCTTCCGGCGTCATGGCAGCGCGCGTTTTATCGTACATAGGGGTCCAGATGGTGGGGGCAATCATGTTGACGCGAATGTTGTATTGTGCCCACTCCATGGCCACAGAGCGCGTCCATGCGGTAACGGCGCCCTTGCTGGCGGCGTAGGCTGCCTTGCCTTTGTAGCCTTGGATTCCACCTGCGCTGGTGAAGTTGATAATATGGCCGCCCGTTTCCTTCATGTAAGGGAATACAGCCGTGTTGGTAAGGTACGTGCCTGTTGCGTTGGTTTGCATAACCGATGCCCAGGTTTCTTCGGTGATGTCTTCGGCAGGGCCGCCCGGAGCGATGCCTGCTGCATGGATAAACACATCAACGCCGCCCAAGAGCTTGACGGACTTCTCCATTGCGGCAGCAACAGTTGCTTTGTCGGTTACCTCGGTTCTTACAAATGTTGCGCCTGTTTCCTTAACAATACGGTCTGCGGCAACGGTGTTTCTTCCCCAAAATACTACCTTTGCGCCTAGTGCGGGGAACGCCTTAACTAAGGACTCGCCCATTCCGCTTGTACCGCCGGTAACAATGATTTTTCTTCCCGTTAAATCAGTCATAATTCTGAGCCTCCTCAACATCCGTTGCTTACCTGTGCGTGGCCGAATAGCGGCTCACTTTATCTAACTGTAGAGCCCCAAATAGGTTGATTGCAACAACGGCTTAAGCGCGGACTTAAATGTTACCCATAGTGCCCCTAAGTGTTGATTTCTGGCATCCTTCTTCTTGCTAGGCCGAGAGGTGCTGGCTTGTCATGTGGCCTTTTTGCAGCGTATAAGATCTTTGAGGCTAAGCGTTGCTTGCTGCCAGATGTTCGTAGATAAGGTATGCGTCATGCGGCAATGTGAGCTGTGTAACTCTCTTGGAACTACCTTGTTGACCTGGGCAAACCGTAATTGTAAGAAAATCTCTAACAAAACGGTTACAAAACTTGACAGTAACACACTTAGATTATATTATGACCAATGTCAGAAGATCTCATCCGGCGGGATAAGGTTTTGTGGCTTGTGAGTTTAGGTATAACAATGGTTTGCTGCAGTAAAGGCAAACCACCATCAAAGTAAAAGCATTTTGATGGAAAACGTTGAAAGGATAGGAAGAGCATGAGCAAGATCATTGGCATCGATTTGGGTACTACCAATTCGGCAATGGCAGTTATGGAAGGCTCTGAGCCAGAGATTTTGGTTAACGCAGAGGGCGATCGCACTACGCCTTCTGTTGTAGGTTTTGGGAAAGATGGCGAGCGTACGGTAGGTAAGGCAGCAAAGAACAAGGCTGTTACCAATCCAGAAAACACGGTCTCCTCTGTTAAGCGCTTTATCGGTCGTTCCTACAGCGAAACTTCCGAGGAGCAAAAAACCGTTTCTTACAAGGTGCAAAGCGGTAATGGTAGCCGCGCTGTGGTAGACATTGATGGCAAGGATTACATGCCAGAAGAGATTTCTGCCATGGTTCTGCAAAAGATTAAGTCCGATGCCGAAAAGCGTGTAGGCGAGCCCATTACTCAGGCTGTTATTACGGTACCAGCTTACTTTAATGATGCTCAGCGTCAGGCAACTAAGGATGCAGGTAAAATCGCAGGCTTGGAAGTTATGCGTATCATCAACGAGCCTACCGCTGCTGCTTTGGCGTATGGCCTTGATAAAACCAACAAAGACGAAAAGGTTCTCGTATTCGACTTGGGCGGCGGCACGTTTGATGTGTCTGTCCTCGAGTTGGGCGATGGCGTTTTTGAGGTATGCTCCACCGCTGGCGATAACCACTTAGGCGGCGACGATTGGGATCAGCGCGTTATCGATTGGCTGGCCGATAAGTTCAAGGCCGATAATTCCATCGATCTTCGCACCGACAAAATGGCTCTACAGCGTTTGAAGGAAGCAGCTGAAAAGGCAAAGATGGAGCTTTCTTCCACCAGCCAGACCAACATCAACTTGCCGTTCATTTCTGCAGGTGCTGCTGGCCCTCTGCACTTGGATTACACGCTGACGCGTGCCGAGTTTGAGCGCATCACTCAAGATCTGCTCAATCGCTGCAAGCATCCTGTTGAGCAGGCATTGCGCGATGCAGGCCTGAAGGCTGGCGATGTGAACGAGGTTATCTTGGTTGGCGGCTCTACGCGTATGCCTGCTGTTCAGGAACTGGTTAAGAATATGACGGGCAAGCAGCCTAACATGTCGGTTAACCCTGATGAGGTTGTTGCCATGGGCGCAGCTGTACAAGGCGGCGTTTTGGCAGGCGATGTTGAGGGCATTTTGTTGCTCGACGTTACACCGCTTTCCCTGGGTGTAGAAACCATGGGCGGCGTTATGACCAAGATGATCGAGCGCAACACCACCATCCCAACCCGCAAGACCGAGATTTATTCCACGGCTGCCGATAATCAAACTAGTGTAGAGATTCACGTTCTGCAAGGCGAGCGCGAAATGGCTGCTGGTAACAAGACGCTGGGCAAGTTCCAGTTAAGCGGTATCCCGGCTGCTCGTCGCGGCGTTCCGCAAATCGAGGTTACCTTCGACATCGACGCAAACGGCATCGTGAATGTTTCCGCTAAAGATCTGGGCACGGGCAAGCAGCAGCAGATTACCATCTCTGGCTCTACCGCTTTGACCGACGACGAAGTTGATCGCATGGTTAAAGATGCTGAAGCTCATGCTGAAGAGGATAAGGTCCGCAAGGAAGAGGTTGAGGTTCGCAACAACGTTGATTCTCTCATCAACGCAACCGAAACCACTCTCTCTGAAGTGGGCGACAAGGTAAGCCCCGACGTGAAGCAGCAGGCAGAAGATGCCATCGCTCAGGCTCGCACCGCACTCGAGGGTTCTGATATTGAGGCTATCAAGGCCGCTATGGAGCCCTTGCAGCAGGCCGGTTATAAGCTGGCTGAAGTGGTGTACAGCTCTCAGGGCGGCGACGCTGCGGGCAACCCAACCGATCAAGCTCAGCCTTCTGGCAACGATGACACTATCGAGGCTGACTTCGAAGTTGTGGATGACGATGAGAAGAAGGGCAACTAATCATGGCCACGTCTAAAAAAGACGAGGTACAGGAAGACCCACAGGTAGCGGAAGAATCGAAGGCAGAAGCCAAAGAGGCCGAAACGAAGTCTGGCGAAGAATCCTGCGAGACGGCAGATGCGCCGGCAGAAGATGCCAAGCCAGAAGAAGCCGAAGCTGAAGAAGAGGCTACCAGCGAAGAGTTGGTAGCCGCCGCCCAAGCGCAGGCCGCCGAATGGCAAGACAAGTATTTGCGCCTCCATGCTGAGTGGGACACGTACCGTCGTCGTATGAACGAGCAGCGCGCTGAAGAAAAGTTGCGCGCAACCGAGAAACTCGTTGAAGGCCTGATCCCGGTTATTGACGATTTTGAGCGTACTATCGCCTATGCCGAGAGCAACGGCGAAGAGGGGCTTCTCGGTGGAGTGAGAGCGGTATACACCAAGATCGGTGATGTTCTCAAGAAAGAAGGGGTTGAAATTATCGACCCTGCTGGTGAAGCTTATAACGCTTTGGAAGCACAGGCAGTTGGTACTGTTGACGATGCCTCGGTTCCGGATGAAACCGTTGCCGATGTGTATCAGAAGGGGTACCGCATGGGTAACAAGGTTATCCGCGCAGCTATGGTAACCATAACTGTCGGAGGGCCTAAGCGCGAAAAGCCTGAATCGGACGAGTCCGAAACAGCTGAGTAGGCTTATAAAGAAGGAAAGAATGGGTGAGAGAGGCGGACCTTCGGAGGACCGCCTCTTCTATTAGAAATAAACCAACCTGCGGCGGGCTGCCTCTTCAAGGCGCAGGCTCAAAGGTAAAAGCGTTTACTGGTACCCAATAAACGCTCAAGCGAAGTAGGTTGGCATACTAAGCAAGTGAAAGAAGGTGGGGCTGTTGGCAACTACTCCCGACTATTACAAGATCCTCGGTGTTCCCCGCGATGCCGACGCCAACACCATCAAGAAGGCATTTAGGAAGTTGGCGCGCACCCACCACCCCGATGCCGGTGGCGATGAGGCAAAGTTTAAAGAGATAAACGAGGCCTACGAGGTGCTCTCCGATGATAAGAAGCGCCAGATGTACGACCAGTATGGCACTGCCAACGCCAACCAAATACCGTACACGCAAGGTGGATGGTCTGGCCAGGCAGGGGCAAACCCCTTTGCAGGGGCTGGCTTTGGCGGTTTTGGCAGCTGGGCCGATATCTTGGAAAGCATGCGTAATGGCGAGGGTGCTTTTGGTACTGAGTGGAATTTTGGCGGCAACCCAACGGCCCAGCCACGGCCTCAAAAGGGCGCCGACAAAACGGTCACGCTCACCGTTTCCTTCGATGAGACGTTTTCGGGTTGCGAAAAGCGCGTGCGGATAACCCGCCCCGGCTCGGCCGAGAAAGAAACCATCACCATCAAGCTGCCAGCAGGTGCTGTTGAAGGTGGGCGCGTTCGCCTTAAAGGTAAGGGCTCGCCAGGCGTAAATGGCGGCGCTGCAGGCGATTTGTTGGTGAGGGTGCACATCAGCTCTCATCCCCTTTATCGCCGCGATAAGGCCGATGTACTTATGGATGTGCCGGTAAGCATTGCTGAAGCTGCATTAGGAGCCCAAGTGGTAGTACCTGCTCCCGATGGCAGCAAGGTGCGCATCAAGGTGCCCGCAGGCTGCCAGCACGGTACGGTGCTGACGGTTAAAGGCAAAGGCGCTCCTCGGGTAGGTAAGGGCGCTTCTGGCACGGGCGATTTGAAACTGACCATCGTGGTGCGCGTTCCGCACACACTCAATAGCAAGCAAAAATCTGCTCTGGAGGAATTCCAGGCAGCTTCGACCGAAGAAGTGAGGGCATGGTGATGAACGACAAAGATAGGCCGCTTTACATGATTAGCGTGGCGGCGGAGCTTACAGGAGTTCATCCTCAGACCTTGCGCGTCTATGAGCAAAAGGGCCTCGTTACGCCACAGCGCACCAGCGGCAACACTCGCATGTATTCTCAGGCTGATATCGATCGCTTGCAGTTGATCAACGAATTAACCGACGAAGGCATCAACTTGGCCGGGGTTATTCGCATTCTTGATTTGCAAGGAAGGCTTGAGGAGCGCGATGAAGAGATTGATTCGCTCCATAAGCGTGTGCGGCGTTTGGCCGATAGGGTGCACGAATTAGAAACACGCGAAAGCGTTAATTCATTAGTTGGCGCAAGCACCTCAATTGCGCTTCGTCGTTTGAGGTGATACGACACAAAATACCAACTACGAGCCATGGGTAAAGTGGCAAGGTAAACGGTGAAAATTGCGCCTGCTCTGTTTGCGGCGAATGGCCACATTTACAGCGGGCACTTGATTTACCACGAGCCGCTCTTGCTCAAAGGGCTTCTTCTCTTAAAACCGGGGAAACCTGATTGGAGGAATAATGAGGTTTGATAAATTAGCTCTCACCGCTCAGGAGGCGTTGCAGTCTTCCATGAGCATTGCGGGAGAAAAGGAAGCGGGGGCGGTAGAGCCGCTGCATTTACTTGATGCCTTGCTCACTGCAGGCGAAAATAATATGAATGCCATCATCAGCCGCATCGGGGCGGATCCGACGTGGCTTAAAACACGCGTGTCCGAAGAGGAAGATCGCATGCCTAAAGTCAAAAATGGCGGCTTTATGGGCATGGCTGTTCCTTCCCAAGCATTCATCAACATTATGGATAATGCGGTAAAAATTGCCGAGAAGCTAGGCGATAGCTACGCCACGAGCGAGCACTTGCTCATTGCTCTTTCGGAAGATAAAGGAACAGCAGGCAAGATTCTCAACGATGCGGGCATCACGCGCAAGAATATCGAGGAGGCCTACCAAGAGCTTCGCGGCGATACGCGCGTAACCGATGCGCAATCCAAGGCTGAGTTTGAGGTTTTGGAGCAGTACGGCAACAACCTGACGCAGGCTGCACGCGAGGGCAAACTGGATCCGGTTATCGGTCGCTCCGAAGAGATTCGTCGTACGGTGCAAGTGCTCTCGCGCCGCACCAAGAACAACCCGGTGCTTATTGGCGAGCCTGGTACGGGTAAAACAGCTATTGTTGAGGGCTTAGCTCAGCGCATTGTTGCAGGAGACGTGCCATCGAGCTTGAAAGATCGCGAACTTATCGCCCTCGATTTGCCAGCTATGTTGGCAGGGGCAAAATATCGCGGCGAGTTTGAGGATCGACTGAAGGCTGTTTTGCGCGAAGTTAAGCAGTCAGAGGGGCAAATCATCTTGTTCATCGACGAGTTGCACACCATTGTGGGCGCTGGTTCGACGGGTGATAGCTCCATGGATGCGGGCAACATGCTCAAGCCGGCTCTCGCACGTGGCGAGCTTCATGCTATTGGCGCAACTACCTTAGACGAATACCGCAAATACATTGAAAAGGATGCTGCTCTTGAGCGTCGCTTCCAGCCAGTAGTAGTGGGCGAGCCTTCGGTAGAAGACACCATTGCCATTTTGCGCGGCTTGAAGGAAAAGTACGAAATCCACCATGGCGTGCGCATCACCGACTCTGCCCTTGTGTCGGCAGCTGAACTTTCTAACCGCTATATTTCGGATCGTTTCTTGCCCGACAAGGCCATTGACCTTATGGATGAAGCGGCCAGCCGTTTGCGCATCGAGATCGACTCCATGCCTGAAGAGGTTGATTTGGCCGAGCGTAAACTTACCCAGATGCAAATTGAAGAGCAAGCTCTTATGAAGGAAACCGACGAGCCCAGCAAGGAGCGTTTAGCGGCGTTGCGTCAGGAAATCTCCACCGCTCGTGAGGCGCTGGATGCGCGCAAGGCCGAATGGAAGAACGAAAAGGATGCCATCGTTAACGTTCAAACGCTGAAGGCCGATATTGAAGCTGCGCAGTTAGAAGAGGAGCGCGCAACCCGTGAGGGCAATTTGGCGCGCGCGTCGGAGCTGCGCTATGGCACCATTCCTTCGCTACAAACTCAGTTGCAAGAGGCAGAAGTTCTGCTTGAGCAGCGCCAAGAAGATGGCGGCCTTCTCAAGGAAGAGGTATCGGAAGAAGAAATCGCCGAGGTGGTATCGGCATGGACGGGCATCCCAGTAACCAAGATGATGCAGGGCGAAATGGCCAAATTGGCCGATTTGGAAGATAAGCTGCACGAGCGCGTTATTGGCCAAGATCAGGCGGTATCTGCTGTTGCAGGCGCTATTCGCCGCAGCCGTGCGGGCCTGGCCGACCCCAATCAGCCTATTGGCAGCTTCCTGTTCTTGGGCCCAACCGGTGTTGGTAAAACTGAGCTCGCAAAAGCGCTGGCAGAGTATCTGTTTGATAGCGAAAAAGCTATGGTGCGCATCGACATGTCAGAGTACATGGAAAAGTTTAGCGTGCAGCGCTTAATCGGTGCCCCTCCGGGATACGTAGGCTACGACGAGGGAGGCCAGCTGACTGAAGCGGTTCGCCGCAAGCCTTACAGCGTTATTTTGCTGGATGAGATCGAAAAGGCTCATCAGGATGTATTCAACATCTTGCTGCAGGTACTCGATGATGGCCGTCTTACCGATGGTCAGGGGCGCGTGGTGAGCTTCAAGAATGCCATCATTATTATGACGAGCAACATTGGCAGCCAGATTATCAAAGAGCAAGCCCAAGAACAAACGATGGGCCAACTGATTGAAGATATGGCTAAGATGACCCCTGAAGCGGGCGCC
Source organism: uncultured Cryptobacterium sp. (assembly GCA_964504115.1). GTDB lineage: Bacteria > Actinomycetota > Coriobacteriia > Coriobacteriales > Eggerthellaceae > Anaerotardibacter. Next base: position 10,671 of record CAZDCX010000013.1, read on the forward strand.
AAGAAAATGGCAGATTTTGCTACGCGCATTCAAGACACCTTGAGTCAGACCTTCCGCCCAGAGTTTCTCAATCGTATCGACGACATTATTACCTTCAACGAGCTGAGCATTGCCGATATGGAGCCTATCGTCGACTTGCAACTCAAAGAGGTGCGCGAGCGTTTGCACGGTCGCCATATCGATTTGGTGGTTACGCCTGTTGCGCTTGAGCATCTTGCTATTGATGGCTTTGACCCTATCTATGGTGCGCGTCCGCTGAAGCGTCTTATCCAGCGTGAGGTGGTCGATCGGGTGGCGGCCGAGATAATCGATGGCACGATAAGCGAGGGTGCTGTGGTTACCATCGACATTGGCGCAGATGGCAATTACACCGCGCGCGTAGAAAACCGCTCACGGTTGCATTCTGCCGATGAACCTGCGCAGCTCAATGATGGCGCGGCTACCGGCTCTGAATCACGTAGCACCACCACAGCGCAAGACGAAGATATTTTGAAGCAGGCACAGGACATTTTGAACGGGTTTGACGAGTAACCCACTGTAGCGCAATTTATTCAACAAAGAGCCGCATCTCTTCGGAGGTGTGGCTTTCTTTGTACTAGAATACCCCCTATGGATAAAGAAGAGTTAAAAGAGAGCATCAAGACTCCTGTCCTTGGTTTTGCAGCTGTGCTGTCAAGCATTTTTGTCTTTCTGCTAGGGCTTTATATTCTTGCCACCATTATTTGCTTTGTGGTAGCGCTGGGGTAGGGCTATGGCGCACATCGCTTGGCAGTATCAATCCTTTGTGGTGATGCCTTAATGTGGCAGCGGTTCAGTAGGTACGACATTCGCATAGTCGCGCATTATTTAGGCGTGCTCGTTTCATGGTTTTCTCTTGCGCTGCTGATTCCCTTTGCTGTTGCGCTGGTGCTCCAAGAGTGGGAGCCAGCAGTGCGGTACCTGCTTGCGGTGGGCGTTTCTCTTATTGTGGGTTCGGCGCTGCGCCTGGTGTATGTTGAGCCGGGGCGTCTTGGTCATCAACAGGCTCTCGCTGTTACCGCTCTGTCGTGGATTGTCTTGGCCTTTGTTGCATCGGTTCCGCTTGCATTTTCAGGGCACTACGGCTCGTATCTCGATGCCCTGTTCGAGGCAGTTTCGGGGCTCACCACTACGGGCGCTTCGCTGGTTATCGATTTGGAACATCTTTCCTATGCCGACAATATGTGGCGTTTTGTCATGCATCTTATCGGCGGTTTGGGTTTGATTGTAGTGGCTCTTTCCTTGGGTCTTTTGGGTAAGGGTATGGTTGGCTTGTACTCTTCCGAGGGTCGCAGCGAGCACGTGCTGCCCAACATCGTTAACACCACGCGCCTGATCAGCCGAATATCATTGGTGGTTATCGCTATAGCGGTTGTGGTGTTGCTGGTTCTTTGTCTGTATACTGGCATGGAGCCCCTGCGTGCCTTCTTCAATGCGCTATGGGTAGCTATCTCAGGTTTTATGACAGCTGGCTTTACTCCTACCAGCCAGTCAATTATGTATTACCACTCGTACCCTCTTGAGCTGGTAAGCATCGGGCTCATGCTGCTTGGCATGGTGAATTTTGCGCTGTTTGTAAAAGTCTGGCGCGGCGATACCAAAGCCTTCTTCCAAGATCTTGAAATTCGCACGGGGTTTATTTGGATACTGGTGGTTACGGCGGCCTTTATCTCTTCGCTGTGTATAGCGGGCTCGTTTTCCGATGTGATTTCGCTGCTTCGCCGAGGCATTTTTATGGTTATCTCAGCGGCTACCACAACGGGATTTCAGGTTGTTACCAGCAATCAAATGACTACCATTTTCTCCTCTGGTGCCTTTTTGGTGCTCGCACTTTTCATGGCTGTGGGCGGCTCGAGTGGTAGTACCGCAGGTGGTATGAAGCTCTCGCGCATCGGTTTAATTGCTAAATCTATGGTCTCTACGGTTAAGGAAACCTTGGCGCCCAGTACCGCTCGCGTTTCGGTAACGTATCACCATCTTGGGCGGCAAATTCTTACCACCGATGCTGCCAAAGCAGCCCTTACCGTATCGGCGTTGTTTGTTGTTACCTATCTTTCAGGCTCCTTGGTAGGCATCGCGTTTGGATACGATGCTATATCAGCCATTTTCGAATCGGTTTCCATGGCATCAAATGGAGGTTTGAGTTCGGGTATCGTTACTCATGGTATGCCGGTAGGCCTGGAGATTTTCTACATCATAGAAATGTGGGCGGGTCGTTTAGAGTTCATTACCCTTATTGCCTTTGTGGTAAAGGTGGTTGTGTCGTGCTTGCCGCAAAAGAAGAGCGTGCGTGAATGAAGCTTGCAGTAAAACATACGCTGTTTTTATGGCTCATTGGAGTGGCACTAGTTTGGTGTTGCGGGGCTGCTTCATTGGCGTGGGCCGATGAGTCCACAAGCGATTCTGCCGAGGTTCCTGGCGATAATCAGGTGTATGTCAATCAACTGCCCGATAGCTCATTTTTGTACGAGACGTCAATCGCTGATTTAACGCAAGCCGATTCGTTCTACGAAGGACAGGTTGTGCTTGTGCAAGGTGAAGTGGTGGGAGACCGCATCAATGATGAAACGCAGGAGGATTCCTGCTGGATCACCCTTCAAGATACCGATGCCGATAACCCAACGGTGGTTTCGGTGGCTATGACCAAAGATCAGGCAGGCGTCATTGATACCTATGGTGCGTACGGCAAAACGGGAACCATTTTACAAGTGCGTGGCGTTTTTCACTTAGAATGCAGTGCTCATCAGGGCATGTCTGATATTCATGCAGATGAGGTTGCCGCGGTATCACCTGGCACAACCGTCGAATCTCCCGTTGACAGCCGCTTTTTAGCCTTGGCCATAATCTGTGTGGTGGCGGGGCTTGGCCTTTTGGGGCTTTATCGTGTTCGGCGTGAGCGGTTGCGATAGCAAGATGATGCAAGCTTGTGGGTTGAGAGAGGGATTGGCGCCTGCGTGGTAGAGAGTCAAAAGGTATATGAGGGAACCGTCATTAAGCTCGATCGAGGCTTTCCGCTGGTCCGCCTTGCTGATGGGGTTGAACTTCGATGCGAGCATGCTACCTCGCTGGTAAAGGGCAGCGAATACCGCGCTGTTGTGGGCGACCGAGTATGGGTTTCTTTGCCTTCTGGTCACGACAAAGGTATTATTGAGCGCACCATGCCGCGCACCTCGTCCTTCGTTCGTAAAGACCCTACCGAGCGCGCCTTGCCGCAAACCCTCGCTGCCAATTTCGACATGGTTTTAGTGGCTCAACCAATTGAAGAAATCAACGTGCGCCGCCTCGAGCGCGAGCTGGTGCTTGCACACGAAACGGGCACTTCAGTGGTGGTTGTTCTTACCAAGGCCGACCTGATGGCATCGCCTGAGGAGGTTGAGGCTGTGCGCAAGCAGATCGATGGCTTTATTGGCACCGATAAGGTCTTAGTGGTATCGGACAAAAACCCCGAGTCGGTACAGGCTTTAGGCCAACTTATTGCCGAGGGCGACAAAACAGCGGTTCTTATTGGTCGCTCGGGCGTGGGAAAGTCGAGCCTTGTCAATATGCTGGTGGGCTTCGATGTACAAGAAACAACCCCGGTGCGAGAAAGCGATGGCAAGGGGCGCCACACCACCGTTTCGCGTGAAATTATCGAGCTGCCTGATGGAGGTCGCATTATCGATATGCCGGGCGTGCGCGGTTTGGGGCTCTGGGATGCCGAGGAAGGCATTGGTGCGGCCTTCGCTGATATCGAGCAACTGGCGCAAGAGTGTCGTTTTCGTGACTGTTCACACACCAACGAGCCAGGATGTGCGGTACGCGCGGCGGTTGATGCAGGCCAGCTTTCTCAAGATAGGTGGGCTTCCTATGTGCGCCTTCGCGAAGAAAGTCACCAGGTAAAAGAGCGGCGTGAAGAGGCCGAGCGCTTACGGAGCCGCCGCGGGCATCCTCGCAGGCGCGCACGGCGATAAGCATATGCGAGGCAAGAGAACCGTTTTGAGAGCCTTGCGGTACAATAACAAAACCGTGAAGGAATTCTTTGTTATCAGATAATGCATACTCTGCATTACGAGGGTATATAAAAGGGGATACGCATGAATCCGGCTGTCATTATTCCAACGTTTCATACTTCGCCTCTTCGAAAACGTGGTGGTAACCGTGATAGCTTGTATGATCACCCCACTCCCATGGACGAAAAAAGTCTGCTTGACCGTTGTTTGGAATCTTTGCAGCAGGTCAAAGATTTAGGACAGGTTATCGTCCTGGTTGCCGTTGAAGGGGGCGTTGAGAAGGAAGCCGCCCGCAAAGTTCAAACCATTGTGAATCGTTATCCTGGTATGCACACGCTGGTTATTGCCCAGGAAGAAGCTACGCTCATTCAGCAACGGTTATCTCAACTTGGCTTTGGCGATGTATCGGATGCTATTGGCTTGTCGGGGTATTCGGCGGTACGAAATCTAGGCCTTGTGGTAGCTCATGTGCTTGGCTTTGATTCGGTTGTGTTCATCGATGATGATGAGGTAATCGAAGATCGCGACTTTTTGCGCAAGGCCATGTATGGTTTGGGCAAGCTGACCAAAAAGGGCATTCCTATCCTGGCTAAGTCAGGCTTTTACTTTAACAGCGAGGGCACCTACTTCTCAAAGAGCCAAAACCGCTGGTACAACCACTATTGGCAGCAGGGTCGAGCCTTCAACAACTGGATAACCAAGGCAATGGCTGGCCCGCGTCTTTCGCGCTCGAACCATGTGTGTGGCGGGTGCTTGGCGCTCCATCGGGAAACGTATCGTCGTTTGAGCTTTGACCCTTGGATTATGCGTGGCGAAGATTTGGATTATTTGCTCAATTTACGTATGTATGGTTCCGATATCTGGTTCGATAATCAATGGTCGCTTACGCACCTGCCTCCGAAGGAGCGTCACGAGGGGCATCGTTTCTATCGCGATATCTTCCGCTGGTTGTATGAGTACTACAAAATCGAATTTAGCCGTGCGCAAATTGATCTTTTGCAAATCAAGCCCTCTTCGCTTATGCCTTATCCAGGGCCGTTCTTGGAGCCTGGTATCACCAAGCGTATCAAACGAACCGCATTTTTGCGCTCGCTTGTTCGCCCTGATAAGCGCGCCTATCGTGCGGGCGCCAAAGTGGCTACCGGGGAAGCAACCGAATATGCTCAGGCTAACTGCATGAAGTACTTTGAATTCCAGTACACTTGGGGCGACATTATGGCCCGTATGGAAAACGATGGCGGCTTGCGACAGGCACTGGTACAAGCTGCAGTTGCACGCCAAGCGGGCGAGGAAGTACAGATTGAATTTGCCCAGGCGCTTACCGAAGAGAAGAAGCCTGAGGTAGGCACGCTGCCCACTATTGAGGATGAGCCTGCCGCCCTTCCCAATATTGATCCAGGAATGACAGCAGAAATTCGCCTTAATCTCAGTGACGACGAATAACGAGGCGCTTGAGCATGGAGGCATTTATTCTTGCTGCTGCCGTTGGGGTCCTGATTGGCATATGCTCGGGCCTTTTGGGCATTGGCGGCGGCACGCTTATGGTGCCTCTTTTTCGCCTTGGGTTTGGCATGAGTGCTTTAGCCTCTACGGCAACATCGCTCTTTACCATTATTCCCACATCGCTTGTAGGGTGCAGCACTCACATCAAGAATAAAACGTGCATTCCTCGCCTTGGGCTCATATGCGGCGTGGCGGGTGCTTGTGCAAGCCCTCTGGGAGTACTGTTTGCCAGCATTTCTCCTTCATGGTTGGTTATGCTGGTGGCTGGAATAATTATTGGCTATTCGGCTTTTAGTATGTTTCGTAAAGCTATGAGCTTGCCAAAAACCCCTGCTGGTGGCGCTACTGGGGCTCGGGCTTGCGGTGCGCAGGCAAACGCACAGTCTGCTTCTGAACAAGGTGTCCAGCAAAACCCGCAGCCCGCAACTGATTGTGATGCCCAAGCAAACCTGAAGCCTACATCTGATCAAGATGCCTCCGCTAGCGATGCATTCTCGCTTACTGGCTCGCGGTTGGCTCTTTCTGTCGGTATCGGCCTTTTTGCAGGGCTGTGCTCGGGCTATGTGGGCGTTGGCGGCGGGTTTATTATGGTGCCGCTGTTTGTCTCAGTGTTGGGCGTTATGATGCATCAAGCAAGTGGCACGTCGCTTATTGCTGTGACCATCTTGGCTATTCCAGGCGCAATTACCCAGGGTATGCTGGGTAACATCGACTATCTTGTTGGCATCGCAATGGCGGTGGGCAGTATCCCAGGCGCAGCTTTGGGTGCCTCTTTAATTCGCAAAGTGCCCGAGCGCCAATTGCGCTTTTTGTTCGGAGCCTTTTTGTTGGTGGCTGCCGTTGTTTTGGTGGTTGAAGAGTGCACGCCGTTACTGGCATAAACAAGCGCTCAACAATACCTGCAGGTGGCGCGCCTAAATGGGCTTTGGGGCTATGCCCTGCATTGGGTATTCGGGGCAAATGTGGTATGGTCGAGGAATTATTGATAGGGCAGTACGGCCCTGCTATCAATAGCACGATTCAATTAGCTATGGTTTTGAGGTTCACATGAATCTTCCACGTCACAATGTAGATATTGTTTTAGAAATACTGTGTTTATGTATTGCGCTGGCAAGCGGGTGCGTTCTTGGTTGGGCAATGTTTGGTCCGAGCCACGATTATTTTGTACTCACTATTTCTGGTGCGTTGTTTACCTTGTTTCTTCTGATCACCATTGCGCTTATGCTTGATCCTGATCATATCCGGGCGCGCCAATCTATGTCGGTATTAGATCTTGCAAGCAACACCTTGGCGGCAATGCAGGGTGGTTTTGATTCTGAAAGCGCCCAGAAGGTGTGCGAGATTCTCTTACCTGCTTCAGCTGCTTCGGCTGTTGCCGTAACCAACACCGAGCATGTTTTGGGTTATTGCGGGGCTGGTGCCGAGCAATTAGGCCAGTTGGGTGGCCCTATTCGTACCGCAGGCACCAAGCGGACCATTGCCGATGGCGAAACGCGCGTGCTCATCACATCGGAGGAAGTGGGCTTGCCAACCCCGGTCAGATCCATCAAGGCAGCCATCATCGTGCCACTGAAAGTGGGCAATTCAATTCGCGGTACCCTCAAGTTTTATTACCCCTCCGCACGCCGCATTAAAGAGACACAGGTTTCGGTTGCCGAGGGGTTTGCTCAGCTTCTTTCGACCCAAATCGCTGCTATGGAGCTCGAAGATCAAAAGAAGCTTGCTACCAGTATGGAGCTCAAGGCGCTTCAGAGCCAGATCAATCCGCATTTCCTCTTTAACATTATCAACACCATGGCATCACTGGTGCGCACCGATCCTGATAAGGCGCGTATCATGCTGCGAGAGTTTGCGGTTTTTTATCGCCAAACCTTGGAAAACAGCTCGGATCTTATTCCTCTTTCGCGGGAAGTTGAACAAACGGTTCGCTACCTTTCCCTTGAGCAGGCTCGCTTTGGCGAAGATCGTCTTGCCGTTGAAACCGATGTGGACGATGATATGCTCGCCGTTTTGGTGCCGGCTTTCATGATTCAGCCTTTGGTTGAAAACTCGGTCAAGCATGCTATGCCAGCCGAAGGGAAGTTAACCATTAGCATTGCGGGCGAAATCAAAGACAACGATTTGTATCTTTATGTTTGCGATGATGGCGTTGGCATGTCAGATGAAGCCTTGGCTAATATCATGGAGCCTTCGTCTGAAACCGGTTTAGGAATTGCTGTGAAGAATGTGAACGATCGCCTCACTGGTTATTATGGCGAGGGTTCCTACATGCATATCGAAAGCGAACTGGGCAAAGGGACAAAAGTTACCTTGTTCTTGTGCAATGGTGTTACGGTCTAATCTCGTGAAAAAGTGCCCCAAGGATTATTCTTCTGAATATACGCGATCAAAGAAGTGGTCTATAATTACAGGGACTGTAAGCCAATGAGACAAGGAGTCCGTGTTGCTAAAGGCAATTATCGTCGATGATGAAGCACCGGCACGTTCTGAACTGCGTTTTTTGTTAAGTGAACTCAATCAAACTGAGGTAGTAGCAGAGGCCGCTAGCGTGCGGGAGGCCATCGAGAAGCTCAAGGAGTATCCTTGCGATGTGATGTTTCTCGATATCAACATGCCTGAGGCTACCGGTATTCAGCTGGCTGAAGCTCTCCAACACTTAAAGTATCCTCCAGCTGTTGTATTTGTAACTGCCTATAGCGAGTTTGCTTTAGACGCTTTTAAGGTCAACGCCATTGATTATTTGGTCAAGCCGGTTGAAACCGAGCGCCTCAGCAATGCGCTTGCCCGCGTGCGTGAGCATGTCATGCTCCATGCAAAGGCTCAAAAAGCAGAGCGTATCCCTGTAGAAAAGGGTGGCAAGAAGATCCTTATCAATGTTGACGACATTCGCTTTGTTATGGCGCGCGACGATTACGCGTACCTGCAAACGGGAACCGATCGATTCTTCTCCACGGTAAGCTTGGCTCAGTTGGAAAAGACTTTGGATGGTCATGGGTTCTTCCGCGTGCACAGGGGCTACTTAGTAAACCTTGCTTTGGTTAAGGAAATCGAGCCTCAGTCAGGCGGCACGCTTTTGCTCACGCTCGATGGCGTTGATGAGCGCATTCCAGTATCTCGCCGCCGCGTTTCTTCCCTTAAGAAGGCATTGGGTCTTTAAATCTTAAAGTCGCTTCCTTGCTCATGTGATCAAGTGCCTTAAATGGCGCGGCCATCGCGCGGCGGAGCGTTGTCACAGCCTTTGATAGTTGTACGTATGTGTGCGCCGATGTCTCGTCGGAGCTTTTTGTTGCCCAGGCGTGCGTGCTACAATGAGCGCTGCAGGGCAACCACGTTACTCCAAAGGAAGATTCATGAGCACTACATCAGTTACCCCTCTTGTGGGCATTATTATGGGATCCCAGTCGGACTATCCCACCATGGAAGCATGTATAAAACAACTTGAAGAATTCGATATTCCCTACGAAATTAAGGTTGCCAGCGCCCATCGCAAACCTCTTGAGGTTCATGAGTGGGCATCTTCTGCAGTTGATCGCGGACTGCGTGTCATTATTGCTGCGGCTGGCAAAGCAGCCCACCTTGGTGGCGTGGTTGCTGCTTATACTCCGCTGCCGGTTATTGCGGTTCCGATGAAAACAAGCGATTTGGGCGGCCTTGATTCTTTGCTTTCAATGGTACAAATGCCCAGCGGCGTACCCGTTGCTACCGTTGCGATTAACGGCGCCAAGAACGCAGCCATTTTGGCTGTTCAGATGCTTGGAACGGGCGATGTTGAATCCCGCATTAAAATTGAGCGCTTCAAAGCCGAGATGGCTCAAGCGTAGGGCATATAAAGCAGCAATATAAAAAACTCGGGGCATTGATCTTGTGCCCCGATTGGTTATTTTGGGCCTCCTGTTTTTAGGGCGTTTTATGAGTAAAGAATTTCTAACAGGCAATCAAGCTTTTGCCTATGCAGCGCTTGAGGCGGGCGTGCGCGTGTGCGCTGGGTATCCCGGTACGCCCTCTTCTGAAGTGATTGAAACCATTGCTAAGGCTCATGCTTCGGGTCGCGCCGAAGGGGTGCACGTTGAATGGTCTACCAACGAAAAAGCCGCTCTTGAACTGCTTGCTGGAGCGGCCTACGCAGGCGCTCGCGTTTTGTTTACCTGCAAGCAGGTTGGGCTCAACGTTGCAAGCGATGCGCTGATGTCGCTTTGTTATGTGGGTGTCAAGGGTGGCACGGTTTTGTTTGTGGCCGACGATCCTGGCCCTATCTCTTCCCAAACCGAACAAGATACGCGCCGCTTTGCTTCCTTTGCCAAGGTTCCGGTGTTCGATCCGGCCACACCCGAGCAGGGCTATGCCATGATGAAGGCTGCCTTTGAACTTTCCGAGCGTTATCAGACGCCTGTGATTATGCGGCCAACAACGCGCATCTGCCACGCTTCAACCTATTTTGATATCCCCGATCATACCGTTGCTCGTCCGGCGCAAGGGTTTGTCAAAGATTCTCGCTGGGTTATCTTCCCCAAGCGTTCGTATGAGGCCCACGGTGAGATTAACGATCGCTTGCCTCGTATCGCAAGTGAGGTTGCAAGTAGGAGCTATGCTCCCTTCAATCCCATCGATGAAAGCGGTGCCGAGGGGCAGGCTGGCATGTTGGGCGAGATGCAAGGTGGCGCGCAGGGCAAGGCGCAACCCCAAACTACAGGCACGGCCCCCGATTGCACTCAAACTACTACGCCGCGATATGGCATTGTTGCGGGCGGCATCTCCTATGCGTATGTGCGCGAGGCCTTGCGGCAGTTGGAATCCAGCGCACAGCAAGGCAAACTTGTGGAAGCGTCGCAGGCGCAAAACGGCTCTACGCCCTCCTTTGTTCGAGCGCTCCCTGCATATAAAGTTATGCAGGTAGGCGTGCCCTATCCGTTCCCACACGAGAGGGCGGCGCAGTTTGTGCGCGGTCTGGACGAAGTCATCGTTTTTGAAGAGCTCGATCATGTTCTTGAAGATGAAATGCTCAAGCTTGCTGGTCGCTTACATGCTTCGTATAACGTGCAGGGCAAATTAACCGGTGCTACCACTGCGCGCGGCGAGAATTCCATTGATAGCGTAGCTCATGAGCTATGCGCCTTTTTTGGGCTTTCGCTGGTTGAAGAGCAGAAGCAAAACTGCGCTGAGGGCGTCGAGCCCCCCGCTCGGCCACCTCTGCTCTGTGCAGGCTGCCCCCATCGCGGCTCCTTCTATGCCGTCAAAACTGCTCTGCGCCGCCCGTCTGACGGAATCTTCTGTGGCGATATCGGTTGTTACACGCTGGGCAATGCCAAGCCGCTCAATGCGGTTGATACCTGCTTATGCATGGGGGCGGGCATTACCATCGCGCAGGGGCTCAGCGTTGTCGAGCCCGACAAAAAAGCTCTGGCCTTTGTGGGCGATTCAACCTTTTTTGCAAGTGGCATGACTGGCGTGGCGAATGCGGTGTACAACCAGCATGACATAACGATTGTTGTACTCAATAACGCAACAACCGCAATGACAGGCTCTCAGCCTCATCCTGGGACAGGCGTTACCCTTATGGGGCCGGTAACAAAGCCAATTTCGATAGAAGAAGTTTTGCAAGCACTTGGCGTACGCGTTATTACCCATGCCAACCCCTTGGTGCTCGACGAAGCAGTGGCCGCTGCAAAAGAGGCTATCGATTATCAGGGTCCTTCAGCGGTTATTTATGAAGCACCCTGTATCAAGTTGTCTCACCCCGATAAACCTGTTGAGCTTGACGGGGCGCGATGCACAGGGTGTGCCCGTTGCGTCTTGAAGTTAGGGTGCCCTGCCTTGTCATGGGATGGCGAAAAGGCCCGCCCCTTTATCGATACCTCGCTTTGCAACGGCTGTGGTCTCTGCTCCGATGTATGTAACGATGCTGCGCTTATATGCCAAGCACGCCAATCTCGGGCCGCTTCTGATGCTGGGGTTCAGGCTCCAACAGGTGCAGGCGCCCCACTGGGCGATGCAGCGCAAACTCACAGCACAACAAGGCCCGAGGATCAAGGAGGCTGCCATGATTAATATTTCGCTTGCGGGCATCGGCGGCCAGGGAAGTGTTTTGGCCGCAAAGATTTTAGCTGAAGCGGCTCGTTCAAAAGGCTGGCAAGTGCGCACCGCCGAAACTACCGGCATGGCCCAGCGCGGCGGCGATGTGATGAGCCACGTACGCATGGGTAATAAGGGTGAAGTGGTGTATTCACCCCTTCCGGCTCACGCCTCTGACGACCTGATTATTGCTCTTGAGCCAGGGGAAGGTCTTCGTGCCCTGCCTTACTTGAAGGAAAACGGCCTTATGGTGGTTGCCTCATCAGGTATTGCACCGGTGATGGGCGATTTTAAGGCACCTGCGTATCATCCTGAGCAAATGATTGAAGCCCTCAAAGCATCAGGCAGTCACGTAGTAGTCGTTGATGATGTGGCGTTATGCAATCAACTAGGAGGACGCAAGGCGCTTAATATTATTATGTTAGCAAGTGCTTTGTTGGCGGTTAACACTCATGAAGGGTGTGCGCATAACAGTTTGCGCGGCGAGCTCACTCTTGACGATATGCGCGGTGTTATTCCGGCATGCGTTAAAGAGCGTTTTGTTTCGCTTAATATGAAGGCTATAAACTTGGTAGAGCAGTCCTGCGAGAGGTGACAACATGGAGTTAACAGAACAACAATTTGCCACAATAAAGGAAGAGTTCAAAACTCTCAAAAGTCGTTCGCCCTTTTATGCAAAAAAGTTTGAGGGTATCGATTTAGGCGATGTACAAACCCAGGCCGACTTTGAAAACCTTCCCTTTACCGAAAAGGCTGATTTGCGTGAAGCATATCCGCTGGGATTGGCTGCCGTGCCGCCCGAGAAGATTGTGCGTATTCACAGCTCATCAGGCACAACGGGCACGCCCGTTATCATTCCTTACACTCAAAAGGATGTTACCGATTGGGCTATTCAATTTGCTCGCTGCTATGAGTATGCCGGCATTACGCCATCCGATCGCATTCAGATCACGCCCGGGTATGGCCTTTGGACGGCCGGCATCGGTTTTCAGTTAGGGGCCGAGCGCTTGGGTGCTATGGCAATTCCTATGGGCCCTGGCAACACTGATAAACAAATCAAGTTCATGGAAGATATGCAAACAACAGTGCTTTGTGCAACAAGCTCCTACGCACTGCTTCTTGCCGAAGAAATTGCTAAGCGGGGCGTGCGCGACAAACTCAACCTGCACAAGGGCGTGATTGGTTCAGAGCGTTGGGGCGAGAAAATGCGCACCCGTATTTCTCAAGAACTGGGCGTTGAACTCTACGATATCTATGGTCTGACCGAGGTGTACGGCCCCGGCATCGGTATCAATTGCCGCGCCGATAGCGCCATGCATATTTGGGCCGATTACGTCTACATTGAAATCGTTGACCCTCAAACGGGCAAGCCGGTACCCGATGGTGTTGAGGGCGAAATCGTATTAACCACGCTCCAGAAGGAGGGCGCTCCTCTGGTTCGCTTCCGCACCCATGACCTTTCGCGCATCGTGCCTGGGCCTTGCGAGTGCGGCAGCCCCCATCCGCGTATCGATATTATTACTGGTCGCACGGATGATATGGTCAAGGTCAAAGGCGTTAACCTGTTCCCAGCCCAAATTGAAGAGGTATTGGCCTTCACCGATGGGGCTTCTTCTGAGTATCAGGTTATGATCGACCACCTCAACGGCAAAGACATTATGACGGTCTTCTTCGAAACAGCCGAGACGGGCGAGAATCGCGAGCGGGTGGAAGAGCAGATGAAGCTCATCTTTAAGGGTAAGCTGGGCATGACCCCTGTGACAAAGGGTGTTGCGCTGGGCGAGCTGCCCCGTTCAGAAAAGAAGACTAAACGCATTTTTGACAACCGCTACTAATTCTTAAAGCTCCGCATCCGCGGAGCTTTTTGTTTATCCCATGGAGTCGTTTCGCTCAGTTTCAGGACACTATGAGGCCTCTTGTTTATTACGTAAACGAAGTTGTGGATTTCTGTATACAAAGTTTATTGACAGGGCTCCTCAATCGATAATCTATTGTCGGCGTTTTGCTTGTTTGGAGTTTAGTGGCTTTCTGACTTTCTGGTTTTCTGGCGGCTGTCTGTAATAGCTCATATGCTCAGCTATAGCGCTGCATGGTTATTTGCTCTTTGCAACAAAAGATAAGGGGTACTTCGTGCTCAGCAGATTTAGTGTTAAGCGGCCGTACATTATTGTCGTGGCGGTAATTATTACGCTCGTTTTGGGCGGCGTTTCGCTCAGTAAGATGAATACCGATCTTCTGCCCGAAATGGATCTGCCTTATCTGGCTGTTATCACTACCGATCCGGGAGCAAGCGCCGAGAAGGTAGAAGCAGAAGTAACCGATGTTTTGGAAGGCTCTCTCTCTACCGTAGGCGGCGTTTCTTCGGTGCAGTCGCAAAGCGCCGATAACTACTCGCTTATCTTTCTCGAGTTTGAAGATGGCACCGATATGGATTCGGCGCTCGTGAAGGCCTCGTCGGCGGTAAACGAAGTTTCGTCGCAATTGCCAGATACGGCTGGCGACCCGAATTATATGGAAATCAGCATGGATATGATGGCCACCATGTATCTGGCGGTCTCATATGACGATCATTCGATTTACGACACATCGTCTTTTGTGGAAGATAAGGTTGTGCCTGCCCTTGAGCGCGTTGATGGGGTGGCCGACGTTTCAACAACCGGTTCTGCCGAGCAGTCGGTAGAGGTGCGCTTGTCGGAAAGCAAAATCGAAGACATTAACAATAAACTTCTCTCGAGCGTTAACGATCAGCTCTACGATGCAAAGAAATCTATTGATGAGGGCGAAGCTGCCCTCTCAGATGCTGAAGCCGAGCTGGAAACTCAAAAAAAGACGCTCGCCTCTTCCCAATCTGAAACCTCCGATGAAGTAGGCCAAGCTATTTCGGCTCTTACCCTTGCGGTGTCCAGCAAAACGAGCGAGGTAACAACGCTGCAATCAAGTATTGCTGCCTTGCAAACAACCGACCCTGAAGGAACTAACCCGCAGACCCAAGCTCAGATTGCCTCCCTTACCGAGCAGCTTGCAACAGCCAGTAGCGAGCTTACAACTTATAAGGACCAGCTAGCCCAGGCTGAGGCAGGTTCAATAACAGCTGCAAGTCAGTTTGGTAGCGCCGATGCCCAGTTGGCAGCCGCGCAAACAACGGTGGATTCCAACAAGCAAGAGCTCGAAGAAGCTCGGCAGCAGTACGAGGATTCGCGTGAAGAAGCCCTGCAAAAGGCCAATATCGATTCTCTGGTTGATAAAACGCAGTTAGCTTCGCTTATTGCCGCTCAAAACTTTTCGATGCCAGCGGGATATTTGGATACCGACTCCGATGAACAATGGCTGCTTCGTGTTGGCGACAACTTAACATCGGTTGATGAGCTCAAGGATTTGCTGCTCGTTGACCTTGATGGGGTTGGCAAAGTGCACCTGTCCGATGTGGCCGACATCACCGTTATCGATAACGTCGGCGATTCGTACATGCGCATTAACGGCGAAGATGGCATATTGCTGTCAGTCTTCAAAAACTCAACGGCTTCCACAAGCGCTGTTTCAACGGCAGTGCAAAGCCGACTTGCTGAACTGGAGTCTGAATACGATGGCTTGCATCTTACGGTTGTAAGCGATCAAGGATCATACATTGCGCTCTATATTCAATCCATTTTAGAGTCGTTGGTGCTTGGCATCTTGCTTGCCATTGTGGTTTTGGCGCTGTTCTTGCGCGATTGGAAGCCCACCTTAATTGTGGCCTTCTCCATACCCTTCTCGGTGCTGTGCGCGTTGCTGCTGATGTACTTCTCGGGTGTTTCGATCAACATCATGTCGCTCGGTGGTATTGCGCTTGCGATTGGTATGTTGGTTGATAACTCCATCATCGTATTGGAAAACATCTATCGCCTGCGCGGGCGAGGTATCCCTGCTGCGCGAGCGGCGGTTCAAGGTGCCAAGCAAATTACTGGTGCTGTCGTGGCTTCAACGCTTACAACGGTATGCGTATTTTTGCCCATCGTATTTACGACCGGCGTGGTCAACCAAATGCTGCTGCCCTTCGCCTTGTCTATCGCCTACGTTTTGGCAGCGTCGCTGCTGATCGCGCTCACGCTTGTTCCGAGTGTCTCGTCAATTGTATTTAGAAACTATGTACCAAGGCGCAGCGGATGGTTTGAAAAGCTGCAAACCAAGTATGCTCAATCGCTGCAGTTCTTCTTGCGTCACAAAGCTTTGCCGCTTCTGGTGGCAGTTGCCTTGCTTGTGGTAGCTGTTGTGGGCGTAGCGAATATGGGCATAACCATGATTCCTACCATGACGTCTAAAACAGCCGAGGTAAGTGTCATATTGCCAGAAGATACCGAGAAGGATGCCGCTTTCGACCTAGCTGATGAGGTTATGGATATCGCCATGGACATCGATGGCGTAGAGTTTGTGGGCGGCATGGATGGTACCGCAGCGATTTCTATGATTTCTAGCGAAGCATCCAATGCCGATAGCGGCCTGTACGATACCTTCTCGTTCTATTTGCAAATGAGCGATGATGTAACCAAAGAGTCGCAGGTGCTGGATATTATCAACCAGCTCAATGAGCGCACCGCCGATTTAGACTGCGAAGTTATATCGAGCGCTTCTTCGTCGGATTCAATGAGCTCTATGCTGGGTAGTGGCTTGTCGCTTGAGATCAAAGGCCAAGACAACGATAAGCTGCTCGAAATCAGCAACGATATTATGGATATTGTTGGCGAGGTTGACGGATATACCGAAATAGAAAACGGTATGGAGGATGCCGATACCGAGCTGCATCTGGTTATTGATCGCGATAAGCTCACAGAAGCAGGGTATACCGTTGCCCAGCTGTATGCCGACCTCTCTGGCCGTCTTTCCACCAATGCCGATGCAACCACCATGACGGTTGACGAAGACGAAATGGACGTTGCCATCGTGGATGAGACCAAGGTGATGTCTGCCGATAACCTGCTTGATACCGAGATCGATATCACCGATCAAACATCGGGAGATACCAAAACCTATAAACTCAAAGATTTTGCCACGGTTGAAAAGGGCTTGGCATCAAATACGATCAGCCACGTCGATTCTGTACGAACCATGACGGTATCTGCCGAGGTGGAAGATGGTTACAACAACGCTTTGCTCTCGCGTGAATTGCAGGAAAAGCTTGATGCGTACGAAATGCCTGAAGGTTACACCCTCCAATACAGTGGCGAACTGGACAACATCAATACCATGCTCGAGCAAATGGCGCTGCTGTTAGTGCTGGGCTTCTTCCTGATCTATCTCATCATGGTGGCTCAGTTCCAAAGCCTGCTTTCGCCGTTGATCATCATTTTAACGGTTCCACTGGCCTTTACCGGTGGCTTGTTTGGCCTGCTTGCAACAGGCGAGCAGCTTACCATGCTCTCCTTAATGGGCTTTGCGGTGCTTATGGGTACGGTAGTCAATAATGGCATTGTGTTTGTGGATTACGTCAATCAATTGCGCCGCGGTGGCCTGAGTAAGCGCGACGCTCTGGTTGCAACGGGGCACATGCGTATGCGCCCAATTCTTATGACGGCTCTCACCACCATTTTTGCCATGTTGCCTATGGTGCTGAGCGACTCCATTGGCGCCTCGATGCAAAGCGGTATGGCTGCTGTGGTTGTTGGCGGCTTGCTGTATGCCACCTTTATGACCTTGTATATCGTGCCAATTATGTACGACATTTTGTACCGCCGTGTTCCCCGTGAAGTAGACCTGGGCGATGAGAATATTGATGACGATCCGGGCGATGCTCAGGCGTATTTGGATGCCTTGCGAGGCGCCCATGCTGCCATGGCTACGGCAGGTTTTGAGAGCGAAGGCGTGTTTGAGGAAGAAACAAGCAAACAGAAGAAGGTGCGCAAGCATCGATTCGGGCGGCGCCGTAAGCAATAGCGCACACCTGACCTTATTGTGGGATCAAGGGCAGCGTGAATAACCTTGCCTTTTTTGGTAAAACAAACGTGCCTTGCTGAGGAGTTCTCGGCAAGGCACAACTTTTTTGAGGAGCGCCGCGCGTGTGCGGGAGCTGCTGGGACGCGCAGGTGTTTAGTCGATAAACTTTGGAGGCAAAACGGTGCCGGGGGCCACGTCGTCAATCATAGCTTGAACGTTTTGCAAGGTGGGCGAGCAGAACAGCTTTGACGTTCCATGAGCCATTAAATGCCCCACTTCATCGCGAATATCAGCCTCACACAGGCACAAGGTGCTGCCTTGCTTAATCATACGAGCTTCGATCGTTAGCAGGCCGCTATCGCATGCGCGCAAGTCATCCACGTGTAAATCGATAGTGGTATAACCCATATTTTCAGGCATGGCTCCATAAGCGCACCAAAACGTCATGTGATCCATAAGCGAGGCGTAAACGCCGCCATGGATATTCATAAAAGGGTTCATATGTTTAGGCTCAACGTTGAGCTCTGCGCGCGCCAAACCCGCATCAAGCTTAGTAACATGAAATCCTAGTAAGTTGATGTAATGGCCTTTGTTGACCATGTCTTTTACGATGTTCATATGTTCTGGATTGAGCCTAGGCATTCGGCAAACTCCTTTAACGTACTGGAAAAACAATAGATAACCTGTCACATGATAGCGCTTTGTCGACGTGCGTGCGAAGGCCGATTACCAATTAGCCATTTTATGAGCGCGCCTAGCATGGCTTCCTCGGGGAGGGTGGTAGAATACAAGGTAATTCTAAGCAAGGCCAAAAGGCTCTTTGCTGTCATCGATGCTTCGTTAGCTATAACGGAGAGGAAGAGGGGGCGATATCAATGAAGCAATATAAACGCATTTTTGCGGCACTCGACGGGGGTAGCACTCAGCAAGAAGTAGCCGAGCGTGCTATTCAGATTGCAGAGCTCAATCATGCAGAATTACTGTTAGGCCATGTTGTTGATTCTGTACCAGATTCTTTGACAGGTACCGATTATCAGGAGTTAGCTGCTACGGTCCAGGCTCGTTTGGAAAGATCGCTGGGCGATGTGCTTACAAAAGCAAAAGAGAACCCCAATATCCCTTCCGTTGAGATAGTGGTTAAGGTGGGTACCATTCAGGAAACGGTACATAATCTTATGATCAAGCCTTTCCAGCCCGACTTGGTAATTTGTGGCGAGCGTGGCTTGTCCAACATCACGTATGTATTTGTTGGTAGTGTTTCGACTTATCTCATTCGTCATCTTCGTTGTGACGTCTTGGTGGTGAAGCAAGACTAATGAAGCAAAGCCATTACGACTATCTTGTCGTTGGCGCTGGTATTACCGGTGCGGTGTTTGCCCACGAGGCAGCCAAAATAGGCAAAACCTGTCTTGTTATTGATCGGCGCGATCATATCGCAGGCAACATTTATACCGAAGACATTGATGGCATCAACGTGCATAAATATGGTGCGCACATCTTCCATACCTCTTTGCGCCCCGTGTGGGATTACGTTAACCAGTTTGCTGAGTTTAATAACTACATCAATGCTCCTGTTGCGGTGTACAAAGAAGAGCTGTACAACATGCCCTTCAACATGAATACCTTCTCAAAGATGTGGGGAGTTCGCACACCAGCAGAGGCGCGTGCCATCATCGAGCAGCAGAAGGCCGCCGAGCAGATAACCGAGCCGCACAACCTTGAAGAGCAGGCGCTTTCTCTGGTGGGCCGCGATGTGTATGAAAAGCTCGTTAAAGGCTACACCGAGAAGCAATGGGGGCGCGATTGTAAAGATCTGCCCGCTTCTATCATCAAGCGCCTGCCTGTGCGTTTTATCTATGACAACAATTACTTCAACGATCGTTGGCAGGGCATTCCCATTGGTGGGTACACGGCCATGGTGCAGCGGATGTTCGGTGAGACAGAAATCCTCCTCAACACCGAGTATCGCAGCTTTATAGCCGAAAACAAGGGCATTGCCGATCGCGTTATTTACTGTGGCACTATCGATGCTTATTTTGATTACCAGCTTGGTGCCCTTGAGTACCGTTCGCTGAGCTTTGAGAGCGAGCAGCTTGAATGCGAAAATTGGCAGGGCAATGCGGTGGTTAACTACACCGAGCGAGAAATTCCCTACACCCGTATTATCGAGCATAAGCATTTTGAGTTTGGTACGCAGCCCACTACGGTTATTACGCGCGAGTATCCTGCAACCTGGGAAAAGGGCGACGAGCCTTACTATCCGCTCAACGATAGTCGCAACACGGCTTTGTATGAGGAATATACCAAGCTTGCTCAGGCAGAAGGCACGGTCGTATTTGCTGGCCGCTTGGGTGGTTATAAATACTACGACATGGATAAGGCCATCGATGCGGCCTTTGACTTGGTCAACAGCGAGCTGGGCATTGACCTGCGAGCATAAGAGCCTCGTCAACCTATGCGCCAGCGCATAATGGCATATTCTCTGGCCAGATAACTCCCTTGGTCTGAATAGGCAAGATCAAGGGAGTTATTATTCAACGATATCCCGATCTATCGAATGTAAACCCCATGCTCACACCGAGATTGCGCGCTTCGGGGGTAATCGGGTACCAGCAACACCTGAAGGGAGCACATCATACCCAATAACCACCTGCATACTGGGCGCTTCTTTTGGGCGTGGATTGTGTGTATTGCCGTGGCATGTACGGTGGTGGGGGTGCTTGGCGGTTGCTCGTCTCTGCCTGGTGGTGCGGAAGGCGAGACCAGCGAATCCTTAGCCCAAAGCTCCTCAGATGTTGAGGATGTTCCGGCAGAAGATATTCCTTCTGATGTGGCCGCTCCCTCTTTGGAAGAGACTTTGTTCGCCAAGCTTGATATAACCAGCGATTATCGCGACGAGTTTATCCACGGCGAAAAGAGCAGCGAATATCAAAAGTATATTGTGTTGCACGACACCGAAAGCGAGTCAACCGCTGAAGGTGTTGTCGATTATTGGGATAGCAACAACGCAGGGATAGCAGCTCATTTTGTGATCAATAAAGATGGCACGATTGTGCAGTGCGTGCCGCTTGATGCTATCGCTCATCATGCCGGTTTTGGCGATACGGGCCACAATGCTTCTTATGGTGTTGAAGATGAATCTCGCGATGATAAAAAAGGCACTACCTCTATTGGGTCATGGGCTTCAGATTACGGGATGAATTCCTACTCTGTCGGCATTGAGATGGTGCACGTAGGCGGCTCGGGAGATTATCCAAAAGCGCAGCTTGAAGCGCTCGATACGCTTATTGCCTATATTGATGCGCATTATGGTTTTGAAAGCACCATTATCGATCACAAAGCATGGCGCTCAGGAAACTCCGATACGTCGTCTGAGTTTGCTTCTTATCTTGCCAATTATCAGGATCATCGTAGTTACAAAGATCAATAAACCTTTGAGGGCGTCCTACCTATAATAGTTGCGATTCGGACGTGCATTTTTAGTTTGCGTAATGACACCGTTCGTGTGCAGCTCTTTACCAATGAGCCCTCGAGGAAGAGGCCGCTCGGTCAGCTTCCGCTTTCCCTTTTCTGTTCAATTTGCAGAAGAGCCTCCGAGTAGATAATACTTGCTCGCCTTAGTGCTGCGCGTTTATCAAGCTTTTAGTAAAACAAAGGGGAAGGCAGAGACGACGCACGCGC
>CAZDCX010000014.1:0-8081 GCA_964504115.1 uncultured Cryptobacterium sp.
TCCCCTGCGAGCACTGCTTCGTTCGACGTAGAGTTCATAGCGGGCCTCTTGATTACATTCGGCAATTCGAGAGATTGTTGGCCTGGATCACCTACAAGGCGCACCGTTTGAGTTGGAATATGCCCTTGGGATGTTCTTGTTTGCTCAAAAACTTGCATGATGCTAGCTTTCTGTTTGAAGTTGGTGCCTGACAGGCTTGCGAACCTGCCACCTGATTGGGTGCAAACCCCTTCCGGCTACGATCCCGACAAGGTTTTGGGGCTAGCGAACTTGCCACCTGATTGGGTGCAAGCCCCCGCAGAAACCTTACAGCACCTTATCGAGAGCCGCAGGGATTTCAGCCGGCGTTTGCACTAGTACTGTTGCCTCGGCAAGTTCATCTTTGCCACCAAAGCCATACGCGCAGCCCACTGAAGGGATACCCGCTCGCGCAGCAACGTCTAAATCATGGAAGCGATCGCCCACCACGACCTGAGGGCAAGGGTGATGGCCGGCCATCTGCTGATAGATCTGCCACTTGGGAATATCGTCAAAATCTTCTGCACTGTAGTAAGCGCTAAACCAGCGATCGAGGTCGAACATCTTACGGTGAACCGTACAATATGCGGTGCGGCAATTACTCAGAAATACCAGCTCGTAGCCTTGCTGCTTGAGCTTGGTAAGCACCTCGGGGATTCCCTCAAAGAGCTGAGCTTTGCCATCAAGAGTGCGTCGATCCATCACTGCACCAACTAATGATGCCGCCTTGCGCCACACCTCTTCAGGCAGTTCAGGCGCAAAGGTGGTCCACATAGCCTCGGTCGTAAAACCGAGCCACTGGCTTATCCACTCATCGCTGAACTCACGCGCAGGCATATAGCCTTCTGCCACCAGCCAATCATACGCACTGCGAAATGCAGGCCCATAAATTGCCATGCTGTTGTGAAGCGTGCCGTCGTAGTCAAAAAACACGGTGCCCTTAACCGCAGTGCCACCCAACTCCTCGATAGCATGCTGAGCCCAAAGAGAATCTTTTAGCACTGCCCGGCCAACGCCAATCGCATCGGCCTTATCCGCTTCCAAAAGAGCCTCGGCACCTTGAGCGCTCACAACGCCCCCTGTTAGCACAACAGGTACATCTACCACTTTCTTTATGGCAGCCGAAGACGCACCAAAGTAGCCCTCTTCCTTTGATCCGGTGCCTTTGTACCCGCATAGCCCGCCAGAAACATCAATCAGATCAGCGCCAGCCTGCTGCAAAACCAGCGCTGCATCGGCGCCATCGGCAATGGTGGCTCCACCTTGTAAGTAATCACAGGCTCCCAGGCGCACCGCAATGGGATAGGCGCTGCCGACCGCCTTGCGTACAGCCGCCAAAACCTGGCGGTGCAATAACGTGCGCCCTTCCATGGTTGAGCCTGTGTAATTATCGCTTCGGTGGTTGGTAAGCGGCGAATAGAACTGGTCGAGCAAGTATCCGTGAGCCGAGTGAATTTCAACCCCATCAAAACCTGCAGCCTGCGCTCGCTTCGCTGCCGCCGCAAAACTGGCGATAACCGCATCGATATCCGTTTGGGTCATAGCCCGCGCTTGCACAGCCTCGCCGCGCGTGGTGGTGTAGCCCATGGCGCTTGGTGCCATTGCTTGGCGCCCCGTTATAGCAGGCAGCGCTTTGCCTCCGGCATGATTTATTTGAGCAAATACCCTAGAGCCATTTCGGTGGATGGTTTTGACCAACTGCGCTAAACCATCAATGTTCTCATCGCACGCAAACGATATTTGGCCCTTACTTGCCTGCCCCCCAGGGCTAACATAACCATGCTCAACAATGACCAAGCCAAAATAGCCACCACGTGTTTTTTCGTCGTAATACTCACAGAGAGCAGGCCCCACCATGCCCTGAGATTGTGACTTTTCAGTTGCCATGGGCGGCATTACAAGCCTGTTGCGTATCTGAAGAGTGCCAACGGCAAACGGCTCAGTCAAAAGAGGCATAAGGATTCCTTTCAAAGAGGCGCCTCATGAAGCACCTATTGTTTGGTATGGCTATTCTATCGCGCCGCGCGAACATTGCCACAGAAGATCGATTATAAGGCGCGCGCCTTCGCGCATACTTGCACCCTTTATGGGCGCACAGGCGCACCAAGCAGCCCATATATGAGCCGCTTAGTGTGTACACAGATTCTGCCATGAGCAAGTAAGCATACTCAGCGGCTGATATAAAGGTCTTTTTTGTTTGCGCAAAGACGCTGCACCGAGCAAGGATGCTCTGCCATCAGAATATGCATAACATATATAGTATCTCCTGGTCATAAGCATGTTTTAGGAAAGCGCCCATCGAGATTCTCAAAGATATAAAACCATTACGCACACTCAAAAGAGCTGAATATATGCAAGAGAGAAGCTCCCTACTCTATGGCTAGTCTATGGTAACGCTACAAATATTCTGTAGATTCATTTTCTGCATCTCGGTTTGATTGTCTTGAAGTTTTCATCAAACGAAAGAGGTGATCTATGAATATTGCGCAAGTCTTTGCAGAAAATGTAAGAGGTTATCGAAAGCAAGCCCGCCTCACCCAAGAAGATCTTGCTGAACGAAGTGGTCTTCATCGCACCTATATTGGGGGAATTGAGCAGCAACGTATCAATATCAGTTTAAAAAACATTGGAAGAATTGCGCAGGCTTTGCGCGTTGATCCAGCACTTTTATTGATGCACAAAGACGCTAACGCTCAGGCAGAAACGTTTAACCAACATACCTTTGCGCCAGGTGATTATGCGCTCTGTTCTTGGACTGAAACCGGGATTAGTATTGAGCCGATCAAAGTTGATGACGAAAAGCTGACCATTAGTATTTTGTGCGCCCTCATCAACGACGGGCATGAAGAGAATCTCATGGAAGCTTATCAAAAGGTCGAGGCTGATCTGCTTGCCTTCTTTCACCAAATGCGAACAACTCAAAATCAATAAGATAAAGATCGGCCAACAAAGCACGCGAGCCCACAGGAAATACCAGTGGGCTCGCTTTGATATATCAAGATAAAAGGGCGTTAGTCTTGAATCTCGTTAATAAGATTGACCATCTCAATGGCCGAAAGAGCGCAATCATAGCCCTTATTGCCCGCCTTCGTGCCAGCACGCTCAATAGCCTGCTCGATAGTATCGGTGGTTACGACACCAAACAGCACCGGCTTGCCTGTTTTGAGGCCAACTTGAGCCACTCCCTTGGCAGCTTCGTTGCACACCAAATCATAATGAGACGTAGCACCACGAATAACAGCACCCAGGCAGATAACGGCATCGTACTTATCGCTCTCTGCCATCTTTTGAGCAATCAGAGGAATCTCAAAAGCACCTGGTACCCAAGCGATGTCAACGTCTTCCTCTTTTACATCGTGGCGAACCAAGCCATCCAGGGCGCCCGACACCAATTTTGAGGTAATGAACTCGTTAAAACGAGCTGCAACAATACCAACCTTAATGTTGCGAGAGACTAACTTGCCTTCAAGTGTGTTCATTGGTTTTTCCTTCCTTTACCGCTCTTAGAGCTTCTATTGATTATTCTCGACTTCATCGTCTAACAAGTGGCCCATCTTCTCTTTCTTGGTCTTAAGATAGAAACGATCATGTTCGGTTGCTGGCATCTGAATAGGAACACGATCGATGATCTCCATCCCAAATTCAGAGAGCTGATACACCTTATCAGGGTTATTCGTAAGAAGACGCATGGTTTTAACGCCCAGGTCACGCAGTATTTGCGCGCCGATAAAGTATTCGCGCATATCGCCCGCAAAGCCAAGAGCCAAATTGGCCTCGAGGGTATCCATTCCCTGATCCTGCAACTCGTAGGCGCGCAACTTGTTGATAAGGCCAATGCCTCGCCCTTCTTGGCGCATATAAAGCACAACGCCGCGGCCCTCTTCGTTCACGGCACGCATTGCGGCGGCAAACTGATCGCCACAATCGCAACGCAGCGAACCAAAAGCATCGCCTGTCAAACACTCCGAGTGCACGCGCACCAGCAAATTCTGGCCATCGCCGATATCGCCCTTAACCAGGGCAACATGATGCTCGCCATTGAGCTTGTTGACATACCCATAAGCACGAAAATCGCCATACTTGGTGGGCATCTTGGTGCAAGCAACGCGCTCAACAAGCTTGTCGTGCATTTTGCGATACTCCTGCAACTCTTTAATAGAGATGAAGGTCAGGTTCCATTCTTTTGCCAGTTCAATAAGCTCAGGCGTGCGCATCATGGTGCCATCATCGCGCATAACCTCGCAGCAAAGACCGCATTCCTTCAAGCCCGCCAAACGCATGAGATCTACCGTAGCCTCAGTGTGGCCGTTGCGCTCAAGTACGCCATTTTCCTTTGCCATGAGAGGAAACATATGGCCTGGACGGCGAAAATCTTCTGGGCGAGCATCGTCGGCTACGCACATACGCGCCGTGTAACCACGCTCTTCAGCAGAAATGCCCGTCGTAGTATCAACATGGTCAACCGAAACGGTAAAGGCAGTTTCGTGATTATCGGTATTGGTGCTTACCATTTGCGGGAACATGAGCTTACGGCACAGCTCAATGCTCATGGGCATACAGATGAGCCCCTTGGCATACTTGGCCATAAAGTTCACATTTTCAGTTGTTGCAAACTCGGCGGCACAAATAAAGTCACCTTCGTTTTCACGATCAGGATCGTCGGTGCACAGAATTACTTTGCCCTGACGCAAATCCTCTAATGCTTCTTCGATCGTGTTAAATGTAAACATTGCTATCCTTCCTTTGCATGCCGCGGCATACCAGCATGTCAACTCGAAGTAATTCGTACCTTATTAAAATCCATTCTGGAGCAAGAAATCTTTGGTAATCCCCCCAGAAGAGAAGTTATCGTTTTGCGGCGCCCTACCAGGCCCTTGAGGTGAGCCGTGGCGTGCATTTGTGCCCTGTGTGCCGAGCGCTACAGCATAGCCACTTATCTCGGCTGCTGCAGCAGTGGCCTGGGGCGTTGCCAAATCGGGGGCCATAGTGAGCAGGCGCCCAACATATTTGCCAATGATGTCATTTTCGAGGTTAACCACATCGCCGCTCCGCTTGGAGGCCAAATTGGTTTGCGCCCTTGTGTGCGGAATAATGGAAACGCTAAAGGTGTTTGCGTCGACTCGCGCCACCGTTAAACTGATGCCGTCTATAGCAATGGAGCCCTTTTCCACAACGTATAAAATGATGTCGCGCGGAGCCTCGATGGTGTACCACACCGCGTTGTCATCCTCTTTGACAGCGCGAATAACACCCGTGCCATCAATGTGCCCTGACACAATATGACCGCCAAAACGGCCGCCGGCCAGCATTGCCCGCTCTAGGTTAACCACGCTACCGGGGCGCAAAGCTCCCAGCGAAGAGCGATTAAGCGTTTCGTGCATTACGTCGGCCGAAAACGTTGTACGCGTGAAATCGGTTACGGTAAGGCACACCCCATTTGTAGCAATACTATCGCCCAAATGAACATCGGAAAGTACCTCGCTGGCCTGCACCGTTAAAACACACGAATGTGCACCCTTGCGAATTGATACAACACGGCCTACCTCTTCAACTATGCCGGTGAACACCTAGATCACCTCGCATTCAATAAGAAGATCGTCTCCTAAAGGCGTGACCTGTGGATGCGAGAGCTGAATTGCATAATCTGGTGCCTCTACCCCAAAACCCTTAACGGGGCTTGGTGCTTCTGCGCCACCAAAGATCTTAGGAGCGATATAAGCTTGCACCTTGTTGACTGCATCGTAAGCCAGTACCGACCAATTGAGTTCGGCGCCACCCTCAACGATTACGCTATCAATTCCCAGAGCGCCCAGCTTTTCCATGAGCACTTCCAAATCAAGATGCCCAGCCGCCTCTGGCACCACGATAATGTCGCAATCATGCTCGCGATAGGGCATGTGCTTTTTTGTGTTCGTTTCGGCAGTGGCAATATAGGTTGGCACGCTTGAAGCAGTTTGTACCACGCGCGCGCTCAAGGGTGTGCGCAAATGCGTATCGCAAATCACCCGAACAGGATCACTGGTTTGATCGGTGTCATCCAAACGGCAGGTAAGCAACGGATCATCGCTCAAAACGGTGCCGACCCCCACCATGATAGCGGCATAACGTTGACGATCTTCGTGTACCCTACGGCGAGCAACCTCGGAAGTGATCCATTTTGACTTGCCAGTTCTGGTAGCTATTTTGCCATCGAGGGTCATAGCATACTTGAGAATAACGTAGGGCTTCCCTGTTTGAATGTAATGAAAAAAGACCTGATTGATAGCCTTGCATTCATCAACAAGAACGCCTTGAACCACCTCGATTCCAGCTGCCGTTAGCTGAGCAATGCCCCCGCCCGCAACCTGAGGATTAGGATCCGGCGCGCCCATAACTACCCGAGCAATACCTGCCTCAATAAGAGCCTCGGTGCAGGGCGGCTGTTTGCCCGTATGACAACAAGGCTCCAAAGTAACGTAGATAGTGGCACCCCGCGGATCTTCCGTGCAGTGCGCAAGAGCATGACGCTCGGCATGCGCCTCGCCAAAGGCCGTATGCCAACCCTCGCCAATAATGCGCCCCTCGCGAACAATAACCGCTCCAACAAGGGGATTTGGGTTTACCCGCCCCGATCCACGAAGTGCTAATTCAAGAGCACGACGCATATAGGCTTCATCAGTCGCGCTCGCTTCTCCTTGTTCTTGACCCAAGATATTTTCTTGTGCAGCATTCTGAGAAGAAGTAGATACCGGCTTTGCCTTATCCGCCATCGTAAGGCACCTCCTTTCTGGTTCATCGCTGTGAGTGAATACTATCTTCAACAACGACGAGCAGGAGACCTTACTCGTTGCATAAAAAAATCCTGAAACGCGGGGCATCTCAGGACTTCAAACGCAACAAACACCTAGTCATACGACCAGAGCTCTTCGCACTATCTTCTTCCATCCGGACTATAACCGTTGGCTCTGGTACTTCACCAGATCAGCCTTTTGAAACGCCGGTCATTCGCGATTGCGCTCGCTTCAAAAGGGTCGCGGGCTTCGTAAAACGCCTGCCTTGTTTTTGCAGGCTCTTTCGTTACCGCCAGTGAGGAATTTCACCTCGCCCTGAAGATCGTATTCAATTTACACCCGTAACTATAGCGAATTACCGTGTTGCGTCAAGCACACCTGACACGGACCTATAGTGAAGAGTGCGCAAAAAAAAGAAGGCCTTTTAGCCTTCCTTCATTGGTATTGGTGTCGGAGGCGGGATTTGAACCCGCACGCCCGAATAAGTGGGCACTAGCACCTCAAGCTAGCGTGTCTGCCGTTCCACCACTCCGACTTATGTCCCCCTGAAGAGGAGCCGCTTACTAGCAGCGCAGACTATATTATCAGAATCGGCGCTACTTGCAAGAAGTTTTTAGCCAATTGACCCCTGGGGATAAACTACCATCAAAACAATAAGCGAGATCAAGAACACGGCCGCAAGAACAATAGTGATGCGATCGAGGTTCTTTTCAACAAGGCTCGTAGCTGTTTGATTGTTGTACACCTGGCTTGCAATCATGTCGCTCACACCGGTACCCTTACCAGAGTGCAGCAAAACAAACACGATAAGACCGATGCCTGAAGCAACGAGAAGAACAGTAAAGATTATTGCTATAACCGACAAGGTGACCCCTTACGTTAAAGATGCTCACAAAGTGATGATTATAATAACCCCTTTTTGCCAATACAAGAAAAGATTCATGTTTATCACGCAAGCATCATAGGAAACGCTGCGTTGGTGCTACGACTATAAAGTGTCTTGGGTAGCTGAAGTGTTGGGTTGGTATAAGCCAGCTCAAAATCAGGTTGTTGGTGCTGACTCCAAAACGCCGGTACCGTCGAAGAGCGGAATAAAACTTTCTTCGTCGGCACCGCCCTCTTGCCAGAAATAATCCTCAAAGCCCAGAGTATCGGCAAAGTCGAGCACCTGCTCATACTCCTCGGCCGTCACCCGTGCGTCCAGTCCATGTTGAGCCAGATCATTTTGATTGCTCGGCGTGTACTGGCTCATAATACTCAGGCGGATTTTGTTGCCATAGCGATCGCGTAAGA
>CAZDCX010000014.1:8181-20016 GCA_964504115.1 uncultured Cryptobacterium sp.
AAAACCTCACACAGAGTGGGAACGTAGTGCGTTGGCGTAACCAGATTGATATTGGCCGCGCCGGCGCCATCTTGTAGCTCAAGAAAGATCTCGCCAAGACGTTGCGCAGAAATCTCGATACCAGCACCCCTCACAAGGGTTTGATTCTGGCAATACACGCACTGCAGAGGGCAATGGGCAAAAAATACTGCCCCACTACCGCGATGCGCCACAAGGCAAGGCTCCTCCCACCAGTGCAATGCTGCGCGGCCAAGACGCACCGTTGCCGAGGCACCGCAAACGCCACGTTGCCCCTGTGCTCGATTAACCCCGCACGCACGAGGGCAAAGCATACAGTGTTCATATAAGGATAAGGTATCCATAACTCATGCTTGATGCGCACACCTCTTCAAAGATCAGCGAAGCGAAGCTTGGCCGAAAAAAGCCTATGCTCTCTTTGAAGCGCGTCCCACCACATTCTTAGTATTCATCATAGGCTTGATATTCATCGTCTTCGTAGCCGCGCGGATCTTCGCAGTCGTGATCATGATCGCAAGAGCATTCGTGATCGTGGTCATGATCATGTTCGTAAGCACCCTCAGCGCGAGACCAGTCAAGGCCGTATTTTTGGCTTGTTTCTTCATCGGCAAACACCAACTGCAGCGCTGCCGGGTTATACGAAATGCCGCCAACCATAGCAAGCAGCTCCATAAGACGAAACCCTGCCTCCGCTTGCAACAGCACTATGTCACTATCATCCACGGCCGCAAGTGCCGCAGCTACTTCACCCATAAGATACTCGAGCGAAAATGACCCCTCAAATTCCTTTGATTGCACCGCATCAAGGAAGGCTTGCTGCGAAGGTGTTATGGCGCCAAACTCTACCATGAAGGCGCCCAAGTCCGTGCCGTTAACATCAACCTCGCTCGAGCACAAGGCGGCATGAGCTTCGACCAAGCCCACCAATGTGGCTGCAGATTGCAAAGTTGACGCGCATTTTGCGGTTTGTCCAGCACCGCTGCCGCCCAGATACAAAACCTGCGTCGCAATACTATCGAGCAAGGGCTGGACACGATCAAAGACCTCAGCATCGCCTCCAACCAGCACGCCTATATTGCTTGCGCTCCCAAAAACGTCGGAACCAACAATGTTGCGCACAACGAGCGGCGCATCGAGAACAAAACAGTTGTTAACGCGCGCAATGGCATACAGCTCGCGAGCAAAGGTAGGCGTTGCAGGGCTCAAATCGATGAAGATAGCTTCCGCGGCCGCCGTTTGCAACAGCCCCTCGCTGTCGTAATAAACATCTTCCAAGGCAGGCATATTCGAGCAGTAGGTAAAAACCACTTGTGCGGACGAAACGTCACGCGCAGCAGAAAAGCCTGCCTGAACCAACAAGGATGAAAGCCGTTTTCCTACCTCAACATCACCCACGAAGACAAAAGAAAGATCTTGAGTCTTGCTCATGCCTACCGCCTTTCTTGTTCATAGCGCCGTTGTTACGAATCTTTGCGCACTTTGCTCGCAATACGATCAGCCATCGACAGATCGTTACGTGAGTCTTGACCCCAAAATACCACTGCCAGCATACCCGGCCCTACGTGGCTACCAATAACAGGCCCAATACTAGATTCGATACAAAGCAGCGAATCGTCTTCTTTTTTAAGCAACTCCACGAGGCGTTGGGCATCCTTGGGGCAATCGGCATTTCCAACTATGATATTTTGGCACGGCGACTCAGAGGCTCTGCGCTTGCGATAATAATCGACCAGCGCCTTGATACCCTTCTTGCGACCTCGCGCTACTCCGGTCAAAGTGAGCTTGCCCTCAGAATCGATGCTCAAAAGAGGCTTTACGTCGAGCTTAGAGCCAGCATAGGCAACCGAAGACGGAATACGCCCGCCCCGTCGCAGCGCCTCTAAATCATCAACCATAAACTGCTCGTCAACAAAATAGCGTGCCTCTTCAGCCCAAGCCACCATTTCATCTGCGGTAAGCCCTTTTTCTTGTTGCAAAAAGGCTTCATACACCAAAAGCGCTTCTGCCACCGATGCTAATTTGGTATCAACGAGACGTATATCCAGTTCGGGATGCTCTTCTTTTTCCTGAGCAAGAAGCACCTCGGTGGTGCCAAACGTCCCCGACAAACCACTCGAGAAGCTCAAATACACGGTTGGCTTTGCCTGCTCACGAGCCCAATCAAAAGCTGCTTTGATTTCGGTGGCTGGGATCTGCGCAGTATGCGGCTCTTCCCCCTCACGCATGGCATCATAGAACTCTTTGGCCGAGGTGGTTTGATATAAATCGTCAAGATATTCTCCCGTACTGTTGATGTACGGGAACTTCATCATGTACACGCCCTCGCGATTGACCACATCTGCAGGCAGATCGCAACATGAATCGATAATGAGGTTGCATGATAGTTCCATAGATATATATCCTCCTTGCCCAGCCCTGCAACTGGCACTTGTACTTAAAGTTGTCTACCCTGAACAAACAAGCTTACTTGCATTGCCCGTTAACTTGCCTTCAAGAGCGGTGTTGCATTCATACGCAATACCAACCGCTGGTCCAACGTGAAGCCCTATGACCGGGCTTACCGGCAGTACCCGCACCTTGCGATTGAGCATTGGCTCGATGATCTTTTGAGCCCACTCCAAGGCAGGTGTTTTGTCGCCAATATAATGAACAACAAGGTTCTTCAAACCACCGCATGAGGCAATGTCTTTTTCCAGAACATCAACCATGGCTTCAAGTGCTCTTTTGCGCGTTCGCACTTTTGTCTTTACTTGCGCCGTACCATCAATCACGGTTAAAACAGGTGCCAGGCGAATCAAGTTACCCAAAAGAGCGGCGGCACCACCAATGCGCCCACCCTTTTGAAGGAAGGTAAGAGTTTCTGGAGTAAACAAAATGCGGGTACGCTCAACAGCCCGCAATACCACCTCGGCAGCCTCTTTTAAGGTTTTACCTTCCTTAACTGCACGAGCACCTGCAATAACCGGAAATCCTTCGTCTAAACCACACGACTGAGAATCAATCATAATATACGAAAAACCAAGATTGCGTGCCTCAACCGATCGCGCAGCCCTCAGCGCGCCATCATAGGCGCCTGAAAGCTCCGATGAGATCCAAATACCCAAAACCTCATCGCCCTCTTGAGCGATCGATTCAAAGAGCTTCTCGAGTGTTTCTTGAGAAGGCTGGCTGGAAGTAGGCGGATTGTCAACCATGTCATAAATGCGCGTATAGAACTCATCGACATCCATGGTGGCATCAACATACTCATGCTCACCATCGTTGAGAAAAAGCGATACTACCTCGATATTCAGATCATCAACGATGTCTTGCGGCAAGGAAGCCACAGAATCAGTAACAACTCTGATCATTAAAACTCCTTTGTGTCAAATTCCTCGTCAAGACCAAGCAAATGTGATGCCAAATCATGGCGACGATAAAACAGATCGTGCTCAAGCCCAACGGGATATGAATGAGGATTGACTATACGTTTTTGACTTTCATCTAAGGTTGCCAATTGCTCGCGGCACCGATCGCGCGCCACCAAGGCATCGCGATGCTCGGCAGAGAGTACCACCTTGCCTGAGCGCGCCAGCGGCTCAAGGAGAGTAACATAGCGCTTGCCCGAGAGATCTTTTTGACGCAGCTCATCGGCCGGATCGATAATGCGCTCTCCCGATACAGGGTAGGTAATATCGAAGACCATATCGCCTGCTATATGACCCGACTCATGGTAATACCGGCGCACGTCAAGCACGCCAGGAACAGTTTGCTTTGATGATTGACCGGTAACCTTCATGCAGGGCTTCCAAGATCCATCACCCATGCGTTTTGCGGCAAGCTTGTACACGCCGCCCAAAGCAGGCTGATCATAGGCTGTTGCAAGCTTGGTGCCAACACCCCATGAAGCCACCTGAGCCCCTGAATCGCGAATGGATTTGATAGTGTATTCATCCAGATCGTTCGAGAGAACGACCCCCGTATCATAGAGGCCTGCTTCGTCAAGCATGCGCCGAGCTTGTTTGGCTCGCCATGCCAGGTCGCCTGAATCGATACGTATACCATTGAGGCGCTGGCCGCGTTCCTTCATTTCCAGCCCCACCGTAATAGCATTCTTAATGCCTTGGGAGATGTCATAGGTATCAACGAGCAGCACGCAGTTCGTTGGGAACACTCGTGCATAAGCGCGAAATGCTTCAAGCTCATCGTCGAACGCCATCACCCATGCGTGGGCATGCGTGCCCGAGACAGGCACATTAAACCTTTTACCAGCCAGAACATTTGATGTTGAAGCGCACCCACCAACGATGCAAGCTCGCGAAGCGCGCATAGCACCCGACTCTCCTTGGGCACGGCGAAGACCAAACTCTGCCACGGGCGTTTGAGCCTCAAGACATATACGAGCTGCCTTAGTAGCGGCGAGCGTTTCAAAATTGATGCAATTTAAGATTTGTGTTTCGAGAAGCTGGCATTGCAGGATAGGACCTGTTATACGCAGCAGAGGATCGTTGGGAAACACCACAGTTCCCTCGCGTATAGCATCGATATCGACATCCAGCGTAAGGGTGCGCAAGTACTCCAGAAAACCAGGGTCAAACATACGCCCGCCACCAGGCGCTTCGACCGAGGCTAGGTAGGCAATATCATCATCTGAAAAGGCAAAGGCTTCCAGAACCTCTGCTACATGGTCCATGCCACTTGCGATAGCAAAACCACCCTTAAAAGGTGCTTCGCGGAAAAACATGTAGAAGCACCCTTGTTCTTCGCGCTTGCCGCAAGCCCAATAGCCCTGCGCCATGGCCAGCTGATACAAATCTGTTAGAAGTGCATAATCCTCATTATTCATGCGTCGTACCTTCCCCTCCTGCTTTATGGCTTCGACGACGAGGTTTACGATAGCCACCGCGCGCTGCTGGTGGAGCTCCATCAGCTTCCCCCTGGCTTGGCGAAGCTACCCCTCCAAGATGGGCGGTGCTGCTTTGCGGTGCATTGCGAACACCGGAAGATTTTTGCCCTGGTCTGCGCGCAGTGCGCTGCTTATTGGCTCGATCACGGGACACATGCCCCTCAGTGGAGCGCGCCTCAGTGGAACTACGGCCGTTGCGAGCGCGCGTTTGCCGCTCGCGTTTATTGGGCTCGTTGCCCTCAGCGTGAGAAGATGACGCAGTTGATTGCTGATCTTGTTTTGAGCGGGCTCGTCTGGGGCGACGCGATGAGGCATTCTTTTTGCCCGATCCTTTGCGCGCATCTGGCGTATCTTCCTCGCCTGCACCCTGGCGTACGCCAGAGGGGCGCGAAGCCGGCTCTCCCTGTGCGGAAGAAGCCTCCTTTTGCGCAGAAGATACTCGGCGCCGGCGACGCGGTTTGCGATGAGAATCTTCCCCCGTGCGATTGGAATGATTGACCACTTTCTTCGCCGAGCCCTCGCTTGGGCTAGCAAGCTTATCACTACCCGTAAAGTTGGTTACCTCAAACGAAGCAGCCTCAAACATTTTGAGGGGATCGGCTGCCGCATAAGTATCAAAAACTTCTTGGCTAATGCGGTTTGGGCGCTTCCCCTCGCCCACTACCTCCATATCAGCTAGAGGCACTTTAATGGTCTTGCCATCTTCAAGCTGTAGCGACACTCGCTCCAGAGGAACGTTGACCTCGGTTACCCGCGCAACGCCATCAGGCACCTCAATCTTGGCTCCTAGCTTTGGCGCACGCGCATTGACCTCTTTATACACTTCATACTCATAGCGCAAGCAACACATAAGGCGCCCGCAGCACCCTGAGATTTTTTGCGGATTAAGCGAGAGATTTTGCTCTTTGGCCATACGAATAGAAACCGACGAGAACTCTCCGCCTAAACGCTTGCAGCACAGCTCCTGACCGCAGTGACCCAAGCCACCGATCATGCGCGCACCATCGCGAACGCCAATTTGGCGCATATCAACTCGCACATGAAACCTGCTGGCAAGCTTACGAACCAAATCGCGAAAATCTATGCGCTCATCAGCCTCAAAATAAAAAACCGCCTTCTCGCCATCAAACAAAAACTCGACCATAACTGGCCTCATTTGCTCGTTTGTTTCGAAAGCAAGTTCCTTGAATACTTTTAAGGCCTCCTCGCCCTGCTGCGCAAGCTGGGCCGCACGCTCAAGATCGGCCTCATCGGCAACACGAATCACGGGCTTTAAGGGTGATTTGAGGTTCTCAACCAGATCATCGCTTACTTCCATGATATCGGCTGTTGCTATACCAAACTCGGTGCCACGTTCTGTTGAGACAATAACGCTGTCGCCCTTATGTACATCTATTGTTTCCGGGTCGAACCAAAGAACCTTGGAGCCGGCCTGGAGTTTAATGGGGCTTACCCGAACCATGTAAAACCTCTCTTATCGAAAAAAGAAGTGCATCAAGGCACGTCTCTGGAGAAACATTATAAGCGATGGCCTCATCCATTCGATAAGCTTCACGGAAAGCGTCCATTAGATCCGCTAAGTCAACGTGGTGCGCCACCGAAGTGATCGTATCGCGCTGATCAACGTTGATAATAAGCTCAGAAGAATCTGCGGCCACCATCATAACGTCGCGCAACCACGAACGAATAATAGCGGTAATTTGTAGAAGAGAATCGCGTGTGGCCATCGTGAGCGCACGTTTATGGCGCAGCTCAATTTGTTTCAGGGCGGATTGAGCCAGAAAATCAGCCGATTCGGCTAGCTCTTCGCTTTGCTCGGTTCGCACATTATCGAGGGGAGCTTGCGAGTGCTCAATCAGCTCGGTGGCATACTCGAGCACATCGCGCTCATCGGCAAGCGATAGTCGCGAGAGCACTTCCATAACGCGCGCCCTAAAATCAGAGCGCTCTGTGCTCTTTGCAAAGCGTATCGCTTTGGTGATAGAACCATTGCACGCCTCAATAGCAATGCGAGCCTGGTCGTAGGAGACTCCCGTGTTTTGCGACAGGATACCCGCCGCTTCTGCTGCTGGAATATGACGGAAAGGCACCACTTGGCAGCGTGACACAATAGTAGGCAATACTCCCTCGCGCGTCCTCCCCAGCAAAATGAACACCACCCCCGGCAGGGGCTCTTCCAGTGTTTTCAAAAAAGCGTTGGCCGCTTGCACGCCAAGCAGATCAACACGATCCAGAATGTAGACCTTCATTTGCGCGCGAATAGGAGCCAGAGCAACATCAGCTACAATATCGCGAATTTGCTGCACCAAATACCCTTGTGCGCCCTCGGGCATATAGAAATGAACATCTGGGTGCTTTCTTCGCTCAACACGCCGACAATCATCGCATGTCCGGCAGCCATGCTTGGGACAAAGCAACGCTTCAGCAAACGAGAAGGCTGCAGATGTTTTGTTGGAACCTGCGGGCCCAGTAAACAGATAGGCATGGCTTACCCTGTCTGCGGCGATCGTTGCACGAAAAAACTCCCGCACCCGCGGCTGACCAAATATGCCATCAAAGACATCAGCCATGCTGCTAGCCACCTAAGGTGATAACTGCTTTTTCGTCCGTTTTCCGCTCGAGGATGGGCTTGAAGTAATCTGCACTCCACACCGGAGATTGCGAATCCCACTTGAAGATATCAGCTAATTCGCGAAAGATTGCGCGGGCTGTTTCATCTTTGGCTCCAGCCGAAGACACCACGCGAATGCGAGCAGGATTCTCGGCCGCAAGGCGCATAAAAGCGCTATTGACCCGCGCATGAAAATCGGCTCCTGCCTGCTCCAAGCGATCGGCGTTGCCATGATGGGTTGCGCGCTCAAGCCCAATTTCGGGCGTCGCTTCAGCCGTTAATAAAATGGTGCGACAGGGGTGCACGCCCTGACAAGCAAAGCTGTTTGCCTGACGCACAAAGGCCACAGGCAAGCCGCGACCATAACCTTGATAAGCCAAGGTGGAATCATAGAATCGATCGAGCAAAACAACGGCGC
The DNA here is from genome assembly GCA_964504115.1 of uncultured Cryptobacterium sp. Lineage (GTDB taxonomy): Bacteria > Actinomycetota > Coriobacteriia > Coriobacteriales > Eggerthellaceae > Anaerotardibacter. The sequence continues at coordinate 16,114 of CAZDCX010000014.1, forward strand.
CGCGCGCAAGAGCCGGAATAATAACCTCCCGCACGATCTGAGCACGAGCTGCCTCGTAAATGAGTAGCTCTGTCTGATCGGCCATAGCAGTATTCTTTGGATCAAGCACGATAGAACGAAGCGATTCGCCAATGGCAGTGCCACCGGGCTCTCGCAAACAAAGCACTTCCCATCCCATTTCCCGCAAACAGGTTGCAAGGAAGGTAATGTGGGTTGTTTTGCCGGCGCCCTCTCCGCCCTCAAAGGTTATAAAAATCCCTGGTCCTATAGTATGGTCGTGTGTACTGCTCACTCGTACCTCATCGATCGGTATTTACCTGCCCGTGTCCCAGCAAGGCTATCTGATTGTGACCGCTGCCCCAAACAAAGCGCCTTGTGCAGCGAACAAGATGCCTTGCCACCTGCCTTGTATCATACGGCAAGGCACACAAAGACGCTATGAACCTTGCAAAAGAAACGAAAGCCTTCGTTTTTTCTTCGGAGCTTTGCCTTGTGCAACAATTCTTGGCAGATGCCTGCCCCCAAGCCGCCAGAAACAGCGCCCGGCCCTCTTTACTCTGGTCTATTTACTCGATTTGCTTGATTGGGTTGCCCCTTTTGAAGCTGACGCCTTTTTGGTGGAAGCTTTTTTAGCACGAGGCTTCTTGGAGGTTGTTGAAGCTTTTTTGCCGGCCTTGGCCTTGGCAGCCTTCTTCTCTTTTGCAGCCTCTTTGCCCGGGCAAGTAAAGTTCGGGCACAGCTTCCAAGGCCCTCGATTGGTGGTTACGATAACCAAAGGAGCGCCGCAATGCTCGCACACCTCTTGTGTTGCAGTAAGCGTGCCGTATTGCGGAAGAGGATACCCCGTCCCACATTCGTCATAGTTTTCGCAGCGAATAAAGCGCTTCAGCGTACGCGGATTTTTTCGCGCAATAAGCTTGGCAGTTTTGCCTACAGCCGCGCAGGTTGGACATGTCCCCACCTCAAGATCGGGCTCTTTGTTGGTTTCGCATTCAGGGTCGATACACAAAACCCGTGGCTTTGCGCGAAATGCCGTAACCTTGATTTGGGGCATGCCACATACCGGGCACGTTTCATCAAGGGTTTCGATCTTCCCTTTTGGCAGGGGGTAGGTCACGTCGCAATCGGGCCAGCCCGAACAGCCAATAAACATTGATCGCGTTTTTTGCGAAGAGCGAAGTTGCAAATCCTTGCCGCATTTCGGACAAGGACCCACGTATGCATCGGCTGCAACAGCATCGGCAAGGGCATCTTTTACTTCTTCGGAATGAGGCAGCAAGCTTGCAAGCTGCTCGGATAAAAGATTGCGGGAGTTGGTAACTACCTCGGCTTTTGTTTTTTGACCCTCGGCAATATTGTCCATTTCCTCCTCGAGCTCAGCTGTCATCTCGGGATGAGTAATATGAGGCGCAAATTTATCAAGCGCATCACACACCGCCATGCCTAATTGGCTGGGCTCGATCGGGTCGTTTTGAATATACTTCACCGTATACAAACGCTCAATAATAGAATGACGCGTTGACTTGGTACCCAAACCAAGCTTTTCCATTTCCTGGATCAGCTTGCCTTGGCTATAGCGCGCCGGGGGTTCTGTCTGCTTTTTGGTACAGGTCGCCCCGCCAAATGCGATAGTTTGGCCTTCAGCCAATACAGGAAGTTGCTCGTCTTTTTTGAGCCCATAGGGGTAAATTGCGCGAAATCCAGGCGTTACCAATACATCGCCCTTAGCAACAAAAGTCTCTTGACCCACCTCAAGCGTTACCCGCGTGCCCTCGATTTGCGCTGCCTTCGAAAGCGTTGCTAAGAATCGGCGAGCAATGAGGTTATAGAGCTTATATTCAGCCGGCGGCAGCATCTCAGGCGTTGCCATTGCAGTTGGATAAATGGGCGGATGATCGGTTGTCTCCTTCTTGCCGCGCGTTGCGTGCAAAGGCCCCTTCGCAAGCAAAGTTTTGCAATAGGGAGTATAGGCAGGGTTGCCCATTATTTTGCGAACCGTATCACCTAAGTCAAGCGAGGATGGATAAACCGTGTTATCAACACGCGGATAACTGATATAGCCATCCATATATAAACTTTCAGCCAAACGCATCGTGCGAGCTGGCGAAAGACCCTCTGCCGATGCCGCCGCCATCAGCCCCGTTGTGTTGAAGGGGATGGGGGGCGCCACGCTGCGCTTGCGCTTGCCTATCGAAGCGACCGTTGCCTGCGATTGCCCTGCAACATGATCCATAACGGCTTGCGCTTCGGATTCTTTCTTGAAACGCGACGTGGTATGAGATGCCAAAAACGACTCGTCATCTTGGCCAAATGTTGCCTTAATTATCCAGTAATCCTCGGGTACAAACGCAAGGCGCTGCCGCTCGCGCGCCACGATTAAGGCAAGCGTCGGCGTTTGCACGCGACCTGACGAGCGAACATTTCCATAACCAGCAAACTTTACCAGCGTTAAGTAGCGCGTGAGAACCGCGCCCCAGATAAGATCGATATCTTGCCGCGATGCACCTGCACTTGCCAAATTGGTATCAAGCGTTACCAGGTTGTTGAATGCGTGAGTAATTTCTTCTTTGGTAAAAGCTGAATAGCGTGCGCGAGAAACAGGGGCGGTGGCATTGACCTTTTGAATGCACGAAAGCGCATCGGCACCAATAAGCTCGCCTTCGCGATCAAAGTCGGTTGCAATAATAATCGAATCGGCCTTTTTTGCCAGGTTTTTGAGTGAACGGATAATGTCCTTTTCTTTCGGGCGTTTTTCGATCGGTGAATACACCAGATAGGGCAAGGCATCCATTTTCCAGGCCTTGAGCTCTACTCCGTCTTCAGTAAAGGGCTTCTTTTTCTTAAAGGGAGGCTTTGCCAGACTGCTGGGCACATCGGCATCCATCAACTCGCCATCAGCGCTCACGCCCTTCCAGCCACGACTTTTGCGATATACCAATGCCGTAGCAAAATCGGGCTCAAGGATATGACCGCGCAGGCCAATCGTAACCCACTCTTCCCCATCAACCGTAAAGCGATATATGGGAGTTGAATATACTTTGTCTGCTTTAGCTTTGGTGGCGCCCAGTAAATTGGCAATTTTTTGAGCCGCGTCGTTTTTCTCAGTAACAACAAGCTTCACGCGGTCCTCCTGTCTATCTTCTGCCCTTCCTTTTCAAGGGCAGCCATAATTCACACGATAGCCCCGTATAGTTTATTTACGTGTGTGGGGATAGCTCCATATGCATGCAGCACCGTAAAGGATACACGAATTTTTTACCACTGCAGAAAAATCATACTTCTTGGCTTTTCTGATGGTCTGCTTCCCAATTGAGCACCATCTTCATTGCAGCAATGGCGCATTCAAGCTGACTGTCATCAGGCTCATTGGTGGTGAGATATTGCATTTGCATGCCCGGCCATAAAACCACTTTGACCAGGGGGTTTTCAGGATGATTTCCCGCCCACTTTACGGTGACCTCGTACGATATACCAGCAATCAAAGGCAAAAGAGCAAGACGAATGAGGATAAGCAGAGCAAACGTGAGCACTCCGTTGGTGATACCCGCCCATGCTAAAAACATATCAAGGGGAATAATGGTGTAAACCAAAATGGCAATAATCATAACCATGATCAAAAAGGCAGTACCGCATCGCACGTGAAGGCGCGGAAATTGCCTTGCGTTAGCAGCAGTAAGCTCAAGGCCATGTTCATAACAGTGAATGGTTTTGTGCTCGGCGCCGTGATACATAAACATGCGCTTGATATCCTTCATGCGGCCGATCAACCACACATAAAACACGAAAATCGCCACGCGTACAATGCCATCAGTAATATTCCATACCAAAGGCGCTGTTTCATACTCGCCGATTATCACATTTGCCACCAACGCAGGCAGCATAATGAAAAGCGCAACGCCAAGA
>CAZDCX010000014.1:20116-31665 GCA_964504115.1 uncultured Cryptobacterium sp.
AGATCGGCATAGGCGTGGTTAGCGGAAATTTCGAGAGTTTTATATCCCAGTACGAGCGAGTCAACCAAAGCGACACAACCCCGAACAAGCGGCCACGAAAACCAAGCTGGGCGCGTACCCTTCCGCGATAGAGGTTGCTCCTCGGTATAGATGCTCCCCCAAGGCTCCCGCACGGCCACAGCCCAACTTTGCCTGCCGCGCATCATTACACCCTCAATAAGGGCCTGCCCGCCTATATGGGTTTTGTGCGCACCATCTTCAGTAAAAGCACGCTTAAGATCGCTTGCCGCAAACGCCATACAGCACAATCCTACTCGCGCACAATTTTGGGATAGGGGTTGCCGCAGGTCATCTTGCCCTCAGGGCATGCCCCTCTCACACAAGGAGCTCCCGCATCCATAAAAATATAGGGAGCGGTTGGGCGAACAAGCTCTAACATTTTATGCGCCATGCTCCTGATTTCCCACTGGGCTCGATTGCAACAGCGCAAGCTAAAGAAGTGGAGCAATTCTCGGATATTCATGGTAATGACTATCTTGCTTTCGGCTGCATTCGGCAGCAAATAACGGGCATCTTCTGCAGGGATGCCAGCATCGAGAAGCTTTTGATAACCTTCAATGACCGCTTCGATGGCCTCTTCGAATACGCGCGAAGTTTCCTCAGATGCAGCAACCGTTGGCGGAGTTACCACGTCAACGCCATTGGCAAACTTCACATAGCGCTGAGATTGCTGGTTAAAACTTGCCAAGCGATGGCGAACCAGCTGATGCGTAAGAGCGCGCGAAACGCCATCAACTGCAAAGGTGTAGCTCACGTGCTCAAGCGTTGAAAAATGGCCCGACTTCATAATGGTGGCAAGAACACTTTGCACACGCTCGGGGGGCATGGTATCCATAAGCTCTTTTGCGCCTACGGGTGCGTAGCAAAGCCGAGCCGCTGTTGCCACTGCACGCTCAGGATTTTCTGGATACTGAAGAAGCTCAACATTCATAGCCGTATTACCTTTCCTTGTCCTTTGCGCTCATCATAACTAACTGCAACGAGATTATGAGCGCTTTACCATCCCAACCACACGTTTGCCAATTTTGCTCAATACTGCAAATTCAGGAACCTTGAGAAGCCTGCTTACGCCAAATGCCACAACAAGCCCTATGATGCCGCCGCCAGCAATTTCAATCAATGCCACAACGATAGCGCTCAATTCAAATCCGGCAAGCAACCCAGCAAGGCCATTGACCACCAGCGCAACCACCACTGCGGCAAGAGCGCTCGCACCTATCATTTTAAGCGCTAGTACAATAATTCCTCGATTGCCATAGCTACCCACTTTGCCCCGAATAATAAAGGTGCACACCACAAACATGACCGTATAAAAGACAATGTCAGCTACAGGAATACCAGCAAGCCCAAATACCTCAACGCGACATAGGGCAAAATAAAGGCCAACCTGCACAAAGCGCATGCAAAAATCGATTATGGCAAACTTCAAAAAGCTTCTCAGGGCTGCAAATACGCGATACAAATACATGTATCCCGCATAAAAGGGCAAGGCTATAACCCACACCGCAAGCACTTCGCTTACATGCTGCACTTCTTCGGCGGTAAAAGCACCTGCCTGGAACAGCTGCATCAGCGGAACCGACAACGCACCTACCATGGTTGCCAAAGGAATGATTAAGAAAAACGTCGTGCGCAAACCGCTGCGAATATAACCGCGAAAACCATTCCAATCTTCACGCGCAGCACAATCTGACAATTCCGTGAGCAAAGTAGTTGATAGCGAAACAGCAATCACACCATAGGGCAGTTGGAACCACATCCAGGCATAGCTCAGTGTTGAGGGGCCATTTGAAACGGCGTTCAACGAAAAAGCATTACGGCAACTAAAGGTAATCATAGTGCCACCAATGTAAACAAACATGGGAAGCGCAACCTTAAGGGCTTCTTTGAGCATAGGATCGCGCAAGTTGATGTGCGGCCGATAGCGAAAGCCTTGCTTTATCAGCATAGGAATCTGAGAAGCAAATTGCACTAGCACGCCCGTCGATGTACCAATAGCCAGCCACCACATAGCAAAAGTGGGGTTCCACGAAGACAGAGGCACATAACCAAACATGGTTACGATAACAACCAGATTATTCAAAACAGGCGCAAGGGAAGGAGCCAAAAAGGTGCGCTCGGCATTGAGCATGCCCGTGATAACAGCCCCTAAACCGTAAAACAAAATTTGAATGGCAAATACTCGGAAGAAAAAGACGGCCAGCTCTTTGGTCTGCCCCTGATCGATGGTAAATGTTTGCGTTTCAACCACCAGAGGAGCCCAAACCGAACAAGCCAGCGCCAAAAGACCCAAGATCACCAAAGTGATGCTCAAAATATTGGAAGCGAATTTGTGAGCCGCATCATCGCCGTGCTGCTCTTTTTGCAGAAGGTACAACGGCAAAAAAGCAGTTGACAACAAACCACTTGCTGCCAATTCATAGATCATCATGGGCATGTTATAAGCCACCTGATACGCCGAGGTCAGCAGCGTATTTCCCAAGGCAAATGCCATGGCCCACGTTCTGATGAGGCCCGTCACGCGCGAGGTAAGCGTTGCTAGAGTGATTAAACTCGTGTTTTTCAGAATGCTGTCATTAGAGTCGTTAGCCATAAGTCCTCAGGTGTGTCTATAATTACCATAATGCCTTTCACCTATGGTAAGGAAAAATCTCATGCGTATCCTCATTGTTCGCAATAACTACAACCCTAAAGCATTAGAATCAGCGCTTTTGCTTGAGGTATATCTCAAATCACAAGGCGTTGATTACTGCGCCTACGATACCGATGATCTTCTCTCTTCTTTAGAAATAAGTGCCCCCGATCGTATTAGTGATATCGATTCGTTCGACCTTGCCGTTGTACTCGGCGGCGATGGCACTATTTTGCGTACCGCCGCTCAGATTAAATACCGCCGCATTCCTATCCTGGGCGTGAACTTCGGTCATCTGGGCTTTATGGCCAACTCAAACGAGGATGGCATCATTCCGGCGGTTGCTGCTGCACTTGCCGACGAACTGACCCGCGAATACCGTACCAACCTGCGCATCGATGTGTTCTTTGAGGGCGATGAGAATATCGACCCTAACCCCGATCTTTCACCCACGCAGGGCAGCTCGGCCCAGTACTTTGGGCTCAACGAGCTTGCCTTGGCACGAGGCGCTCAGGGGCGCGTAATCGATTGCTCCTATGCCGTCTCTGGCGAGCGCGTTGCCAACGTGAAGGGCGACGGTCTTGTGATTTCAACGGCCACCGGATCAACAGGCTACGCCCTTTCAGCGGGTGGCCCGTTGGTAGCGCCCGGCTATACCGGCTTGATTGTTGTACCCATCGCGCCCCATTCGCTCCATTCACGCGCTCTGGTTACAGCCCCCTCCGATATAACCGAAGTGTTTATGGATCCTTCCAGCGCCAACCGCGAAGCCACCATGTTTATCGATGGCGAGCTTATTGCAACCGAGCGCCCAATACGCCGCGTGGTGGTTAGCGTGGGCGAAGAGCCCACCATTTTGCTGCGCTACAAGGCCGAAACCTTCTACGGTCGCACCTCACGCGTATTCTTCTCGTAAGAGGAAGAAGTGGTTGCTGGTATTACCAGCGCGGTTGTCGCACCTCACGCGTGTTCTTCTCGTAAGAGGTTCCCGCCGGCAGGCCTCGGCCAGCTCTTCACAGACTGCCCATAAAACTCAGCACCTTCTTGCGGGCTTGATTGCCTGTTTTTCAACATGTTCAAAAACCTCTCTGCTTATAGGCATAAGCGCAAAGATTTTCGGGTAGAATAAACAGGCGTTTGGAAGCTTGTTGGTTTTCAAGCGTTTTTTCATGCAATACCGTCACAAAGGAGAATCATGGCTAAACATATCTTCGTTACTGGTGGCGTCGTTTCTTCTCTTGGTAAGGGAATCACAGCAGCATCCCTCGGTCATTTGTTGAAGGCGCGGGGTTATAAAGTCACCATGCAAAAGATGGACCCTTACCTCAACGTTGACCCTGGTACCATGTCGCCGTTCCAGCATGGCGAAGTTTTTGTAACCGACGATGGTCACGAGGGAGATCTCGACCTGGGGCATTATGAGCGCTTTATCGACGAGAGCCTCTCACGTGAATCCAACTTCACCCAGGGCTCTATTTATAAGAGCCTCATCGCCCGCGAGCGTCGCGGGGATTTCCTGGGTGGCACGGTACAAGTCATTCCCCACGTCACTGAGGCTATTAAAGATCGCTTGCGCCGCATTGCCGAGCAATCCAATGCCGACATCGTTATTTCGGAGATTGGTGGCACTATTGGCGATATCGAATCGCAGCCTTTCATTGAAGCAGCACGCCAATTTAAAAAGGAAAAGCCTGCGGGCGATGTTTTATTCGTTCACGTAACCTTGGTTCCTTATATTGCCGCTGCTCACGAGGTTAAAACCAAACCTACCCAGCACTCGGTTAAAGAGTTGCGCTCGATTGGTGTACAGCCCGATTTTATCGTATGCCGCTCCGACCACGAGATTTCCGACAAGGTGCGAGAGAAGATTGCCTTATTTTGCGATGTTGCACCTGAAGAAGTGCTTGCCTGCGTCGATGCTCCTTCCATTTATGAAGTTCCTTTGAGCCTGTGCGATCAAAACTTCGACACTAAGGTTCTTGATCGCCTTGGCTTGGAAGAGCGCACCATCGATCTGACACCCTTGCGCTCATTCCTCACCGCCGCTGCAGCGTGCGAAGGCAGCGTTGATATTGCTGTTGTGGGTAAGTACGTCAGTCTTCCCGATGCATACCTGTCCATCATCGAGGCACTGGGGCATGCAGGAGTAGCTAACGGAGTCAACGCCGAGATTCACCTGATCGACGGCGAAGAGCTCGACGCAAACAATGTTGAAGAGCTCCTTGGCAATATGAATGGCATTTTGATCCCAGGCGGGTTTGGGCAGCGCGCCTTTGAGGGCAAAATCGAGGCTGCTCGCTATGCCCGCGAAAATAAGATTCCTTTCCTGGGGATTTGCCTTGGTTTGCAAGCGGCGGTATGCGAATTTGCCCGCAATGTTGCCCATTTGCCCGGTGCCACCTCTTCTGAGTTTGACGAAAACGCCGACTATGCCGTTATCGATCTTATGCCCGAGCAAGAAGATGTAGAAAACAAGGGCGGCACCATGCGCCTTGGTGCATATCCTTGTAAGCTCAATAAGGAATCGCTCGCTTATCGTGTATACGGCGAGGAAATCATTTACGAGCGCCATCGCCACCGCTATGAAGTGAACAATGCCTATCGCGATGCTCTCACGCAAGCCGGGCTGAGCATCTCGGGTCTTTCTCCCGATGGTCGCCTCACTGAAATGATTGAGATCCCTGATCATCCGTGGTTCATAGCAAGCCAGGGGCATCCTGAGTTCAAGAGCCGCCCCACTAAACCTCACCCGCTCTTTGTGGGCTTCGTTGGCGCTGCCGTAGCTCACGGCGCTTCCCAAAAGTAGCATGATCTGCCTATAAAACCATCACGTAAGACCCATCGAATTCGGTGGGTCTTTTCTGTAAGATTGATAGTGTATAAGGCAACTATGCCCCGCCTGTATGCGCCCACCCACATACGAAAGCAAACTTGTTGGGATTTGTTTTGTTCTACGCTGAAGAGTACATAAGCTATCTTATGGTAGAGCGCGGGGCAGCCCGTGCAACCATACAGGCATATCAGCGCGACTTACGCGACTATATAACCTTTCTCGAAAAGGAACGTAAACGCGCCAGCGCAGACGAAATACAACGAGAAGACATTGTCATGTTTGGAAAATGCCTTCAAGATCGCGGCCTCTCACCCTCAACCATTGAACGGCGTTTTTCAGTGATAAAAAACTATCATCGGTTTCTTGTCCGCGAGAACCTCTGCGAATCCAACCCCGCCTCTACTATCCGCCTGCCGCATACCCCCACCACCCTGCCCGATGTGCTTTCCATCGATCAGATAACACGTATGCTCGATGCTCTTCCAACCGCTACCCCACTCGAATTGCGCAATGCCACCATGCTTGAAGTGCTTTATGGCTGCGGCCTTCGCGTAAGCGAACTGGTCGGTCTTGATTGTGATCGTATTCTCTTTGATGAGGGGTATATACGCGTTATAGGCAAAGGTTCGAAAGAGCGATTGGTACCCCTCTCGGGAATGGCCGCTACCCGTTTGCAAGAATACCTTTCGCGTGGGCGCCCTCAGCTCATAAAGCCTTATGCTAAACCCACGGCGGCCGTATTCTTGAATGCTCGCGGAGGGCGCCTTACCCGTCAAAGCGTCCATACCACCGTCGCAAAAGCGGGGCTTTCTATTGGGGTCAAGGATCTTCACCCTCATACCCTGCGCCATTCATTTGCCACGCATCTTTTAGAGGGCGGCGCCGATTTACGTGCTATCCAAGAAATGCTCGGTCACTCCGATATCTCCACCACCCAAATTTATACCCACGTTCAAACCTCTCAGCTCCACGAAGAGTATCTTGCCGCTCATCCTCGCGCCTAGCACAGGGCCTGCATTATACTCACGCTACCAGTTGCGCTTTGATCATTGTGTGGAGGGGTTGATTTGCCCCGTATACTAAACGTACAGCGTGAGGCTTTTGAGTGCTTTCTCTCGCTTGTATCGCCCGTAAAGCCGCTCTCTTCAAAGGAGGACACGCATGAGCATGATTCGCCGCACTGCGATGCGCCCATCCTCTCTCGTGCGCTTTGCTAGCGTTGCGTTTATATTGGCGTGCCTTATTGCCGCCTTATGGGGGCTCTCTGGCTGCAGCGAGCAGGGCGAAGAGAACACTGAGCGAGCCCATGTTACGGTCTCGGTTTGGGATGAATCGGTTATCTCCTCGGGTTTTGCCGATTATATTGATTCGCTCAACCCCACCTATGATATTGAATGGCTCGTAGGCGAAGATTCGCTTGAGTTTTATCAGTACCAAGCCGAAGAAGGGTCGCTGCCCGACGTCATTCTCGTTCATGACTTTAATCGCAGTACCGCAACAACGCTCTCTTCTTCACTGTACGACTTAAGCGAAACCGATTTCGCCTCAACGTACCAGTCGTCCTACTTGGACCAAATTCCCGGCAACAACGAAAGCCTGGTGTATATACCGGGCGATAGCGGCTTTGAAGGTATTCTCGTAAACGAGTATCTCTTCGATCTGTACGATATTGCAATCCCCACCGATCGCGCTTCGTTCATAGAAGCCTGCCAAGCCTTTGCCCAAAACGGCATTCGTGGCTTTGTTGCAGGCATGGGTGACCCAGAAACCTGCTTTGAAGTGATGCAGGGCTTTGCTGATGAAGCTCTGGTTTCCGAGGCCGAAAACCTGATCGATCAGCTGCTCAAGCGAGACCCTACTATTACGGTTGACTCTTCTGCTCTTGATAATTCGCTCGAATACATCAATTCACTTATCGATGCCAAGGTTATTCAACAGGATGATATGAGTCTTTCTCTCGAAGATGCCGAAGCATCCTTTGTTGCGGGAGAAGCCGCTATGTATTTTCTTCCCAGCGGCGATGCCTCCTCTTTCGGCGCTCAGCACAATATGACCGTGCGCGCGATTCCTTTTTTTGGCAGCTCATCAACATGGGCCGTTGCTGCGCCAACCTTCATTGGCATGGTAAGTAACGTACAAAGCGAAGGCGTTTCAACCGCAAGCAGCGAAGAAATGGCGCGCGGGGCTCGCGAGGTTCTTGCCAGCATCATGAGTAGCGATGCGCAGGCGTATTATCGCGAGCTATACAATATCGATACGTTTGTGTCGCCCCAAACCAGTACTACCTCAGCCACGCTCTCAAACACCCTTGCACCTCTTGAGGGATGCGTACAAGAGGGCAATGTTAGACTCTCCTTGTCAAACCAAGAGACCAACCAGGCACTTGGCACCATGCTCACAGAGCTGGTCTCAGGTTCTATAGCTTCCGATGAGGCAGTCACCGAAAGTATCAAACTCCTTCAAAACGAACAAGTAAAAGATTCCACCAACGTCACGTCATTTTCCGAAGGAGTCAGTTGCCTGTTCGATGAAGATCTTGGCAATGTAGCTGCCTCAGATATTGCCCAAGTAGCAGCCGCTCAAGCATCGTGTGACTTTTTTATCTCTTCGGCTCGCACGGCGCGATGCCCCCTTTATGATGGCGACAAAACCGCCACTGAGCTCAAGTATCCCGTTGCTCCCACCGCGGTATATACGGCCACTCTAACCGGGAGCGACCTTGAGCAGCTCATTAGCTCTGCAGTATCCCAGGCGCGCAGCAACTATGATCTTCCCGTTCTGAGTAATTTGCATATCGAGGTTTCTAAAACCGAAGACGGCTACCAACTTGATTCGATAGAGCGCATCATAACCGAGCAAACAGACAAATCTACAACGAATAGCTCTAACTCAACTGCGGCAAATGAAGGGCGAGTAGAAACAGAGCCCCTCGATGCCGAGAGCACCTACACCGTTGGCTTGTCGTGCTACGAACAAGAGCTACTCTCTCCCGCCATCGAAACGTATAGCTTTACCAAGCTTGACCAATCATTACAAACGCTGTGGGTTCAGGCTTTTGAAGACAAAACAATAGCGGGGCTTCCCGCCTATCAGGACTATTTTGCCTTCACCCAGCCCTGATAGGAGTATGCTTGTCAGGAAGCACCATAGAGAAAAAGGTTTAACGCCATGATCATTAAAAAATCGCCAAGCGAAATAAAGCAGATGGCTCTTGCTGGCGAGCTGTCGGCACAAGTGCTGCGCGAAGTGGGCGCTCGCGTAGAGCCCGGAGTGTCAACAGCGGCGCTTGATCGCTTTGCCGAGCAATTCATTCGCAAGCATGGCGGCAAACCAGCTTTTAAGGGATATGGTGGTTTTCCCGGGTCAATCTGTGCTTCGGTCAATGATCAAATTGTCCACGGCATCCCTCATAAATCGGTCATCCTACAAGAAGGTGACATCCTCTCAGTTGACACGGGCGCCATTGTCGGCGGCTGGGTGGGCGATAATGCCTGGACCTTCCCTGTGGGCACTATTTCTGCAGAGAAGCAGCGTCTTCTTGATATAACCGAGCAATGCATGTGGGCTGGCATCGAAGCCGCACGGCCGGGAAATCGCTTGGGAGACATCGGCCATGCAATTCAGTCTATTGCCGAGCACGCCGGATATAGCGTTGTCAGGGAGTACGTCGGCCATGGCATCGGCCGCTCGATGCATGAAGATCCCAACGTTCCCAACTACGGGCATCGTCATATGGGTATAAAGCTGGAAGAAGGAATGGTGCTGGCCATTGAGCCCATGATTAATATGGGTACACGCAAAACACGCATTGGTGATGATGGGTGGCTGGTAAGCACGCTCGATGGCAAGCCTTCAGCACATTTTGAAAAAACGGTTGCCATTACCAAAGATGGCCCGGTCGTCCTCACAACCGAGCCTCATTTTAAGCGCCCGGTAAACAAGCAATAACCAACCCGTAAAAACACTCCCGCTCCTGGGCGAGCCCCTCCTTTAGGGCATCCCGTGCGGCACAAGGATATCAATGAACACCTACCATCAAAAACCTCATAAACGAGCCAAAAGCACGGCTCAACCTTCTGCAAGGCGCCGCGCCCGTCAAACAATTCAAGACCAAAGTTCGCGCGCGCGTACCTCAGGAGCCGCACCTTCTCGCCAGGCCAAACGCACCGATACCGCACGCGGTTCTACCTCAACGCACCCTCGAGCCAGCGCAACTTCAGCACATACCCGAGGCAGCGCAACTTCACGACAAGCGCAAGGCGGCGGCGCTCGGCAAACGCGAAGCAATTCAACTTCACGGCAGGGTACTGCGCGCAATAGCAATACCCGCAACACCATGCCCTCCTGGTACGACCCTTCCCGTGCTTCAAACTCGCGCAAGCCACAAGCTGCTCTCGATATCAGTCTTACTGATTCGCGATGGTATTCTTCAGGCAAGAACGATATTTATGTCAACGGCAAAGTAGCGCACCGAAGGCAGCACAATCGCCGTCTTAAGTTGGTGGGCACTGGCCTGTGTTTGGTAGTCCTCCTTGTTGCCGTAGGGTTTGGAGTAATGGGTGCGCTTGGTTCTAACGAGCAGGCGGCTACCCCTGAGGATCAGCTCGCCGCAAACGATGCAACTCAAACCTCAACCACTCTCACGCTCTCCTTCGCGGGAGATTGCACCTTGGGCACCGACGAAGCCTTCAATTACAGCACCAGTTTTAATGCAAAATATGACGAAGTGGACGATCCTGCTTGGTTTTTTGCTAACGTCGTTGACCTGTTTAAAGCAGATGATCTCACCATCGTGAATATGGAGGGAACTCTTACCGAAGCAACTTCCCGCAGCGATAAAACGTTTGCCTTTAAAGGATCGGCCGATTATGCCCAAGTTCTAGTAAAAGGCGATGTTGAAGCTGCATCCATGGCCAACAACCATTCTCACGATTATGGTCAGGCAAGCTACACCGATACCATAGAAGCCCTTGAAAGTGCCAAAATAGCAACGTTTGGCTATGACCGCATAGCCTATCAAGACGTTAAGGGCGTAAAAGTTGCTCTGATCGGGGCCTATGAGCTTGCTGAGGGCATAGACATGAAAGACGATATGGTCGATCTGGTTAAGCAAGCTCAAGATGAAGGGGCCCAGCTTATCGCCGTGTACATTCATTGGGGCATTGAAAAAGACACCGTTCCCACAGAAACTCAAGTTGAGCTTGGGCATGCCGCTGTTGATGCCGGAGCCGATTTGGTTATAGGATCGCATCCCCATGTTATCCAAGGGTACGAAAAATACCACGGACGCTATATTGTTTACAGCTTAGGAAACTTCTGCTTTGGCGGAAACTCGAATCCGTCTGACAAAGACTGCATGATCTTTCAGCAGACCTTTACCGTAACAGGCGATGAAGTGGACAAAGACGACAACATTACCGTTATCCCCTGCTCTATTTCGTCTACTTCAAGCTCCAATAACTATCAGCCCACCCCTGCCACTGGGGACGAAAAGGATCGTATAACCACCAAAATCGAAACAAGCAACAAAGCTATCGCAAAGCTCTCTGAGCAGGTTTCTGAAGAGTAAGTTCGCTTCGCAAAAAAACTGCCAGCTCACTGCCTTCAAGCGCTTGAGGGGATTGCGCACGCACACGCTTAACCTTTGGCTCTATGCTCGCACATGCTATAGCGGCCACACTAAGAATTGCTACAATGCTATAAACAAGAACCTCTATTGGATAAGGACGCTTGGGATCAAGGAGCACCCCCTTATAGTACGAAAGGACTGCGGCATGAACGCTTCTCCTGTATGGCTTATCACCGGTGCAAGCCGTGGCTTCGGAAAAGAATTTGCGCGCACTGCGCTCGATCATGGTTGCCGTGTTGCTGCAACCGCTCGCAAGCCCCAGGTTATCACCCAGGCATTTGGCGAGCATGAACACCTCTTGCCGATAGCGCTCGATGTTACCAATCAGGAAAGTATCCAGCAAGCTATTGCCGCCGTTATAGACACTTTTGGTCGCATTGATGTTCTGGTTAACA
>CAZDCX010000015.1:0-18827 GCA_964504115.1 uncultured Cryptobacterium sp.
CGGGGGATGGTTGATTGCTGTCTATTGACATGGCGCGGGGCATATGAAGCCCAAGATTTTTGAGCAGGTGTTTTGGGATGACCTGAACCTTTTATCAAATCGTTCTTCGCTTGTGCCCTTATGTTCTCTTGAAAACCGAAGCAAGCGTAAGCTGACCGCGCAGCCTCTTCCCCAAGGGCTTCCTTCGCTAGGTATATAGCCCATGTTTGTTGTGGAGAAAAACTCGCGGCGTGCAAGTATTGTCTACTCGGGGGCTCTTCTTGCCTGATACATAGCTCAGAACTTGACCAATTCAATGGTGCTGTTGATGATATCTTCGCCAATAGGTTAACGAGGCAAACGAGCAGCTAACGAGCCTTTACTTGCAAAACCAGATACTCGTTGAGGTCATGCGTTCTTCCGTCGCTGCGAAAACGCGCCACCACTTCCGCCCGATCAGATACGCCGTATATCAGCTGATCAATTTCTTGCGTGGTAAAGCTGTGGCAAAAGCGATAAGCCCCCGGCTTGTTTTGCCAGCCTAATAACACATCTTGCGACCCAAATTGATGCGCCTGTTGTTGCCACCCAAGCGCTTCAAGTGCTTGCTCGTGGCTGCAGCGTGCCTTGACTGCCATGGATTCGTTATCCAAAAAACGCCAAAGCGAAAGCACCACCAACCCTCCGGCGCGCGTTGCAGCGATAAGCGCCTGCGCGAGCGCACTGCGCCATGTGGGCAAAGGCACGTGATGCATAAAGCCAAAAGAAACAACCAAATCGCTTGAAGGCGCTTGTTCACACAAAAGCGCATTGAGCGTATTTGCTTGCAACTCCTCCATAATGTCGCTGTAGCAAAACCTTATCGAGGCACAAGGTGAACTAGGCATATGATCTGGCAATAAGCTCTCGCAATTATCAAAGGCTACCACCTGCAACGATGTTTGGGGCAATTCCTGCATCAGATGAGCCTCAAACCGTAGATTGCCACAGGCAATATCGGCAACACGTAATATATGGTTCTCTGTAAAAGGAGAAGACGACAACAAATGGGTACGAACACTTTCGCACACGTGCTGCCACCCTTGCCAAGAAGCATGACGAGTGTCTGAAAACGAGGTGCTGTTGTTGGCATAAAAGCGCGTATTGAGCTTGCATACCTGCCCTGCAAATTCAGTATCCATGCCGCAATCGCCTCTTCTCTATGCCCATCGTGTCATCTAGTGCCTTGTTGCGCTCTGACGCAGCTCACCTTATCGCGCCCTTTGCCCCAAGCGTAAAGCAAATCTTAAAAAAGCCGCTCGAGCACCCTGACTCAAGCGGCTTTCTAACAAACACCTTAGGCGAAATAATTCACGCCGCCCTCAAAGATGGGCTGATAAAGTGCCCCGGGTACATTTTTGTATAAGCCATAGCCACTGCGCTCGCTGTGACCCATTTTGCCCAAAACGCGCCCATCAGGGCTGGTAATACCCTCGATGGCATACATAGAACCGCTGGGGTTAACATCCCAGCTCATGCCAGGTATGCCCTCTTCGTTGACATACTGCGTTGCGATTTGGCCTTGCGCCGCCAAACGAGCCGCTTCCTCACTCGTTACCACAAAGCGCCCTTCTCCATTACTGATAGCAACGGTGTGAATGTCGCCCACCTCCGAGCAGGAAAGCCAGGGAGATAAGCTTGATGCGATACGCGTACGGACCAATTTGCTTTGATGTCGGCCAATAGTGTTAAAGGTCAGCGTTGGCGATTGTGCCGTAGCTGGCACGATGTCGCCATACGGTACCAAGCCCAGCTTTACCAATGCCTGAAAGCCGTTACAAATACCCAGCATTAAACCGTCGCGGTTTTGAAGCAAGTCGCGCACCGCCTCTGTTACTTCCGGCGCACGGAAGAATGCGGTGATGAATTTAGCTGACCCATCAGGCTCGTCACCCCCAGAGAACCCGCCAGGCAACATAATGATTTGGCTGTTTTGAATGGCCTGTACCAACGCCTTGGTGCTTTGCGCCACTGCAGAAGGCGTCAGATTGTTGATAACCAGTACATTGGCAAGCGCACCTGCCCGCTCAAAAGCACGAGCAGTATCATATTCGCAGTTGGTCCCAGGAAATACTGGTATGATCACCCGCGGCTTGGCAAACGATTCGCTACAAACTAAAGGCAACCGCTCAGACCAACTAACCTGCTGCACCTCTTCGCCCGCCGAGCGATATGGATACACCGACTCAATGCCGCCTTCCCAAGCTTCTTGCAAGGCAGACAGGTCGATGGTTTCTCCGCAAGCAGTAAGGGTGTAATCGCTTGTTGTTTTGCCCATCACCACAACGCTTACTAAATCGTTAGCTTTTGGGAGCGGAGCATCTGGCGCTAGCTCTACGATGAAGCTGCCATACGCTAAGCTAAACAGGTCGTCAGCTTCAACCTCATCAGTAAGAGTAAAGCCAAGGGCGTTACCTAAGCACATCTGGAACAAGGCTTCAGCCGTGGCACCATAGCCAGGAGTAGATGCCGCGCGTACAGCTCCTTCGCCAATAAGACGTTCCAGCATATCAAACGTAGCGTTGAGCCCTTCAGCATCAGGCACCAGGGCCTCCTCGTCATAGAAACGGGGCGCGATGCGAACAATGCGGCTGCCTGCCTGCTTGAATTCGGGAGAAACCACGCGATCAACCGAGCCCGTTGATACGGCAAAGCTGATAAGTGTTGGAGGCACATCAAGATCTTCAAAGCTACCCGACATGGAATCCTTGCCGCCGATAGCTCCAATCTTCATATCAACTTGAGCCATTAAGGCACCCAAAACCGAAGCCGTTGGTTTGCCCCATCGTTTTGGCTCATTGCGCAAACGCTCGAAATACTCTTGGAATGATAAATAAGCAGCCTCGCGGGTAAAGCCTGCAGCAACCAGTTTTGCCACGCTCTCTACCACAGCCAAATACGCACCCTTGAATTGATTGCGCTCAGATAAGTACGGATTAAAACCCCAGGCCATTGCACTTGCCGTGGTGGTTTCGCCATCAACGGGGAACTTGGACACCATGGCCATGGGGCGCGTAAGCTGACGGCTGCCACCAAAGGGCATAAGCACGGTTGCCGCACCAATGGTGGAGTCAAAGCGCTCGCCCAAGCCTTTGTTTGAGCAAACATTTAAATCGGTTACCAGCGAATATAAACGCTCTTGCAACGTGGTGCCGCTCCACGTTGGCTGGTATTGCTGGCCCTGAGCCACTTCTACCGCTTGATACTTGGGCGCACCATTGGTGTCTAAAAATGCACGGCTAATATCAACGATGGTGGTTCCATCCCACACCATGCGCAGGCGTTTTTCCTCGGTGACCGTAGCCACCACGGTTGCTTCTAAGTTTTCCTCATGGGCATATCCAATAAACTCTTCCACATCGCTGGCTGCAAGCGCAACCGACATGCGTTCCTGACTCTCTGAGATAGCCAACTCGGTACCATCAAGCCCATCGTACTTTTTGAGTACGTTATCAAGCTCGATATAGAGCCCATCGCACAGCTCGCCAATGGAAACCGAAACACCGCCTGCGCCAAAATCGTTGCATCGTTTGATGAGGCGGCATGCCTCGCCACGGCGGAATAAACGTTGAATCTTGCGCTCCACAGGAGCATTACCTTTTTGGACCTCGGCGCCTGAAGTCTCGATGCTTTCCACGTTGTGCGTTTTGGAAGAGCCCGTTGCCCCGCCAATACCATCGCGCCCAGTACGGCCACCAAGCAAGACGATCTTATCGCCTGGCGCTGGCTCTTCGCGGCGAACATGATCGGCAGGCGTTGCTCCTACAACGGCACCAACTTCCATACGTTTGGCAACATAACCTGGATGATAGAGCTCATGTACCTGCCCAGTAGCCAATCCAATTTGGTTGCCGTAGGACGAGTAGCCAGCCGCTGCCGTAGTAACCAGTTTGCGCTGAGGCAGTTTACCCTCAAGCGTATTTGCAACCGGCACTGTAGGATCACCCGCACCCGTTACGCGCATAGCCTGATAAACATAACTGCGCCCCGAGAGTGGGTCGCGGATAGCACCGCCCACACACGTTGCGGCTCCACCAAAAGGCTCAATCTCGGTAGGATGATTGTGGGTTTCATTTTTGAAGAGGAACAACCACTCTTCATCTTTTCCATCCACGTCAACCGTTACCTTAACGGTGCAGGCGTTCACTTCTTCAGACTCATCTAAACCAGCCAGGCCGCCATGGGCGCGCAGGTACTTTGCGCCGATTGTGCCCATGTCCATTAAGCAAACAGGCTTGTGATCGCGACCCAATTCGTGGCGCATGGCAAGATATTTATCAAAGGCAAGTTGCACCGCCTCATCGCTGATGCTCACATCGGTAAGCTCGGTGCCAAAAGTGGTATGACGACAATGATCAGACCAATAAGTATCGACAACCTTAACCTCGCTAATGGTAGGATTGCGCCCCTCTTCCTTGAAATACTTCTGGAAGAAAACGATATCGGCTAAATCCATCGCCAAACCGCGATCGGATAGGAATTGTTGTAGCTCTGACTCAGAAAGCTCGGTAAAACCCTCGATGACTTCGACGGGCTGGGGATCGGGCGCAGCAAGGTGCAAGGTTGCGCGCACTTCAAGAGAGGCCTCGCGCGCTTCAACAGGGTTAATGACATAATGCTTAATGGTGCTTACCTCATCAGCGCAAAGAGCACCTTGCAAGATGTACACCTTGGCACTTCGGACCGTTGGGCGCTCGCCTTGGCTAATAAGCTGTACGCATTCGCTTGCCGATTCAGCGCGCTGATCAAACTGTCCGGGCAAAAATTCAACCGCAAATACCACCGTATCGGCTGGCAAGGATCCAGCTAACGCCTGGTCGATTTCTGGCAAGGTTGCGCGCGCCACATCAACAGCAGGCTCGCTAAACACAACCGGGATGCACTGCTCAAACAGATCGTCTGATAAACCTTCAATATCGTAGCGATTGATCAGGCGAAGTTGCTCAAGCGAGGCAATGCCAAGGATTGTTTGTAATTCATGCTGAAGCTGCTGCGCCTCAACGTCAAAACCAGATTTCTTCTCAACATAAATGCGAGAAACCATTGCTCCTACCCTTCTTCCCTTCAGGCGTATGTATTCAGTGCGAGCATGCTGCCTTGCCGGGGCAAACAGCGCACTACCCAAACTGCTCGCGAGCGAGATGGCTGCCTTGATGGGGAGTCGTTTCCTTGCTCGTACCATGATACGACACCCTTAGCCATTATATGCAGCACACCAGTAAAACTTACGTGACGAAACGCGCGCCAGCAACTCAAACGCCCTATAATCTTCCTCTATGGAAAAGGCTCTTTTGGACATAGTAGCGGCTCTGCAAAGCGGCGATAAACTCGATAATCGCGCGCTTACCAAGCTGATCAACAAACACAATAAGCGCATTCTTGAAGAGCAGCGGCAAAACGCTCCGGGCGAGCCCTTATCGTACAACGCAAGCCAGGAGCTTGATTCGCAAAGCCCTATCTCAGGCGACAGCGCCTTTTCCCACCTAGCCACGCCCGCTCATCCCACGCGCCCGCTTTCTAAAAAGCGGCTGCTGGAATACTACCTTGCCGTGAAGAAGCATAAACCCGAGAAGCTTGACTTGTGGGGCATCACCCCCGAGATGGACGAGCGCGTTATGCGTACGCTACAAATGAAACCACGGCGTACCGCCTCAGGGGTTGCCACCATCACCGTGCTGACCAAGCCGTGGAAGTGCTCGAGCGATTGCCTCTACTGCCCAAGCGACCTTCGCATGCCCAAAAGCTACCTTGCCGATGAGCCAGCATGCCAGCGAGCCGAACGCAACTACTTCGATCCGTATTTGCAAGTGCGCGCACGCCTGCAAGCCCTCAATGCCATGGGGCACGTAACCGATAAAGTAGAAGTCATTATTTTGGGCGGAACATGGAGCGATTACCCGCAAGCATACCAGATATGGTTTGTGCGCGAGCTCTTCCGAGCACTCAACGATGCCTCTGAAGTACACCAAACGCCCGAAGTCGCCTGCTCTCGAAGCGCAAAAACCTCGCGCTGCAAGGCAAGCCACCCTGAAGAAGAGCTTGAGATGTGCCCAAAGCGCGAAGATCCTCACAAAGCAGTAGGCGAGTTGTACCCCGCCAACGGGGCAAATGGCCTGGATACCAGCAATCATCACGCAGGCATATCCGAGCGCATAGCTTGGTATGAACAAGCAGGTCTTTCTTGCGACCCCGATGTGCTCCAGCAGCAAGTAGCACCCCTCCAACAAGAGATCGCTTGCCATAACCTTACCTACAATCAGGCCTTCGATGCCCTATATGGTGCCAGCACTGCATGGAAAGCCCTTGCCCCGTACCAAACGGCGACCTTCTCGGAATTGCAGGAGGAGCATACGCGAAACGAAGCCGCCCGCCATCGCGTTGTTGGCCTGGTGATAGAAACGCGCCCCGATAACATTACCTTAGATGCCCTTATTTTTATGCGCGCCCTTGGCTGCACCAAGATACAAATGGGTATCCAAAGTCTTGACGAAGCGATTCTGCGCACCAATAAACGCCACGTAACGCAGCTTCACATCCAACAAGCTTTTGAAGCCTGTCGGCTTTTAGGGTTTAAAACTCATGTGCATGCCATGGTCAACCTCTATGGCGCAACCCCCGAATCAGATAAGCAAGACTATCGGCGCCTTGTTACTGAAGCGCCTTATCAACCTGACGAGATCAAACTCTACCCGTGCGCCTTAATTGAGGGGACGCACTTATGCACTCTCTATGAGCAGGGCGCCTGGAAGCCCTACCCCGAGGAAACCCTGGTTGATGTTTTGGTGGCCGACACCTGCGCAACACCCCCCTTTACGCGCATCTCGCGCATGATACGCGATTTCTCGGCCGGCGACATTGTGGCAGGAAACAAGAAAGTCAACCTCCGCCAAATGGTGGAAGAGCGCATTGACTCGCAAGGATACACCACCGAAGAGATTCGCCATCGTGAAATTAGCTTGTCTGAAGCCGACCCGGCAGAATTGCGTCTTGATGTTATCCCGTACGAAACTACCATCTCGCGCGAATACTTTTTGCAGTGGGTTACCCCCGAAAATCGCATAGCTGGTTTCTTGAGATTATCACTGCCCCACCAAGATGTTGTGCAATCTTGTATCGAACGCTACAGCAACCCCGCTTCTTCAAGTGCGGGTACAGTAGCAAGCGACGCCCCGCACCCAACGCTACCCCCAGCATCTGCCCCATGCCCTACCCGTGCGACAAAAGTGCGCACGCACACAGGCGGCCAGCCTCTTCTCGCCTTTCCCATAGCGCTTGGCGAGGCCATGATTCGGGAAGTTCACATTTACGGCCGGGCGGAGCGCCTCCACAGTTCTTCGGGCAGTGCCCAGCATCAGGGGCTCGGCAGAAAGCTGATCGAGCGAGCGTGCGCCCTTGCCCGCGATGCTGGATACACCAAGATCAACGTTATCAGCGCCATTGGAACACGGGGCTATTATCGCACGCTCAAGTTTTACGATCATGGACTCTACCAACAACGAGCTTTATCATAGCAAGGTAATGTGACTTGCTATACTCACCACACGCCATCCACCCCATCGCAAGGAGACCGCATGACTGCACCAGCCTCTCGTGACAGTATTGAAGAACAATATCGCTGGGATTTGTCCAGCATTTTCGAAAGCGATGAGGTATTTCTTGCCGCTCTGGAAAAAGCAAAGGAACTCCCCGGCCGATACGAATCGTTTAGTGGGACGATCTCTCAATCAGCACAAAACTTGCTTGCCTTTTTGCGCCTTGATGACGAAGCAGATCTTGCTCTTACCAAACTGGTGAATTACGCCGAGCGCAAAAGCGATGAAGACACGCGCAGCTCGCGCTATCAGGATCTCTCTTCGCAGGTAATGACGCTCTATGTGGCAATCGCCAGTTCATGCTCTTGGTTTACCGCTGAGCTTCTTTCCCTGAGCGAAGACACGTTGGCATCGTTTTATCGTGAAGAGCCTGGCCTTGAGCTCTATCGGCGCAAGCTCGATGTTATCCTGCGCCAGCGCGACCATACGCTCTCGCCCGCAGAAGAAAAGTTACTCGCCACCGCAGGAGACATGGCCAACCAGCCAGGTAATATCTTTTCTCTGCTCAACGATGCCGATTTGACCTTCCCCGATGCAATCGATTCTGCCGGAGCGAGCCATGCGGTAACTCACGGCAGCTACATCCCCCTTATGACCTCGCCCGATCGCATGCTCCGCGAGTCGGCTTATCATGGGCTCTATGGCGAGTATCGACATTTCCGCAACACGTTTGCCGCAACACTTGGTGCGCAAAACAAGCAGCTGAAATTCTTTGCCGATGCTCGCAAATACCCCTCTGCCCTTGCCAGTGCTCTCGATCGAACCGAAGTGCCCACCGAGGTGTACACCAATCTCATTGAAGCGGTTCATCGCAATCTGCCGGCTTTGCATAAATATATAGACTTACGTAAGCAAGCGCTTGATGTTGACACCCTACATTTTTGGGACTTGTACGTACCCATCGTGCCCGACCTTGATCTGACTTTTACCTATGACCAAGCCTGCTCTATTATCCTTGAGGCGCTCAAACCCCTCGGGCAAGATTATTGCACGTTAGTGCAGCGCGGCTTGGAGCAGCGCTGGGTTGACGTTTACGAAACCCCCGGTAAACGAAGTGGCGCTTATTCTGCTGGTGGCTACGGCATGCATCCGGTTATTCTGATGAACTTCCAAGGAAAGCTCGACGATGTGTTCACGCTCATCCACGAAATGGGCCACTCGATTCACACTTATCTTTCGTGCGAAAACCAGCCGGTTTGCTATTCTGATTACGTCATATTTGTGGCAGAGGTGGCTTCCACCTGCAATGAAGCTTTGCTAACGCGTTACTTCCTCGATCATGCCCGCAATAACAGCGAGCGTGCCTACTTTTTGAATCACTTCTTAGAGCAGTTCCGTGCAACGCTCTACCGCCAAACCATGTTTGCCGAATTTGAACTCAAGGTAAGCGAGCTGGTAGCCAGCGGCAGCGGCGTAACTGCTGATGTGCTGTGCGAAACGTATCGCAAGCTCAATGAGATCTACTTTGGCGACGGCATCGAGATTGATGATGACATCGCACTTGAATGGGCACGCATTCCGCATTTTTATTACCATTTTTACGTGTATCAATATGCCACGGGCTTTGCGGCTGCCATTGCCTTATCTCAGCGCATTTTAACGGGGGGCGATACTGCCAGAGAGGATTATCTTGCCTTCTTAAAGGGCGGCTGCTCAAAACCACCGTTAGATCTTTTGCGCGGAGCAGGGGTTGACATGGCCAGCACTCAGCCCGTTGAGGATGCCCTTGCACTGTTTGAGCAATCCCTTGATGAGATGGCCGGCTTAATCACCGAGCTTTCTTCGTCTCAAGCCCCTGAAGCCTAACGACGCAAACCCTTCTTTGAGGGGATAAACAGCGCAATGCCAGCGCCAATCAAAGCAACAACAACCAACAGCAATATTACCGGCTGCAATCCAACGACATCGCCCACCAGGCCAAGCACCGGTGACATCACGCCGCCGATGCACACCATAACGCCAAATGAAATCCCTGACGCCATGCCAAGATGATTGGGCACAAACCCTTGCCCCAAAGCCACCGCTGAGGGGTAGGCAAGATCGACAAAGATCGCCATTACAACGATGAGGCCTAAGGCAACCAGCAAGGATTGATTGAATGCAAAGAGGGCAATCAGCACCGCCAATATGGTATACGACCCAATGATAAGCGGTTTGGCACCCGTACGCTGCCCAACCCAGCCCGACGCGATAGTGCCAAAGGCCCCCACGATTGCAAACAGCGAAATAACCGATGAAGAAAACGATTCACTCTGCCCAAGATTGGCAACCAAAAACAGCGGCACAAAGGAGATAAGAGCGTAGTACACAATGGAGCGCATGGAGATAGCCCCCATAACGATGCCAAAAGCACGCCAGTTATCTTTGACTTCTAATACACTCTTATTTTCAGCATCAGCCACACCAAATGAAATAAAAGTGCGAGTAAAAGCAAGCAAAATAACCGCGCATAGGGCAGAAGGAATAATAAATACAACCGTTCCTGCCATGCCCCACGTGCTCAAAACCGCTGCCGCGATTAAAGGCCCAACGGTAAAGCCCAGTTTTCCGCCTACGGCAAAGATGCTCATGCCAGAGCCCTTCTGCTCACCCGCAACCAAATTAGCCAGGCGGCCACCTTCAGGATGGAACATAGCAATGCCGATACCACTTACTACCGCCGAAGCCATAACGAGAGGATAATCTGAAAAAAGGCCAACTCCCGTCATACCAAGCCCCGCTAAAAAAATGCCCAGCGACATAAACCAGGGACGCGATACTTTATCGCCCAACCATCCAAACAGAGGCTGAATAATCCCCGAGGCTGCATTGGAAGCAAAGAGTACCGCTGCGGCTGCGGCATACGAGTAGCCACCGTAGAGCACCAGAAACGGGATGGTAGCCACCAAGGCGCCCTGATTGATGTCGTCACACATGTGAGCTATCATGAGCAAGAAGCTATATCTGCGATTACGCTGCGTGGTGTTGTTTACTATCGTAACTTCTCTACTCTGCGCTCCTGAATTCACAGCAGCCTCTACTTCCTTCGGTATAACAATCAGTGTTCTCATACTACCCAAAAAGGTCCAACTCCGACAAAGCAATGTCCGCCCTTTATTCATTTTTCACGCGAACGTAGCGGCGAAGCCTGCCCACAACTTTTTAGAAATTCTCATAGATAATGCTTAAGACTTGCCTCGATCCGCCCAAAGTAAGCTTAGGTTCATTTAAACAACGAGCACGGTAATAAGAAAAAAGAACGCTATGATAGACACCACGAGGGGAAGGAAGGTCTATGGCCGCCATAGTACGACTTATGCAGTCATTGCCGCTCATCATAGCTTTGGTTGTTTTGGCGCTGGTCGTCTACTTTGTGGTGTCATGGCTTCGCTCGCCAACCCGCGCAAAAGAAATCCTCATTCAATTTTTTACCGTACTCACGATTGTGCTCAGCGCCTTTTTTGCCCTGGCAAGCCTCTATGCGTGGTTTGAGCACAATAGTCCCGTGTTAGAACTTACCGTGTCGTTTTTGGTAGTTTCGCTTCTCGCGCTGGGTATTACCCGTATCTGCAGGCGCGTATTCTTAAAGCATCATCCCCATTACAAAGATAAGGGCATCGACGTTAAGTTCTTATAATCCCCGCTGCTCATCTGGCAGCACGCTCTTGCCTCTTTACTATTCTCACCCGCCTCGGGGCAGATGGGCACACAAAAGGGGGCATTGACCTTGTGTCAACACCCCTTAAACAAAGCATGCATTTTTTTGCACGACCACGCGCGGCCGGCAACTCTTAAGAAGCGCGCACCGCTTCTACCATGGCGCGAGCCCACTTGCCTACCGCAGGCGCCGCTTGCTTGCCTTCGCGCGCAACGATTTTTACCAAAGCTGAACCCACAATGGCTCCATCGCTTTGTGCTGCCATGGCAGCTGCCTGCTCAGGATTGGAAATACCAAAGCCAATAGCAACAGGAGTATCGGTTGCCGCACGAATACGGGCAACGATAGTACCCAGGTCGGTAGTAATTTCACTTCGTGTCCCGGTAACGCCAAGCGAGCTTACGCAGTAAACAAACCCTTGCGCCTCGCGAGCGATGGTGTCGATACGCGCCTCGGAAGTGGGCGCGATCAAGCTGATCAGATCAAGTCCATATTCTTCGCACGTGAGCGCAAACTCGTTCTTTTCCTCAAAGGGGACATCGGGCAAAATGAGGCCGTCCATGCCAACCTCGGCAGCTCGCTTACAAAAACGCTCAATGCCATAATGAAATACCACGTTGGCGTAGGTCATAAACACAAAAGGCGTAGTAACCTCAGTGCGCACCTCGGCTACCATGTCAAACACTTTATCGGTTGTTGTGCCTGCGCTCAGAGCACGAATATTGGCCTCCTGAATAACCGGGCCTTCTGCCGTTGGGTCAGAAAAAGGAATGCCCAATTCGATAATGGAAGCTCCCGCTTTTGAAAGCTCTACCAATATCTGTTTGGTGGTTTCAAGATCGGGGTCGCCGCACGTTACAAATGGGATAAAAGCCTTGCCGTTTTGGAAAGCGGCCTTAATACGGGGGTTACTCATGAATATCTTCTCCTCGATAACGGGCAATGGCAGCACAATCTTTATCGCCACGACCTGAAAGCGTAATAACCATTATTTTGTCTTTGCTCATGGTGGGAGCAAGCTTCATAGCGTAGGCCACCGCGTGAGCGCTTTCAATAGCAGGGATGATTCCCTCCAAACGGCTCAAATACTCAAAAGCGTTTACCGCTTCGTCGTCGGTTACGGGCACGTAGCTTGCGCGACCCGAATCGTGCAGCGCGGCATGCTCAGGGCCAACTCCGGGATAATCCAAACCAGCGCTAATGGAATATACGGGGGCGATTTGACCATACTCGTCTTGGCAGAAATACGATTTCATACCATGGAAAATACCAACGCTTCCCACGTTAACCGTGGCCGCCGTTTCGAAAGTATCAATGCCGCGCCCAGCTGCTTCGCAGCCAATAAGCTGCACCTCGGGGTGCTCGATAAAGTGGTAGAACGTACCCATAGCATTCGAGCCACCACCAACACACGCCATAACAACATCGGGAAGGCGCCCTTCCTTTTCAAGGCATTGATCTTTAATCTCTTGCGAGATAACTGCCTGGAAATCGCGCACAATCGTAGGGAATGGATGCGGCCCCATGGTAGAACCCAACACATAATGCGTATCGGCAATACGGTTGGTCCATTCGCGCATGGTTTCTGAGACAGCATCTTTTAAGGTAGCCGTGCCGCTTTCCACCGCGTGTACCTGGGCACCGAGCAGCTTCATTTTGTACACATTCAAGGCTTGACGCTCGGTGTCTTCCTTGCCCATGAATACTTCGCATTCCATATCCATAAGGGCGGCTGCGGTAGCCGTGGCCACACCGTGCTGGCCGGCGCCTGTTTCGGCAATAACCCGCGTTTTGCCCATCTTTTTGGCTAAGAGCACCTGCCCCAGCACGTTATTAATCTTATGTGCTCCCGTGTGGTTGAGATCTTCACGCTTGAGGTAAATCTTCGCGCCGCCCAACTCGCGCGTAAGACGCTCGGCATAATACAGCAGTGAAGGGCGGTTGGCGTAGTCATTGAGCAAGGCCGAAAGCTCAGCTTTAAACTCTGGATCGTTTTTGTAGTGCTCATAGGCTTCTTCAAGCTCGATGACGGCATTCATCAGGGTTTCGGGAATGTATTGCCCCCCGTGAATACCGAACCTTCCTTTCGACATAGAGAATTCCTTTCCGTTTATCCTGGTAGCGCCTCTTTGGGCGCGGTATCTCGTCTTTTATCTGCCTTATCCTTGGCGCGCACGGCGCACCGCATAAGCAAACGCTTCCATCTTGGACTGATCTTTACGCGTGCGTCCATCGGGGGCTCGTGTATCCCGCTCGATACCACTGCTCACATCGACAATGGCAGGGCTGGTAACCTCAATGGCTTTCGCCACGTTCTCGCAAGTAAGCCCCCCTGCCAGCACAAAGGGACGCTTGAGATTGCGCAAGAGCTGCCACTCAAAGGCTTCGCCCTCTCCCTTGCCGCCATCAACCAGCACTTTATCAGCTGTTGAATGTTGAGCGCGCTCCACATCGCTTGCAGTTTTAATAATAAATGCCTGCCAAATCTCAAGCGCGGGCACACGAGCGCGCAGACGCTTTATGTACTCTTCGCTCTCCACGCCATGGAGCTGAGCCACCTCAATGATGCCTTCCTCGGCATAGCGAGCTACCTGCTCTACTTCCTCGTTTACAAACACGCCCACGCGCGTAATAGTGGGGTCGAGGATCTTGCTCAGCGTGCGTGCTTCAGACGCGCTTACCGCTCGTTTGCTCGATGGCCAAAGCACCAGCCCTACATAATCGGGTTTGATAAGGTTCACAGCTCGCGCGTCATCGGGGTGACTCACGCCACAAAACTTGAGCGCCACGGCATCTTCTGCCCCCATGTGGGCAGCGCCTTTTGCTCTGCTTTGCGCAAGCTGGGAGGCTTCTGGAGCCTGGGCTGCTGCGCCTATGGGCTGAGCCTCGCCCACCGACGCTGCTACCGGTGCTGCAAACGTGGAATTACTAGTGGTTTGCTGTACCGTGTGCCCGCCTGAAGCCTGGATGCCCGTCGATTGCCCTTCAACCGAAGCGCCGTCAAACTTGCCTTTGCTCTGTTGCCCCTCCAAAAGTGCTCCTGCTTGTGCACTGCCAGTTTGAGCAGCCCGGCGAAATTCTGCAAGCAAAGCGCTTTTATCAGGCGAGCGCATAAGAGCCTCGCCAACCAAAAGAGCGTCAGCCCCCAAAGCGGCCACCTGGGCCACATCTTCGGCTGTTTTAACGCCCGATTCTGCCACGTACAGCACCCCGGGGGGAATGAGCTCACGCAAACGCTGGGCATTGCCAAAGTCAACCGTAAAATCCTTGAGATTGCGGTTGTTGACCCCAATGATGCGCGCTCCAGCAGCAACCGCAGACGCGATTTCTTGTGCATCGTGAGCTTCAACCAGCGCGTCAAGGCCCAGCTCATCGCACAAGGCCAAGTACGATTCCAGCTCGCGGGTATCCAGCAAGCTGCATATAAGCAACACCGCTTGCGCGCCTAAGAGCTTTGCCTCGTACACCTGATAGGGGTCGACCGTAAAGTCTTTGCGAATCATAGGGCGCTTCTGAACGGCTCGCACTTCAGTAAAAATCTTATCTGAACCCAAAAACCACTTGGGCTCGGTCAGGCACGAAATACAATCGGCGCCAGCTTGCTCATATTCTCGCGCTATATCAAGGTAGGGAAATTCTGGATCGATAAGCCCCTTAGAAGGAGATGCGCGTTTGATCTCGCAAATAAATGAGAGCCGGTCGGCGGCCAGCACGTCGGCAAAGCGGGGCGCTGTGGCCTCAATCGTACCCATGCGCTCGCCATGGGCCATTGAGCGCGCCTCGGCTTGCACCTGAGCCAAGGGCTTTATGCGCTGAGCCTGCTCCACGCGCAGCCGTGCATATGCCGCCAAATCATCAAGGATCACGTTCGCGTCTCCTTTATTCCTTGTTTGCTTTCAATCTGCCCACTATCAACGTTGCTGCCCGGCTCTTAGCCTTCGTTTGACATGGCAATGTAGGCTTCCATGGTCTTGAGGGCTTTACCCGAATCAACCAGTTCTGCAGCCAGCTTTACGCCTTCGGCCAAGGACGGCGCCTTACCAGTAATGTAGAGCCCGGCACCCGCGTTCAAAAGCACGGTGTCACGCTTGCAACCCTGATCTTTACCGCTCAGAATATCGCGGGTTATCTGAGCGTTTTCCTCAGCGTTACCGCCCCTAAGATCGTCGCGGACGCAGCGCTCCATACCAAAGTCTTCCGGGTTGACCTCATAGGTTTGATACTGGTCGCCATGAAACTCGCATACCTGCGTGGTGCAAGCCGTGGAAAGCTCGTCCAAACAAGCCAAACCGTATACCACCATGCCGTCTTTAACACCCAGCTTGGTAAGTACGCGAGCCAGCGGCTCCACAAGTGAGCCGTCATAAACGCCTAATACCATAGCTTCGGGCGAAGCTGGATTGGTTAACGGACCTAAAATGTTAAACACCGTGCGAATACCCAATTCTTTGCGAATGGGGCCAACGTATTTCATGGCCGTGTGATACTTCTGAGCAAAGAAGAAGCACATACCCACTTCGTCAAGTAACTTGGCACAAAGCTCTGGATCTTGATTGATATTAACACCGAGGGCCTCTTGGCAATCGGCGGTACCAGAAAGGCTTGAAGCGGCGCGATTGCCGTGCTTGGCCACCTTGGTTCCACCAGCTGCGATCACAAAAGCTGCTGTTGTGGAAATGTTAAAACTTCCCGCCTTATCGCCACCGGTACCAACAATCTCGAGCACTGGTTTATCGTAATTTACCGGTGTTGCCAAAGCACGCATGGCTTCTGCGCATCCTGATATTTCGTCGATGGTTTCGCTTTTAGTGCTCTTGGTCGAAAGAGCCGACAAAAAAGCGGCGGTTTGAATGGGGGTTGTTTCGCCCGACATAATTTCATTCATAACCGCATAGGCCTCATCGTAGGTGAGATCCTTCTTGTCTACAATTTTGAAAATGGCTTCTCTAATCACAGTTATTCCTTTCAATCGCGATGAGTATTAGTCGAAGACACAATGTCTAAAAAACACTTGAGAATTGCCTTGCCTTGAGGGGTAAGGATCGATTCGGGATGAAACTGCACACCAAAGGTAGGATGTTCGCAATGCTGGACAGCCATAATTTCCCCGTCGCTGGTTTGAGCAATAACGCGCAAACAATCCGGCAGCGATTCAGGTACCAGCGCCAGTGAATGATAGCGCGCCACCTGCAATGGTGAGGCCATCCCCGCAAACAAAGGCGACTGAGTATCAACAGTTGCCATGGAAGACTTACCGTGCATGAGTTCTTTGGCGTAGCCAACCACGCCGCCAAAAGCCTCGCCAATAGCCTGATGCCCCAAGCACACGCCCAGTATGGGCACCCTGCCCGAGAGCACACGCACCGTCTCTTCGCAGATTCCTGCATCGGCTGGCCTGCCTGGACCGGGCGAGAGAATAATGGCCTCTGGCTGTAGGGCTACCAACTCCTCAACGCTCATGGCGTCGTTTCTGATTACGCAAATATCGGGATTGAGCTCACCAATCAACTGATAGAGGTTGTAGGAAAAGCTGTCATAATTATCAATCAAAACAATCATGCCAAACCTCCTTCAGCTTCTTGCAGGGCTTCGATGACTGCACGAGCCTTATTGAGGCACTCCTGGTTTTCAGTCTCGGGGTTGCTGTCAGCCACAATGCCAGCGCCCGACTGCACACATACCCGACCGTTTTTCTTGTAAGCCAAGCGAATGGCAATGCAGGTATCCAAGTTGCCCGTCAGATCCAGGTAGCCCAAAGCGCCACCATAAATTCCGCGTTTAGCCCCTTCGAGCTCTTGAATGATCTGGCAAGCCCTCAGTTTTGGCGCGCCCGACAAGGTGCCAGCTGGCAAAATGGAATCAACCACATCAACTGCATCTTTATCAGAGGCAATGTGTCCCACTACGGTTGAGCCTAAATGCATCACGCGCGAAAAGCGCAACACCTGACGATAGGTTTCTACCCTGACAGAGCCAAGCTCGCTCACACGACCAAGATCGTTGCGGCCAAGGTCAACCAGCATGTCGTGCTCAGCCAATTCCTTATCGTCAACTAATAAATCAGCCTCAAGGCGTTGATCTTCTTCGGGGGTAGCTCCGCGTGGGCGCGTCCCAGCAAGCGGATAGGTACACAACACGCCATCTTGCAGCTTTGCAAGCGTTTCGGGGGAAGCCCCGGCGATCTCAACATCATCGCTCGTAAAATAAAACATGTACGGTGAAGGGTTTGAGCAACGCAGCACCCGATATGCATCAAATAAGCTGCCCTTGGCTTGTGCCTCGCGCGGATTTGAAGGAACCACTTGAAAGATATCGCCCTCATGAATATGGTGCTTGGCAATGTTAACCATTTCACAGAAACGCTCTTTTGAAAACCGTGGCTTGAGCTCGCCCTCCAGATGAAGCGGCTCAAAGGCATAGCGGGTGCCCTCAAAGAGAATCTCTTCCAGCGCATCAAGACGCTGCGCTGCAGTTGCGTAGGATTGCTCAACATCATCGGCGCGTACCCCAGTAATGAGGATTACCTTCTGGCGATAGGTATCAAACGCAATAAGGGTATCAAAGAGCATCAGATCAACATCAAGAAAATCTTCTTGCCCAAGATCGCTTCGACGAAGAGTGGGCTCAGCATATTTGATGTAGTCGTACGAAAAATAACCCACCAAGCCACCCGTAAACGGCGGAAAATCCTCCATGCGGGCGCTCTTGTTTTCTTGTATGACCTGGCGAATAGCATCTCCGGGGTGATCAACCTCATATTGTTCGCGCGTTGCTACACCGCCCTCAACGTTTCGCCTGATGGTAAGCAGCCCATCGGCGCACGTGAGCTCGAGTGAAGGGTTGAATCCCAAAAACGAGTAGCGTCCCCAGCGCTGATCGGCCTCGGCACTCTCGAGCAAAAAGCAATGGTTGCTCACCTGACGCAGCGCTCGCAAAGCCTCGATGGGCGTGATGCGGTCTGCGTACAACTCGCGTTTCACGGGCACGCGGCAAATATCAGGCTGGCCAGCGAGCACGCGCACTTCTTCAAGATTTGGCTGGAGCTTGGAGAGCTTTTGCATCGCACATCCATCCTTTCTGAAGCGAAGGGGTAGATTGTTGCCACAAAACAAAAACCCGCCCCTGACAATACTGCTGTCAAGGACGGGCTCAAAGCTCGCGGTGCCACCTTGATTCACGCTGTTATGCGTGCTCTCTGCGAAATACCAACATATTTCCGGCAACTAACGTATGCCATCACGTCGCATCCTACTAAAGAACAAAATATTCTTGTTCGGTGCGCCCTCAGCGGCCCATTTGGCAAACGGCATCTCGGCTTGGTTCTCAGCACTCCAAGCTCTCTGTGCGCGCCTATTCGCTTTGACTTCCGCGTCAACGGTTTAGGTGCTTGCAAACTCTTGCTGAACCGCACGGTGCTCTTGCAAATTGCACCAGCCAGCACAAGCAAGGTTCTGCAAAAAAACTGAATTCATTATGCCCCAAACCCCACAAAATGCAACGAGTTTATCGTGAATTAACGCTCGATTTACACGATCGGCAATCAGAGAGCCACGCTCCCGCCTTGCAAATGAGGCTTGCCT
>CAZDCX010000015.1:18927-20407 GCA_964504115.1 uncultured Cryptobacterium sp.
GGAACAAGATCAGTTACCACGGCAGTAATGGTTGTTTGAGCGATGCCGTAGCAAAGCCCATGAAGCGTTCGGAGCACAATAAGCGTAACTAAGTTAAAACTGAAAAGATAGCATGCCGAAAACAGCGCTATGAGCAACGTGCTTACCATCAAAATACGCTTGCGTCCGATGCGATCAATAAGAGGGCCACCAACAAAGCGGGCAATCAAAGCTCCCACAATAAAGATGCTTGCACACAAACCAGAAATACTGGTATCGCTGGTATACGACTCCATGCAGTAACTTGCCATGGTGGTCATGAGAAGAAAGTAGTTAAGAAACAGAAGGAAGTTAATAACTGTTCCGATAACAAAGCCGCGCGTAAAAATTCCAGTCGAAGACTTTGTGCCCATGAACCCGCTTCCTTCATACATAGGTACGTAGATACGCGAAAGCAGCCCGAAGGAGCGCTTTGCTGCCTGTAAATAATAGCAATACTGTGCCGCGCCTATGGTAAAAAGTGGCATACCCTCGAGCGCAACACGCGTTTGAGTATAGTACCGCTCAAACTCAGACGATTACAATATTGTTATGCTTTCAAAGGAGCACCACAAAACCAAAGCGAGCAAAACTCAGCCGTGCTCACAGAAGCACGTAACAAGACGTCGGCAGAGCACTACAGACAGACAAGGAGAACACCGTGGCATTTTTTGACACTCATTGTCATATCGGATTTACGGCAGATTCCCTTGCCTTGGTTCGTGATGCTTGCGCAAGTGGATCTTCCCTTGCATGGGTCAGTGTTACTCCTCAAGAATTTGAGGGTTCCCTATCACTGAAAGATAGGTGCCAGACCGAGCAAATATATCGCGGCCTTGGTTTGCACCCCTGGTGGGTGCCCTCGAGCAGCCAAGAGCTGACCAGCTTGCTTGATCAATTTGACGCTTTGCTTGCCTATGCTGATTTTTTCGGCGAAGTAGGTTTAGATTTTTCAAAGCGTTGGGCTGCAGCGGCCCCCCAGCAAATGAAGGCGCTCAGCCACGTAATAAAACGCTGCTGCAACCATCCGTTGCCGGTGTCTCTTCATTGCGTTCGCGCTTACAACGAGGTCTTGTCGCTTCTCGGCAAAACTTCCTGCGCATCCCATGCTCCTGTTATCTTTCATTGGTTTTCAGGTAGCTCCGATCAGTTGCAGCAAGCCATTGCTTTGGGCTGCTGGTTTTCGATCAACCCACGCATGCTTGCCACCAAGCGAGGTCGCGCTTACGTACAAGTAATTCCCCGCGATCGCCTTCTCCTTGAAACCGATGCGCCTGAAGTGCCCTGGGATTTTACTCAGGGTTCGCCGCAAAATCAGACATGGCCTCAGGTGGACTATTCCTACGATCGCCAGGCTGCTTTACTCCAAAAAACTTGTAACGAAGTAGCACGCCTTTGCCATATTGATGCGCTTGCCGCTGAAGCATTGTTGATGGCCAATGCCCAGCAGGTATTCAGCAGA
>CAZDCX010000015.1:20507-24638 GCA_964504115.1 uncultured Cryptobacterium sp.
ATGAAGGTAGCCAGATCGTTTTTGCCGCCCATGGCGCAAGCCGCAACAAGAAGCACAACGACCAAAACGGCCAAAGCAATACGCACACCACCAAGAGGCTCAAACATCTGAGGCTGCACCACAAACAAAGCCACAAGAGTAAGAACAACAAAAACAACCAGCGAAACAATCTGCATCTTAGAGCGCAGCGATTTAGCCCGCTGATAGAGCTCGCCATTCAAAGGAGCTTTTATGCACAGCCAACCCAAGCCTTGGGTCAGGCAAAGCACCAACCCCATCACGCCACAGAGCAAGGTAAACGGCGTGATCAAACCCAGAAGCGGAATGCCTGAGTAATCGCCATTGAGCGTCATAGGAATGCCTTCATATACGCACCCAATAGCAACGCCTAACAACAAAGCAGGCAGCAACGAGCCAACACAGAAGCACCCATCCCAGAACTTCTTCCAGGCATTATCGTGCGCACGATATTCCAACGAAACAGCACGCACAATCAAGCCGAACAGTACCAGCATTACAGCCAAGTAGAAGCCCGAGAAGGTAGTTGCATAGGCTAAGGGGAATGCCGCGAACAAAGCACCGCCAGCAGTAAGCAGCCATACCTCGTTACCATCCCAAACAGGGCCAACGCTTCTGCGCAAAATAGCCTTTTCCTCTTCGTTCTTGCCCAAAATAGGATAGAGAACGCCTACGCCAAGGTCAAAACCATCGAGAATGAAGTATCCGGCAATAAGCACCGCGATCAGAAAGAACCAAAGTGCTTGGAGAATCGTGATATCCATAACTACTCTCCTTCCTCACTCGGGGCTTCGCTGTTCGTTTCCGCAGCAGAAGCAGAACCTGATCCCACAAAAGAGGTGGCGCCTTGCGTGGCAACCTTCTCTTTCTCAACAGGGCCTTCCTTGATGAACTTCGCCACAATGCGAGCGCAGGCAATCAAGAGAATCAGATATACCACAACAAACAGAACAATCGTGATAATGAGCTCGGGCCCTGAAACAGCAAGCGAAATACCGTTGGCGGTAAGCAATTCAACGCCGTCCGGTCCGGTTACTGAAGGATAAACCAGCCACGGTTGACGACCAAACTCTGCTGTCCACCAACCAGCTTGGATAGCAATTACCGCAAACAGGGGCGCAATAATAACGAGCCACTGCAACCAGCGCTTTTTGCGAATTGAGCCACCTTTGAACGTAAAGATAAGCACCAGCAAAAGCGTTATGCCCATCAAGATAAACATAGCCACCATCATGTGATAGCTCTGGAACACAACATTTACCGGCATATCGGCAACATCAGCATCGGCATAATCGCCCGAAGCGGTGAGCTCATTTAAGCCCTTAAACTCGGTATCCCAGGTGCCAGTAGCCAAGAAGCTCGTGCCGCCAGGAATGGCAATCGGTGCAATGACCTCTTGACTTTCTTCATCCACCCAACCAATGGCATAGAGCGGTGGCACTTCGTTTTCATACATGCCTTCCATCATGGCAAACTTGGTTGGCTGCTCCTCGGAAACAACAACGGCCGAAGAGTGAGCCGTTACCAACATGGCGCAGCAACTGATTGTTGCCACAACAGCACCAATCTTCATAGCGCGCATCGAGAAGCTCTCGTGCTCGTTTTTGTGCATATACCAAGCCGCAACTGCCATGGTGATGAAAGCACCCATGATAAGCACAGCGCAAATCACATGCGAATAGCGAACCAGCGTTGTTGGATTAAACGCCGCAGCAAAGAAATCGGTCAAAATGGCCTGCGTGCCCGCAGCTGAAAGCTCAGCGCCAGCTGGAGTTTGCATCCACGAATTCGCAATGATAATCCACAAAGCAGAAAGCGCGGAGCCGATGAAGACCAGCCATGCTGAAGCAAGGTAGAACTTCTTGCCAACGTGATTGCGCCCAAAGAGCAATACACCCAAAAACGTGGATTCCAAGAAGAATGCCAGCAAAGCCTCTGCCGCAAGCGGTGCACCAAAGATATCGCCAACAAAGCGTGCATAGTCAGCCCAGTTGGTACCAAACGAGAACTCCATCGTGATACCGGTGGCAACACCGAGAGCAAAGCACGCGGTAAAGATCTTCGTCCAGAACTTTGCAGCTGCTACGTCTTCTTCTTTTTCCGATTTGTAAGCACGAGTTGAATAAATGGCCACGATCAAGCCCAAGCCGATAGAAACCGGAACGAGCAGAAAATGGTACATCGCCGTAAAGGCAAATTGAATTCGTGCCAGTACAACCGGATCAGATAAGAACTCCATACAAATCCCCCCTCCTTAACGTTTCGTAAATACCCTGCCGAGTAACCTCAATCGTACATCGAGTCTCAAGTTAATTCTAACGCGCCCGCACGGAGCCAACCATTAGATTCCGGTATCAAAGGCTAACAATTTAGCGTAGCGCTCGTTTTCTTGAGCCAAGTGCTTGGGGCTGCCATCCATAATCAGCTGTCCCTCTTCTAAAAAGACCACCCTATCGAATTTTTCTAGGCCCTGGAGATGGTGGGTTACCATCACAACCGTTTTTCCTGCAAAAGCGCGATTGACCGTATCCAGCACCAACTGCTCGCTCATGGGGTCAAGCCCCACCGTAGGCTCATCCAAGATAACAACCTCGGGGTTTTGCAGGAGCACCCTAGCAAGCGCCAGCCGCTGCTTCTGGCCCCCAGAAAAGCGCAAGCCAGCTTCATCAGCCATGGTTTCAAGCCTATCGGGCAAGCCCTCGACATATGACTTTAACCCCACAGCATCAAGAGCAGCCCATGCCTCAGATTCGCTCACCTCAATTTTGCCCAGGCGCAGATTGTCAAAAATGCTCATGGCAAAGATATAGATGTCCTGCGAAATCAGGCCAACATGATTCCAAATCTGATCGCGCATACGTGCCACTGGGATGCCGCCGAAGCTGATCGACCCGGCAGAGGGTTCCAAATCGCCATGGATCAACCGAATAAGGGTGGTTTTGCCTGACCCACTTCTGCCCAAAACTCCCAGCTTCTGCCCTTGCGGAATAGTCAAACTCAGATTTTCAAAGACCGGCGTTATTCCATCGTGAGAAAAAGAAACCTGATCAAGAGCTATATCACATCCTTGTGGCTGCGCAGAAGCGGGCACGCTATGCTCTTGAGCACTCAAAAAGCCTCGCTTACTCAAACGCTCAAGCGATTCTTTCTGAGAAAGTCCGTTTTCAAACTGCTGCGATAAGCTGGCAAACACCTCGATGAGCGGAAAGAATCCCAAAGCAACGGCAGCAATCCAGTTTGCCGATCCGCCATGCACGCCGCCTAGAGCTTCGGCTGCCCAAAGCACGCACACCAGCAAACTTACCCACAGAAGAACTTGCACCACCAACAAACGCAAACGATTGCCGCGCTCAAGCGCAGATTCCCGCTTGTGGAGCTTTTCAAAACGTTGCAAAAATGCTGCCGTCACCTGCTCGCCGCGACCCGCGATGGCTACATCCTGAGCACCCAAAACAGAATCGGTAAGGGTGGCGTAGAGCTGATCTCGATCGTTATTTGCTTGCACAATCTTGGCGCGCTGAATACAAAGCGAAAGCAGCGGCAAGAGTACACAGAGCACCACCATCATAATGCCGGCAAATACAAAAAGCAGAGGGGAAGCAAACCCGGCAATAATCACTAAAAGCAAGCCCGAAAGCCAGGAGATCAAAATCGGGAAAACCGTGCGCAAGAACAGATTCTGAACCTGCTCTATGTCGCTTGCGAGCGAACCTAAAACTTCGCCCGTCTTTAAGCGATGATCGCCGCGTACTTGCACTTGTACGGCCAGGAACAGCCGACGCCGCAAGTTCGATGTAAGGCGCAACACCCAGTCGTGGCTCTCGAGGCGTTCTACATAGCGGGCAATCGGCTTTCCTAAACCAAAGATTTGCACAAACGCGAGAGGTAAATTCAAAACGAGAATCGAATAAATGTTATCGGCAGAAGCGCTGATAAGATAGCCCGCCACAAACATAAGCCCGACCGAAAACACAGTTGCGGTAAGCCCGAGTGCAAGAATAATTGCAGCGAGTTTTTTTGATGATGCGAAACAAGCACGAATCCAAGCAATCACAGCGCATCGCCTCCGTGCATCGCTTGAACCAAGCGATTAAAGTGCACGCCGCTGCGCTT
>CAZDCX010000015.1:24738-31529 GCA_964504115.1 uncultured Cryptobacterium sp.
GCAATGCGCTGAGCCTGCCCGCCGGAAAGGCCACGCCCGCCCTCGCCAATGAAGGAATCCAGCCCCGCGGGAAGCGAATCCAGCAAGCCTTGCAGCCCCATCACCTCAATAGCCTTTGCAATGCGCTCATCCGACGCCTGAGGATTGTAATACGTGAGGTTATCGCGCAGGCTCACGTTGAACAGATACGGATTTTGCGGAATGTAGGCCAATTGGCTCTGCCAATCTTTTTGACGCAAGGTTGTAAGAGGCACTTCGTCAACAGCAATCGCGCCCGAACTGGGATCTTCCATGCCAGCAAGCAAGCGAATCAAGGTGCTTTTTCCTGACCCGCTGGTTCCTATGACGCCAACACGCATGGTACCTGTAAGCGAAAACGAAAGAGACTTCAGAGCCGGGAAGCCCTTGTATTCCTTGCTCAATTCGCGCACCTGAAGGCAGCTTGTTTTTTGCCACGGGGGCAGGGCAACCGCTTTAGGCTGCTGCCCTATAGCCGCAATGATTTGGTTGATAGAACGAAGCGAGTTTATGCCATCAAGCGATGCATGGTAATCCGAGGCAAATTCGCGCACTGGTTTGAAATATTCAGGCGTCAGAATAAGAACATAGAGAGCCGGCAAGAGTACAAGAGAGCCATCAATAAGGCGCATGCCCAGCATAATAGAAACGGCCGCAAGGGCCAGCGTTGCAAACAAATCTAGTACCGCCCCTGATAGCTGGGCGGTTTTGAGAGTATCCATGGTTGCCTGGCGAAACCGCTCGCTCACCTCATAAACGCGATCAGCATAGGTTTTTGATATCTCAAAGGTTTCAATAGTTTTTACTCCACGTACCGAATCGATAAAGTGGTTCGACATCACTTTGAAGGCGCCGTGCTGCTTGCGCCCTCGCTCTGCTGTGGTTTTCCCAATGAGCACCATGAGCAAAATCATGGCTGGAAACATCACCAGCACCACAACGCCCGATACCCAATCTGCTATAAAGATTGCAACAATGAAAACAACAGGCAGCACCATCATATTGATGAGTTTGGGGAACACCAACTGGATGTAGTTTTTCATTTGATCGATTCCCTGAAGCGCCATGGTGGAGGTAACGCCGGTGCCAAAGGCCTGAATAGCAGGAGCACCCGTGCAAAACACCGACTCCATAAGCTCTTGCCGTTTTGCCGTGGTAACGTTGTAGGCGTAGCTGCTCATAAACGACTCACGTATATTCAGCACAAGGCGCACGCACAAAAAGGCTCCAGAGAATATCATGAGCCACAAGAGCACCTCTTCGATGGTGGCGCCCTCCCATAATTGCGTCAACGCACGTGAAAGCCCCAAAGCCTGAGCGAGGATACAAACTGCCTCCGCAAGAGCAAGCAAAACCAAAATAGCGCAGGTTTTTTTGATTCCCTCCAGATCAAAAAGCTCTTTATCAAACACAGCTCACGCCCCCACTACACCTTGGGAATTCCTGGGAGAAACGTGTTCATAAGAGCGCGAAAGGCAGGCTCAGCCCGGAGGGCTGCTTGATTTACCTCTTCGCCCGACGGATCGGCGCCCTCAATCCCGCAGCCCATGTTTGAAATAAGCGACATGCCCAAAACACGCATGCCAACATGACGTGCGGCTATCACTTCTTCAATCACGCTCATAGCTACCGTGTCGGCACCCCACGATGCAAAAAGCTTCACTTCGGCCGGTGTTTCAAAACTAGGACCAAGAAGCCCCAGATAAACGCCTTGGTTGACCTGAACACGCACCTGCTGTGCACAATCTAACAAGGCCTGACGAAGCGGCTCGTCGTATGCCCCCATCATGGGCACGAAACGATCAGCCAACTCGCTTGCCTCAAAGCACGCTATTGGATTGCGGCCAGTCATGTTGATGTGGTCGGTCATCACGCAAAACGACCCTACTTCGAAGGCGGGGTTGAGAGCCCCGGCGGCGTTAGTGGTTACCAGCGTATCAACACCACAAGCATGCATAACCCAAATAGGGAAGGCTACCTCTTGCGACGTTATTCCTTCATAGGAATGGAACCTACCTTGCATACACAGCACCCAGGCATCGCTTTGAGCAACGCGCCCCAAAACGAACTGGCCCTTATGGCCATCGGCCGTTGACACCTTCATATGGGCAACATCGCCATAGGGTAAAACTTGGGGCTGCTCTAATTCATCAGCATAGAAATTAAGGCCACTGCCAAGCACTAAGGCGCACACCGGTTTTTTATCGCCTAAAAAGTCTCGCAAGACTGATGCCGCTTCGTTAATCTTTTCGATAAGATCGTTCAACGCTCAAGCCCCTTTCAAGACTATTGGTAGGCGCTGGCTGATTAGGCAGCTTACGCCGAGCCTGTTGGCACTGGCACCCTTTGAAAACCTGCTGCCCCACCACACGGTTAAACAAACTACCTTACTCGTGCTTAAGGCTCATTGATATGCTATCAAACCTCACTCGCGCGCTTTACCACGAGAGCAACTCATACCCATCTTCGGTAACCAAAACTTGAATCTCCCACTGGGCCGTATCGGAGCCATCGGCCGTGCGCACTGTCCACCCATTAGGATCGCTCATATCAATTTCGGGCTTGCCAATATTGATCATAGGCTCAATGGTAAACACCATCCCCGGCGGCAAAATCATGCCGGTTCCTGCCTCGGAAACATGACTCACGAAGGGATCTTCGTGAAATTCCAAGCCAATACCGTGGCCACCAAATTCTCGTACAACCGAGTAGCCCTTGCTTTGAGCATATGCGTTAACCGCTGCCCCAACATCGCCTAGCAACCCCCATGGCTTAACCGCTGCAAGACCTGCCTCCATGGCTTTTTTGGTCTCCTCAACCAAGCGGCGCCGCTCATCTGACACCTCGCCAATACAAAACATGCGAGACGAGTCAGAAAAATAACCATCGAGAATAGTTGAGCAATCAACGTTGACGATATCGCCTTCTTGCAAAATATCCTTCTCAGAAGGCATACCATGACACACCACATCATTAATAGAGGTGCACACGCTAAAAGGATACCCCTCGTAGTTGAGATCGGCCGGGATACCGCCTCGCTCAACGGTGTAATCATAGATCCATTTGTCAATTTCTTGCGTCGAGACGCCAGGTCCAATATGCTCAGCTACATAATCGAGCACGCCAATATTAATAGCCGCGCTCTTTTTTATGCCCTCAATATCGGCCGCAGTTTTAATAAGCGATCGAACAGGCACCTCAAAACCCCGTTCATAGTAATCCTGCAAGCGGGCATCAAAATTTAAATGACACTTTTTATACTTCTTGCCACTACCACACCAGCAAGCATCGTTGCGGCCAGGTTCAAATTCTCCATCATACATGTGAGCGATCCTTTCGTTTGGAGGTTATAGTATCACGCCTGGGCAATGAAGAAGATCACGCACATATAAGAAATGATATCCGCGGTTAACTTTTTAGCAGCTCCCCCTGGAGCCGAATGCATGCGCCGCGCTGCCAGCTTACATGGTGTGGGTTTGGAAGAGCGGATCGTCTTCCCACAGCACCACCGACCCCGCAGCACGCGTGGCGGCCAGATCGATGATGCGCTGGTTGGAAGACCCCCGAAAACGAAGCGTAATGTCGTGCAGCTCCTCCTCAAAGGGCCCATCGACCAGCACGTCAATGCATCCCAGCAGCTCATCAGTAACATCGGTGCGCCCGCGCGCCTCTTTGCTGCCGGGCTCAAGCTGCTCTTGCCCTGCTAACACTTCATAGGTAAACCCGGTAAAGCACCAAATCTTCTTGTTTGGAAAGGCCGTGCGCACGCGCTTCAAAAAAGGGAGAAGGTCGCGCTGGTTTTCTGGCTCCATAGGCTCGCCACCG
This sequence comes from uncultured Cryptobacterium sp., assembly GCA_964504115.1. GTDB lineage: Bacteria > Actinomycetota > Coriobacteriia > Coriobacteriales > Eggerthellaceae > Anaerotardibacter. The sequence goes on from CAZDCX010000015.1 coordinate 28,582, forward strand.
AGGACAGTCAAACCATCAACATAAAATGGTTGGAGGCTCTCAAGGATTTTGTCTTCATCTTCGCGAGTAAATGGCTTGCCAGCTGAAAAACTAAATGCCTCAGCATTAAAGCACCCTGGGCAATTGCGCCTGCACCCCGAAACAAACAGTGATGTTCGCACGCCTTCCCCGTTGGCTATGTCGCTGTATTTGATCGTTGAGTAGTTCACGTTTCCCCGCTCATGTTTGTGTGTCTGCAGCCCTTGTTAAAAGAAGGTGTGCCACCCTCCATAGAGCGACACACCTTCCAAGCTGCGGTATAGCTCTTTCCTACAGATGCAGCACGCGATCTTGAATCTCTTGCGTGCGGCCCTGGTTCCAGAATTGGGTGCCAATATAGCCACAGGTACGGCGCGCCACGTTAAGGGTTTCCTGATCACGGTTGCCGCAATGGGGGCATTCCCATACCAGCTTGCCGTCATCTTCAACAATTTGAATCTCGCCATCAAAACCGCACTTTTGGCAATAATCGCTCTTGGTGTTGAGCTCGGCATACATGATGTGATCGTAGATGTACTGAATCACTCGAATAACGGCCTGGAGGTTATCTTGCATATCGGGCACCTCCACGTAGCTGATGGCGCCACCCGGTGAAAGCGGCTGGAATTGGCTTTCAAACTTGAGCTTGTCAAAAGCATCAATCTCTTCGGTAACGTGTACGTGATAGCTGTTCGTGATGTAATTCTTATCGGTTATGCCAGGGATGATGCCAAAACGACGCTGGAGTGACTTTGCAAACTTGTACGTTGTAGACTCAAGCGGAGTGCCATAGAGCGAGAAGTCAATGTCGGTGGCAGCCTTCCACTCGGCGCACTTATCGTTCATCTTCTGCATGACGGCCATGGCAAACGGGGTAGCCTCTGGATCGGTATGGCTGCGGCCGGTCATATACTTGCAGCATTCATACAAGCCCGCGTAGCCCAAGCTGATGGTGGAGTATCCGCCATACAGCAGTTTGTCGATGGGCTCACCCTTCTTCAAACGAGCCAGAGCTCCGTACTGCCACAGAATCGGAGCCGCATCGGAAAGCGTGCCCTTCAAACGATTGTGGCGGCACATAAGTGCCTTGTAGCACAGCTCTAGGCGCTCATCAAAGATCTCCCAGAACTTATCCATGTCGCGAAACGATGAGCAAGCCACGTCTACCAAGTTGATGGTTACCACGCCCTGGTTAAAGCGCCCGTAATACTTGGGCTTACCAGGCTCATAATTACCGGCATTTGCTACGTTGTTGTAGCCATTGCCCGAGCGATCGGGTGTTAGGAACGAGCGGCACCCCATGCAGGTATAGCAATCGCCTTCGCCATTACCGTTGATCTTGTTTTGCATCATGATCTTCTCGGAAATGTAATCCGGCACCATGCGCTTTGCCGTGCATTTGGCGGCTAACTTGGTCAGGTAATAGTAGGGCGTGCCTTCTGCAATGTTGTCTTCTTCCAGCACGTAAATCAGCTTTGGGAAGGCAGGAGTAATCCATACGCCTGCTTCATTTTTAACTCCCTCATAGCGCTGACGAAGCACCTCTTCAATGATGATGGCCAAATCCTGACGCTCAGCCTCACTGCGAGCTTCGTTGAGGTACATATACACCGTAACAAAAGGAGCCTGGCCATTGGTGGTCATAAGAGTAACCACCTGATACTGAATGGTCTGAACGCCCCGGCGTACCTCATCGCGCAAACGCTTTTCCACGATGCTGTTGAGCTGCTCAGAGGAAGGCTCTACGCCCACTTCATTGAGCTCAGCAATAACATCATGGCGAATCTTTTTGCGGCTTACCTCGACAAAGGGTGCAAGATGCGTGAGAGAAATGGACTGGCCACCGTACTGGCTTGAAGCCACCTGGGCAATAATCTGCGTAGCAATATTGCAGGCCGTCGAGAAGCTATGGGGCTTTTCGATCAACGTGCCTGAAATAACGGTGCCGTTTTGTAGCATGTCTTCCAGGTTGACCAAGTCGCAATTGTGCATGTGCTGAGCAAAGTAATCAGAATCGTGGAAGTGAATGATGCCCTCTTCATGAGCTTGCACCACGTCGCTCGGCAGCAAAATACGCAACGCCAAATCTTTAGAGACCTCGCCGGCCATATAATCACGCTGAACCGAATTGACCGTAGGGTTCTTGTTTGAGTTTTCCTGCTTGACCTCTTCGTTGTTGCATTCGATCAATGCCAAGATTTTGTCGTCGGTTGTGTTGGACTGACGCTTTAGGTTTTGCACGTAGCGATAGATGATATAGCGACGAGCCACCTCGAACTTATGAAGAGCCATGATCTCGTTTTCTACCAGGTCTTGAATCTCTTCTACCGAGACCGCATGGCCCGCTTCTTCGCATACATCAGCAACGTTATGAGAGGCATAATCAATTTGGCGCGGTGTGAGCCGTTCTTCCTCAGGAGACTCATCGCTTGCAGCTTTAATGGCGTTATAGATCTTGGTTATATCAAACACTGCCTCAGAGCCATCGCGCTTAATAATCTTCATTCTGCACTCCTCTTTAAAGATTCGTATATCCCCGTTTTATGGTGGCACAGCTGCCGCACTATAAAGCTAACGTGCCTTGGCTTTACGTGTGCTCATTCACTTTGAGCTGATTGGTTATGCGTCCTATTCCGCATAACCTGTGGACAAACATTAGCCGCTGTGCTCATCGTAGTTGCTTTAGCGATTCGTTATGATACGCCAAATAATCACAAGATATTGTGGAATGTCGGTGAGTTTTACCACTATGTATAGTTTTTGCAGGTGGCCGTACATAGCAACTTATTCATTTCGAAATTAAATAGGTATTCTTTTGTGAAGAAATCAGCCCCCAACGGCAAAAGTTTGCATTCAGCAAAGATTTTCTCGTAAGCACTGAAGCCCAACGAGTACAAGCTCGCGTAGTCTGCGAGCCGCCCCACCGTGTG
>CAZDCX010000016.1:0-30454 GCA_964504115.1 uncultured Cryptobacterium sp.
TGCTTCCTGCAGCGGTGCACTTCTCTTAGAAGGTAAGCGCTTTGACAAAAATGCAAGCGAATCTGACCTGAAGGCATGGGCGCAAGGCCTTTGTGAAGGGCGCTCGTAGAGTCTCTCGCCCAAAGGGAAGAAAACACAATTTGTTCGATTGACTAATCACCTCTCGGGGTTCATTATTAAAACCCCTTATACGAACATTTGTTCCTATTGAGTAAAGAGAGGTGCCCTGTGCGCGAGCGCGTCATTATGCATATCGATATGAATGCGTTTTATGCATCCGTAGCACAGCACCTCGATCCTCATCTTCGCGGCAAGGCGGTTGCTGTTGCGGGCGATCCGCAACGCAGAAACGGCATTATCTTAGCCAAGTCGCGCGAGGCTAAGGCGGCAGGCGTAAAAACCGCTGAGGCCATTTGGCAGGCACAGCAAAAGTGCCCCGATCTTATCGTGGTGCCGCCCGACTATGCAGCCTACAAACGCTACTCGCGTCTGGCACGCATGATCTACTACGACTACACCGACTTAGTAGAGCCCTTTGGGCTTGATGAGTCGTGGATTGATGTTACTAACTCTCTTCCCCTTTTTGGAGGGGACGCCCTGCTGGTAGCCAAAGAGATCTCGGGGCGCGTTAAAAGCGAGCTTGGGCTTACCGTTTCAGTTGGTGTTTCGTGGAACAAGGTCTTTGCCAAACTCGGCAGCGATACCGATTCAGGCGATGGCATTATCGCTATCACTCGCAACAACTACCAACGTATAGCATGGCCCATGGCAGCATCCGAAATGATTTATGTAGGCCCTGCCACAGCGCGCAAGCTTTATTCTGCGGGCTACCACACCATAGGTGATTTGGCTCATGCAAGCGATTATTTTCTGAAGCACCGCTTTGGCAAAATTGGCTTTATGTTGCGCGATTTTGCCAACGGACAGGATGTCAGCCCTGTTAAAGTAATGGATCCTGCCAAGGCAGACGTTGATTACGTGATAAAGGGTATTGGCAACGGCCTTACAGCGCCGCACGATTTGGTGTGCGAAGCAGACACGGCGGCGCTTGTGTGGCTGCTTGCAGAATCGGTTGCACAACGAATGCGCGAATCGCACTTCCGCTGCCGTACGGTTTCGGTAGCCGTGCGGCGTGCCAACGATCTTTCAGGTTACTCGCGCCAAACAACCTTGCGCACGCCCACCTGTCTCACAAGCGTTGTAGCACAAGCAGCCCTTGCACTTATCAAAGAGGTCCAGCCACTCAGCGCCGAGCATCCCATTCGTGCACTCCATGTGCGAGTAACCAATCTCGTCCCCCTCGAGCAACCCGTGCAGCACGATTTGTTTGGTGATACGGAGGGCACACTTAAGCAAGAAAAACTTGACTGTGCCATCGATGAGCTGCGCGCACGCTTTGGTAACCGCTGCGTGTATCGTGCGGTGGAACTGGGCGATGAAGCTATGAGCAGCCTCGACATTAAGCGCGACAACACCGTACATCCTGTTGGCTTCTTACGATAAAAGAGCGCGGCCACGGCGCATGAAGTGGCAAACAAGCTACACAAGGAGGTGTCGGACGTGAAGGGGTCGAACGGCTGGCAAAAGCGCTACGTTTCCGTTACAGCGCGCATGGACGAAGATGGCCGCGTACGTCCGCTCTCCATCCAGTGGTACGACGGCAAAACCTATGCCATCGATGATGTACGCAGCATCCGCCGCTCCGCATCGCGCAAGGTGGGAGGCGACGGCATGTGCTACACCATACGCATAGGCGAGCATATTACGCAGCTTTACTACGAGGATCCGCGCTGGTTTGTAGAAGAGATTATCGCCGATGAGCTCGACAGGGGGAAAGCATAGCAAGCATAATCTTCACTTGAGCCAATATCCCACAGGCGCTAAGGCTCTTCTTCCCCATCCGATGCAAGTACAAAACCCTGATTTAACATAAGGCTCATCCAGCAATTCCCGCAGCAGAGCGCGGAACCTCGCAGGATTGCCTTTCGGAGTTTTAGGTGGGATGTTTCGCCTGTTCCATCCTTTGCTATGAGAAAATCACTCGAGAGAAATTTTCACAAACTTCTTGCAAAGCAAAACTGTTCGAGTATAATGACTTCTTGCGTCTGAGAGATGCACCAAATTCCTCGGTAGCTCAACGGCAGAGCATCCGGCTGTTAACCGGAGGGTTGTAGGTTCGAATCCTACCCGGGGAGCCATAGAAACTCAAAAGAGAATCACCGCCAGGTGGTTCTCTTTTTGTGTGCGCTACCCGGGTAGGATGAGAACCGTTGGTTTGATTAGCGCTGTAAGCTGAAGCGCACAGCGCTAACCGCGAGTGTCAAGGTGGCGCGTAAGCGCCCAGAGCGAAAATGTTGCCCCGCAAGATTTTCGCGGGGACTTGATGCGAGCGAACCCTTGCCCGGGGAGCCATAGAAACTCAAAAGAGAATCACCGCCAGGTGGTTCTCTTTTTGTGTGCGCTACCCGGGTAGGATGAGAACCGTTGGTTTGATTAGCGCTGTAAGCTGAAGCGCACAGCGCTAACCGCGAGTGTCAAGGTGGCGCGTAAGCGCCCAGAGCGAAAATGTTGCCCCGCAAGATTTTCGCGGGGACTTGATGCGAGCGAACCCTTACCCGGGGAGCCATAGAAACAAATGAGGGCCGCCTTCGGGCGGTCCTCATTTGTTTTTGCTACCCGGATAGGATGAAAGCTGCATTTGCTTTCGCTATAATGACATCGTATGAAATTCTATGGTATTTGCATAGGAGGTTTCAAAATGGCATTAATTCAGGTGACTGTTGATGATGAAATAAAGCAAAAAGCCGATATAGCATTTGCTCGTAACGGCATAACGACCCCTATGGCTATGCGAATGTTTGTAACTCAGGTTGCAGCTGAAGACAAAACGCCTTTCGATGGATTGTTTGTAAATACCCAGAGTCAAGAAATTGCTGAAGACATAAAACGGGACATGGTTTATGCAGAAGCCCAAGAATATGGATTAATTCCTGATGACTCCACAATCGGGTCTGTTATCCCTGATGACATTTTGCTGGAACTCGGTTTGACGGCAGAGGAAGTTGGGCAGGCTTAGATGTATGAGGTGATCGTGCCCCGCCACTTCTGGCGTACGGCTGAAAAACTGAAAGGAAAATACACCCGCTCGCAGTTCATTGAAATTATCATGATCGTTAAAGAGACTATCGACGAACTAACCGAAAAAGGATACGTTGATGAAACTGGCTGGAACGACCATCTCCTTGCAAAGAAGCCTTTTGCTGATGGAAATCACTTCGAGTTCCATATCTACGACGATGATGTCTTAGTGATCTACTTTAAAAGAGAAAGAAAAAGACGCATCCGAATGGTTGGGATATATGATCACGATTCCCTACCTTCAGGCTAGTAGAGCGTCTTTATTAGTTACGTTAACGCTAAAGTCTCAAAAGGCACAATTCCGCACCGTTCAGGAGCGGACCAATATATTTATATTTTGCCCAGTGATTACAGGCAAGCAGCTACCTGCTTCCATGTTCTCATAGTTTTAAGCTCGTCTTTCAGCTTTTCTTTCTCAAGTTCTGTATCATAGGCCGCCTGGGCTCGGAGCCAATAACCATCCGAAAGCCCAAAGAAGTGGCAGAGGCGCAAATCGGTATCAGCCGTTATAGCCCTTTTTCCCGCAACAATTTGACCAATACGGCCAGCAGGAACACCAATCTCTTTTGCGAGCCGATATTGAGAGATGCCCATAGGAATCAGGAACTCTTCCTGCAAGAGCTCACCAGGTGTAATAGGATTCAGTTTCGCTGTCATGATGCTCACCCTCAATGATAGTCAACAATCTCTACTTGTTCCGCTCCACCGTTTTGCCAATAAAAGCAAACACGATATTGATCATTTATACGAATGCTGTATTGCCCTTTGCGATCGCCCTGCAAAGATTCCAGACGATTCCCCGGCGGCACCCGTAAGTCTGAAATAGTATTAGCGATTTCTAGTTGTCTTAGTTTTCGTCGCGCAATCTTTTCAAATGATGAAAACTTGGACACACGAACGCCTTCTGCCAACAGCTGTGTGTCTTTATTTCCAAATGAATTGATCATGAGCATATAGTAACGCTCTACGTTAATAACGTCAAACGTTATTACTGCAAAGAACGTGCACTTTTGCGTGCACACCAGCAGCAAAACTTAGCAAAATGTTACGTAAACTACGAAAGAAGCAACATGATAGACAAAGGTTTTCGGATTTGGCAGTTCGATTAAATGGCGGTTCGTAGACCACAGAGCCTCAAATAATTACCGCCATTATTATACCGCCATTGGCGGTATAAATATTCTAGTTGCCTTTGGTAGACAGATATAACTCGCCCGATACCGTTAATCGGCCGCAGAGCCCTGGCATTTTTGAATGAGGTAACAAAAATGAATGCGGGGGTTGCGCGCAAAATCTTCCGGAATGGTTTGCGCAGTAATATCGCGCGCTGTAAGGCCGCAAGCTTCAAGTGCTTTTTGGTTGAGTTTGAACGAGCGAAGGTTACCCGAGAAAAATATCACTCCATCTAGCGCCAACATCCGCTGCAGCTTATCGAGAAGCGCTGCATGATCGCGCTGAATATCCCAGGTTGTCTTGCCCATTGCCTTTGAGTTTGAAAAAGTTGGAGGATCAACAAAAATCACATCGTAGCGCACGCCCGCGCCTGCGAAGCGCTCCACCCACTCCAAAACATTCGCGCGCACAAAACGATGCTGGGGCCCTGTAAAACCCGCACTGCGCATATTGCGTTTTGCCACTTCAAGGTAAGTCTGCGACAAATCAACGGTTGTGGTGGCCCTCGCCCCACCCGCAGCGGCATACACTGTTGCCGTGCCAGTGTAGGCAAACAAATTCAGCACCGTTTTGCCCGCTGATTGTTCGGCCAGCAATTGGCGCGTAATGCGATGATCTAAAAATAGCCCAATATCCAAGTAACCCGACAAATTCAGCTCAAATCGATGGCCATTTTCCAAGGTGTGAATGCAATAATTCTCACGCTCCACCTTTGCATACTGGCCGCCGCCACGGTCTTGCTTGCGCACTTTGGTAAACACGCGCTCATTTGGAAGATCAAACAGCCGCGCCGCCACACTGCAAACATCGTGAAACCTTCGCGCTGCCTTATTGGGCTCAATAGAACGCGGAGCCTGATACTCCGAGATAACCAAATATTCAAGAGATGTATCTACATCGGTGACGCTATCAATAGCTACCGCATAATCGGGAAGATCGGCATCGTAGACGCGATAGGCAAATACGTTGTTCTTTTTTGCCCACTTTCTGCGTTGCTTGGCAACCTTGCGCAAACGTGCTGCAAATTGGTCGGCATGATCGCTCATAGTAAGCGCTACCACTTCCCTGCCCACCAGCGAAACAAGGGGCAACTCTTGCACGCATGAGCTGCCACAGTGATACTGCCGCACGCACGCTTCTATAGCACCGTTGTACACGGGTTTGGCAGAATAGGCGTCCAGCCCAAGCGAAGCATCGAAGGTGGAGTCGGGAGTAATAACCACCATGTTCCACGACGAGGAAAGCCCAGCAACACCCTCGCGAAAACGGGCATAAAACTCATCAAGCTCTCCAGCAAGCATGCGTACGCCATAGGGGGGATTAGTTGCGATAAAGCCTGGCTGATCAAGGCAAACTCCCGCTTCTTCTAAAGCAGCAGGCAAGGCAATACAGTCGGATTGCGCAAAACGCACGTAGGGTGCAAGCCCCATACTGCGCGCACTCGCTTCGGCAGACTGTATACACTGCGGGTTCACATCAAACCCAAGCAGGGTGGGCATGTTCTCCAAACCCTGCTCAAAGCGTCGATCGGCTTCGTCAAGCAGCTGATCAAAAGCTCGAGCATCAAACCCACGCCAACCCGTAAAACCCCAATATTCACGCAACAAACCCGGCGCCATATCGCTGGCAATCATGGCAGCCTCAATAACAAAGGTACCGCTGCCACACAGAGGATCGCAGAAGGTCATACCCTCAAGGTGGGCCGCCTTATCCCAGCCAGCTTGCAGCAAGATTCCAGCCGCAAGGGCTTCCTTCAAAGGTGCCTCATGGGCAAACCCCTCCCCTCGATATCCGCGCCGATGCAGCGATTCACCCGAAAAATCAAGCGATATCGTAGCCTTTTCGCGATGAACCGAAACCCACACGGCTACATCGGGGCGATGCGGCTTCACATCAGGGCGAGCGCCCTGTGCCAAGCGCAAGGTATCGCAAATTGCATCTTTAACCTTGAGCGCACTGAATTGGGTATTGCGCAGGTTTGCATTGGTTCCCCGCGCCGATACCGCAATGGTGGCTCCCAGACCAATGTGCTCATGCCAGGGAAGAGCGCACACCCCCTCGTACAATTCATCGGCCGTAGCGGCACTAACGCGATCAAGCACCATAAGCACACGCGAGGCGCACCGCAACCACAAGCAAGCACGATACCCATCAACAGCGCTGCCAAAAAAAGCAACCCCGCCTTTAAGCGGCCGCACCCGTTTGATGCGAAGCTGGCGTAGCTCTTCTTTGAGCTGAGGCTCAAACCCCGCTGGGCACGTTGCAAAGAATTCGAGTTGTTCCACGGTACTTCCTTATATCAAACACGTTGCTCGCTGCGCCCTTCTTGCGCGATGAAAAAGGGCCCTTTCTGCTCGCATTATAAGCAAACACGGCAGAAAAGACCCTTGTGTGCAACGAAGAAAATCGGTGCTAATCTTCGAGATAATCCTTCAACTTCTGGGAACGAGAAGGATGGCGTAACTTAGCCAGCGTCTTGGATTCGATCTGACGAATGCGCTCGCGCGTTACCCCAAACTCGCGACCCACTTCCTCCAGAGTGCGCGGGTGACCATCTTCCAAGCCAAAGCGCAACGAAATAACCTTGCGCTCGCGCTCGGCCAAGCCCTCCAGCGTTTTAGCAAGCTGCTCTTGCAGCATCGAGAAGCTAGCTGCATCAGGCGGCACAACCGCTGCATCATCTTCAATAAAGTCGCCTAATTGCGAATCTTCCTCTTCGCCAATGGGTGTTTCAAGGCTCACGGGCTCTTGAGAAATCTTTTGGATTTCACGCACGCGCTCGGGGGTAAGGCCCATTTCCTCTGCGATTTCTTCAGGGGTAGGCTCGCGCCCAAGCGTTTGCAACAACTGGCGCTGAATGCGGACCAACTTGTTAATGGTTTCAACCATATGCACTGGAATGCGAATGGTGCGTGCCTGATCGGCAATAGCGCGCGTAATAGCCTGGCGAATCCACCAAGTTGCGTACGTGGAGAATTTGAAGCCCTTGGTGTAATCAAACTTTTCAACCGCGCGAATCAGGCCTAAATTGCCCTCTTGAATAAGATCAAGGAACAACATGCCGCGACCCACATAGCGCTTGGCAATGGAAACCACCAAACGCAAGTTGGCTTCAATAAGCTGCTGCTTAGCGTCAAGGCCAACCTGCTCGACGCGCGTTAAACGGCGACGCTCGCGCCGCTCAAGCTCGATGCCCTCTTCCTCGGCCTTATCAAGGGTAGCGGTTGCTTCAACACCAGCCTCGATTTTCATAGCCAGGTCGATTTCTTCGGCAGCCGTGAGCAGCGAAACCTTGCCAATTTCCTTCAGGTACATACGCACTGGATCGCCCGTAAGCAGAGCAACCGAGGTATCGCCTGTTTGCTTGCGGTGGCGCGACGAGCGCCGCGGGGCCTTGGACTTAGAAGAGACCTTAGGCACGGTTATTTCGGTTGCAGACTTCAGCTCTTCTTCTGGGATGCCTTCCAAAAGAGCCTCGTCAGTCAAATCGCTGGCCTTGGTATCTTCGTCGGAAGAATCCTCTTCCAACGTGGGCTCAACCGATTCAACCTCCATGATGTCTTCGGGCTCTTCGTTTCCTTCCTCGCCAGCAGAAGGCTGAACAGCCGCTTGAGCGCTCTGCTCTTTGGCAGCCTTGCCGCTTTTGGCGGTTTTGGTGCTTGTTTTGGCTGGAGACTTTTTCTTGGAAGAAGAGCTTGCTTTTTTAGTTGATGCTTTTGTTGACGCTTCTGTCGATGTAGCTTTTTTAGCTGGGGTTTTCTTCGAATTTGAAGGGGCACCCTTAGAAGCGGTTTTCGACTCAACAGCGGTATTTGAAGCTTGGAAAGTTGCTTTCTTTTCTGATTCTTCTGTGGTCGATTGTGCTTTGGATGCGGACGTTGTGGATGAGGCTTTTGCCACGTTACTTCCTTTCCATCCTTGTGTCTGAGGTCAGAACGACCCAGAGATAAGACATCTAGCCATTCTATCGCTTATTTAGAATTGGTCAATAACGCAATTATGAGGATGGCGTTGAAAGAAGATTCAAAGCAACCGATTGACGTACAACACCCGAAAATCCATTAACAACGCTTTCGCTGATCAAATCGCTCATTACCTCAAAAGACAAAGGATTGTCGGAACTGACCCACAAGGTAAAACTATTGGCAAGCCCACCTACGTAAAAATCAAGAAGTACTTTGAGACATCGCTCAGTTTCGGCAGTCAACTTACCTGTTTGCTCCATGATGTGCTCTTTGAAGACAACCGTCCAACAGCGCACATATTCTGTCAGAGGAATATGGCGAATGATCAAACGCCGTTTATCAAAAGATATGGGTATCGACTCGCTAATGAGATGCAGTAGGTGCTTGGTATAAGCCTTGGGATTACGAAAAAGTTCCAATGGGTCGGTCCGCTGCAGTGCTGTGCTTACCTGTTCTCTAACAGTATCTTCAAAAAGCTCGCTTATAGAAGAATAGTGAGTGTAAAACGTTTTGCGATCAATATCTGCCTTACGCGCAAGCGCAGTGATGGTGATTTTTTTATAGTCGGTCTCTACCAGAAGATCTATCAGTGCTTTGCGCATAGCTGTGCGAGTTCTTACGATGCGCCGGTCAATCTTTTTCTCCATGATGCCCTCCGCAGTTATTCAACAGATTTCAAAGAGGTAACCGTTATTCAACAGAAGGTAAGTTTCTGGTTATTGAACCCTCTTACAGCCTTAGTATAATCAACAAATGTGGATTATTCAACGATCGAAGAATATCTTAACCATCGCGCATGCCTACCGCGCACGACCACGTAACAAATCCATCGCGCACCACAACTAAGCACCGTCGTTGCACACTAAAGTCACATGACAAGAGGGGGTCATCATGAGTGTCGCAGATTCGATTAAACGCACAGCTTACTCAAAGGCACTGGATTACTTCTTAGCTGATCCAGAAACCAACGTTGTTAAAATCATGGACTTACTTGATAAGGCAGCGCCCGCATCGCTCTTTACCAATCAACGAACTGCGTTTCGCAATGCTATCAACAATAAAAGTAACTGGTACCAACTTATCATGCATGTTGTAAATGACACCAACCCAGACATGCGTGACCAGCTGATTAAGACCTTTCTTATCGACGGCAATCTTATGGCATGGCCAAAGCAAGAAGAGGCCCGAGAAAAGTACCAATGCAATATTCCCTGGGCCATTCTTCTCGACCCCACCAGCGCCTGCAACCTCCACTGCCAAGGATGCTGGGCTGCAGAATACGGCTCCAAGCAAAACCTTTCCCTCGAAGAGATTGATTCCATTATTAATCAGGGCAAAGAGCTCGGCACTCACGTATATATTTACACCGGCGGCGAGCCTCTGGTACGCAAGAAGGATCTCATGACCTTATGCGAAAAGCACCCTGACTGCGTATTTCTCTCCTTTACCAACGGCACCCTGATCGATGAGGCGTTTTGCCAGGAGCTTATTCGCGTTAAGAACTTTGTGCCTGCGCTGAGCGCTGAAGGGTTTGAAGAGGCCACCGATAGCCGCCGAGGTAAAGGCACCTACGCTAAAGTTCAAAATGCCATGAGCCTTTTGAAGCAGCACCATATACCCTTTGGTGTTTCCTGCTGCTATACCAGCGTCAACGCCAAATCTATTGCTTCAGAGGAATACTTTGACTACCTCATTGATCAAGGCGCTCTCTTTGCTTGGATCTTCACCTATATGCCTGTAGGCGTTGATTCTCCCGCCGAATTGATGGCAAGCCCCGACCAGCGCGAACATCTTTACCACTTTGTTCGTGCCATGCGCGAAGAAAAGCCCCTCTTTACTCTCGACTTCCAAAACGATGGCGAATTTGTGGGTGGCTGCATTGCTGGTGGGCGCCGATACTTGCATATCAATGCCGCAGGCGATGTGGATCCTTGCGTATTTTGCCACTACTCCAATGCCAACATCCGCGAGGTATCGCTGCTTGATACACTGCGCTCTCCGATCTTTATGGAGTACTATCGCGAGCAACCCTTCGATGACAATCTGCTCAAACCATGCCCCATCCTTGAAAACAGCGGGCGCCTTACCGAAATGGTAAAACGCGCTGGTGCCCATTCGTCAGATCTGCAAGATCAAGAAACGCCCGAGGAGTTATGCGCCAAAACAAAGGCGGCCGCTGAAGCTTGGAAGCCCTATGCCGAGCGCTTGTGGAACGATCCTACTGACGCGCAATTTGAAAAGCGTCAAAGCCCTGAGCAAGGCATGGCAAAAACTGACATGACCAAATTCGAGCACCTGGGAAGAGTGCGTCAACCGTTTGCCCCCTCAACCACCCAGAAGGCAGCTACCCATTCAGGAGCCAGCGAGCCCGTTGCTCGTTAAGAGGTTGTAGAAAAAAACTTCTCCGCGGTAAAAACTATACCAAGCTTGTTACTATACCAACAATGACATTGCATGATCTCCTAGGAGGATACCCACCTATGTCACAACAAAAGCGCTCTTATCTTTTTACTAGCGAATCGGTAACCGAAGGTCACCCAGACAAGGTATGCGACCAGATTTCTGACGCTATTCTTGATGCTGTTCTTACTAAAGAAATTGAGCTGGCAAAAGCTGGGTATGTAGCCCCCGATGGGCAGCCTGCCGATCCCACCAAGGTAAGGTGCGCATGCGAAACCCTGGCCTCAACGGGCATGGTCATGGTAACGGGCGAGCTTCGCACCCAGGCATACGTTGATGTGGCAACTATTGCCCGCGAGGTTATTCGCGACATTGGCTACGATCGTGCAAAGTATGGTTTTGATTGTGATACCTGCAGCGTACTCAATGCCATTAAAGAGCAATCGCCCGATATTGCGCAGGGCGTTGATGAATCATGGGAAGTACAAACGGGAGCCGCCGGTAGCGACCCGTATGATCATATCGGCGCTGGCGATCAGGGTATGGTTTTTGGCTACGCGTGCAACGAAACCAAAACGCTCATGCCCCTTCCCATTTATCTTGCTCATCGCCTGTCAGAGCGCTTGGCTGCTGTACGCAAAAACGAGACCATGCCCTATTTGCGCCCCGATGGAAAAACGCAGGTAAGCGTCCGCTACGAAGATGGCATACCAACCCAAGTTGAAAAGGTGGTTATTTCCACGCAGCACTCAGAAGAAGTTGATATGGGCTTCTTGCGAGAAGAGCTGATCAAGCACGTAATTGAGCCAGTGTTTAAAGAAGAAGGGGTACGCGTTATCGAAAACCTTGAGCTCTACATCAATCCAACCGGGCGCTTTGTTATTGGCGGGCCTATGGGTGATGTTGGTCTCACAGGTCGCAAGATTATTGTTGATACCTACGGCGGCATAGGTCGTCATGGCGGCGGTTCGTTTTCAGGTAAAGACTGCACGAAGGTCGATCGCTCAGGAGCCTATGCTGCTCGCTGGATAGCCAAAAATGTAGTAGCTGCAGGCCTTGCTTCGCGCTGCGAAATACAAATTTCGTATGCCATTGGCGTGGCACGGCCAATATCGGTCATGATCAACACCTTCGGCACGGCTACTGTGCCCGAAGAAGCAATCGAGCGGGCTGTTAAAAAGGTCTTTGACCTGCGCCCGGGGGCTATTATCGATGAGCTTGATTTGCGCCGTCCTATCTATCGCAAAACAACAAACTACGGGCACTTTGGTCGAGAGTTGCCTGAGTTTACCTGGGAGTACACCAACAAAATCAACGAGCTTCAGGCCGCTGTTGCACAATGAGGCTTGCGTCGGTAATTCTTGATATTCCCACCCAAGCACTTGATGCGCCCTATTGGTATGCCCTTTTGGAGCCAGGGGAAGCGCTGCCTTCTGTTCAAAACCCATCCAGCACAAAGCGCACCTCTCACCAGACGCTTCAGCAAAGTTTTGAGGATTTCTTAGGCGAAACGCAAAAGCAGCCGCAAACAGCTGACGTGATGCAGCCAGAAGCAAGCACTACCTGCGCTAGCGAGGCTGGTTGCCCGCCTTCCGCAGATGCTGAGCCGCCCCTGCCTGCACAAGTCGGATGTGCTGTGCTGGTTCCCTTGGGCAAGCGCCAGGTTGTCGGCTTTATCGTAGGTATACGCAACTACTCTTCAGGCGACCCCCTTCCCGAAGGGCTCAGCCACACACAACTCAAGCCCATAGTGCGCGTGCTGAGCAAGCCGTACTTCACACAAACCGGGGCGCGCTGCGCACAGTTTCTGGCTCACCGCTATGTGGCACCCTGGGCTGCTTGTATTCGTCTTTGCATGCCTCCTGGCGGTATTCCTAAAATGGAGCATATCGATGGCCGCTGGCAGCTCACCCGACCCCTTATCCATGAAAGCGATGAGCGTTGGGTCGTGCGCCTTGCAGCAGCGGATACCTTCACTCCCCGTAAAAATGCCGCCAAACAAAAAGCTATTTTGCAAGCCTTAACCCAAGGCGATTTGCGCGTGAGCGAACTTGCCCACGAATACGGCGCGGTTACTCAAACGCTTAAAAGCCTCGAATCAAAGGGGCTTATTCGCATCGAAACTCGCCGCAAAGTGCGCATGCCCGATGATGCCACCGGCAGCTTTAGCAAGCGCATCCATACCCACACGCGCCTGACTGCCGACCAAGAGCAAGCCCTTGGTGCCATACGCCGTGCCCAGAGCAAAGCCAACGGCAGCGTAATCCTTCTCGATGGCGTAACTGGCTCCGGTAAAACGGAGGTATATCTTTGCGCTATCGAGCGCGCATTGGCGCAAGGAGAAGGCGCCCTGGTGCTCGTGCCCGAAATCTCGCTAACCCCTCAGACGCTTGCTCGGTTTCGCGGGCGCTTTGGCGATACGGTAGCTGTTTTGCACTCACGCATGTCGCAAGGCGAGCGCTACGATCAGTGGGATCTTATCCGCTCTGGCGCCGCGCGTGTTGTAGTGGGGGCACGCAGCGCTTTGTTTGCCCCTATGGAAAACATTGGGCTTATTGTTATCGATGAAGAGCACGAATCAAGTTATAAGCAAGACCAAGCCCCGCGCTACGTCACCCGCGATGTAGCAGCATGGCTTGCCCGCGAGCAGCACGCTACCCTGGTGCTTGGATCGGCCACGCCTTCCTTAGAGGCCCTCCACCAGTGCAAGGTCGATCCATGCTGGCACCATGTCGTCATGCCTCATCGTGCCAACGGCAAACCCCTCCCTCACATTCAAGTGGTAGACATGGCTCAAGAATTTGGCGGCGGCAATCGATCCATGTTTTCAAAGGCCTTGCAAAACGCCCTCCTTGAAACTATTGATCAAGGACAGAAAGCCGTACTTTTGCTGAATCAACGCGGCTTTGCCCAGTTTTTGCTCTGTCGCGATTGCGGCTTTGTGCCTGAATGCACCTCTTGTTCCACATCGCTGACCTACCACGAGTATGGCTCAAAGCTGGTATGCCATCACTGTGGCTACACCTGCCCGGTACCCCAGGTGTGCCCCCAGTGCGGCAGCCCCTACCTCAAACGTTTTGGCGCAGGCACTCAGCGCGTAGAAAACGAACTGCAAACCCTTCTTGCTCATACCTCCTGCACCATTGTGCGCATGGATGCCGACACTACTGCTCGCAAAGGAGCGCACCAACGCCTCCTTGAAAAATTCGCTTCGGCCGATGCGGCGGTGCTCTTGGGCACACAAATGATTGCCAAAGGGCTCGACTTTGATGAGGTCACCCTGGTGGGCGTTATCAATGCCGACACTATGCTGAGGCTCCCTGATTTTCGCAGTTCAGAGCGCACCTTTGACCTTATCGAACAAGTTGCCGGGCGCTCTGGCCGAGCCGATTTACCCGGGCGGGTGCTGGTACAAACCTACAGCGCTTCCAATGTTGCTATTCGGGCGGCAGCCACCTATGATCGTGCGCTGTTTCTTGAGTCGGAGCTGCGCCTGCGTGAGGGGTTAGGGTACCCGCCCTACCGCCGTTTGGCCAACGCGCTTATCTGGGGAAAGGATGAGCAACAGGTACAAGCCGCAAGCCACGTGCTTTTTACCGCTTTGCGCCAATGTCTGCCCGACGAAGAGCCCTGGCTCATTTTGCCACCAACGGCCTGCGTGCTTTCACGGCTCAAAGGCTCTTGGCGTTATCACATCCTCATTAAAGCGCCCGCCTCAGCCGATATTGCAACCTATGTTCAAAGTGTTTTTCGTGAACGAAAACCAGAGCCGGGCATCCGAGTTTCTTTGGATATCGATCCTGTTAGTATTTTGTAAAGCCCTGCTGCCATAGAGGGCTCCGCTGCCATACTATGGTCTGGATACAACCCGCAACGAGAAACGAGACGCCATGACGCGCAACACTGATCTCACTGAAGAATACTTTGCAACTGCCGCATCGCTTGATGGAGATATAGCCGGCAGGCACGCTGCTTATACCTATATGCAGCAATCAAGCGCGATTGTTCACGAGCAAGTAGTGGCCTCTTCCTTTATCCCGCGTTTGTTTGACGACGAAAGCTGGGAAGCGCTGCGCTCTGTTGCCGAAACAACGCATGGCATTTTATGCAAGGTTATCGAGCACTATCGCACTACAGCCGAATATCGCTCAATCTTCTCCTTCGACAAACGCCTTGAAGAACTTATTTTGCTTCCCCGCGGCTATGCCGACCCTCTGCCTTTTGCGCGCATCGATGTGTTTTTGAATGAAGATACCCTCGATGTAGGATTTTGCGAGTTTAATGGCGATGGCTCGGCTGGCATGAACGAAGATCGAGAAATCACTGCCAGTATTCAGCAGACAAGCACCTACCAAGCCTTTGCCCGCAAACACACCCTTGAGCCTTGCGAGCTCTTTGATTCGTGGGTAAGCGAGTTTATTGCTATCTACGAAAGCTCAGAGCGGTTTGTGCCTCACGGGCGTTTTGCTATTTGCGATTATCTGGAGTGCGGCGTTGTTGATGAATTTAAGGTATTCAGCACCTATTTTGCTCGCCACGGTTACGAATGTATTGTGTGCGATGTGCGCGATGTGCGCTTTGAACATGGCGCCCTCCTTGGCCCCGACGGGCTGCCCATCCACGCCATTTGGCGGCGCAGCGTAACCAACGATGTTATTGAGCATTGGGATGAATCGCAAGATCTTATCGAAGCTTTGCGCCACGAGGCTGTCGTTCTCATTGGTAGTTTTGCGGGGCATTTGGTACACGACAAGCAAATATTCGAAGCTTTGCGCCATCCTCAAACAAAAGCATTGCTTACCAGCGAAGAAAACGCCTTTGTCGAGCGCCATGTACCCCAAACTCTTTTCTTGGACGAAAAAGAGATTGATCTGGCCGAGGTTCGCGGCCATAAAGATAAGTGGATTATTAAGCCAACCGATAATTACGGTGCCAAAGACGTATATGCGGGCATTTCGTCAACGCAAAGCGAGTGGGATGCCCTGATCGATACATTTGCAAACGGCGCATCGGGCGCGCCCTTTATTGTGCAAACCTATCTCACGCCCTACAAAACCCACACGCTTGCCCCCGATGAGAACATCGAAGCACTGGCCGATAGCGAAGTAGATCTTGAGGGCACATGGTACAACAACCTCAGTGGCTTATACCTCTACAACGGGCATTTCCAGGGCATCTTTTCGCGCTTGGGGCCTTATCCCACCATCAGCAAAAAACTTAAAGGCATGACAGCGGCAACTATTCGCGTCCGAGATGATAATCCATGCGCCTGATAAACTCCCTGCTTACTGCCATCCTAACGCTCGCTACCAGCCTCTGCCTTGCCTATGCCCTGTTTGGTGCAGGGTTGGTGGTGTGCACAACGCCTCAAGCAACATCGGCTCTCGGTAACACCTTCGCTGGGTGGGAGGATTCTGTATTCCCCGAGGATGACATGGCAACTCTGGCCGAAGCAGCTCGATCGTTTTCTATTGAAGGCACCTCGGAAGAAGAGCTTTACAACACCATCAGCACTGTTGTAGCCCAAAACAGCCCTGATTTATTAGCGCAATTGGGCTTTGATGCCGAGAGCATAGAAGCCACTGCCCAATCAAGTACTGCCAATGCCGGCGCAGATGAAAGCACCTCTGACGCAACCGCCGATTCAGCCGATACTGCAGACGCAGAAAACAATGCTCTTGCGCAAGCACTGAAAGAAGCCAGCTCCTCATATGTAGAACAGTACTCCCTGCCAGCACAAGCAGTTTCTCATTTGCAGGATTGCACGCCCCTGTTTCAAACAGGTCGCATTTCAACTGGCGTGGTAGCAGGCTTTGGTTTGGTGGGGCTTATCGCTCTTGGCTTATTGCGAGGACGCAAACGTGTAGGGGCCGCATGCATAGCAGCGGCAAGCCTTGTTTTTGCTCTTTTGGTTGTTTTGGGTGTATGGGCGCTGCTTGATTTTGACAGCCTGTTTACCTGGATGCACACCTTGCTCTTCGCACAAGGAAATTGGACCTTCCCGTCAAACTCGCTCCTTATTCAGCTCTTCCCTGAAGCATTTTGGGCGGCTATGGCA
Source organism: uncultured Cryptobacterium sp. (assembly GCA_964504115.1). Lineage (GTDB taxonomy): Bacteria > Actinomycetota > Coriobacteriia > Coriobacteriales > Eggerthellaceae > Anaerotardibacter. The sequence goes on from CAZDCX010000016.1 coordinate 16,735, forward strand.
GGGCTTTGGGTAATCACCAGCGCCCTCTGCGCCCTTGTGGTTCTTATAATCGGCAAACTGCTCGCCCGCCGATAAAAAAATCAGGCCTGTAGAGCAGGTACTTCAAAGATCGAAACGAGGCAATGCTCGAGAGATGCATTGCCTCGTTGATTTCACGCATGCTAAGCAATGCGCATCATAGATGAAGTCTTGGAGTAAAGGCACGAAAAGACAAAATTATGCCAAGCGTGAACCAACCTCTTTAGCAGCAAAAGGCTTATCAAAATTGCCACCCGTGCGCTGCGTCAGAGCGCCCATTACTCGGCCCATATCTTTTTTGGTTGTTGCGCCAGTTTCCGCAAGCACTTCTTCGATAAGGGCGAGCAGCTCATCGCCTGCAATTTGCTTGGGCAAATAGCTCTCCAAAATAGATACTTGCTCGGCCAAACGATCGGTACGCTCTTGATTGTTGCCTGCCTTAATGGAGCCATCAAGGGTTTCCTTGGTTTGTTTAATAACGCGCTTGAGCATGGCATCAACATCGGCATCGGTAATCTCGCGGCGCTCATTTACTTCGATATTCTTAATCTCGCCATGTACCTGACGCAAAATAGAAAGACGATTCTTATCCTGCGCCTTAAGGGCGGCCTTGATCTCATCTTGCAAAGTTTGGTAGTTCATACAATCCTCCTTGTATATCGGCTCCATTATACGCGCATACCTGTTCATATGCACCCTACCAGCCACCCTTACTCTTGAGCGACAATGCTCGCATTTGGCCTCTCTTAGCGTATAATTGCTTCTGGTAACCAGTAAAACTATATAGGCTCATTTTTTAAGCTCACGGTTTCGTGGGCTTTCTCATGCTTGAAAGGAGGCAGATTGAAATTCTCGCAGCGGTGGTATCGCTTTTTTGATAAACCCGTCCCAAACTTCATTTTGCGTTTATGCCTCATGCTGATAGGTCTCTTTTTTACGTCACTTGGCGTTGCGCTCTCGCGTGCAACAGGGCTGGGCACCTCCACCATGTCATGTGTACCTGCCGCACTTTCTTACATCACATCATTTACCATTGGCACCTACACCTTTCTCTTTAACCTGATATTTGTGGTAATTCAAATCATCTTGCTCAGGCGCGCCTACAACCCAGCACAGCTCATACAAATCCCTTTTGTATTTTTGCTGGGCCTCATCATTGACTTCTTAGTGCCGCCCTGCGCTTGCATTCCCATGCCCTGGTATCCCGTGCAGATCTTCTTCTCGGTCATCTCGTGCTGCGCTACAGCCTTTGGCGTTTTTCTCACCCTTAAAGCTTCTCTGATTATGCTGCCTGGTGACGGTGTTGTTTTAACCATTGCGCGCGTTTTTAATCTTGATTTTGCTAAGTGCAAAATTGGCTTCGACTCAATTAACTTTATTGTTGCCGCTGCCCTATCGCTTATCTTCCTGCAGGGGCTATATGGCGTGCGTGAGGGCACCCTTATCGCTGCCGCCTGTACTGGCTTGTTCATTAAAGCCTTGGGGAAGATGTTCAAAAACTTTGAGAAGTTTGCGCCAACACAAGGCCACATCACCTTAACCCCACAGGAAGGAAACCAGCCTACTGCGGCATCGGCGCAAACCCCGCTGGTTGTTACTATTTCGCGAGAGTTTGGCAGCGGTGGGCGCGAGCTTGGCCAGAAAATCGGCAAGCTGCTGGGCATCCCTGTTTACGACCGCTCACTTATCACTCTCACTGCCCAAGAATCAGGCCTTACCACCGAATACGTCAAGCGCAATGAAGAGGATGTACGCCGGGGCATTTTATATAACCTCTACGCACAAAATTACGAGTACATTGGCGCCTCGCCCACTGAGACCGATACGTTGTTCCTCGCACAAGCGCGCACCATAACCCGCCTTGCCGATACCGAAAATTGCGTTATCGTCGGGCGCAACGCCAATTACATTTTGGCGCAACATCCTAACTGCTTTAACATTTTTGTGCATGCCCCCTTGGAGTCGCGCATCACCCGCGTTATAAACCGCGATCATATTTCTCGCCAGCAGGCACTTGCCACGATCAAGCGAATCGATCAAGAACGGCGCGACCATTGTTTGAGGTATACCAATCGACAGTGGGATGACATCGACAATTACGATCTTGCACTTGATAGCTCGCTCGTGGGCATCGACGCCCTTGCGCGTGCAATTGTAGACATTATCACTGATCCCACATCTGTTTATCGTATTATGGATACTCACTCATCAAGGAAGGATTCTGAGCATGACCTCTGATACCACCACACGTCCCGTACGGGTTCGTTTCGCCCCCTCTCCTACGGGCGAGCTTCATATTGGCGGCGCCCGCACTGCTTTGTATAACTGGGCTTTTGCCCGCGCAACAGGCGGCACCTTTATTCTTCGCATTGAAGACACCGACCCCGAGCGTTCAACCGAGGAAAACAAACAGGTTATTTTGAGGGCTCTGCGCTGGCTTGGTCTTATGTGGGATGAAGGCCCTGAGGTCGAGGGCGACTTTGGCCCTTATTTGCAAACACAACGCTTTGATACCTACTCTGCAGCCCTTGAGCGCTTAAAAGAGCGAGGCGCAGTTTATCCTTGTTTCTGCACAAAAGAAGAGCTTGATGCCAAACGAGCAGCTGCCGAGCAAACCGAAGAGGGCTATGCAGGCTACGATCGCACGTGCCGCCATCTCGATAAAGCAGAAGCACAAAAACGCATTGATGCTGGCGAGCCTCATGTGTGGCGCTTGAAGGTACCCGAAAACCACAGCGCAATCGAATTTGACGATGCGGTTTATGGGCACATGAGCTTTCCTGCCAACGTTATGGACGATATGATTTTGGTTCGCACCGATGGCACACCAACCTACAACTTTGCCGTTGTGTGCGACGATGCCAATATGCAGATCACGCATGTTATCCGCGGCGATGATCATCTCTCAAACACTCCGCGCCAAATTCTGATCTATGAAGCGCTGGGTTATCCGGTTCCTACCTTTGCCCATCTTTCTATGATCTTGGGGGCTGATGGCCGCAAGCTCTCTAAGCGCCGCAACGCCACCTCCGTCGAACAATACGAACAGCTGGGTTATCTACCCGATGCCCTTATTAACTTCTTGGCTCTTTTGGGCTGGTCGCTCGATGGCGAAACCACTCTCATCGACCGCGCTACCTTGGCACAAGCATTTAGCCTTGATCGCATCACAAAAAAGGATGCCATTTTTGACGAGACCAAACTCGATTGGATGAACGCCCAATATATCAAAGCTATGGACGGCGCCGCTTGGGTACAAGCAAGCGCTCCCTGGTTGGCGCAAGCTCGCGCTCGTGGGCTGCGCGTAGCTGGGGGCGCTGCACTCTCGGTGCTGCCTTCAGGCTCTGAAAGCTCAACGCAAGCACCCGAACTGAGCTCAAACGAGCTTGAAGCGGCCAAGGCCGACATCGCTTCTCGCCCTGCTTGGTATGCCCAGCTCTATCCTTTGATTGCCGAGCGCGAAAACCGCCTTACCGAGGCTGCAGAAAAACTGCCCTATCTGTTTTGGGGTTCGCACGTCGAACTTGATGAAAAGAGCGTTACTAAAGTGCTCAAAAAAGACGGTGCTCGAGCAGAAGAGGTTCTGCGCGCAGCTCGTGAAATTCTGGCCGATGAAACTATTGCCTGGCAATGCGACCCCTTGCAAGACGCCTGCCGTGCCCTAACCGAAAAGCTTGATCTGAAAGCAAAGCTCGTCTTCCAGCCAATTCGCGTAGCCGTATGCGGCAACATGGTTTCGCCGCCACTGTTTGAAAGCATTGAGCTGATGCAACGCGCCGATGTAGTAGCGCGCATTGATGCTGTTTTGGCAGAGGTGTTCGGTGCCTAAGAGCCATGACAGTACCACCCGTCATGCGCGCGACGCCGAAGAAGAGCCTCTCGAGGCAGAAGCCTTTGAGAGCGAAGAATCTGAGCCGGAAGAGTTAACTGCTTGGCGCGAGCCTATCGCGGCGCTTCCTGCTTGGTGCAGTGCCTGCTATGGCTCAACGTGTAAGCGCTGCCAAGCCGTGTGTCCAACGCAAGCCATTTCGCTCAGCCCCGTATCTGGCCCCTCTATCGATGAGGCGCTTTGCACGCGATGCGGGCTTTGCGCCGGTGTTTGCGATGCCTTTATACAAACTCGCTACACCTTGGCAGATTTATTTCAAAACGTTGTTCGCAATGCCCAGGAAGAGGGCGGTATCTACTTTACTTGCAACGAGTATCTCCCGCCCGCCGCACAACCCCGCGATAATGTTATCGTGCTCCCTTGCCTTGCAGCACTGCCACCTGAGTTTTGGGCGGCCGTGATGGCTGAGGGTATCGAGCTTAATATGTATTGCGATTTTACCTTGTGCCACGATTGCAGCGTGGCAGGGCAACAGGCTCCTACTTTGTTTAAGTATGCCCTTCAAACAGCACAGCAGTGGATGAGCGGCGAGGTGTATGCCTGCCGCACCCTTCCAGAAAAGGGAACAGTTTTAGAAACCCTCTCCCATATTGACGAAGACGATCGTCGAGGGCTTTTCTCGGCGCTTGCTCGAGAGGGAAAGGATATTGCCAGCGGGCAACATCGCAAACGCAATTCTGGTACTACCAGCGGGTTTCATGAACAGCAAGATCGCTTGCGAGCTGAGGGACGCATCAAAGCGGCAGCTATCAGCGCCCGCGCCTCAACACCCCAGAAGCCTTTGTCTGATGCTGCTTTTTCGACCAAACACCCTTGGGATCGCCAGGCTCTGCTGGTTACCGCCGTGCAAAAACGCCCCGATCGAGCAGCCACGATCAGGAGATACTGCACCACAACCAACGAAGAGCTTTGCTGCCATACCCTCTCGTGCATAAGCGCCTGCCCCACCGGAGCGCGAAGCCTTGATACCGCAACCAATCGTGTTTGTGTCGATGCAAAGCTTTGTATTGCCTGCGGCGCTTGCGTAGCAACCTGCCCTACCGGCGCCTGCACTTTTAAAGAAATAACGGCTCAAGAATATTGCCTACCCTCAGCAACGAAAGGATAAAAGTCATGCTCACCTACGAAAGCCCTCTTGAAGAGATTCAGGCCTTCTTTCAAAACGACCGTTTTGCTACCGATGCGGGATGCTATATCACCGAAGTTGGCAATGGTTATACGCGCTGCGAATTGCCTATCACCGAAAAGCTTATGAACGCCAACCGGGGCATTATGGGCGGTGTTTTTTTCACCTTAGCCGATTTTAGTATGGCGGTTGCATCAAACCTTAACGGGTATCACAGCGTGAGCGTGGCGTGTAATATTCGCTTTCTTTCAGCTGCCGCGCCTGATGCCACCTTGCTTATAGCCGAGTGCAAGGCCGACAAAGAGGGGCGCACCATGGGCTTTTATACGGTAAGCATAAGCGACAACACGGGCCGCAAGCTGTGCTCTTTCGAAGCAACTGCCCACAGAAAGCCCGCTTAAACACGTATATCGCAAAAACCGCTTAAGCCGCTGCTCAGGAACCAAAAGGATAACGGGTACGTAACTGTTTTGCTACGGCGTGACACCGTGTGTGAAAAACGCCCTACAATCATCGCAAGCCTTGTGTAATCGTAAGCTACCTTGCCTGCCTGTTTTGGTGTTCATGATTCATTCGAAGTGCACGGGGCACCCCGAGCATTTTATCTCTCTGAAAGGATCTCTCATGGCAAAAACGCCCGATCCCTCATATTGGGGAAACCCTCCCGAGACGCCTCGCTCAAAATACGATCCGCGGAATACCCAATATCAGCAGCCAGCGCCTCAGCCTGGCCAACCCGTGCCCCAATCCCAGCAGCAACCACCGCAGCAGCCCACAGCCGCGCCGCAGCAGGGCGTACCTCAAGCAGGCCAGCAAACAGAACCACAACCAGCGGGGCAACCGCTGTCACAGCCAGCAGAGCCTGCCACCGCGCCCCAACCAGGCGCAGCTCAGCCAAACCAAACGGCCTCGGCATCTTCGGCTCAACCAAACCAAGCAACCCCCGCATCTTCTGCGCAGCCCAATCAAGAGCAAGCAGGACAGCCTTATCCCTTTGATCAAACTCAAGCGTATAACCCCGCAGCTGCTGCCGCGCCGCAGCAGCAACCTTATCAAGCAGATGGCACAATCCCGCCCAATTCTGCAAACCCCTACCAGCAGCCGCAGCCCCCAAAAAGTAAAAAGCCTTTGATCATTGGCATCATCGCTGCAATTCTTGTACTGTGCGTAATCGTTTTTGCGGGATGCAGCGTTTTCAACGCCATCCAAGATAGCGTCTTCTCTTCAGTGGACGAATTCTCCTCCGAAATCAGCGTGCCTGACACCAATGGCGAGGAAGACCCCGGCTATGATGAAACAGAAAATCTCAATGTTTCATTCCGTGATCACTTTGATCTCGATCATGGCGAAAGCGGAAAAAACGAATCGTCAATTTCTACCGATGAGCTCAACACCATTAAAAACGATTATTTCAAAATGAAGTCCACCTCTCCTGACAAGGATGGCGAATACGATGAAGGGGTGTACTACGTAGGGCAAGATCTCCCTGCTGATAGCTACTGGTTTGAGGGAGACGATGACCACCTGGCTTACTTCTTTATTTTGCAACCTTCCTCGGTAAACGAAGGCGCCTACGATGTTGTTCATATCAACGAGTATTACGGACACAACCTCATGGATCTTGAAGAAGGCGAGGTGTTCATTCTTGACAACGATGACTCTATGGAGCCCTTGGATAAGATGCACGAAACCTTTGAAGACCCTTATGAGAGTGGAACCTATCGCGTTGGAACCGACGTCCCTGCGGGCACCTATTACGTTGCTCCGGGCGAGGCGAAAAACAATTACTGCGCGTATTACATCATGACCGATTTGAAATACACCGATTCAAGCTACCGTGATGTTGACTACTTAATTGAGGGCGACGAGCCTCTAGAAATCACCCTTAACGAGGGCGAATATATCGAGCTCTATAACGCCACGATGAGCAGCTCCAACACAATAGCTATGGGCACCAAAACCAAGGTATAGGTTGGCTATTGTACGTCTTTTTCGGCAAACAAGGTAGCAAGGTAGTGCGTGATGGGCACCAACAGCCCTGCCTCAGGAGATTGAGTAATAACCCGCAGAGGTACCATCATCTTCTTCCGGTCTGCCATATAGCGCCCTGATCGCTTGCGCAACTGTGTTGCCTGAGCACGGCTGAGCGTTATAGGCTCAACCACCACTTTGCCAGCCGAAACCGAAATAGACCGAATACCGTGTTCGTTGGCAAACGCCTTCAAACGCGCCTTTTCAAATTGGTTGATGGTAGCCTGAGGCATTTCGGGGTGTGCTGCGCGCAATTCCTCGTAAATTTCCTCCACTGCATCCATAGTATCGGCACTGGCAATACGACGATAATAGCGCACGCGCTCATCGGCATCAGGCAAGTACTCCTCAGGAATATAGGTATGATCGGGAACATTGATCACGATATCTGATAGCGCAGGCGGCAGATAATCCTCGCTTGCGCTCTTGCCCTCACGGGTCATATTGACCGCAGTGGCAAGCATCTGAGCAAACAAATCAAAACCAACCGCCGACATGTTGCCACTCTGTTCTGCACCAAGCAAACTACCCGCCCCGCGAATTTCCAAGTCGCGCATAGCCACGCGCATGCCACTGCCAAGCTCGGTATGCTCGTTCAATGCCGTCAAACGAGCCATGGCTTCTTCGGTCAGCGGAACTGTATCAGGGAATAAAAAGTACGCATATGCCTGCGTTGAGGAGCGCCCTACACGACCTTTGAGTTGATACATCTGCGCCAAGCCCAAACGCTGTGAATCTTCGATAATAAGGGTGTTGGTATGCGGGTTATCAATGCCACTTTCGATGATGGTGGTTGCAACTAACACATCCAGCTCGCCCGCCGAGAAGGTTTCCATAACGCGCTCAAGTTCATCTTTGCTCATCTTGCCGTGAGCCACCCCAACGCGCGCCTCTCCCGCAGCAGCCTGTACGCGCTTTACCGCTTCTTCGATAGAGCGTACGCGATTGCTCACGTAATATACCTGCCCCTTACGAGCAAGCTCACGACGTATAGCAGCGCTTACCACATCAGGATCCCACTCGCCCACATGCACCTCAACAGGGCGGCGATCGTCAGGCGGGGTAAGAATCAGGCTCATATCACGCACGCCTGAAAGCCCCATTTGCATCGTACGCGGAATCGGCGTGGCAGAAAGCGTGAGCACATCGATCGATTCACGCATATTCTTCAGTTGCTCTTTGTGCCCCACGCCAAAACGCTGTTCTTCATCGATAATAACAAGGCCTAAATCCTTCGGATTCACATCGCGCGAAAGAAGCCGGTGGGTACCCACCAATACAGAAACCGTGCCATCGGCAAAATCGGCAAGGGCCTGCTTTTGCTGAGCAGGCGTGCGAAACCGCGACAACACTTCAACGCGCACACCAAACGGGCTGAACCGCTCGGAAAACGTGGTGTAATGCTGCTGCGCCAAAATGGTGGTTGGGCAGAGCACCATTACCTGCTTGTTATCTTGCGTAGCCTTGAATGCTGCGCGCAAGGCAACCTCGGTTTTTCCGAAACCCACATCTCCGCACACTAAGCGATCCATGGGATGTGCCGACTGCATATCGGCCTTAATATCCGCAATGGCTGCAAGCTGATCTGGTGTTTCCTGATAAGGGAAGCTCTCTTCCATCTCGCGCTGCCACGGCGTATCTTCCCGATAACGATACCCCTGCGTGGCCGCACGGCGCGTATACACATCTACCAAATCAAAGGCAAGTTGCTTGGTAGCTTTGCGTGCTTTGGATAGTGCACGAGACCAATCAGACGTATTCAAACGAGTCAAACGTGGGCTTGAACCCTCAGGCCCCACATAGCGCGTTACCCTATCAAGCTGCTCAACGGGAACGTAGAGCTTATCGCCTTCAGCATATTCCAGGAGCAAATAATCGCGCTCAACGCCGCCCACATCCTGCCGCACAATATCGCGGAAAAACGCCACACCATGAGCAGCATGTACCACGTAATCGCCTGGTTTATAGGGAAATGTTATCTCGGTAACATCAACGCGCGAGCGCTTGCGCGTGGCCATGGAGCCTTGGGTATCAGCCAGGGATACCAAGGCCAGTTTTGCGGCCGGAAAAATCATACCGAGGGGAATATCAACATCAACAATGTTAACCTGCCCGCGCCGAAGCTTGGCCTTTGCATCCCCCACCACATCAAGCACTTCGTTGATGGGAACACCTAAATCAACCAGAGCAAGCTTCATCTCTTGGCGCGCCCTGAAATGCGGCACCGAGAATACCACGGTGAACCCCGTATCTGCCAGCGTCCGCAAACGACCAAACAGCTTATCAGGATCTCCTGCTACCTGGACGCGTTTTACAGTAAGCTCACCATCAAGCTGCGCGCCCACGCGCATAATGGAAACATAGGTCATGCGTGGATTGGTGCCAAAGTTCAAATCATGCGGCCCGCCATATAAATCACTCACGGGAATCGAGGTGCCCTGCGCTTGCTTGGCAAGCTCGTCGAGCGCATGAAGGGCATCGTCAACCAAGGATCGTGGCTCAATTAATACCGTCAGGGCTTTATCGGGCAAATAGTCACCCACCATTTCGGTATCATCAAGCATGTAAGCTGCCATAAGATCAGGCAGCGAGCGGGAATCGTCTTCTAAACGTGCGAGCACCTCACGCAAGGCAGGATTGGTTTCAGCGGGGCGGGCAAGCTTTCGCACGGCGCGATGGAGCAAAGCAGGATCAACGGTATATTCGCGCACCGGAAAGATGCTGATGTGCTCAAGCGATGAAATTGTTTGCCCTGTCGAAGGTAAGAAGCGGCGAATTTCATCGAGTTCATCGCCAAAAAAATCACAGCGAACTGGGTAGGCAAGATTACCAGGAAAAACGTCAATCGTGCCTCCATGCAAACAAAACGTGCCCGGGCCATCAAGCTGCCCGGTATTTTCGTAGCCCATTGCAACCAAGCGCGTTGGTACATCCTCAAACGAGGCCACCAACTTTTGTGGATGCTCAGATAAATCGAGCCCCACATGCAGTTCAAGGGGGCGCGCTGTCTCAGAAGCAGCAGGCGCTAAACGCCGCAAAAGCGCTCGAGCAGAGGCCACCACCACACACGCCACACCCGATTGTAGCGACCACAGAGCCTCAAGACGGTTTGCATGGATTCTTGGCTTAGAAGCCGCATCGAGAGAAAAGGGATTGCCTTGGTAATCAACAAAGCGTTTTACCTTCTCGTCGCCAATATAGGCCCCAACGGTACGCGCAAACGTATCGGCCGCCTCCTCGCCCGCAACAACCACCAGCGTAGGGCGCGGATCGCGCACAAAACAAGCCGCCACCAAAAAAGGCCGCGCTGAAGAGGCAACGCCCAAAGTGGCATCCGCGCCAGCATCAAGCTTGGTCCAAACTTCATCAAGGGCACCTGATTTTGCAAGGGTAGCTGCCAGTAAATCTATGAGCATGAAGGATCGATCCTTTTCCTCGTAAGCCAACGCAAAAAAGCCGCAAAAGCGGCGTATAGTAAGTATCTTGCAAGCTACTCTACAACAAGAGCAAAGAACAGGTGAGAAAATCCATGCCTCGAGAGAAAAAAGCCGAAAAACAAGCACGCGCCCTTGAGGTGGCTGCTTGTATGAATGCCCATTATCCCGAGGCTGAATGCGCCTTGCATTATTCAGATCCTTTTACCTTGACCATTGCGGTTCTGCTTTCGGCACAAACAACGGATGCTGGCGTAAATAAAGTAACCCCCGAACTATTTGCCCGCTATGGCACGCCAGAGGCCATGGCGCAAGCTAACCCCGAGGATGTTATGCGCATTATTCACTCCATTGGGTTTTATCGCAACAAAGCAAAAAATTGCATTGGCACCGCTCAAATGATCATGTCAGATTTTGGTGGCAGCGTTCCCCACACTATGGAAGAGCTTCAGAAGCTGCCGGGTGTCGGCCGAAAAACAGCCAACATTGTTCTTAATCTGGCCTTTGGCATTGTTGAAGGCATTGCGGTGGACACCCATGTGTTTCGCATTGCCCATAAACTCAAATTTGCTGGTCCTTCTGCCGATACTCCTGCAAAAACCGAAACAGCTCTTTTGAACTTGTATCCCAAAGAATACTGGGGGCCTATCAATCACCAGTGGGTGCTTTTTGGCAGAGAATATTGCATCGCCCGCAGGCCGCGCTGCGCTGACTGCTTTATTGCCCACCTCTGCCCCAGCTGCAGCCACCACGATTAAAGCGGACACGGCGGCCATTGAGGCAAATTTCGGCAATGTGCCCACAAGCCATTGCAGCCAAGCGCGTGAGGCATGTGAGCTCATGCATGTTGCAAAGCCACAAGGGCAATCCGTAAGATAAGAAACAGGAGCTACTCTTAGCAGCTAATAAGGCAAAGCTAGCGAGCAATAAGCTCATACCCGCGACGAAATAATTCGGCGCGAATCGTTTCAGCCAAAAAATCAACCTTGGCAGCAACGCAAGGCGTAAGCCCAATGGTAAAATCGGCCGGCTCCATGTTTTCTACTTGCATCCCGTAACACAAGCCTTCAGCTTCATAGCCAAGCAAAGCTGCAGCGTCGAACAAATCCGCCAACTTGGTATCGTGCAGAGAGGTACGCGCACCGCTACCGCGGTCGATATCGTAGGGTTTATAACGAAAGACAGTACCGGGCTCTGCATCGGTGTTATCCACTGCATCAACGGTAATCAGGAGGTCGTAATCGTTTACTTTGGTTACCATATCAAGGCTCATGCAGCCCACATCGAAAAAATCAACACCATCAGGCAAGGTATAATGCTCAAGGAGTTCGTCATACACTGCTGGCGCGACTCCATCATCGAGCATAAGGCGGTTGCCCACAAAAAATACGGCGATACGCATATCTCAGGCTCCAAGCGTTGGACGAATAACCAGATTGTAGTAGGTCGCAGCAATAAGAAATACCACCGCAACCAGCGCCATGGCTATAGCCCATATCTTCTGACGGTCGCGATACCACTGCTTGGTTTTACCAAGATCAACCAAAGCGCGGCGGCAGGCATGCTCTTGCCCGGCACGCGCAAAAACAATAGTAGCCGCAGCAAGGATAAGCACGGTCAATACTGAAAGAATCGTAGAAAGCGGCGAAGGATTACTGTACGCAGAATAGAACAAGTTATCAGCAAGCAGCCAAACTGGATAGTACAAAATCGTAAGCCAAATGCCATGTGCTGGCCCCCAAATAGGTGGCATAAAAAGGGCGCCCCAGTTCACCGGCGGCAAGCCTTCCATGATGGATTGCGGGTCGATACGCTCATCTTCCGAAAGCGGCCCTGAAGGTTGCGATGAAGGCGACGTGGCTGAAGCTGAAGTAGATGTTGAAGTAGATGTTGATGTTGACGAGGCAGCCGCTACTGTGGTTTTACTTATATCTGAAGGGCAAGCTGCTTCCTCAACCGAGGCCAACACCTGCTTCGCAGCTGTGGCTGAAGAGGCAGCTACACATGGTTCTTGCGTGTTTGCGCCGCTCGTTGCCTGAACGCGATTTTGTTCCTGTTCGCTCACCGTTATACCTCACTTAACAAGGGTGGTTTCTATATCTCGCTTTGCAGTATAAAGATCCCCTCACACAAAACAGCAACAAAACCACAGACGGATACAACCACCAGATTAGGAGCCGCACTGCACAAGCCGCTTGCCTATAGGTATCAAAATGAGCAAAATCCTTCCCCTGCAAACACAAAAAGCCGCACCCCCCCCCTAAATCTCGAACTTTATTTGTGCTGTTCACGAGATGGGATGCGATTCAAAGGCTCTATACAAGGGATGTTTGGTTCATAGCGCACCACATCGCCCTTGCAATCAGATGGTGCGCTTTAGTTGTAATTATCAACCACGCCGCAACTTGCGCGCGCAAACCACAATACCAGTCAGACCCGCCACGCCTGCAACCACAAGGGCAATGAGAAGAAGCGGGGAGATATTATCACCAGTTTGAGCCGTACCTGAGGTACTCTCATCGGCATTGGTACCCTCATCGCTCGATTCTTGTGTGTTGCTGCCCGTTTGGTCGGTTGAGCCTGGAGTGTCCGGTGTTATGCCAGAGTTTGCGCCAGTCTCATCACCGTCGCCAGGATCGTCCGACCCGGAAGGGTCTTTGTGGTTGCTTGGTGCATAGATGTTGGTAAAGCCGATCTGAAGCACATCCTCAGAATCAATGCTTGCTTGCGCGGAGCCATCCTTGACTTTATATTGGTCGCATCCATTCTCAAGGACGCTCACCGTAACATCGCCGTTTTCCCATTGCTCGAACAGCGCGTCTGGCATGTTCTGCAAGGTCGCCGTCCAGCCGTTTTCCGCCGTCAGCTCGATGTCGCGCAGCGTGTAATCGCCGCACTCAATATCCACCGTGATGGAATCCGGACGGGCTGCCAGCTCCTTTTCCGCATCATAGCCGCCGCTGTCCCACGACTTCGTAATCTGAACAATGCCGCTGGGAGACTCCGTCGTGTTGCGCTCGAACACCGCTGTGTAGGTGATATATGCCTCATTGGTCGGGTAGTCTGGCCAATCATTCGGCAGCGCGCCTGTTACGGTCGTCGGCGAATCATCGCTTCCGACATATACTCTCCACCCGGTAAAGGTATACCCATCCGCTGTCATCTCTTCAGCAGAAAGGAAAGCTGCGCGCACACTGACCAAGCCATAGTAATCCACATACG
>CAZDCX010000017.1:0-25965 GCA_964504115.1 uncultured Cryptobacterium sp.
ATGCAGGCTGTGGTAGCTGTTTCTGCTCCAGTGAGTGTTAGCGCAAAACGCTCATCAAGCCCCTGATTGAGATAATCGCTTATAACCTCGCGCAGGAGGCGCGGAAGGGCCAAAGGTTCAGTGCGCAGGGGCTGCATATCATATTCGAGCTGCGTGGCTATGTTCAAATCCTCCACCAAATCGCGAATGCGCACTCCCTGCTGCATGATGGTATGTGCTGATTTTTGCGCTTCCTCCGGCAAGGCAGGATCGTGCTCCAAACGCTCGGCATATCCCATGATTACGGCAAGAGGCGTGCGTACATCATGCGATACTCCCGCAACCCAGTTTTTCCGGGCTGTCTCTTTGCGAATGAGGGTATGTGAAGCTTGGTTGATACGTTGCCCTATAGGCGCCATAAGGCCGCCAAAATGTACTGTTGTCGGTGTTCCCTGAGCTAAATTATCCAGCGCAGTAATCGTTGGGCCGATTTTGGTTATGACCGATCGCTGCGATAGGGCATATAGAGCAAACACTATAAACAAATCAATCACAAACACGAGCAAAAAGTAGAGCGGGATCATCTTGAAGGTGTCTGCGGAAAGATTAAAAGAAACAGGGGTATATTGCCCTTCAGGGTATCCGAGCAACAAGAGGGTCTGATCTTCGGAATTGGTCCAGATGAAGGTCGTGGTTCCCTCATAGGAGTGGTCGTGGGCTAGCAATGCTATATCGTTGTTAGTGAAGTGGGAAGGGAAGTTATCAGGTGTGTGATAGAGCCATGTAACATCTCCCTGTTCATCGACCATGGCAGCCCAGCAGCCACTGCTATCAAGGTGTTGTTTGGCAAGACTATCAGGCAGATAATACGCTCCTTGTTCATCCTGAGTAAGAGATTCTTCAAGCTCACTTAAAATGCTCGATGGCGCCGGGCCGCTGCTGGGGCGCGACGCTTCAAAAATAACTATGGCAAAGTAGAGCACAACATCAACAATCAAAATGGCAAGCACCATAGCTACAAATAAGGCCAGGTGTTTAACCACAAAAAACTTACCTTGGGCTGCCGAGTTGTGTTCGGAAGTGGCAGTCTCGCGCTGGCTTTGTTTGCGAGCTGCTTGATAAGGAGCCTTCATAATTAAGCGTCCTTTTTAACTAAAAGCTTATAGCCAAGCCCCTTCATGGTAATAAGCGATTCGGGGTGCGAAGGATCTGCCTCAAGCTTCTCGCGGATACGCCGGATGTGGGTCATCAGCGATTGCTCATAGCCAAAAGAAGATCCCCAGCACTTCTCGCAGAGATGATCGGTCGTAACGATGCGGTTGGCATTGGCTGCCAATACTGTGAGCAAATCGCGCTCTTTTGCCGTAAGGTAGAGGGGCTCCTTGCCGTGTCGGCGCACCTCAGCATTGCCAAGGTCAACATCGCAGTGAGCCAGGTGAAGCGCTGAGTTTGAATGCGGGTAACACCGCCTGAGTATTGCATAGATTCGCAAGACTAATTCCTGCGGAGAAAAGGGTTTGGTTAAATAATCATCAGCCCCAGCACGAAGCCCCATCAAGCGATCACTTGTTTCGTCCTTAGCAGTAAGAAATATAACCGGCAAAGGATGCTCTGGCTCAAACGATCTTAAATAGGTACACAGCGCAAAGCCATCACCATCAGGCAAGTTGATGTCTAAAACCGCCAAATCGGGAGCGTGGTGCTCGTAGGCGTTGAGCGCACTGGCAACATCGCCTGCGGTTACGACAGAGGTAAACCCTTCAGCGGTAAGCACGGTGGTAAGAAGACGCAAAAGCTCAGGCTCATCATCGACAAGCAAGATAGTCCTGGTTTGCAAAGCATCGTAAGCCATGGCAACTATGGTAGCGTGCGCACGAGAGCCGTATCTGGGTAAAGCTGAAAAGTTAGGAAAATGTAAGGTCCACACCAAGGTGCTTTAAGAAGAACTTTTTACCTTTGAACCATAACATCTCAGATGGTTTGTTGCTGGCGCGTATTGCAACGCTGCGCGCTGGCACAACAGGAAGGTTTCGTTATGGCAAAAGTTGTTGAAGTTTTGGATGTATCCAAGTGCTATGGCCAAATTCGCAGGGGCAAAAAAGGCCACGGCGCTCAGATGACCAGGGCTCTTGATCATGTGAGTTTCTTTGTGGAGGGAGGGGAGTTCATTGCCATTATGGGCCCTTCTGGCAGCGGTAAGTCAACGTTATTAAACTGCATTGCCACTATTGATGCGCCAACTAATGGGCAGATTTTAATTGGCGGCGAAAACATAGGCGATATGTCTTCTGGTAAGCTAGCGCAGTTTCGTCGTGAGCATTTGGGTTTTATCTTTCAGGATTCCAACTTGCTTGACACGTTAACCATCCGCGAAAATATTGCGCTTCCCTTAGCTTTGGCTCGGGTTTTGCCGCGCGATATCACTTCTCAGGTGGATGCCATAAGCAATCGGCTGGGTATTTCCCAAACGCTTGAACGCTACCCCTATGAAGTATCGGGCGGGCAAAAACAGCGCGCTGCTGCTGCACGGGCGGTTGTTACTAAACCTGCGCTTGTGCTAGCCGATGAGCCTACGGGCGCTCTTGATAGCAAATCGGCGCATGAGCTTCTTGATACGCTGACCTTTTTAAACAAGCTTGGTGCCACCATTTTGATGGTCACGCACGATTCGGCCGTGGCAAGTTACTGCAATCGCGTTGTGTTTATTCGCGATGGCAAGCTGTGGGGGCAGATGAGCAAAGGTCAGGACGATCGCAAAACCTTTTTAGCTCGTATTTTGGCTGCCACCACACGTCTTGAAGAAGGCGATAGCTATGATGTTTAAACTTGCCTGTGCGAATGTTCGCCGTTCCTATAAGGATTTTGCGGTGTACTTTATTACGCTGCTGGTGGGTGTGGCGGTGTATTATGCCTTCAACTCCATTACGGCACAGCAGGCCGTCCTTGATCTAACCGAAGCCCAGGGAAAGATGATCGATTTACTGGGCATCCTTATTAATGGCGTCTCGGTGTTTATTGTCGTTATTTTGGCGTTTCTGGTTGTTTATGCGAGCCGATTTTTCTTAAGACGTCGCAACGGCGAATTTGGCCTCTATCTGCTTTTGGGCATGTCTCGCAGCTCACTGCTTCGTTTGATGTGTATAGAAACGCTGCTCGTTGGTGTGGTGTCATTGGCGGTTGGCTTGCTTTTGGGCGTGCTGCTGTCTCAGGCGCTGGTTGGCATTACGGCGCTGCTGTTTGTGGCTGATCTTTCAGAGGGGTTTGCCTTTTTGTTCGCGCCTGATATCGCTTTAAAGACTGTTGTTGTGTTTCTTATTATTTTTGCGTTGTCGCTTGCGGCCAATGTTGGTTTTGTGGCCAAAGCCCGCTTGATAGAGCTTTTGCAATCTGGTCAAAAAAATGATGTCCTCGCGCTGCGGAGCATCCCTGTTTCGTGCGCGCTCTTTATCGTGTCGTGTGTACTCATTGGGGTGGCTTATCATTTGCTTCTTGAAAATGGCCTTGCGCAATTCAGCCAGGAATTTGTATGGTCAACGATTTTGGTATGCTTGGGTACCCTGCTCTTTTTCTATGCTCTATCAGGCTTTTTGCTACGTTTCATTCAGCTGATAAAGCCACTCTACTATCGCGGTCTTAATATGTTTACGCTGCGTCAGATAGCCTCGCGTATCAATACCTCGTTTGCCTCGATGGCTCTCATTTGCATGACGCTCTTTTTGGCTATCACCAGTGCGTGCGGTGGCATAAGCATTTGTTGCGCGCTGCAAAGTGGCTACGATGAGCAAACTCACTACGATGTGTCTGTGCGGACGTATTGTAGTTTGATTGGCTCCTATAACGAAGAAAATGCCCAGGCTGCGCAAGAGGCGCTGCGTCAGTACGGCAGTATGGAAGAAGGGCTGCGGCAAAGTACGGCGATGGTAAGCGGCGCTTCGTGGGATTCGCTGGTTCGCGAAACGGGCGAGGTTGATCTTTATACGAGCGACGTATCTTATGGCACGCTCGATAGCTTAGCAGGTATGAAACTCAGCGATACAACCAGTATGGTTGGTGCTGGCGAATACGAATCTACCACGGTGCCCGTGGTGAAGCTTTCGCAATTCAATCAGGCGCGTGTTATGGCTGGTGAGGAAGAAATTTCTCTTGAGCCCGATGAGGTATTAATCAATGCCGATATGGAGGCAACAAAAACGTGGCTGACGGCGGTGGCAGAGTCGGGCGGGACGCTTGATGTATTTGGCGCCAAGCTTTCGGTGGTGGACTTTCTTGATACCACGTGTTTTGAAACAACATCAACGTTTATGGAAACAGGCCTTCTTGTGGTACCTGATGCCCTTGTTCCTCTGAGCGCCGCTATCAATACTTCTATTGTGAACATCCAGTTGGTTGACGAGGGCGCTTATGAGCCCTTCTGCGATATGCTGGATGCAACGCAAGAATCGCTTGAACCAGGTATGTGGCCCATATCGCTCTATCAGACCAAGCAAGAGGTATATGACCAGGGCGTAGGTCTCTCAACTATTATCAGCTATTTGGCTATTTATATTGGGTTTGTTCTGGTGGTAACATGCGCTGCAATTCTGGCAATACAACAGCTAACCGCTGCAAGCGATAACCGCAAGCGCTATGAACTATTAGGTAAGCTGGGCGCTTCGCGTCAATCGGTAAACAACGCGCTCTTTAAGCAGATTATCCTTGCGTTTGCCTTTCCTCTTTTGTTGGCGCTCTGTCATTCGGTGTGTGCGCTT
The DNA here is from genome assembly GCA_964504115.1 of uncultured Cryptobacterium sp. GTDB lineage: Bacteria > Actinomycetota > Coriobacteriia > Coriobacteriales > Eggerthellaceae > Anaerotardibacter. The sequence goes on from CAZDCX010000017.1 coordinate 4,728, forward strand.
AGCGTTGTTACCGATGTGGTACGGGTGTTTGGCGCAATTGACATTGCCAAGATGGCCTGTGTTGCAGGTGTAGCGTTTTTGGTAGTGTATTGCGCTTACTTTATCCTCACGTACTTTCAAGCGCGGCGCATCATTTCTGGGAAGGAGTTTTAGGCTTAATGGCTCCCTTGTCGCATCGATTGCCCCATGCATCGATAAGATCATCATCGCGGTAAACACACACGATTTCGCAATGATTGGCGCATTTTTGGCAAACAACTTCTCTGGTTCGAAAATCAAAATCGGCCACATCGAAGTTGAAGGGCTTGCGCTTGGCAACGGGTGCATCGGCGGCAAGGAGAGCCGCGCCAAACGCTCCCATAAGGTGACCATCGGGGTCAACGAGAATTTCTTGGCTCAGCGCTTCTTCAAAGGAGTGTACAACGCCGACGTTTTTGCTCACGCCCCCTTGGAACACGATGGGAGCCACAATGCGTTTGCCCTTACCAACGTTGTTCAAATAGTTGGTGGCAACGGCTTTGCATAGGCCGGCAATAACGTCTTCGCGGGCGTATCCCACTTGAATTTTATGAACGAGATCGCTTTCAGCAAAAACCGTGCAGCGGGCTGCAATATTTGCAGGTTTTTTTGAAGTAAGGGCAATAGGGCCAAAGTCTTCTACTTCAACCCCAAGGCGATGCGCTTGGCTCGAAAGAAATGAGCCCGTACCGGCAGCACATAAGGTGTTCATGGCATAGTCGGTTGCGATGCCATCTTCGACGCAAATAATCTTAGAATCTTGCCCGCCGATTTCAAGAATGGTTCGCACGTCAGGGTGCAGGTGAGTGGTGCCAACAGCATGGGCGGTAATCTCGTTTTTAATCACTGTTGCATCAACGATAGCGCCCACTAAGCGCCGCGCGCTGCCGGTTGTGCCCACAGCAACAACTTCAACCTCGTCGCGATTGATCTGGCTGGCAAGATCATCTACCACCCGCCGAGCCGCATCGGTGGGGTTGCCTTCGGTCCATAGGTAAGAACGGGCTATAATTTCCAGGTTTTCGTCAATCACAACACCTTTGGTTGAAATGGATCCAGTATCAATGCCTAAAAATGCAATACTCATAGGTGGGGTACCTTTCTAACGGGCCTTTCGCATAGCGATCATGTCATAGAATGCTTCGAGCCGGGTATCAAGACCGGTGTCGCTGGTTTGCGAATCGTAACTCAAGTACAAAATGGGAATATGGAAATCCTGGCTGAGACGCTGGAGCACAGGCATGCAATCAATTTCTGGGGTGCAGCCCGATGATTTGATATGAATAAGCCCGTCAAAGCCTTCTTGGGCATAGCGCTTTGCCGCGGCAATAGTCATGGTTGACGTGGGCCCCATATCATAGCTGACATAATCGCGCACACTTTGACGCAGGTTCTCTTCGTTGTAGTGTAAGTTGCGGTTAGAGATGTTGATGTAGCGCGCCAGTGAGACGCCCATAGCTATCAGCTTTTCCTCAACAAACAGGTTTGCATGTGAGTCAACAGCTGTAAAATACTCGCCCACGATGCCAACACGTATAGGATCAACGGGCTCTTCACGCGGAATGTCCTCCAAGAGGCGCAGGTGCTTTTTTTGCGTTTCGTTGAGCTGCGCTTTAGATGTAACGGTGCGCATATCGGCATAGTAATCTTCTCGTGCACGGTTAAAGGCTTGCTTATCTTGGCCAAACCCGGCGATGGCAAGGTAGCGATCGTGGTAGGCGTCAAGATATTCAACCATCTTGCAAAGCGTTACCATGTTCTTAACACCCTGCGATACCGAAAGGTCGGGGTTGACCTTTTTCTTGCATTCCTTGAGATATTCAGGTGCGGGCTCACCGGAGAGCGTGGCAAAGTTGAGCATGTCGAATTGGTAGCCCATGTCACGCAAGATGGATTCTTGCAGTTCGCCGTAATAGCCCAGACGGCAGGGGCCGGCAAACTGTACGAGCACATCAGCTCCCAGTTCGAGTGCCTCTATATAATTGCCAAGAATGTGTTTAAAGGGCGAGCAGACAAAATCGTTGCTGTTAAGCGAGCCAAGCTCCATCGTTCTTCGTGTTGATTCGGGCAGTTCAATAAAGTCGGCATCTAAAACCTGCTCAACAAAGTATTTGAAGGCGATATCGTAATACCCATAGCGAAAGAAGGCCACTTTGGTACGAGTGTGACGTTTCTTTTTGCGAGATTTCTTGGGTTTGAGCGCTCTGAGTGATTGAGGTTTACCCGGCTGAAGCGATATGTTGGCATCTCGAGCATCTTCTGCAGAGCGTCGTCTGAGCGTGTCGGCATTGCGCTGAACTGCCTGCGAAAAATCGGACAAGCCTTGCGCCGTACGTCGGGGCAAGGCCGAGAGGCTGCTTGCCGTGCGTTGCAGAGAGCTTGGTATATCGGGCAGCTTCTCTGCTGTTCGCTGGAGCGCATCAGACACATGGGGGATATGAGGTAATTCGGGCTTAGCCATGGAGATAACCTCCTTTGCGTTGATAGTTGAGAATATCAACAAAGCTCTCAAGACGCGTTTCAAGGCCTGCTGTGCCACTTTGCGCATCAACGGTCAGCGATAAAAGGGGTTTGCCTTTAATGCAGCGCATCAGCGCATCGTTGGTCATGGAGTCGGGGCCACAGGGAAAGGCGCTTACGATAACCACGCCATCTACCTGCTCATAAAGACTCAAAAGGGCACCAATGAGTTCGCGATTAGTTATCCAAGGCATGGTATCCGAAAACTCAAAACTTTTTTCAAGAGCCGCTTGGTGATCGTAAGCGTCGGCAAAAAGCGTGAATACCCCGAGTTCTTCAAGCGTTGTGGTGATAGGGCCGCCAACAAAGGTATCGTGAATAACATAAGGGTGAGCTACAAGCAGGATACGCAGCGGGCGCTCCTGTTTTGAGAGTTTAGCTATTTTCTTGAGGCTCTCGGCTTGCTTATGGGCTTGCTTTTTATCAGCCTGCTGTTGAGCCTGGAGTGCCTCCTCGTAGGCATGTTGTGCGCGTTTCTTGGAAACACCGAACTTCATTGCCATGTTCACAAAGGCATCGTGCTCGCTGATATGCGTGTCAAGATCGTCTACCTCGCAAGACACAATACGTACGGTACCGCGCGGAAACGAATTGAGGACCAAATCGGGCAGAGCTTGGAATTTGGTGCAAAACTCCTGATGAAGGCCGAGATTATCAATACTTGGTACAAAGAGCGCATCGCAGAGGGGCAAAAGGCTTTGCACGTGCCCCAGATAGAGTTTGGAGGCCAGACAGCATTCATCTACCGAGAGGAGAGCGCCCGCCTCAAGCGTGCTTCTATCTGAAGGCTCGCTTACCACAACTGTGCGATCAAGCGCTTCAAAAAACGTGCGCCATAAGACGTGGTAGCGGTAATGCAAAAGCGCCTGAGGAATGCCGATGGTTTGAATGTCGGCATACTCACAGGATTGGCGTAAATCTATCGGGCTCATAAATCTCCTCTATACACCTATGTTGCACTTTTCGAGCTTTATGTTTGCTCTGGTAATGCAAAGCAAGAAGATACGCAAATTATTATTGTGTGCCCGAAACCCAAAGCTTGTTGCTTATGTGGTGAGGTTTCAAAAGAAAAACCACGAGCGCTGCAAATTTTCCGCGCATAACTAGACAGACCATGAAGCGCTGCAGCGCCGTGCGCCTTTGTGGGCGCTCCGTTGCTGGGCTGGTGGGTGCTACGCAGAGTGGCGGGGGCTTGCTGCTTGCCTAAAAAACATCTGCGGCTTATATGCTAGATGTGCGCTTATTTGGGATTCAGAGAGGCGTTACGGGGCAAAGCTGACTGCACATCAGTTTTGTTCGCTTGCAATAACGAGCGTGCGTTCGTTGGAGCTGTAGTGGTAGCTACAGGTTACTAAGGTCATAACGCGTGTAGGCATGGTTGCTCTATCAAGCACAACACATGAAGCATCAAGTTGGCAGGTATACCATTGCAAAAAACTATCACGGCTTGTAAAGGAAGTGCATTTATCGCTGCTGCCAGGAATGATGCGTACACATCGGATATGGTAGATGCGTTTTGCGCCGCTGGGTGTTTGCACCAAAAGTGTTTGGTGGTTGCGTGCGTAGCTCTCATCAAAACAAGAAGCTACGTCTGAAAACTGCGAGCCGTCATTCATGTGATGGCCAAAAACAATGGCATTGGGTGCCCATAAAAGCCCATATTCAGCGCAGGCTGCATCCAAATAAGGCACTCCATAGAGGTTGAAATGACGATAGAGGTCATGGTGCAAGTAGTAGCTTGGATCATCGGCTGGAGCTTGGACAATAGGGTGATTGATGCGCGTGCCGGGTACTGTTATCCAGCCCACAATATCAGGGTTGATTTCAAGCCAGTATTTCCAGTCAACAGAAGGAAAGCCGCTTTCGTCCGTTTGGTAATCGTGGTCGCTGCTCGAGAGATTAGGCGATGGACTTGGGTTCGATGCGTGCTGCATAAGCCCGATAAGCCCCAGGATTGCTCCCCCGATAAGGAGGAGCAATCCAGCGCAAACGCACGAGCATCGAAATAAGAAGCTGCGTTTCATGTTCTTACCAAGGGCGCTTGAGGATACGCGTGCGCATCGCATGGCGCCGTATGCGATAGGTTACAAAAAGGCCCGCCAAAACAGCCGCTAATCCTCCAACGATCAGTGCGGCTATGGTAGTGCCCGTTTTGTCGTAGAGGGTGTTCTCCACCTCTTTTGTTGTTGGGGAGGAACCAATGGTCAAGGTCTGTTGCTCATCGTTGATGTCGGTATGTTCTGCCAAAAGAGTGGTATCGCAGAAAAGATACTCAAACGCGACGAGGCTATCGTTTTCAGCCAGGCTCGTGGAATCAAAAGTAAAGGTTATATCGATGGTGCCATCGGCTTGTTCTGGTTCAAATGTTTTTGATGCTTTTACCTCCGTATTGTCGATAAGGAAGGGCTCTCCTGTGCGTTTGTTCATAAGAATGCCGTTAATGGTGTAGGTGGCTCCTGGTACCAAGTTGGTGTAGGACACGGTATCAACCACTGTGCTTGTGCTAGAAGGAAGAATATAATGGTCGCCATCTATCGTGTCGGTCAGTTCAGTGTCAAGATGAGGGCTGATAAATTCTAACTGCTGCTGCGTGTCGGTGTAGTCAAGATGGCTTGCAACCATGTGGTCGTTTTTGATAAGGATCTCAAAAACTACGCCAGTGGTATTGTTCAAGTGCGTGGTGTCAAGGTTTTCAAAGAGCATTTCGACTGCGCCATTGCTGGCTGATGGCTCAAAGGCCTTGATGGTAAGCGCTAAATGCTCAACAAGTGCTTCGTGCTCTTCAAGAATCTCTTGAATGCTTTTGGCATCGATTGCCTGAGGTGTGCAAGCCAGCGTTGTTTGATCTGCGGCGCTGGTAATTTCTTCAATACTCAAGGCCATGCAGAGCTTGCTGGTAAAGCTTTGCAGCTCTTCATCTGAAACGTCGCTGGCATCGCCCAAAACAAGTGGCATATGCGTTTGAGCATCCATGAGCATACCCGCTACATAATAGTGAGCTTCGTCGCTCAGGGCGAGATTTTGATAAGCAACCGTATCGTAGAAGCTGCTTGAAGTGGATGTGTACACAGTGCCGTCGTTATCGAGGCTATCGTGGGCACTGGTTGCAAGGGCAGGTGTTAAAAAGTTCAGTTGCTGGTCGGCATTGTCTGGGCTTACCTCTTCGGCTATTAAAACGCCATCGCGATAGAGCTGTTCAATAAGTGTGATGGAGGCTGAGCCAAGCGTAGTAGTGTCGATGTTTTTAAATGGTACAACCACTTCTCCGCTGGGTTGTTCGGGCGTAAAGGTTGCAGAAGCACATAATTCCTTATCATCGAGAGTTACGACTTCGCCCGAATCACTCCACACTGCTTTGGCGACCGCAGTGTATTCTCTGCCAAGAGCGGCACACTGGTATTGTATGGTGTCGTTCCAGCTAGAAGCGGCATCGGCAATAACACTTTGATCCTGATCGGAGGCATCGCGCGCTTGTGTGCTCAAGGTTACGGCATCAATGGTTACCATTTGCGCAGCGTTATCGATGTCTTGCTCATAGGCAATGCGCGTTGTGGCGCCATCCTCGTTGGTATAGTACACCGATTCATAAAGTACCAACTCGGTACCGGCTGAGAGCTTAGTTGAGTCAAATGTGTAGGTAACATCAACGCTTCCCTGGCCATCTTCAGTTGTTGTAAAGGTAGTGCTGCTCACAACGGGGGTGTTGTTGATAACCAAAGGCGTTGCTGCCGTGTTGCCACCTTCATCAACGGTTTTAATCATGACCTGGCCTTTTACGGTAAGCTCGGTGTTAGCGGGGAAACCTTTGTAGGAAAGCGAATCACTGATAGAAGAAGCTGGATCAGCGGTGATGTGTTTGGTGTTGCTTGCGCTATCACGGGCGAGCGTGCCTAAAGTGTAAGGCTTGAGATATACCGCTTGTTCGCTATCTTCAAACTCCTTATGTTCGGCAACAACCTTGCCGCCGAGCAGGCATTCTTCGAAAACGACAACCTTAGAACCGTTATAGGCCATGACATTTCCAACAAGTGTCATGTCAAGCGATCCAGAAGAAGACTTCGGCGTAAATGAGTGAGTTGTCTCACTTCCTTGGATGGTATGACCTTGTTCATCAACCAGCCATGCTTTCATGGTGTATTGCTCGCCAATAGTAAGCCCCGTGTAGGCTACGTGATCAGTTATTTGTGTTTGAGCTGAGGCGATAAGCTGCTTATCCCCATCGAGAGCATCGCGGGCTGTTGTGCTGATAAAAGGCTCATTAATATTTTGATTGTCGATGGTACCAAGGTCGATAGTTACCCCCTCTCGGCTGACCACGATATTGTTAAGGGTGATCAGCGATAAATGCTCGTTGGCTTGGCAGGGTAATTCTTCAAGAGTGTAGGTATCGTATGGCAAGGCTCCTAGCTCGTTGTTAGGTGTGGTTGTCCATCCCTCGCTGGTAAGGCCAAACCAAACGCCCGCTTCATCGTCGTAGGAATCGCTTTGTGCGGTGTCGTTGGCGTTTGTATGAACGTCGTGCGCGTTCCATGAGTTTGCGGTAGAAGCAAAGCCATTATCGTCAGTAACAATCAGGTGCGCTTCTCCTGTAGTGTTGCTGGTAATTTTAAAGGGGATGTGGCTCAAACGTTGGCCATCGCTGGTGCGCGCTTTTACTAACTCAAGGTCGCCCCGCTTTACCTGGTTTTCAACGGTGCCTGTTTTACCAATGGTTACCCGTTTATCATGCTGAGAGATGTCAAATTCGTAGATCTGAGGGTCGCTCAACAGATATCCTTGCTCGGTTTGCACTTCTTGGATTCCGTAGTGCCCGTAGGGAAGAGCAGTGCTTGAGGTGCGGGCAATGCCTTCTGAGCTGAAAATAGTGCTTACTACCTCGCCGGGTTGATACAAAATGCCGTCAACCAATACAGGATGTTGAGAGCGATTGGTGATTTCGAAAACAGTTCCATCCAATATGCCAGCACCAAGCGGTGTGGTTAGATGCGACTCGTGATCAATCTTAGTTACCGTCACGCCGCCACGTACAACATCATTTTCAAACGAGAGGCTATAGATCTTGTTCTTTTCAGAAACAACAACGGTTTGCTCGGCTGCGGTATTGAGCATAGAGGCGTTAGTTGCTTTCTCGCGAACAAGATACGTGCCGTAGGGTAAGGCGTCTTTGCTGGTAGATGCTTGGCCGTTTTCGTCGGTGGTGATGGTGGCTACAACGGCATCGGGCTGATATTCTTTGCCATTGACAATAACCGAAGAAGCGCTCTTGTTAACGATTTCAAAAGTAATGCCCTCAAACGTTGCATTGCCTTGCGGGGTCTCGCCTGTTTGTGAGTCGCGTTTTGTAATGCTGATGCCCCCGCGAACCACCTTGTTGGCAAACGTCGGCGCCTGATAGGTTGCAAGTGCTTCTTGCGTTCCTTGGGAAGTAACTTGGCAGACGGCAAGAGCGGTGTTGCGCTCGTATCCAACGGGAGCCTGAGTCTCTTCAATTACATAGGTACCCAGTGGCAAACAAGCCTCTTTGCTTGAAGAGGTGTAAAGGGCATCGCCTGAGATAAGAGCCGATTCCCGATAAGGAATAAGCCCCTTATCGTCGCTTGCAAAAACCCAGGTGCGAGTTGCTTTTCCAGAATCTATGGCATCTTGGGCTGTTGAATAGTACCCATCGTAATAGCGCACAGTAAAATGGGCAGCCTTGAGAGAGGCGTCTCCCTGCGGCGTGTTGCCTTGGGCGCTATATGATCTTTCGGCATCATATTTGCCAATGAGCGTCAAAACCGGATTGGATTGCGGTGTTTCTTCCACGCTGGAAGCATTAACGCGCGTTGTCGACCCGCCTTTGACGGTAACGGTGTAAATCTTTGAATCAAGAGCATAGCCGGGCGAGGCTGCAACTTCTTTAACGTAGTAAGTTCCCGGGCTCAGATTTTCAACCTTGGCGTAGCCCGATCCATTGGTTTTAAGCAGGCCGACCCGATTGGTGTTATCGCTTGCGTCGTTTTTTGAAGAGAATATTCCATATTGGGCGCCTGCTACTGAGTAACAGTCGTTGTCTGCGGTAATGGTGGAAAGAGCCGTTTCTTTTTGTAGATCAAGGGCGCCAGAGGCGGCGTAACCAACAACACATTGGCTGCTTGAGCCGGTGTTAAGCACAAAGCACGAAGAAGCAAAGCCCTCGGGGAGAGGTGCGGCTAGGATTTTAGATTCGGTGTTGTTGTTGTCTATATTGTCGTTTTCGTCCCACTTAAATATGGTGTCGTAGACCCAATCTTTGAATTTCTGGTTGCAGCCGTACATAGCTGCGGCACCTTCGCCCGCAAAAATATCGGAAATCATGATATGGGTGAGAGCTATATAGTTATTGGCGGTCATAGTTGATCCGTCATACCAGGTGGTAGGCCACATTGATGCGTCAAAACCCGGGCCACCATAGCCGTAATACACCACTTTTGCAAGCCACGAAATAACCGTGTCTAATTGGGAACTTTCGTAGGTTACATAGAGGGGGGATTTGGTATAGGTGCCTGCTGCTGGCGTTTGTTTAGAGGGACTTGCGCAGTACACCAGGGTATCGTCAACATACATTTTTGCCGTTGAATAACCAGCATAGTGGGCATAATCGCCGCTGACAACCAATTGCGCGCGGTCTGTGGCTGCGTGTGCGTTGCGCAAGCTAAGAGCAGTGCCTCCTATACCTAAGCTCAAAGCAAGAACACTTGCCAATGCCATGAAGGCAAGGGTTGATTTTTGTGATCGACAAATAAAACTAAGCATACCTTCTCCTCCTTTTACACTCGTAGGTGTTTTAGTGTGGAGAGAAAGCCTTAAAAATTTTGGAACAGAATTGCAACGTAACTCGAAAACAGGTATCGGCTTTGCCCGAAGCTGATACGATAGAACGCACTACGTGGAAAGCGTGTACCGAGTTTGTGCCATCTCGGTGCGTGGGCTCGCGAGCTCGGCTGGTATTGGTGTAATGCTGTTGGCATTGCGGTGGCGCAAAACAGGGAAAGGATTTGCTATGTATTTACCCCAACCTCAAGATACTGCTTGGCAGCAGGCTTCAACGCTTGATATCGAGCATACGGCGGTTTTGGTTATCGATGTTCTGGGCGGCAGTGGCGACCCAACGCCAGGACTTGAAGAAATGGCTCATCAGGCTGTTCGCATCGTCAAGGCAGCGCGCGCTCAAGGAGTGCCGGTACTATTTGCCAATGACGCGCATATACCCAGCCTTGATCGCGAGCTTGAACTATGGGGCGAGCACGGCATAGTGGGCAGTGATGCTGCGCAACCTCTTCAGGCGTTCGAGGTTCAGGCGGGCGATTACCTCATCCCCAAACGTCGCTACGATGCTTTCTTCCAAACCGATCTTGATTTAACACTGCGCGAACTAGGCGTTGATACCCTCATTGCCTTTGGTTGTGATACTAACATCTGTGTTTTACAAACGTTGGCCGGTGCTTATTTCAGGGGTTACAAAACCGTTGTCCCGGCTGATGCCTGCGGCACATTTTTAATCGGAACGCAAGAGGCTGGGCTGGAGTACTTCACGCGCTGTTACGACAGTCGCGTGGTAGATACCGATACCGTTTTGGGCTATCTCGCTTCATAGGTGTTTGAATGCCGGTAGCGCAGAGTTTGAGGGCTAGAAAGAAGAGCTACAAAACGCAGGTGCTCAGATCCTTTTGTTTTGATATTCCCTTAGCAAAAAGTTTATAAAAATAAAACTTGACATAGCCCATAGGTTTAGTAGGATTTAGGGCAATAAGATAGTCGTAGAAGAAGCGACTCGCGCACAAGCTTTTGCTTTGCGGGGCAAAAGCGGAAAGAAGGAGAGCATGACGGTATATAAGAGTGTGTATGATCTTACGGGCAATACCCCTTTGGTGGAATTGACCAATTACGAGAAGAATCATGAATTGAAAGCAACTCTTATTGGCAAAGTTGAATACTATAATCCTGCTGGATCCGTTAAAGATCGTATCGCTAAGGCTATGATCGAAGATGCCGAGGCCCAAGGTCTCATCGATGCCGATACTGTTTTGATTGAGCCCACCTCGGGCAATACCGGTATTGGTTTGGCGGCACTGGCTGCTGCTCGCGGAAACCGCATCATTATTACCATGCCGGAAACCATGTCGGTTGAGCGTCGCAACCTTATGAAGGCATATGGTGCCGAATTAGTACTAACCGATGGGGCTCAGGGTATGAAGGGCGCTATTGCGCGCGCCAACGAGCTTGCTGAAGAGATCCCCAATTCCTTTATCCCGAGCCAGTTTACCAATCCAGCTAACCCGGCCATACATGAGCGCACCACTGGCCCTGAAATCTGGAAGGATACCGAAGGCAAAGTTGATATCGTGGTCGCAGGCGTGGGCACCGGCGGCACCGTCTCTGGCGTTGGAGCATATCTCAAAGCTCAGAACCCGGATATCAAGGTTGTTGCCGTTGAGCCGGCAGGTTCTCCTGTTCTCTCTGAAGGTCACCCGGGTGTTCATAAGATTCAGGGTATAGGAGCCGGGTTTGTGCCTGACACGCTCAATACTGATATCTATGATGAGATCATTACCATTACCGATGATGAAGCCTTTGCAACTGGGCGTGATCTAGCGGCTCATGATGGCCTTTTGGTTGGTATCTCTTCTGGTGCTGCAGTTGCAGCGGCTACCAAATTAGCTCAGCGTCCCGAAAACGAGTCGAAGGTGATCGTGGCTATTTTGCCTGACACGGGTGAGCGTTATTTGTCAACGGCTATGTTTAACTTTGACTAAGAGGCTCTTTCGTGCTTTAGTTGGCTCTATCTGTTAGAGCAGGGTAATAATAGACAGGCGCGCAAGCGTAAAAAGATCAAGGAGAGGGTGAGTGTGTCCTTCCAGGAAGTAAACCGCCAGAGATTAATTTCTTATTTCCAGCAGGGTGTCAAGCAGTCAATTACTTCTTACGCTCTAGGAGTAGAGGTGGAACACTTTGTTGTCTATGCTGATACCTTGCGCGCCGTGCCGTATGAAGCGCAAAAAGGGGGTATAGGGGTAAGCGATGTACTTGCCTATCTAGCCCCCTTTTATACAGAGCAAACCGTGGGTTTAACCGGTGAGATTATCGGGCTTGCCTCTGATGAGGCATCCATTAGCCTTGAGCCTGCTGCACAAGTTGAAATCAGCATTGCCCCTTATGAGTCGATCGCCGAAATAGTGCGCGTGTATAAAAAGTTTCGCAATCAAATCGACCCTTATTTGGCCGAGCATGGTTGCTGCTTGGTAGCGCAGGGGTATCACCCTCGCGAGAAGGCCAGTGACCTTACTCTTATTCCAAAACAGCGCTATTTTTTTATGGATGAGTATTTCAAGCTTATTCATTCTCATGGAGAGCGCATGATGCGCGCTTCGGCATCAACGCAGGTATCGATTGATTTTGTCGATGAGGCAGATGCCGTGCGAAAGATGCGCATAACACAAGCCTTGGCTCCCATTTTTGCCGCTATGACCGATACCATAACAATGTTTGAAGGCCAGCCTGCGCAGGCTCCTCTTGAGCGACTGAATTTATGGCGCGATGTTGACAACGACCGCTGCGGCTCTGTTCCGGGGCTCTTTGATGAAGGGTACGGTTTCGAGGCGTATGCCGATTGGCTTTTGCGAACCTGCCCCATTTTTGTTACCCGACCCGCGCAAGGCGACCCAAAAGGGCAGGCAATTCGCAAAGTCTTTGGCCAAACCGCGCAAGAGGCTTATGCCGACGCGCCCATAACTGAGGAAGACATAGAGCATATTATCTCTATGTTTTGGCCCGATGTTCGCCTTAAAACGTTTGTGGAAATTCGTCCGGCAGACTCAATGCCCCTTCCGCTGGTGGCGGGGTACGCTGCGCTCATTAAGGGCTTGTATTACTTTGAACCATCACGGGTTGCCATCGAGCAGGCGCTGGGCGTTGTTAACGGCGTGTGGCCCCTGAGCGATCGAAGCACTGATGAAGCTATCGCAGCAATTCGCGCGCAGGGCGGCAATGCTTGTCTGTATGGGCATTCTTTATACGAATGGGAAGATTTCTTGCTCGAAACAGCTTATGCGGCCCTCGAAGCAGAAGATCGTGAATATCTCGCTGCGCTGAAACAGCGAGTTCAGAGTGCGCAAACAAGAGGTGACGTACGAGGTAAATAAATAAAACCATGAGCAGGACTGTAAGGTTTTTCTTGACATAAGGGCTCAGCCGCAGCGTTGTTCAATTGATGTTTTACAATATGATGCAGTAAATCTATTCAGGCGTGTTGGAGGATCACTGCATGAAAATATCAACTAAAGGGTTGTACGCAGTTCGTTTTATGGTTTTTCTTGCTGGGCAGGGCAACGGTCTCAACCCCGTGCCGCTCAAAGAAGTGGCAGAAGCAACTGGCATTTCGCGTAAATACCTTGAGCAAATTGCTTCGAGCCTTGCCGCTTCGCAGCTTGTGCGTTCGATCCGCGGCGCGTCGGGTGGATATCGTTTAGCACGAAACGCCATGAATATCTCGGTTTTAGATATTCTAACGGTTACCGAAGGCTCACTCATGCCTGTTGATTATCTTGAAGATGGTCTCGATTCTTCCTTTAATGCCTTCCATTATGAGGTCTTTGTTTGGAAGGGCCTTCACGATCTGATTGTTGGTTATTTGGATGGTATATCGCTTCAAGATATCGTCGATCGCTCTTCCCAGTTGGCGATTGATAGTTACATGATTTAAGCCCTGCCAAGTATTGCACGTAAGAAGTAAGCCGCAACGTCGGGTCATACGGGCGCTGTATGTGCTGGTATGACGTATTGAATGCGCCGCTTTTATATAAGGGTCACCATTATTTTTTGAAGATGAGTTTGTTGATCAAGGACGAGAGTAAAACAGGAAAAGGAAGGGCCAGTAGAGTGGTTGAGCAGGAATGTAAGGATGCTTATTTCAGTCGGCACCTTCCCGTAATTGGTATTGTTCCTTCTCAAAATAATACCGACAAAACCATGAATGTTCCTGCTCGCTACACTAAGGCGATTGTGCATGCAGGAGGAGCCCCTTTGCTTTTGCCTCTTGTGGGCGACGGTCGTGTTTACGAAACGTTATTTCCGCTGGTAGATGGTTTTGTTCTTACCGGTGGCAATGATATCGACCCGGCGCGCTATGGCGCTGTGCGCGACAGCGGCAAAATATCCGAGCATTCTCCCGAGCGCGAGGAGCTCGAGTATCTTATTTTGAGCTATGCCTATCGCTATGATCTTCCCTTGTTGGGCATTTGCCGTGGTATGCAGATGATTAACGTCTGCTTTGGTGGAACTCTCTATCGTGATTTGGGCGATCAGTATAGCGGAGCCCACTGGATGGGCAGTCGTTGTCAGGGAGATATTCCTGTTGTCGGGCATTGGCAGGATTTCCCATACGATCGTCCTTCGCACTACGTGGATATTAAGCTCAACTCCAAGTTGGGCCGCCTGCTCAATGCAGAACGCATCAATGTAAACTCCATGCATCATCAGGGAGTTTGCGATCTTTCTGCCCTGGTTGATCCTGTTGCTTACGGGCCAGATGGGCTGGTGGAGGCGCTTGAGGTGCGTGGGAAAACGTTCATGATGGGGGTACAGTGGCACCCGGAGTTTTTCAAGGGTGGCCACCGCATGACCTATGTGTTTAAAGCCCTCATTGCTGCAGCGCAAAAGGCCCACTTTAAAGAACGCGGCTCCATGTCTGTTAAGCAGAGCAATCATAGCGCCGAGAAAGCCTGGCCTTCGGTAGCGTTTGCCGACTATATTTAAGTCATTGCAGGCTCTGCCAGGTGTTCAAAAAACCCGCATTACCGAACTATTGCTCGGACTGCCTATTTAAACTTCCTCGGCTGCCGATGCTCGCCGAACATTCATGATGAGCATCTGGAGGCGGTTCTCGATGTTGGCAAAACTTACATCAGGGTCGTAATCGAGCGGTAGGATTTGCGCATCGGGATAGAGCTCTTTCAAGCGTTTTGCAACGCCTCGGCCAACAACATGATTGGGTAGGCACCCAAAAGGCTGAAGAATAATAAACGCACGACACCCATGCTCGGCATGATGCAAGATTTCTGCCGGAATTAAAACCCCTTCACCTGCGTCAAAGGTATGAGGAATAATCGGGTCACTGGCCTGTACTGATTCAGGCATACGGCAAGGAGGCTCATAGAGGGGATGCTGTTTGGCGATACTGTCGGTTACGTTATGGGCAATATCAAACATCGTGTCAGAAATGTTGTACCAAGCCTTTTGTTGTAAGGGGCGATCAACGTGGTATTCGTGAATTTGAGATTTCTGATAAAAATACGTTTTGCGTATGACATCAGTCATCCGAGCTTCAATAATTTCTAAGCCGTTGCGCTCCAAGTAATCTTCAATGTCATGGTTGGCACCGGGATGGAAGTTGAGCAGGTATTCTCCCACAATAAGTACCCGAGGCCGCGGTTGACTGCGATCGTAGGGTATTTGTTTCATAAGAGAGATGGCCTGCTTAAAGCCTTTTTTGGCCCCTTGTACACCTGACTGCTCAAGGCCGCTTATTACGCACTCAAGAGCCCGATCAAAGGTTTTATTTGCGCTGCCGGGTTGCAATTCGTAAGGGCGGATCTTTCTGAGCAATTCCTCGAGGGCATCAATCATAGGCAGGCCAAAAGCAATACGAATAGCTGAGAGCGTATTCATCTTAAAGCCCGGATGGATGTTGTGAGCATCAACATCGTCGTTGGTGATAATGGGCACTTGCTGATATCCAGCATCATCAAGGGCTTTACGCAAGAGCGCTGCATAGTGGGTCAAACGGCAATCGCCAATGTACTTTCCTGTTGCAATGGCCACTTTGTCAAGGTCGTAAGCACCCGACTCCAGCGCTGCTAGAGATTCTCCAATAACAATTTGTGCAGGGAAGCAAATATCGTTGTGGACGTATTTTTTGCCCAAGTAAATAGCGCGCTGGCGACCAATCGGAAGCGATTCAGCACGTATGCCTTGCTTAGAAAAAGCTGCCGTCATCAAGCGAGAAAATGCGTGTGAGGTGTTGGGTATGAGCGCGACGCGCTCTGTGCGATCGGCCTCTTGGTACTTTTGCGGGTAAGGATCGCTTAAGTTGGCACCCTCACTTTCTGCTTGGCTTGTAGAAGCGGTTTCCTTGGCCGAATCGTGTGAGGTTGCTTGTGCTTCGCGATGGCGCTCAACGGTTTCGATAAACGATCGGGTGCGAATCCCCAATGGGCCGCGAATGTCGCTCTCGTCCACTTTGAGGATAAGGGGTGTTTTTGGCCCGACTTCCTTCATGAGGCGAATGATCTCATCAGAGAGATAGGCATCATGTCCGCAGCCAAAGCTTACAATTTGTACGTATTCCAAATGAGGGTCTTGGGCAGCCAAAACAGCTGATGAGAGCATGCGCGCATGGAAATTGTTCACAATGTCAATCAGGCTGTTTTCAAGATGCACCTCAGAGGTACCCGGCAGGGCATCGGCGGTTATAACCGGTATACCACGATCGGTAAAAAAGCTCGGAAGCTCATGGTTTACCAGAGAATCGTTATGGTAAGGGCGCCCAGCAAGCACGACGGCGTAGCGCCCTTCTTGCTTTACCTGCTCTAAAATCTCGCGGCCGCGCTGTTTCAGAGTGCTTTGGAAGGCCTGCTGCGCTTCATCGGCTTGTTCTATAGCGGCATGAATAGCCTTTTCGGCAATACTGAACGTGTCGTGGAAATAGTGCGTGAGCTGCTTTGTGCGATCTTTATTGGTAAACCAGTGCATCAGTGGATGATCGAAGGGGATGTTCCAACGACGTTCAGGGTTATCAGAGTTTTGCACGACGAGCGGATACCCCTTTACAACAGCGCACATCGATTGGCTGGTTGGCGCTGTGTTTTCGGAGGGTACGGTAGTAATACTGGGCATAAAAATGCGATCGACGCCTTGCTTATACAAATCGCGCAAATGCCCGTGTACCAATTTAGCTGGGAAGCATATGGTGTCGGAAGTAATGGCCGAAAGCCCATCTTCATAGATAGCGCGGGTGCTGTCGTGAGATAGTTTGACGTTGAAGCCCAGCGCCTGAAAAAGCGTCTTCCAAAATGGCATGGTATCCCAAAATGACAAAACACGCGGAATGCCAATCACCTCATCGCGCTTGGGGCTTACTTGGGTGTGGGGCCAATCTTGGAATAAGAGCTTCTCTCGTTCATTGTAGAGGTTAGGAACGCTGTCCATGGTTTGCTTTGCCAGGCGTACTTGCTCTCGAATGGTGGCATCTTTAGGGTCGCCTACCACTTCGCCCCGCGGGCAGCGGTTACCCGTAATCCACGATGCACCATTTGAGAAGGTGATACGAGTGCGGTTACACCGATTACTACAGAAGGGGCAGATGATATTGGTTTCTTGTTGGTAGGTAAAGTTCTGAAGATTATCCCAACCAATAAAGGAAGACTGGGGGCGCGCTGCGGCAGAACAGGGAGCCCCTTTTTTAGCCTTCGCTGCTCCGGGCTTGGCGGCCTGCTTTTCCTGGTGCTCTTTGGCAAGAAGCGCAACACCGATAGCGCCCATGAGGCCAGGATACGGCGCGCGAGTTACGGGGCGGCCAACGTAGCGCTCAAAGCAGCGGAGAACTGCATCATTGAGGAAGGTGCCGCCTTGTACAACAATGTGGTCGCCTAAGCTATCGAGGTTGGAGATACGAATAACCTTGGTAAAAACGTTTTCGATAATCGATCGGCATAAACCCGCCATAATATCGTCAGGCGATTTGCCATTTCGTTGCTCGGTCACAATGCTGCTATTCATAAACACTGTGCATCGGCTCCCCAGGTTGGCGGGGCTTTGCGAGCGGAATGCGGCCTGGGCAATTTCGCGGGTGGGAATATTGAGGGTTGCAGCAAAATTCTCTAAGAACGATCCGCATCCACTCGAGCAGGCTTCGTTTACCACCACATTGGTGATAACGCCATTATCGAGCCAAATGGCCTTCATGTCTTGGCCACCAATGTCAAGAATAAAGGTTGCTTGGGGCTCATACTGCTGGGCCGCATGAGCGTGTGCTACGGTTTCAACGGTATGGTAATCGGCATTCAACGCCTGAGAAAACATAAATTCGCCGTAGCCTGTGGTTCCACAGGCCTGTATTTCCAGTTCGCACCCTTGGCTTTTGTATAACGAATACAAATTACAAAGAGCTTCTTTTGCTACTTCAAGAGGCTCTCCTTCGTTGGGTGCATAGAACGAATCAACCAATGTGCCTTCTTCATCCAGGAGGGCAAACTTGGTGGTGGTTGAACCAGAATCGATGCCAAGATAAACGCGCAGGTGCTGGGGCAAAGAGGGCGATGCTTGTGTTGACGAGCTTTCTGCCAAGGTTTGCGCAAGGCCCTTTGATGAGGGAAGAGCATGGCGTTTGAGGAAGTCTGATTGCTCAGCATCGCTGGAAAAGAGGGGCTCTAAGGTAGAAGAAAATGGCTTCTCCGAGCCTTCGCTCGTCCCGTCGGTAATCACGATGGAAGTGTTTTCGAGGATGTTGAGTGCTTGCTGCACGTCGAGCGTTGCTGGTGTGTCGGCAAATAAACTATCAAGCGAAAGAGCAGCGCCAAGAGCAACGATGGTTTCGGGGTGATCGGGAACAAGGATATCATCGCCACTGAGCCCGAGGCGCTCGGCAAAAACTTCAATAAGGCGAGGATTGAAGGTCAGGGGGCCGCCTTCAAACACAACGGGTACCTTGATATCTATTCCTTGAGCCAAACCACCAATGGTTTGTTTAGCGATGGCATGAAAAGATGAAAGAGCTATATCTTCTCGGGAAACACCCTGATTGAGCAGGGGCTGTATGTCGGTTTTAGCGTAGACGCCGCAGCGCCCCGATACGGTATGAACAGCCTTGCCCTGCTCGGCGAGGGCATTAAAATCTTCAATAGGAGTTTTCAGCAGCGAGGCAATTTCATCGATAAACGCACCGGTGCCGCCAGCACAGCTGCCGTTCATGCGCATGTCTGACACGGTGAGCTGTTGAGACTGCTGGTCAAACTCGAAAAAAATCATTTTTGCATCTTGGCCACCCAGCTCAATGGCAGTACGCGCGGTGGGGTAGTGCTCGCTTATGGCCAGGGCATTGGCCACCACTTCCTGTACATAGGGCAGTTCTAAGGCTGTAGCGAGAGAGGCTCCGCCCGAGCCGCAAAAGGCTATACGCGCAGGTGTGCCCTCAAAATGTTGATCAAAGGCGCGCAAAAGCTCAGCTACGCACTGGGCTTGGCGAGCATGGTGGCGAAGATACTGGCGGTATAGCAGAGTATGAGTTGTAGCATCAAGAACGGTAATTTTGGCGGTGGTCGACCCAACATCGATTCCCACCAGGATAGAGGAAGAGTTGTTATTCTGTTGCTTATTCGGCAAAGTGAATACCTGCGCTCCCTTAAAGGTACTGATTATTCGTGCTGCCTATTATATTGAACAGAGTGTTCAATAAAATGGGTAAATCGGATTTTGTATAGAAGTAGTTTCTTTGGGGACTTTAACGAATTCGGGTCGCTTGAGCGGCGAGCAACCATTTGATTACAAAGGGATTCAAGCAAGTTATGCGATAAGAAAACCCCTCCCATTCCTATAATATAGAATATCCAAGAAGACTTGAGATAAGTCCAAAAGCACAAGGGCGTCTGGCTGCTGCGCAAGAAGCAGCTTAATGCATACAAGGAGGGATTGTCGTGGCTAAGAGTTTAGAAGAAGGCTTTAAAGATATCTTTCTAGCTGGTGTAGGTGCTATGGCAATGACGGGCGAAAAGGCCAAAGAGGTCGTAGATGCTCTCATTGAAAAGGGCACGATCACGGTAGAGCAGGGCAAGGATATCAATACTGAGTTGATGCATAAGGCAACAGAAACCGTTTCAAAGGTTCGTACCGACAGCATTGAATACGCCTTAAAAACCATGACCCCTGAAGAGCGCAATGATTTTGCTGCAAAGGTAACTCAGCTTGTAGAAAAGGCTAATGCTCCTGCCCAGGCCGGCGAAGAGCCTGCTGCCGAGGCTCCTTGCGAGCAGGCCGCAGAGTAACACATCACCAGAAGGTGCATCGTTGGATGCTTTCCTGCAGGTACAGGGCTTATGAAAGCACGCCTCTATAGTGCTTGGTCAACCGCGGTGCACCTTTTGGTATCAAGGGGATATCAGTAAGTTATGACAGAGAATACGTTTCTCAATCGTTTTTTCCAAAACGGTACCGATATTGATCCTGATCAGCAATTCGGCCTTAATCGAAAGTTGCGCTTTCGTCGCTTGCATGAGATTTTGCGCCTCATGCGCCGTCACGAAGTGTTTAATGGGCTCAGCCCCCAGCAGTTGCGTGACATGCTTATCGATTTAGGCCCGAGCTTTATCAAAATCGGTCAGATGCTTTCCCTGAGATCAGAGATTCTGCCTCAGGCATACTGTGATGCCCTTGCCGATCTTCAAATGGATTGCGATCCTATGCCTTTCGAAGAAACGCTTGCAGCACTTGAGGCTATCTACGGCGATTCATTTAAAGATATTTTTCAGTATATTGATCCGCATCCGTTGGGAAGTGCGTCATTGGCACAGGTTCATAAAGCGGTGCTTACCAACGGAGATCTGGTAGCTATCAAAGTGCAGCGTCCTGGTGTTCGCGCGGTTATGGCACAAGACATTGATGTCATGCGTTCTGTTGTGAAGCATGTTTCGCGCTTCATCAAGGAAGATCAGATGCTCGATCTGCGTGATGTGGTAGAGGAGCTGTGGACAACCTTCCTCGAGGAAACCGACTTTGAAAAAGAAGCGCGCAATCTAGAAGAATTTGCACTGCTTAATAAAGATGTTGTCTACGTCGATTGCCCGAAGCCCTACATGCAGTATTGCTCTGAAGAGGTATTGGTCATGGAATACGTTGAGGGCATACCTATTCGTGATACCCAGGCACTGCTTGAAGCGGGCTACGACTTAGAAGAAATTGGCATGAAGGCGCTGGATAACTATGCGGCGCAGATCTTGGAGCATGGGTTTTTCCATGCCGATCCTCATCCAGGCAATGTCATTATCAAAGAGGGCAAAATAATCTATATCGATCTGGGAATGATGGGTCGTTTATCAGCGCGTGATAGGGCAGGTTTTGGGCGCATTATTGAAGCAGTTGGCGCTAAGAGCGCAAGCAAGTTAAAAGATGCGCTGATCTCCTTTTCCGTTGCGCACGATAGCGAAGGCGTTGATCATTCCCGCTTTTTAGCCGAGCTTGATAACGTGCTCAATAGTTATGGCTCTACCGATGTGGCCGATATTGATATTGGTGCTCTTTTGTCCGACATCATGATGCTCTCTCGTCAGTGCAAGGTTACGCTGCCGGCTTCTGTTACCGCCGTTTCGCGTGGCATAGTCACTATTGAGGGAACCTTGGCAGATTGCATTGCCAACTTCAACATTATCGATATTATCAACGGTCACATTGTTCGCAATAAAGACCCGTATCAGGAACTGACCAAGCGTGCTCAAGATCTTGTCATATCGCTCACCTCGGCCGGCAATAGTTTATTGGAGGCAGCTGAATATTCAGGGGAAACCTTCCGAATGCTTTCGCGTGGCCAGCTGCGCATCAATATGGATATGATGGGTTCCGATGAGCCCATGCATAAATTGGCGCGCATCATGAATCGTTTCACGGTGGGAATCATCATTGCTGGCCTGCTGGTAAG
>CAZDCX010000018.1:0-1375 GCA_964504115.1 uncultured Cryptobacterium sp.
TGATGCAGCCCAAATATAATACCTCACTCGTGCATATTTGCAAGTAAAACTTTTGCGGTAATCCCCGCTCAACAGCGCATCAGACACCAAACCTCCAGAATCCCATCAGGGAGCATCGCACCTGCGCCCTCATGCTAAATAATTCTTGGAGCATGATCCCATGAGCCGGCAAAGATACGATATGAGAATAACTGCACAATACGATAGTACAGAAGACCAAGCTGAAACCCATCCCTTATGAGTTTACCTCTTCGCTCCAACTACAATCAAATAAGCAATAAAGGTTATACAAACGAGAACGACTCAACCTCATCGGGCATGCAATCTTCCGGCAAAACGACTCCGCGGCCTTCTTTGCAATAGAGCTGGAGCACTTCCCTACCATCATGCGTCAGCCCAATACGGCGATCTTTCAAGGTATGCAACACTGCCCGCAAATCATCGGGAAACGGCGCCAGAAAACTCATGGTTTCGCCCGTGTGCGGGTGCTCAAATTCGATGAAATAAGAATGCAAGAATTGACGAGTTAATCCCAGATTGTCGGCCTTACCCGGGGTTCCGTAGGTAGGATCGCCCACACACCAATGCTTGATATATTCCATGTGCACGCGAATTTGGTGCGTTCTCCCTGAATAGAGCTTGCACTCAATGAGTGAAAAACCATTGTCTTTGCGCCCGGCCTCAAAACGCTCAAGCACCTTAAACGTGGTTACCGAAGAGCGCGCCTGTGGCTTATCGGAAACTTGCATACGCAAACGGTTTTTATCGCTGCGAAAAATAGGCGCATCGATCATACCCGTGTCTTTCGCAATATTGCCATGCACCAAACATAGATATCGGCGATTCACGTTACGACAGCGGATTTGATCTTGCAGAATATATCCCACTTCATCGGTCTTAGCAGCAAGCATAAGCCCGCTTGTATCACCATCTAAGCGGTGCACAATTCCAGGCCTATCATCGCCTTGGATGTGAGCGAGATGCTCTCGGCCACAGTGAGCTATGAGAGCATTGCACAACGTGCCGTCAGGATGCCCTGGCGACGGATGACAAATCAATCCTGCTTGTTTATTGAGCACCAATAAATCGTCATCTTCATAATACACATCAAGGGGAATGTTCTGCGGCTCTAAGTAAACGCGATCGTTTTGCTCAAACTCCTCATATACGATGAAATCACCAGTATGAACAAGCGTTTTTTTGGAGGGCGTTGAGCCGTTAACGCACACACGGCCAGCCTCTATTTGTTTAACTGCCTTGCTGCGCGATTCGTACAAGCCGGACTCAAACAAAAATGAGTCAAGGCGCATATCGTCGTAAGCTTCGCCTACCGTTGCCGATAAACTGCGCGCCATAACCCTTACTCCTCCTCGCT
>CAZDCX010000018.1:1475-8632 GCA_964504115.1 uncultured Cryptobacterium sp.
CGTAACCCTGCGTCAGGCGATCAAACAAATTGCCCACGCCTCCTGCAAATAAGAGAGCCCATGCGGCCATCTCGAAAAGCGAGGCTTGCCGTGCGCGATATATCGCCAACACTGCGATAACCACGCACACCACAACCGTAACGCCCGCTAAAACGAACACCGCCCCAGAAAACGAACCCCAGGCAGCGCCCGTGTTATGAATAAGATCGAATCTAAACAACCCAAGATTACCCACATCAGCCACTATGGTCTTATTAGGAAGTGCTGAGTTTTCAAAAAATTCTTTGGTGGCTCTATCCAATATGAGCCATACAGCGGCAAGCCCTACTCCAAAGATGAGATTTCGGAGCCAAAGACGATGCACGCCCCGAGGACGTGCATCACGGCCATATTCTTTCTGATAAGCCACGAAGCGAGCTTACTCTTCTTCGACAAAGCCCAACTCATCAAGCGCGTCAGCACAACGCTGGCACACATGAGGATGCTGGCTGCTTGTGCCAAGGATGCGATAGTTCCAGCAGCGAGGGCACTTTTCTCCTGTAGCATGCTGAACCGCAGCAGATAGCTCGCTGCCCTCGACAAACTCAACACCCGCCACAATGAAAAGCTCTTCAAATACAGCGGCATCAAAGCTCTCTACTACCTTGAGAAGCGCCGCTGGTATGGTTACCTGCACGGTGGCTTCTTGGCTCTTATTGATCTCTTTAGCAACGCGAGCATCCTCCAAAGCCTTGGTCACAGCCTCACGCACTACCAGAATGTTTTCCCACGTGCCCAGAATGTGCTCGCAGGCCTCATCGCCTGGAAGAGCCGGTGCGAAATCCTCTCGTACAGGCCAGCCGGCAAGTTGCACGCTCTCGGGACGATTGGTCTCGTCGCGCAAAGCAGGCGGGAAATGCTCCCATACCTCATCGGTGGTAAATGACAGGATAGGCGCCAGAATGCGTACCAGCACCTCTAAGATATTCATCAGCACAGTTTGCACGGCGCGGCGACGCTGAGAATTCGGAGCCTCGGAATAGAGACGATCTTTAGTAACGTCCATATATACAGCCGAAAGCTCATTGACGAAATCGTATGCTAAGCGATACACATTGTTGTACTTGTAGGTTTCGTACCCTGCCTCAACCTCACGCAAGAGCGCATATGTTTTTACCATCATATACTGGTCGATAGGCTCTAAATCATCCCAGGTAACCGTTGCAAGCGCTTCGTTGGTAAAGTCATCCAAGTTACCCAGCAGGAAACGGAAGGTGTTGCGGAAGCGGCGATATGCATCGGATACCTGCTTTAAGATGTTCTCTGAAATGGAAACATCTTGCGAGTAATCAACACTTGAGACCCACAAACGCAAAACATCGGCACCATACTTATCGCATACTTCAGCTGGATCAATGCCATTGCCCAACGACTTAGACATTTTGCGACCCTGTTCATCAACGGTAAAGCCACAGTGCATAACGCTCTTGTAGGGCGCCACCCCGTAGGCTCCCACGCTGGTGAGCAGCGATGACTGGAACCACCCGCGATGTTGATCAGAGCCCTCAAGATACATATCAGCCGGGAAGCGCAGGCCTTCGCTGGCGCGGTGTTTGCATACGCTGGTGTGCGATACACCCGACTCCCACCAAACATCTAAAATGTCTTTCTCAGGTTCAAGATCGGTGCAACCACACTTCTCGCATGCAACGCCATGAGGCAAATATTCACTGGGTTGCTTGGTAAACCAAGCATCGGCACCTTCTTCGCGGAAGAGCTTAATAACCGCATCAAAGGTCTCTTCAGTTGCTACCGTAGAGCCACACTGAGAGCACTTGAAAACAGGAATAGGCACGCCCCAGGAACGCTGACGAGAAATACACCAATCAGGGCGATCGGCCACCATGGCTCCAATGCGGTTCTTAGCCCACGCTGGAATCCACTGAACCTCATTGTTGATGGCATTGAGAGCAAGAGGTCTGAGATCATTTTTGTCCATAGACACAAACCACTGATCAGTTGCACGGAAAATAACCGGCTCATGGCAACGCCAACAATGAGGATAGCTGTGGCTGATGTCAACATGGGCAACCAGCGTGCCCTGCTCTTTAAGCCAATCGATAATAACAGGATTGGCATCATCAACATCAAGGCCCGCAAAACGGCCTGCCTCATCAGTCAAAACGCCGTTATCATCAACCGGCATCAGAATAGGCAAATCAAATTCAAGACCAACAGCGTAGTCTTCCTGACCATGACCAGGAGCGGTGTGAACAGCACCCGTGCCCGAATCGAGCGTTACGTGATCGCCATAAATAAGGATGCCTTTGAGGTCTTGGCGAATAGGGCAGGTATATGAGGTGCCTACCAAATCGCGGCCCTTGACAATAACCACTTCACCTGCGCGATCGCGTACAGGCTCATACGACTTCCAGCCTGCTGTTTGCGCTACCTCTTCAAGCAAGTCATAGGCAAGAATGGTATAGGTGCCATCGGCATTTACCATGACATAATCGGCGTCGGGCGCCAGGCAAACCGCTGTGTTGGCAGGAAGCGTCCAAGGTGTAGTAGTCCAAATAAGCACATAGGCCGGATCGACAACACCGGCTGCCTCGAAGACAGGCGGTACGGCATCAAGCTTAAAGTTAACGAAGATAGACGGCGATACCTCATCGCCATATTCGATTTCAGCTTCAGCTAAAGCGGTATGACAGCGCTTGCACCAATGAATAGGCTTACGACCACGATAGATGGAGCCATTGAGATACATCGTTTTAAAAATCTCAACGTTACCCGCCTCATAATCGGGTGTAAAGGTTAAATAAGGCCGATCCCACTCGCCATTAACGCCAAGACGCTTAAAACCTTCACGCTGAAGATCAATGTGCTCTTCAGCATATTCACGGCACATACGGCGCAAATCCGGCTGACTCGTTTCTGCCATCTTTTGAGGACCGAGCTGCTTTTCTACCATGTGTTCGATAGGCTGGCCATGACAATCCCAGCCAGGAACATAGGGCGTGTAATACCCACGCTGTGCATGACTTTTGACAACAAAATCCTTCAAAATCTTATTAAATGCATGACCAATATGGATAGCGCCATTTGCATAAGGCGGGCCATCGTGAAGCACGAACGGCGTATTGTCTTTATTCTTCTCGAGCACCTTATGATAGATGTCGATGTCATTCCAGAATTGAAGGCGCTTAGGCTCGTTCTGGGGCAGGTTTGCACGCATCGCAAAATCGGTGTGCGGCAGATTCATGGTTTGCTTGTAGCTATTAGCCACGACGTCGACCTTTCTGTGGAAGTATATATCGGTTTGAGGGTAACTCATAAAGTATAACCAAAGTCGGTGCCATCATCGCACATAGATTACGAATTAAAGAAATTGCCATTTTAACGAGCATTAATCCATACACAAAGTGGAATTATGACAATAAAGCGTCATAAAACCGATATGATATACGCTGACGGAAAGGATGTACTATGTCTTATCGGATCGTCACTGATACCTCGTGCAATCTCCCAGAAGATCTCATTGAAGAGTTCAACTTGGAAATCATGCCCCTCACCTTCATGATTGATGGCAAGCAATACCACAGCTACAACAAAGAAAAAACCACCGATCTTAAGATGTTTTACGACATGATGCGCGATGGAAAAGTTATCACAACATCACTGCCAAACTTAGCCGATGCAAAAGCGGCTTTTGAGGCCATTCTTTCCCAGGGCGAAGACGTACTCTATCTTGGTTTTTCCAGCGGCCTTTCAGGCACTTATGAAGCGATGGAGTCGCTCGCAACTGAGCTGCGCGAATCTTATCCTGATCGAACTTTTACATGCGTCGATACCCTTGCCGCCTCGCTTGGCCAGGGGCTGCTTATCTACTATGCTGCCCGCATGCAAAAACAAGGTGCAAGCCTTGAAGAAGTTGCAACCTGGGTGCGCGACCATCGCCTTCACCTGTGTCATTGGTTTACCGTGGATGATTTAATGTATCTTTACCGAGGTGGCCGAGTGAGCCGCACCAGCGCTTTTGCCGCCAATTTACTCAGCATTAAACCTGTTTTGCATGTTGATGATGAAGGCCATCTTATCCCGATGGAAAAAACCCGTGGCCGCAAAAAGAGCATTCAAGCCCTTGTTGAGCATATGGCGCAAACAGCAAATACCCCTGTTGATAGCCAGGTGGTCGCTATTTCGCACGGCGATTGCGCCAGCGACGTTGAATACTTGAAGAAACTCGTAACGGAGCGCTTTGGCGTACAACAGTACATCATCAATTATGTTGATCCTGTTATTGGCGCCCATTCAGGGCCGGGTACCTTGGCGCTGTTCTTCCTGGGAAGCCAGCGATAAATATACCTGTTTTTACCAGGCATTATAGCGGCGCGGGAAAAGTAGAATTACGCAGCCCAAACGGCAGCATTAACCTGAAGCGTATTTAGGCCTCGGCAATGATATCGCGCAAAGCGCTAATGAGCTTTTCGTTTTCAGCATGCGATCGAATGGAGACCAAAAAGTAGCGCTTTCCCTCGA
Source organism: uncultured Cryptobacterium sp. (assembly GCA_964504115.1). Classification (GTDB taxonomy): domain Bacteria; phylum Actinomycetota; class Coriobacteriia; order Coriobacteriales; family Eggerthellaceae; genus Anaerotardibacter. The sequence continues at coordinate 5,997 of CAZDCX010000018.1, forward strand.
TACCGGGAACTCCTGCCAAATCGCGTACCGTAAAGCCAGCTTTTTGCAAACGCAAAATAAGATCAGCCGCACTCACAATGCCAAAATCACGCGCAGCGCGCTCTTCTAAAGCACACATAACGAAGTTGGCTTCAGACGGAAATACCTTGATGCCCGGCGTTAAGCTGAGCATGCATTGCATCCATGGTATTTCGCTTTCTAGCAGCTGAGCTGTTTCCTCAAGATAATCGCCTGTACGGGGAAACTCGCGGGCTACCACTTCGTTAAACATGCTTACTTCTGAACCATCGGTAAACTGCCGTATATGCTCAATAGCAGCGCTATTGCCCACAACGTAGCCCATCGGAATACCAGGCATGCCCAACTCGTGAGAAATACTGCGAACAACGAAGAGGTTTTTATATTGTTGCGTCAGCTCAACAAACGACTCGCCGCCAAGCGTCAAACCAATGTTTGACTCATCGACCACAACCCAATTGCACACATCTAAATAGCGCTTCAATGTTTTCTCAGAGAGCAAGCGGGCGCAAGGGTAACTCGGGTTTGCCAATACCGCCGCATCAAACTGACATCCATTACTAAAAGCCATCTGCGGCTCTATAGCCGAAAGAGAATAAGGGTTCATCAGTTTTATAGGGTTGTGCCCCACATTGGCCACTGACAAAAAATACCCGGTAGGCGCAGGGGCTGGAATACCAACATTGCAAGGGCGATACGCCTGTGCCACCAGGCCAATAAGCTCGGTGACGCTGGTGCCAACCATGATGGATTCAGCGGGAATCTCGAAATAGCGTGCCATAACGTGGCTTAAATGTTGACCATCTTGATTAGGTAAAAAGGATAGATCCCCCTCACCGATAGCACTGAGAATAGCTTCTTTTACGCACGAAGGAGTACCAAGCGGATTAGCGATACAAGAAAAATCGATCCAATCTATTTCGGCACGAATATCGTAGGGCAGCGTAGGCTCTTGTTGCGAAGATACCTTTGCCTCATTGACAAGATCGGTTAGCGAATCAAATGCCTTCACGCAACCCTCCTTTGCATAATGCGCGTACTTTGAGAAGCAATTCAGTTTGGTACCCTAACACAAATTCACCCGTGCTGTGGTGCGTGATAGACTGTTTCTATGGAAAAAGACGTGAGACGAATGAATACTGCGATGCGTTTTCCAGAAGATGAAGCGCCGTGGGAAGGTCCAGCCATTCTTTTGATGGATCTGGATGCCTTCTTTGCCTCGGTGGAACAGCATGATCACCCAGATTGGCGTGGGAAACCCGTTATTGTAGGCGGAGACCCCAACAAGCGCGGTGTGGTATCAACAGCTTCTTATGAAGCGCGCACTTATGGCGTGCATTCAGCTATGCCCTCTTCAACGGCAGCGCGCTTGTGCCCGCACGCCATATGGACCTCCGGGCATTACCATCGCTATCGTGAAATGTCGCGTGCCGTCATGGAGATACTCTATCAGGAATCGCCTCACCTCATGCAGGTAAGCATAGATGAAGCTTTTCTTGACATCTCCCCCACCCGCACCAATCGCACCCACCCAATTGTTGTTGCGCGACGTATTCAGCACCATGTTGATGCATTGGGAATAACCTGTTCCATCGGTCTCGGGCAGTCAAAAACGGTAGCGAAAATCGCTTCTGATATCGACAAACCCCATGGCCTTACGGTGGTATATCCACAAGATACCTGCACCTTTTTAGCTCCACTGCCAATAGCAGTGATGAGTGGCATAGGGCCTGTCGCCCAGAACAAACTTATTCGCTACCATATTCAGACCTTGGGCGATTTAGCTCAGGCAGACGAAGCGCTTCTCAAACAAGTATTTGGCAAGAATGCTCATGTCATGGTGCAGCGTGCACGCGGTATTGATACTGCCGTCAACGACACGCCAGAACCCGCCAAATCAGTCTCCAATGAGATCAGCTTTGAAACTAACCTCACCTCGCGTGAAGATATCCAAGCCCGTATAGCTACTATGGCTCACAAAGTAGGACGGCGTCTGCGCCGCAAAAATATGGAAGGCTCAACGCTCCATTTAAAGATTCGCTTTGACGATTTATCCATCCGCACCTGCCAGCGCAAGCAACCTCATCTTGGCACGAACGATCTGACCTGGCTGCCTTTGCTCTACACCATGCTTGATGAGATATGGCAAGAGGGGCAACCCTTGCGTTTAGTAGGAGTTGGCGTAAGCGGATTTGATCATGAGCCTCTCCAAGAGCAACTCTTCGATAGCGATGCCTTCGGCGATACCGCCCTTCTCAAAGAGGCTGAGAAGCCGCTTATTGCCAAAGCTCATCAAAACGGGCGCCTTCTCCAAGCAAGCGATGAAATAGCCCAGCGTTTTGGAGAAGAGGCGCTGCGCTTTGGCCATGAGGTGCGCTCGTACAGCAGCACCACCGGAAGCTCTGCTAAAAACCCTGAGGATTACAAAGGTTAAAGCCCGCTTGGGCGAAAACACAAAACCGCCCTTCCATGCAAACCAAAGAAGGGCGGCGTTTTTATAGCCATAGTGCTCTCCGCGCAAAAGCAAACCCTGCGCTCTCTAGAAAAGCATCAATGCGTATTAACTTACAACGTTTGAGCCTGAACACACGTAATAGCTACTACCCCGACAATATCAT
>CAZDCX010000018.1:8732-18923 GCA_964504115.1 uncultured Cryptobacterium sp.
ACTTACAACGTTTGAGCCTGAACACACGTAATAGCTACTACCCCGACAATATCATCTACGGTGCATCCACGAGAAAGATCGTTTACCGGAGCAGCAATACCTTGCAGAATAGGACCATAAGCCTCAGCCTTACCCAAACGCTGAACCAACTTGTAACCAATGTTTGCAGCATCCAAATCAGGGAAGATCAAAGCGTTGGCTTTGCCGGCAACTGGAGAACCAGGAGCCTTTGATTGGCCTACCTCGGGAACAATTGCAGCATCCAATTGCAGCTCGCCATCAGCCATTAAATCAGGGTAGTTTTGCTTGATGTAAGCTACCGCATCAACAACCTTTTGGGCATCATCATTTTTGGCACTGCCGTGTGAAGAATGGGAAAGCAGAGCAATACGAGCTTCTTTATTGGTGAGGCGCTTAAAGGTATCGTTGGTGAGATTGGCGATGTGCGCAAGCTTTTCAGCGGTAGGCTGAATTTCAAGAGCGCAATCCGCAAAGGCAAACATTCCGTTTTCGCCCAAATCGCAATCGGGCACATCCATGATAAACAGCGAAGAAACCATGGGGGCACCCGGTGCAGTTTTGAGCACCTTTAGGGCTGGAGAGAGAACCTTAACAGTTGCACAACTAGCACCACTTACCTCGCCATCGCACATGCCTGTTTTGAGCATAAGGACGGCAAAGTAGTTGTGATCGGTGGTAACGAGCTTGTGTGCTTCCTCTTCAGTCATGCCCTTCTTTTTGCGCAGATCATATAACAATGCTGCAAATTCCTCTGTTTTGTCAGAATCCGCAGGATTGATAATAGTGGCACCGGAAAGGTCGTAATCTTTAGCATTGATTGCTTCAGCATCGCCCAGAATAATGAGGTTGGCAATACCTTGCTTGAGCACCTCTTGCGCAGCAGCAAGAACGCGATCATCGTGACCCTCAGGCAAAACGATCGTTTTTTTGTCGGCCTTTGCGCGATCGATCATCGATTCGATGAACGTTGTCATAGATAATCCTTTCACGAGTCATATGTTGTATTCTATTTTACCGCGTCGCACGCCAGGTGGGTATAATATGCCTCTGAGGGAATCCCCCACGGGAGTGAACGGAAAGGTTTGGTGAGTCCCCCCATGAAAACAATCTCCTTTGCGGTGCCGTGTTTTAACTCGGCCGCTTATATGGAGAAGTGCGTAGCGTCCCTGCTTCCCTGTGGCGACGATATTGAAATCATTTTAGTCAATGATGGTTCAACGAAAGACAATACGGCAGAAATTTGCGATCGTTTGGCTGAAGAATATCCCAGCATCATTCGCGCTATTCATAAAGAAAACGGCGGCCATGGTTCGGCGGTCAATTATGGGCTCGCCGCAGCAACAGGCCTCTACTTCAAGGTCGTTGATTCAGATGACTGGCTTGATGAAGATGCGATGAACACCGTTATGCCCTATCTACGCAAACAGGCAGCCCTTACCAATGAGGGTAGGACGGCAACTGACTTAGTTATTACAAACTATGTGTATGAAAAGGTGCTTGAGGGTAAACAAAACGTACGCGACTACGCAAATGTGTTCCCAGCAGATCGTGAATTCACCTGGGATGAAGTTGGGCACTTCCACTCCTCGCAATATCTGCTCATGCATTCGGTTATCTATCGAACCGAGCTCCTGCAGCACATGAACCTCCAACTTCCCGAGCATTGCTTCTACGTTGATAACATTTTTGTTTATGTCCCTCTGCCTCAGGTAAAAACCCTCCGGTATTTCAATGTTGATGCCTACCGATATTACATTGGCCGCGAAGATCAGTCGGTTAACGAAAACGTTATGCTTTCACGCATCGATCAGCAAATTCGCATTACCAAAGTCATGATTGATTCGGTCGATCTCAATACGGTTACCCAAACACGCTTGCGCAAATATATGCACAACTACCTTTCCATGATGATGTGCATTTGCTCCGTCTTCTTGCGAATGAAACCGACCCCAGAGGCTGAAGCGAAGCGTGCCGATATATGGGGATATTTAAAAGCTAAGGACGAAACGCTTTATCGCGACATCAAACACACGCTTTTGAACCTGGGTGTGAATATGCCAACGGGAGCTGGCCGTTCATTAGGGCTTGCTGCCTATCATATTGCTCAAAAGATCTATAAGTTCAACTAGCCTCAAAAACCAGGTTAATACCAGCTGCCCTCCCCTTGAACGCCCATCAAAAAAGACCTCCTTAATTGCGGAGGTCTTTTATAATGCTTCGGCTATGCAAAGAGCTGAATATCAGCACGAAATGCTGGCGCAAAGGGTACTTATTGCGGGCGCGACACCGGCACAATTTGAGTACGCTCATGAACAATTTCGTACGTGTCACGAGCGATCATGTACTCCTCATCGGTAGGAATAACAATAATAGGTACCTGCGATTTATCCGAAGAGATTATGCGCTCAAAACCGCGCTGCTTATTCTTTTCTGGATCAAGAATAACGCCCAAGGGTTGCCATCCCGCAAAGATCATGCGGCGCATTTTTTCGCAATTTTCGCCCACGCCTGCGGAAAGCACAATAGCATCAGCGCCTGACATTAGCGCGAAATACTGGCCGATATACTTCTTGACACATGTTGAGTACATCTCATAGGCCAAAATGGCACGCGGATCGCCTTCCTCAGAAGCTTTACGCACACTGCGCAAATCGTTACTGATCCCTGAAATACCCAACAACCCCGACTTCTTATTGAGAATGGTATTGACTTCTTCAGCTGACAGACCCTCGTGCTCGATCAGGAAGGTAACAACGGCCGGGTCGATTGAACCAGAACGCGTACCCATCATGAGGCCATCAAGCGGCGTGAAACCCATAGATGTGTCGATAGGCACCCCATGGTCGATAGCGGTAATGGAGCACCCATTGCCCAAATGGCAGGTGATAATACGCAGATCGGTAAGAGGCTCATTGAGAATAGCTGCCGCGCGCTCGGCCAGGTAGCGATGCGAGGTACCATGAAAACCGTATTTACGAATGCCGTACTTTTCGTAGTATTCATACGGAATTGGATACATATAGGAATACTGAGGCAAGCTCTGGAAAAACGATGTGTCAAATACCGCAACCATAGGAGTATCAGGCATAAGCGCCTGACACGCATAAATACCTGATAAAGCGGCTTTATTATGAAGAGGAGCCAACTCAGCCAATTCGTCAATTTTAGCTATTACTCCATCATCAATAAGTGCTGAGCGTTTGAAGTACTCACCACCATGCACAATACGATGACCTACCGCTGCAATATCGCCCATATCTGCAATGACGGGATCAGGGCCTTCCGTCAGCGATTCAAGCACCACCTGCATTGCTTCGTTATGATCATGAAGGGGACGCTCGTGTACGACTTCGTTTTCATCAATACCGTGCTTATGAAATGACTGATCGCTACCAACACGCTCACAGAGCCCCTTAGCAAGTATCTTGTTGGTGATAATATCTACCAGCTGATATTTAAGAGATGACGAGCCTGCATTCACGACAAGTATTTTCAATCCGGGTGCCTCCCTCTTAATGAACTGCCTTATCATTCTAAATGAAAACGACCACACCCGACATTCAAGTGCAGCCGTTAAACGGTCACTGGTAAACGGTCGAATAAGCGCCGCAAAAGTAGCTTCATTCAGGATGAGCGGTTAAATTTTGCGCAATTTCGCGCTCTAACGAACGTGCTCGCCCAAATTTTCTCCACCTAAAATATGGATATGAACATGGTGAACAGTCTGCCCTGCATCGTCTCCGGTATTGATAATAACGCGATAACCGGACTCGGCAACGCCCTTGAGAGCCGCTACCTTTGGTACGCGAGCCAGCAACTGACCAAGAAGCTCGGTGGGGACCTCATCATTTAAGGAAGCATAGTGCTGCTTGGGCACAACCAAGGTGTGAACAGCTGCTTCAGGGCTAATATCATCAAACGCATAGCAAAGCTCGTCTTCGTATACTTTTGTTGAAGGAATTTCGCCAGCGATAATTTTGCAGAATAAACAATCAGACATTGTTACTCCTTACTTCTTTTTGTGTGTTACCTCTCAAATTGTAATACCAGTTTGCCTGCAGTGATGAACGTAAGTTATATTCGTCTCTTGCGCACCTACATCCGCGCAAGCCTCACAAGCACTACCACGCAAGCTGCCCAATCTTTGATGTTTTCTACGCTTTGGAAAGAGTAGTGTCGGTAACTTCGTCGTTAATGGAGGTGTCAAGCTCTCCCATGAGCACATCAACTTTTTGTTGGGCTTCAGCCAGACTGGTTTTGAGATAACGCAGAAGCGCAATGCCACGCTCATAGCGCACCAAGCTCTCTTCTAACTCGAGCGTGTTGCTCTCTAATGACTCTACAATGCCATTGAGCTCAGCCATGGCCTCGCGAAACGATAAGGTTTCCACCGCCGCAGCTGCTGTGCCTGACACCTGCGCGGCTGCACTTTGATTATTCTCCATCACAAAGATCCTCCTCTGTAGAAATCACACCCGATAATTCAGATATTGCCTCTTCTTCTACGCGACACCATAGCGCGCCATCTGATAGTTGTACTTTTACCTGATCGTTTGCTTGAACATCGTCAACATGCGACACGACCGAACCTGCCTCGTTGGTAACGATTGACCATCCCCGCTCAAGAGCACGAAGCGGTGACAAATCGTTTAACCGCGCTGTTACTACCGCTGCCTGAGTCACAAACGGGGCGAGCACCGTTTTACTTAATCGAGTAAAAGCCCCCTGCGCCACATCCGCTTGATGGCGATGATCTTCAACCAGCGACTGTCCAAGAGAGCGAAGCGCCATTGAAGAGCGATTGATATCATTTTGAGCCACCTCATACGAACGGGGCAAAGCACGCTCAAAACGCATACGAGTAAACGCCATACGATCTTGATACGCCGATAGACCGCTAGCAAGCGAGCGCGATAAACGCTCCTGGGCAGTATTTACCATTGCTTTTTGAGTAGTTACCAAAGTTGCACCCTGCCGTTCAAGGCGACCTTGATACACATCAACAAGCTGAAGATCTCGAGCAAAGATCGAGGTTGGGTCTTTAAATACTGGACGCGATGCAATGGTATTGATAAAGGTTTCAGAGCTCTGCAAACGGTGAGAAAACGCATCGGTCATACGCGTAGCAAGCACATCGAAGGTCTCGCTGAGCTCGCGCATATGTGGCGTGACTGCCTCGGCTGCTGCAGTAGGAGATGTTGCGCGTACATCGGCCACCATATCGGCAATAAAGGTATCAAGCTCATGCCCGAGCCCTGTTACAACTGGTACCGGGCTTGCCGCAATAGTGCGCGCTAGAGCCTCATCGTTAAAAGGCATAAAGCTTTCGTACGAGCCGCCCCCGCGAACGAGAAGAATTACCTCAGCATCGCTGTGCATTACCGCTTCCAGAGCCATTTTCATATCGGCTGCCGCCCGCTTGCCTTCAACAGGAACGCCTGCAAACACCACCCGGGCAATGGGAAAACGGCGACGCAAGGTTCGAAGAACGTCATGCACAGCGGCACCCCGCGGCGTTGTTACCAGGCCTATGGTTTGCGGCATATATGGAAGCGGTCGTTTTCGGGATGGGTCGGTTAAACCTTCATCTTTGAGCTTTTGAGCAAGCTGAGCAACCTTCTGACGCAAAGCGCCCTCACCCGATAAGGTGAGCTGCGAAACATTGAAGTTCATGCTGCCCTTCGGCGCAAAAATACTAAACTTACCCGTTACTTCAACCTTCGCGCCAAGCTCCAGTTGCACACCACTTGCTTTATAGCGATTGTTCCACATAAGGCAAGGCAGTGTTGCCTTCTCATCTTTGATACTGAAGTAAACGGCCTTGTAACCAGGCTTGTTACTCAGCTCGCTCACTTCGCCCACGATACAAAAGGTGTACTCCTGCAAAGCAGAATGCGCTATTGCAACGGCAGCCGAAACCGACAGGGCTTCGCGCCCCGACGTATGAGAGCCCTGCTGAGGCTGAGAGTTGATTGAGCTTGCCCCTCCCATAAAGGGGGCACCATCGCGTGCCATACGTTATTCCCGCGACGAAAGCAGATACAGCAGTTGCAAAAGCGACATAAGCGCTGAGGCAACATAAGTGAGAGCACACGCACGGAGCACACGCCATGCGCCCGTGCGCTCAGCCCCAGGCAGACCCGTACTTCCCATATAGGCTAGGGCACGGCGGCTCGCATTAAATTCCACGGGTAAGGTTACAACACCAAAGAGTACGACCAAGGCATAGAACAAGATCGCAAGATCAACCAAGCCAACAAGATTCAAAAAGATGCCGATGAGCAAAATAAAGATCCACGTATTATTGGCAAAGTTCACAACAGGAACCAAAGCGCCACGGATTTTCATGGGAACATAACCTGCAGCGTACTGGCATGCATGGCCTACCTCATGACAGGCGGTAGCCGTTGCGGTAATAGAAGCGCCGTTAAATGATTCAGGGTCAAGCGTAATGGAGTTGCTTTTTGGGTCAAAGAAATTCTCGCCATGAGAGCCCATCCGTACCGGTACATCATAAATGCCATAGTATTGCAACATGCCCGTTGCTACCTGGTAGCCATTCATGCGTGTTGAAATAGGCACGCGAGCATACTTTTTAATTTGCCTATTGACGTAAAACTGAGCACCTGCACCAATGGCCATAGTTACCACAATAAGAAGAAGGTACGAATAGGTCATGTATATTCTCTCCTGCAATAATGTCTGTTTTATTCTATAAAAGCATAACGGGGCGCTGGGCCCGATACGACCTTAAGATGGGTCGTCGTAAGAAATTTTCAGATTTCCGTCAGCAAGACGTAACGAAAAACGTCCCTCTAGCAAATCAGCCAACTCTTTACCCACGACACGATAGCGCCAGCCTTTGAGCAACTCGCACTCTTCATCGTGACCCCGCGCCAATTTTATGAGCTCTGCCTGCGGTGCAAGCGTTTGCGGAGCAATATGACTTTCGCGGGCACGCACATGAACAATAGCATTCATAAGATCAAGTGCCACATCGACATTGGCTTCATTTTTTTGTCGCCCTTGTATCGTGGGCAAATCTTGCTCAGGGCAGGTAAGACCCCGCTTGATACAGGCAAGTGCTTTGCGAGCATCAGCGGGCTTAAGCGCCTCGCGCATGCCACGCACCATATACAGCTCATCTAACGACTGAGGCTCGCGGCGACATGCTTCTACAATCTGCTCATCGGACACGATCCATTTGCGGGGTATATTGGCATTCTGAGCGCGCCGTTCACGCCACGCAGCAAATTCACGGGCCGCTGCCATCTGTCGCGACGAGAGCTGATTGACTCGCTTGAGCTTGCGAAAGCGCGTATTTGGATCAATCTCATACTTGGCAGGATTCGATAGCTCCTCAAAAACCTCGTCCAGCCAGTGCAAACGACCCTGCTCTTCAAGCTGAGCCACCATAGTTTGATAAATCTGAGGCAAATAGACAACGTCATCAGCAGCATATTCCACTTGGGAAGGCCGCAAAGGACGCCGAGACCAATCGGTATACGAATCTTTTTTCGGGAGCGCAACTCCGCAAAACGATTGTACGATCGAAGCATACGATGCCTGTTGAGTCTTGCCCAACAAGGCGGCAGCTATTTGGGTATCAAAAACAGGTGAGGGCACAACACCAGTTTCGTGATACAAAATCTCAATATCTTGCGAAGAAGCATGAAATATTTTAAGAATACCCGGATTGGTGAGCACCGAAGCCATTACGCTTAAATCCTTAATACCAAACGGATCGATAATGGCAACATCTTGTTCGGTGGCAACCTGAACAAGGCACAGCTTTGCGTAGTATGTTTTTTCTCGCAAAAACTCAGTATCAATAGCCATATACGAGCTTTGTGCACATGATGAGAGAAATTCTTTTAACTGAGCGTCGGTTTCGACGAGCATGCAGCATACCCTTCATTTCAGAAATAGCCTAATCCAAAAGGAAAAACCTTATGCAGAGAATGAGCACTCCCCCACATCGGATGATTATAATCGTGTACTATGCATACTAGCAAAAGGGGCGCATTTGAAAGTACTTGTTATACATAACCTTCGTTCAGGGCTCAGAAATGGTGCTATTTATGACTTCATTCGCACCTATGTTGAAGATGGCGACACAATCACCATCCGAACTTTCGATGGTAAAACACCCTTTTCAGCACTTTTGGACGGAGCCAATGAATACGATTTTGTTGTGGCGTCTGGCGGTGATGGCACTGTTTCTTCAGTATGCTACGAATTGCGTAACACGGGCATCCCTATTTTGCCCTTCCCGTCGGGCACGGCAAATCTTTTGTCGCTTAATCTCCTTGAACCCAATGAACCTCATGCCTTATGCAAGGTGGTCGATAGCGCCCTTACCCTTGATTTTGACTTAGGCGAAATAGAAAACGTCAATGGCGAAAAACGAGGATTTGCCATTATGGCAGGCTGTGGATACGACGAGCTTATTATGCGCATGGCAACTGAGCGCAAGCGCCTCTTGGGCGATGCAGCATACGTTGAGGCAGCCTTCTCCAATCCAAAACCGCAGGTATCAACCTTTAAGATAACCGTTGATGGCCATGAATTTGAGTCATCTGGCATTGGCGTAATACTGGCCAATTTTTCCAAAATTCAATTTGATTTAATGGTGTCCGACGCAAATCTGCCTCGCGATGGAAAGCTTGACGTTATTGTACTCAAAACCAAAAACGCCTTCGAACTGATTCCTACTGTTATGGCCAAGGCAGTGGATCACTCAGGAGCCATTGCCAAAAAGATAGGAGCACTGGAGGTATATCGCGGAAGCGAGATTCACGTTGATGCCGAACCAAAAATGCTCATGGAATACGATGGCGAGCCAACTGCCATCACAACCCCTTTTATAGCACGCGCTCTCCCACATGCTGCTCGTTTTATTGTGACCGAAGAATGCCTCAACCACTTCAAGCCTACCAATAAATAGCGCGAAGAACCCTTTCTGCTGCGCTGGCTGCCATATGCAGTAGCCATAAAGCTAAGCAGGCACCGCATGGCTATTCCTCAGGCGTTTTATCAGATGCGCGCGTTTGGAGCTTTTCGCTTTCTGCAAGCGCCTTTGCCATCATAAACGTATCCTCGCTCGCAGGATCAAGCCCTTGAGCTTGCATGATTTCAAGATTCTTCTTCATGGTCCATTCTTGGAAATTCTTTGTGTACTTCATTTGGATGCATTCCAACACCACCGCAAAAACCATGGCGAAATACACCATGAGCTTTTCAGCATGCATATCCATAATTTCGATACCAGAGTTAATGCCGAGCGAATCGAGCAGAAGTAATACGCCAATAGTTACAATAAAGACCAAAGCCAATATCTTCATCTCGGTATGAGCATTGAGAAAATCAGAAATCGTATCAATGAACACCATCATGAGCAGCACTGCAACAATAACGGCAATGATCATAACAATCAAATGATTTGCCAAACCGACTGCGGTGATAACCGAATCGATGGAGAACACAATATCCATTACCATAATGGTAGCCACTGCTCTAAAGAGCGTGAGCTGGCGGCGGGGGCCTGCATCGCCTTGCGTTTCTTTTTCCTCGGTCAAGTTCAAAACATCGCGCACTTCAACTATGCCCTTGTAAATAAGGTAGATGCCACCAAAGAGCAACACCAAATCGCGCACCGAGAATCCAAGAGGTTCATTGTTTATATACACCCCTGGAATCACAAACAAATCGCTGGTCATATGCACCAGATAGGATGCAAAACATAAGAACAAAATTCGCATGCAAAGCGCACCGAGCAAGCCAAGGCGTCGGCCAATATGCTGCTTATCGGCGGGAAGACGATCGGTGGTAATGGCGATAAAAACAAGATTATCAACGCCCAGGACAATTTCTAAAAACAAAAGCGTTACTAGGCTAATCCACGCCTCTGGTGTCGTAAAGATCGAAAGATCCATTCCGTCGCCCTTTCCGTTACTTCATCCATAAAAAAACTCACGGTGTGACAAAAGCGACTATCTTTGCCACACCGTGAGTCTCGTTAATTAAGACACGCCAGACCGTTGACTCGGTCATTATGTTGACGGGCCGCATACCTGGTATGCTAACTACTCCCCCAGCGGATATGGCTATCATACCATGAACGGTTTCATTCTTTGGTTTGGAAAACACGTTCAGGAAAATATCATGAAT
>CAZDCX010000018.1:19023-25370 GCA_964504115.1 uncultured Cryptobacterium sp.
CCCACGACAACATCTTTTGTCTCGAGAGCAGATGGATCGTTGGATGCATCGCTATCGGCCAACGCTGCCACTACATCTCCTTGATATACCGCAACCTGCACTTTGGAACTCGTAAGACTCGTGTCGGTCGAAGTGACATATACGTTGAGCGTACCGGCGAGCGAGGGCAAAAATGCAACAACGATTATTGCCACACAAACCACCAATAAGGCAATACGCCCGAGCAATGCCTTGGGAGACAGAGGCTTTCTCGGTCGCTTTTCTTTCTTCTTAGTTTGGGGATTCTCGGGATCGTCATAAATACCAAGCCCCAGCGCAGGAGAGGCACCGTAGCGACGAGCTCGCTCCATTGGAGTTTCGCGGCGCTGCTGTAAAAGAGGATCGGATGGGTGATTTTCGGGGTGGCTTGCTGAAGACTGAGGCTCCTTACTCCTATCGCTTGCAAGCATGCTACCAGAGGATTGAACGCTCGCGATAGGAGCGGCTTCTGACAAAGCAGAATGATCTTGGCTAACCTCGGGAGAGCTGCCTTCAGGCTCGTTATTTTTAATCTGAGCGGTTGGCTCACTTGTGTCTTCCTGCCGCGAAGCGCTCTTGGCTACCTCATTGGGCTTAGTCTGATTTTCGGCCACAATATCCCCTTTAGTTACCCAACACCCTCTTTACTATGTAAGCATTCTACCCGAAGGCCACAACACATGCTTGAATAAGGAAAAGAAAAAGCCGCCCTCGAGAGAGAACGGCTTTGCGCTGCTATGGAGGCGACATCCGGATTCGAACCGGAGATGAAGGCTTTGCAGGCCTCTGCCTTACCACTTGGCCATGTCGCCGATTAAAAAAGCCGGTGAACTAAAATATCCAACCGGCTTACTAATCAGATGGAGCGGACGACGGGATTCGAACCCGCGACCCCAACCTTGGCAAGGTTATGCTCTACCAGCTGAGCCACGTCCGCGCGCAAGAAGTTATTATACGGATTTGAAAATGAAACGCAAGAGAATTTTTCAAAATCTTTTCTGCACATGAAAATCTGCTTAATTGCAATGACAACCTGGGCAGATGCTCATCATTACGGAATCCATACTCATGAGCGCAGCCAATGATGCCTGCTGACTGCGCTCACGATCAAATGCACCACCACTTAATCACAACAATCCTTCCGTCTCAAGACGGATGCAACAACTGACGCAATTCATGTAACAATTAACTCGCTCTTGGCTCGCTCAAACCTACCGCCCGCGGCGTGATAAACACATGTGCTCGCAGCAGTGGCGCCTGGCTCTATGGGAAAAGCGCACAGCTATTGCGGCACACTCATAGCGTTTTTTGTAGAGCGTACAATTTTTTGCATCTCTTCAAGATAGCAGGCTGCCTCTTCGTAATCTCCCCGATCGATAAGCGCATAAACCACTTGCATTTGATTGCGCAAATCATGCCGCATCTTAGCAGCACCTTCAAGCGCCTGCGCGATGTTTTCGCAGTCTTCTAAATACGCCTCAAACTGCTCTTTCATAAGTGCAGCGCGCCGCTCTTCCTTTTCTTTCTTTGAAAACCAGGCAAAAATAACGAACATAGCTGCATCAGCCACACAACATGCAGCAACAGCACATGATCCGAACCACACGACATCCCATGATGTTGCAATGACATCAACAAGCACCTGACAAAAAGCAAACATGAGAACCATTTGACCCAAAGCAAACCAAAGAAACAGTTTGATGCTTGTCTCGCTTTCCGTGCTGGCATAACGATTGAGCACTACTTCAACCAGCGCACAAAGCACCATAATCATCATCGCGTGGATCAAAGACACCAAAATAAACTCAGGTAAATGGATTAGAATAACCTGGTAATCAGATAGCAAAACCCCTGTTAGCGCACTCCATACAAGCGAAGCGGGTATTTCAGCTATGATGAGCGCAATGACACAGCATGCGGTAACAAACACACGACGGGGCAAAGCATCACGCGCTATAACCACAGGTAATAAAGTAACCACAAATCCTAGGAAAACACCCAAATCGGCGTTGAAAGCCCTAACAGGAATGCAAATCGCAATCAACACCAGCTGAGCTGTAATAAACCAAACAGGGTGCTTAAAATCAAGCATGCGCACACACGCATAAGCAAAAACGAGTTGAGTGGGCAAAACGTTTATCAGATTTAGGGGCATAAATGAGTAATCCACTACAAAACACTTCTTTCATGCCTTTTGGCAGCGGTATCTGAACAGATTGCACCTTCAACAGGAAGCAATACCGTTGTAACAACCTCATCGCCCTTTTGCTCTATAGATAGCGAACCACCATAGCGATGAGTAAGCTGCTCCAATATGGACAAACCCCATCCGTGCTCGTCTAATCCAGATGCTTTCTTCTTCCTAAAAAACTTTGATTGTTTGCGCGCTACGCTATTGCACATATCCACAACCAGCATAGAACCAACCATTGATGCATTCAAAACGATTCTGCCTCGCAAAATGCGCTCTCCTTGATCGTTTGCAGGGATGCTGCCTGGCTCTAAAGCGCAACAAGCGTGGATAGCATTATCGATAAGGTTGAAAAACAAAGCGCATAAATCGGTACTTGCAATGCCAAGGGTATGAGGCACAGCCAGATTAAATTCAGTCTCAATACCTTTATCGCGACACTGATCGTATTTGATACCGAGTAAGGCGTCCAAGGCGCGATGATCGCAAAAATGTTGCCCTTGACCTTCAATAACCTTCAAAGTTTGAGCAATATCAGCATTAAGATGGCCAGCTTGCTTTGCATTGAGAGCATCTTGTACATCTTGAAGTTGATCGTGCGCTTTTTCGCAAATCTCCTTGGCGGTTAGAATGTCAGTTTGAATACGCGCACGCACCTCACCTTGCAGCGCCATCTGCTCTTCAAGCAGGGCAATATTGAGACGCGCAACTTCCCTACCTTCTGTTGCGGTCAACTTCCTGATCAAGATCAAATCGGCAGGGATGCATAACAAGGCACAAAGCGAAACAAAGTAGAAATCTTCTACAGGAGCCTGATAGGCAAAAACAACTAAATCAGCAATACCTAAAATAATAATTTGGCTCAAAGGAAAAAGCGCAAACACCATGCGCCGCCACCAGGCATTTTGACGAGAATAGAACATGCAAAACAACAGCGTAGCCACAAGGGCTAGCATCACCAATAAGGCAACTGCCGCTTTAACCGTTGAAGTTGCAAACAACACGGCCACAGTATTACTTTCCTCGTGCAGAAACACAACCGCGGGCGTAGTGCATAAACGACTCCAGTACTACCTTGCGCCGCTTTTGACTGATGGGAATAATAGCGCCCGAATTAAGCACGATTTCGTTATTCCGCAGTTGATTAATATGACTCATATTTACCAGAAAACTTTTATGGCATTGGACAAAACTGTCTGGCAAAACGCTCATCATCTCGGCTAACGACGCATAGGTTGATACATCAGAGGTAACAGTATGAATAAGTATCTTGCGTTTGTTGCTCTCAATATGAGTGATGCTTTCAACTGGAAGCGCCATGACCGAGCCGTACACCTTAACAGCAAGGGTTTTTTGCCGGTATGACCGAACGTGTTCAAGAGCCTTATCGAGTGCATCATGCATGTCATCGCGCTTACAGGGCTTTAAAAGAAAATAAACATGCTCGGTGCGATAAACCGAAGTACAAAACTCACTGTGCCCCGAAACATAAATAACCTGCGTCCCGCAACCTGAGGGAAACCATTGCGCAACCGCCTCGATACCAGTTGGTGAGGTTGCTCCAAAGTCAACATCCATAATAACGACGTCAAAATGAAATCCGGTCTCAAGAATAGATTGAAATTCAGGGAGAGTATTGAAAACCTGGACATCAAACTGAAAGAGAGTCGAAGTAGAAAGAGAGTACTCATGTACCATGGCATACAATTCTGCCGCTTGCATCTTATCGTCTTCCACAATAGCAACGGCAAGCTCGGCATTACCACGGTTTTTATCACCGCTGGTTAGCACCATGAACCCTTCCCTCTCTAAAAGCCGCCAAAAAACTAGGCCCCGCAATAACACCCGCGCGCTTTTACATCCACGCTGGCAGTTGATTATCTTGAGCAAAACTTATGTGCTCACCACTATTGCCCGCACAGCCAAAAGAGCCAAGGCGCAGCACATTTACCCATGGCGCTTGCATGCACAAAGCCCCGCATGAATCGTAGTAACAAGACTCACCTGGAGTTTTTCCATGATACCAATTAGAACCATAATTGCTAGCGTTGAAAGCACTTCACTTTATGATTTGGCGCACATGGATACGCCCATATCTCCACTCTCGATACCGCTTGCTCGGCAACAGCGAAAAAATCGATATTGTTTAAAGATGACATAATCTCTTCAGCGCAATGCACGCTTGAATGCACCTTGCGTTTTTTGCCGTCGTTCTTACGGTACAATGCCTTTGAGAAACATCTCTTTACCATAAGCCTACTTCGCGCACGCATACTCAAGGGGAATCTTATTATGACCACCATCGCATGGATAGGAACTGGCGTCATGGGTCAGCATCTAGCTGGTCACCTCGTGCAAGCTGGCCACACCGTTTGCGCTTATAGCCGCCGCTACCAACGCGTTTGCGAGCAAGCAAAGACGTACGGGTTTGTGCCCTGCGCCACTATCAAAGAGGCGGTGCGCGAAGCCACCTTTATTTTTGTGATGGTTGGCTACCCTCGCGATGTTGAAGAGGTATTCTTGGGCGGCGAGGGCATCTTAGCCAGCGCGCAGCCTGGCACGATCGCTATCGACATGACCACCTCAAGCCCTTCTCTCGCGCAAACACTTACCAAAAAAGCAGCGGAATGCGGTATCAATACGCTTGACGCGCCCGTTTCCGGTGGCGATAGCGGAGCGCGGAATGCCACGCTTTCTATTATGGTTGGCGGCAACAAAGAAGCCTTCAACCAGGCCCTACCCCTCCTGCAGCATCTCGGCACTGCCCGCTATATGGGAGAAGCGGGATTGGGTCAACATACTAAAGCGGCCAATCAAATTGCCGTTGCAGGTGCTACCGCCGCCTACACCGAAGCTATCCATTATGCCGAAACAGTAGGCCTGAACCCCCAGCTCATGCTTGAAGCTATTGCTGGCGGAGCCGCAGGAAGTTGGCAAATTGATAACATGGCTCCCCGAGCCTTAGCAGGCGATTTTGCGCCCGGCTTTTTTGTTAAGCACTTTATTAAAGATATGAATATCATTCACCATGAAATGTCTGAGCGCGACGTAAACCTTGATATGCTAGAGAGTGTACGGGCGTTATATCAGGAATTTGCTCAAGCGGGAGGAGAAGATCAAGGAACTCAGGCGCTTATCGATTTTTATCGGCATCGAAACAGCCACCCATAACAACCGCCCATCATCTTGATAGCAGCCCGTTATCCGCCCCCTATAAGAAAGACTATTGTGAAAAAAGAGACCTACCTTCATATGACCCAAACTCTTATGAAGCGACCTCGACTTGCACGCGTGATTTCGGGCATTAACAGTGTTATTACCAAAACGATTTACTGTGCTTATCCCTGTTTGCTTGTGTGGCTCCTATTGCACGAACAGCCCCATGAAACCCTTGCTGAATGGCTCCACGCACCTTTACTGGTTGCCTTCGCGCTACCCTTGGCTTCGTTCATCGCCTTGACGCTGCTGCGCGTGCTTATCAATGCACCGCGCCCATATGAAGTCTTTAATGCAGCACCTGTTATTCCTAAGAAGACAAAGGGTAAATCGTTTCCAAGCAGGCATGTGTTTTCGATTTTCGTTATAGGAACAACCTTTTTAGCAGTTGCCCCAACGCCCCTTTTTGGCATTATTATTCTGTTATTGGGCTTTGGCCTGGCAATCGTTCGTGTTTATACCGGTTTACATTTTCCCCGTGATGTTATAGCAGGGGCTTTGCTTGGTATTGCTGCTGGCAGCCTCGCATTCGCGCTTGTTTGAGAGTCTCTTTCGTTTGTATAGCAGCTGACCCTAAGATGCTCTTTGAGGCAAACACAGTCTGAAGAAAGATTAATAGAAAAAAGACACACCCGCGATTGCGCTGCCAACGGTCACCCTTTATAGCGCTCACTGCGCAGGGCGTTCACATCGGTCAGATTATCGTCGGATGTGCCTTTTGCGTTCTTAAGATACTTGGGCTCGCGGGATGCTCCTCGACCAACCACCTGTTTGAGCTATTGATTTAGCCGGCGTTCCAACCGCCATCAACAACAACATAATCGCCGCTAATATAGGAAGCCTCATCGCTTGCAAGGAACAAGGCCGCATTGGCAATGTCTTCAGCCTTGCCAAGTTCGGGCTGTGTTGCCATAACCTTTTG
>CAZDCX010000019.1:0-9106 GCA_964504115.1 uncultured Cryptobacterium sp.
TGCTATGGCGATTGGGTGCGCGAAGAAACCATTGATGTGGCCGATTTAACTCCGGCTGCTAATAGTGCCCCTCAGGCCGACGATGCAGTGCCCTTCACGATTCGCATGGCAAAGCTGGGATATCACTGGGATGATGTCGATGAGGTCATTCGTTCCATGGCTGAGTCAGGCTCAACGCCGCTCGCTTCTATGGGCATTGATGCTCCGCTGGCCTGCTTGTCTACCAAGAATCGTTCGTTCTTCGATTACTTCTATCAGCTTTTTGCTCAGGTTACCAACCCGCCAATCGATGCTTTGCGCGAAAGCTTGGTTACTTCAAGCGTGATGTATGTTGGCGATCACGGTAACTTGCTGGAAGATTATCGTGATGCGTGCAAGCTGGTACGTTTACCTGGCCCCATGCTCAAAAAAGATGAGTTCGATCGTCTGGCGAATATCAACCGCACAGGCTTTAAGGCTCAGCGTTTTTCGGCAACGTATAAGCGAGATGGCGGCCCCCATGCCCTCGATCAAGCATTAACCGCCCTGGTTGAATCCATCGAGCAAGCAATTCGCAACGAAAATGTGAATCTCGTTATTTTGTCTGACCGCGCTGCCAGCGATGAGGTGCCTATTCCTTCGCTGCTGGCGGTGTCCTCGGTGAATCATCATCTCATCCGAGCGGGTGTACGCACCTATGCCGACCTTATTGTTGAGACGGGCGATGCTCTTTCGGCTCACGATTTTTCGGCTTTGGTGGGCTATTCGGCCTCTGGCATTTACCCTTACATGGCCCATGAATGCATTCGCGATTTGGCAGCTCGGGGTAGCTTGAACATTTCGGCTGAACAAGGTATCGACAATTACAATAAAGCGGCTATGGCAGGCATCACTTCCATCATGTCGAAGATGGGCATCTCTACGGTGCAAAGCTATCATTCGGCGCAGATTTTTGAGATTGTTGGTTTTAAGGAAGATTTCGTTGAAAAGCACTTTACCGGCACCACCTCACGTGTGGGCGGTTTGGGCATCGACGACATCCAGCGAGAAGAAGACAAGCGCTATGATGATGCCTGCGCGCTGTTAAAATCGCCTGCGCCCAATCAGTTGCCTTCGCTCGGTTTGACCAAGTGGCGCCCCCTGGGCGGCGAGTCGCATCTTATCAACCCCAAGACCATTTACCTGTTGCAGCATGCCTGCCAGCAGGGCAGCTATGAAACTTTCAAGGAGTATAGCCAAAGCGTTCACCAAGAAGGCCGCGCCATTCGCTTGCGCGATTTGCTGGAGTTTGTAAGCGATCGCGCGCCTGTGTCGCTCGAGGAAGTAGAGTCGGCCCGCTCGATCGCTCGCCGCTTCAATACAGGCGCTATGAGCTACGGTTCCATTTCTGAAGAAGCTCACAAGTGTATGGCTATTGCCATGAACCGTTTAGGCGGCCGTTCGAATTCAGGTGAGGGTGGCGAAGATCCGCGCCGCGAGATACCGCTTTCCAATGGCGACTCTATGAATTCGGCCATCAAGCAGGTGGCATCGGGTCGTTTTGGAGTAACGAGTCGCTATCTTTCTAGCGCGTTTGAGATCCAGATCAAGATGGCACAGGGTGCCAAGCCAGGCGAAGGTGGCCATTTGCCAGGCAAGAAGGTCTACCCTTGGATTGCGGAGACGCGCCGTTCAACGCCCGGTATCGGTCTGATTTCGCCTCCTCCTCATCACGATATTTATTCGATCGAAGATTTAGCTGAGCTGATCTTTGATCTCAAGAACGCCAACCCCGATGCGCGTGTTTCGGTCAAGCTGGTATCTGAGGCTGGTGTTGGCACCATTGCAACGGGCGTTGCCAAGGGCGCGGCCGACAAGATTTTGATTTCGGGCCACAACGGCGGTTCTGGCGCCGCGCCGCGCGATTCAATTTGGCACGCTGGTTTGCCGCTTGAGCTTGGCATTGCTGAAGCACAGCAAACGCTGGTGCAAAACGGCTTGCGCTCGCGCGTAGTTTTGGAAGCCGACGGCAAACTTATGGACGGCACCGATGTAGCCGTTGCGTGCTTGCTGGGAGCTGAAGAGTTTGGCTTTGCCACGATGCCGCTGGTGGCTATGGGTTGTTTGATGCAGCGCGATTGCCAGCAGGATTCGTGCCCTGCTGGTATTGCAACGCAGAACTGCCGTTTGCGCCAACATTTCCATGGAAAGCCCGAGTATGTAGAAAACTTTATGCTGTTCGTGGCCGAGCAATTGCGCGAGGTTATGGCGAGTTTGGGCTTCCGCACTGTGGATGAAATGGTGGGCCATCCTGAATGCTTGCGTCAGAAGGAAATCCCTCAAAATTGGAAGGCCAATTTGCTCGATCTTTCTGCGGTTTTGGCACACAGCGAGTGCAAATTTGGCGCCCATATCCCCGGTGCCGATGGCCGACATTTCTTGCCTGAGATGGCCTACGATGTTGAGCTTGATCGTTCGCTTGATTCTACCTTGTTTGTGCCCCTTTCAAAAGAGGCGCGTCGCACCATGACCCCTATTCACTTCCGAGCCGACATTGCCAACGTCAATCGCTGCGTGGGCACGTTATTGGGCTCGGTTGTTACCAAAGCTCACCCTGAGGGTCTGCCCGATGGCTCTATTACGGTTGATTGCGTAGGCTCGGCAGGTCAGAGCTTCGGAGCATTTTTACCTTCGGGCGTCACGCTCAATGTTATTGGCGATGCCAACGATTACTTTGGCAAAGGGCTCTCGGGTGGCGTGGTGTCGGTTCACCCAAGCGATGAGGCAACCTTTAAGTACGACGAGAATACCATTGTGGGCAACGTTGCCTTCTATGGTGCAACATCGGGCCGTGGCTTCATCAATGGTTTGGCGGGTCAGCGCTTTGGTGTACGCAATTCCGGCGCTACGCTTGTGGCTGAAGGGGTTGGCAACCATGGCTGCGAGTACATGACCGGTGGTACCGCGCTGATTCTCGGTGAAGTTGGCTTGAACTTTGCAGCAGGTATGACCGGCGGCGTGGCCTATGTGTTTGACGAAAACAACACGCTCGATGCGCGCTGCAACAAAGATATGGTCAAGTTATCTGTGCCAACTGAAGAAGAATTAGCATTCATTCGCGCTCTGATTGAAGAGCATGTGAGCTACACGGCAAGTCCGCGTGGTATCAAGCTACTGTACCGTTTCGAGCGCGCCGCTAAGCATTTCGTAAAAGTGATTCCCGTTGAGTATGAACATGTGCTCAATATTGTGAAAAAAGCGGTTG
This sequence comes from uncultured Cryptobacterium sp., assembly GCA_964504115.1. Lineage (GTDB taxonomy): Bacteria > Actinomycetota > Coriobacteriia > Coriobacteriales > Eggerthellaceae > Anaerotardibacter. Next base: position 3,224 of record CAZDCX010000019.1, read on the forward strand.
CCGCTGGCAAATCGCACGAAGAAGCCATGGAACTGGCATTTGATGTGGTAGGAAAGGGGCACTAGTCATGGGTAAGGCAGGAGCCTATTTGGAGCACGATCGCGTTGCGCATGGTGAGCGTCCCCGCACTGAAGCGATACGTGATTTTAATGAGTTTGCTCGTCCTTTAGATGAAGAGCAGCAGCGCATTCAAGCCAGCCGCTGCATGATGTGCGGCGTGGCCTTTTGTCAGTCAGGGTTTGGCTTTGGCAATGCGCGCCCTTCGGGGTGCCCCTTGCACAATCTCATTCCTGAGTGGAACGATTTGGTGTATCGCGGCTTGTGGGAAGATGCGGCCGAGCGCATGACGCTGACCAATCCATTCCCAGAATTCACCGGTAGGGTGTGCCCGGCATTGTGCGAGGCGGCTTGTAACCTGGCCTACGTTACCGAAGCTACCACCATTCGCGATAACGAGCGCGCAATTTCCGATCATCAATGGGCTGCTGGTGGGCCGGCTCCATTGCCCAAAGCTGCACCCGATGCGCCAAAGGTTGCCGTGGTGGGCTCAGGCCCTTCTGGCTTGGGGTGTGCATGGGGCTTGGCATGTGCGGGCGTGCGCGTTACCGTATTTGAGCGCAGCGATCGCGCGGGCGGGCTGCTGATGTATGGCATCCCCAACATGAAGCTACCCAAAGAGGTTGTACAGCGTCGCACGCAGTATTTGGAAGAAAACGGCATTGCTTTTGAGTGTGGTGCCGACGTAACCGATCAGGCGGTAGCTCAGCGTGTTCTGGCCGATTTTGATGCGGTAGTTGTGACAGCTGGTGCGGGCGAGGCGCGCGGCTTATCGGCCGAGGGTGCCACCAAAGAGGGCGTAGTTTTTGCGGTTGATTACCTTACCTCTTCCACCAAATCGGTGCTTGATGGTGGGCAACCTGCTATCTCGGCCCAGGGCAAGGATGTTGTCGTGATTGGCGGCGGCGATACGGGTACCGACTGCGTGGCCACGGCGATTCGCCAGGGTGCCAAGAGTGTGCAGCAGTTTGAGTTTATGCCAGCTCCGCCCGACGAGCGCCTCGCAAGCAATCCGTGGCCCGAATGGCCTCAAGTCAAAAAAACCGATTATGGCCAGCTGGAGGCCATTGAGGTTATGGGAAGCGATCCTCGTTCTTGGGCGATAGATACCTTAGAAGTTTTAGGCGAGACCAAGGCAGAAGGCCTGCGTATTGTTTCGCTTGACTGGAGCCAAGGCAGCCCCGAGCGGCAAATGGATACCGAGCGCGTTGTTCCGGCCCAGCTGGTGCTACTGGCGTGTGGTTTTGTGGGCCCTAAGCGCAGCGTGTACGATGCGCTGGGCGGCAAAACTATTGAGGGGCCGCGTGCTTTGCCAGAAATCATTCAGGGGCATCGCGTTCAAGCGCAGGGTGACACCCCCTTGTATGCAGCAGGAGATGCGCGCACCGGCTCATCGCTGGTGGTTAATGCCTTGGCGGACGGGCTTGCCTGTGCCAAGGAGGTAGCTTCTGATCTGTGCGCAAGCCTCCAGTAAGAGTGCTCGGCATAGGTAAGCCTCAACATTTGAGGGCGTTTTTTAAGAAGAATATCCAGCTAATCACGAGAGTCCGCAGCAAGGCGCGTGCGGGCTCTCTTTTTTGTCTTTGCGAAGATCAGCGGGAGAAAGGGCAGGTAAAGATACCTGTTTGTAGGGTTTCTGCTACCATGGTAAAACTGTAAAGCATTTTTGGTCGTAAACCACCTATCTATTAAAGCCCGCGAGCACTACTCATGGGTTGAGGAGAAAGAGCTTATGAGCCATTCAGAAAGAAATCAAAAACCAGCAACCACACAGCAAATTCCATCCAGTGCGCGCACAGGTTCGCAGCAAGGCGGTGGTATGCATGCTGCCCATGCTTCATCTGAGGCTTCTGGCTTTGTTGCAGCCGATCAAGGTGTGCGCCGCGTACGTAAAAAGAAGAAGAGCCACAAGGGTTTAAAAATAGCTCTTGGTATTCTTGCTGCGCTCATTGTTTTGTTGGTGGGGGCTGCCTTGGCGCTGGTGATTTGGGCTAACTCGCTTTCTTCCTCTATGTCTATGAGTGACGAAGATAAAAGTGCTCTCGATAAGGTCTTATTGCAAACCTCAGAAAACGAGCCGTTCTACGTGCTACTCCTTGGTTCCGACGCGCGCGAGGGCGACACGGCTTCTCGTTCCGATACTATTATTCTGACCCGCGTTGATCCGCAAGATTATACGGTCACCATGGTTTCTATTCCGCGCGATACCAAGGTTGAAATTGCCGGTCACGGTACTCAAAAAATCAATGCAGCGTATGCCTTTGATGGCGCTGCCGGTGCGGTGGATGCGGTTTCTGATTTAGCGGGCGTTGAGATATCCCACTACGCTGAAATTCACTTTGAAGAACTTGAAAGTCTGGTTGATGAGTTGGGCGGCGTTTGGGTTGATGTTCCTGTTTCAAACAACCAAACGGGCTCTTCCAACACCGGAAAGTCCATCTCTGCTGGCGAACAGTTGATGGATGGCGAAACAGCTCTTGCTTTTGCTCGTGAGCGCTATGGCTACACGGCGGGCGATTTCCAACGTGCCGAGAATCAGCGTATTTTGGTAACAGCTATCCTCAAGCAAGTTTTGGCTCAGTCGCCTACCGACATGCCTGCTACCATCCAGCAGTTGGCTCGCTGTATAACTACCGATTACTCCATCTCGGACATCATTAATTTGGCTCAAAAGTTCCAGGGTAGCGATATTACCTTTTATTCGTGCGGAGTGCCCTCCACCACAAAAACCATCGATGGCGCTTCCTACGTTCTTACTACAGAGCCTGATTGGAGCGAGATGATGCAGCGCGTTGATGCTGGCGAGGATCCAAATCAAACCAGCTCGAGCGCCGAGAGTGGCGAGTAACAGCTTGCACGCGGGCTCTGCTGGGGCGTTTGCTTGACCCGGCGCAAGCACGGCTTGAGCGTTTGCTTGGGCGTTGACTCTATCTTTACTACAGCCAGACCTCCCACATGGGGGTCTGGCTTTGTTTTGGGCATCGCTTGAAATAAAAGTGAGGTTTATTGTTTCTGGTTACATACTTGTTACCTTTTATCAAAACAAAGGAAGAGTAAGATGCTTGTAAAAATAGGTTTGATAAAGCAAAGCACGTAAGGAATAGTCTTGGCACCTGAAGAACAAACAACACAGCACTGCGCACCATCCTGCAGCACCAATGCGGCAATCAAGGCGGGCTCAGATAGCGCTTCTAGCACCGCGCTACAGGGCAGCAAGCCTGCATCAAACAAAGCGCCCCGTCATGCCAGCGATGTGGCGCTGGTGTTCGAGGGCGGCGGTATGCGGGCAAGCTACACGGCCGGTATGGTGGTTACCTTGCTGGAAGAAGGCATTACCTTCGACCATGTGTGTGGTATCTCGGCAGGTTCAAGCCATACTGTTAATTTTCTGTCGGGTGATATTCGCCGCACCAAAGAGAGTTTTATCGATTTAACGCAAGAGCCTGAATTTGGCGGCACTAAAACCTTTGTGCAGGGCAAAGGTATGTTTTCGGCTCATTGGATCTATCAAGAGGCGGGTCTGCCTGGCGGGAAGCTTCCCTTCGATTTTGAGGCTTTCCAAGCCAATCCAACACCGTGCTCTATGCAAGCGTTTGATCGCGACACGGGCGAGACAGTGGTGTGGACGCGCAAGGATATGCAAACCCTTGAAGACATGATGATTCGTGTCGAGGCCAGCAGCACGTTGCCTATGGTTATGCCGGCTGTTCATTTGGATGGTCACGTTTACTATGATGGCGGCCTAGGTGTTGGGGCAGGTATTCCTCTCCAGCTGGGGCTTGATTCGGGCTGCTCGCGTATGGTTGTGGTGCGCACGCAACCAAGGGAATATCGCAAACCCGTGCCCGATATCGGCAAAAGCGCTCGTGCATTGGCACAAAGCTTTTGGCGCTACCCCCATGTACGCGAGGCGTTGCTCACGCGCAATCAACGCTACAACGACGAGATCGAACGCCTTGAAACACTAGCTCGAGAGGGGCGGGCGTACGTGATATATGCCGATAATATGGCGGTTACCAATAGCACCACCGATGTATACCAGCTTCGGGCAAGTTACTTTGATGGTTACAATCAGGCCCAGGCCGAGCTGCCAAAGCTTTTGGAGTGGCTTGGCCTTTCCTAGTAGGATTTGGTGTATTGCCAGGTTAGTACTCTTCTCGCACAAATTTGAGAAACTTTCTCAAATTGCTTGACATGCGTACGCTTCACCATAAAATGAGAAACGTTTTCAATTTATGAGAGAGCACCTCTTCTGTTGGATAGGTGCAGGTGAGGGGAAGGCGCATGGCGCACGCCTCGGGCAAACAATATAAAACTAAACAAAAAGAATTAATTCTCGATTGCATTCGCATGCATCAAGGTGCGTTTATCACTATCAAGGATATTACAGCAGCGCTGAAAGAGCAGGGTGCCAAGGTTGGCACTGCCACCATTTATCGCAATCTTGATAAGTTGGAGGAAGAAGGCATTATAGCGCGCAGCACCATTGAGGGAATTGATGGCATTTGCTATCGCTTTTTGCCCGATGCTCCCGAGGATGTGTATTTCTTTTTAAAATGCGAGAAGTGCGGCGCCTTATCTCCTGTTGATTGCCATGAGCTACAAAAGTTATATGAGCATGTAATCCAGCACCACCATGTGCGCATCAATCCTGTTAAAACCGTGTTGTACGGCCTATGCGAAACCTGTTTGGCTCAGCAAGATGCTCAGCCTGAAGAGGCGGGTCAAGCCAAAGGCGATACTCAGGGAGGCGGGCAGCCCAGCGCGCAATCTTTCAGCCAGCAAGCGCCGCAGCCGGGCGCACCACAGGTCAACGCAGCAGGTTGCAGGAAGCACGACGGCCCTGCATGTTCTTCCTGCGGGGAGGCATAAACCATGGAGCTGCTCATTCACCTACTTGAACATGCCCTCGAAGATACGCTCTACTTGGTGCCATTTTTGCTTATTACCTATTTGCTGCTTGAGGCGCTTGAACACAAGGCTGGCAACCGCGCAGCGCAGTGGGTGGGTAAGGCAGGAATTGCGGGCCCGGCGGTTGGCGCTTTACTGGGGGCTGTACCACAGTGCGGCTTTTCTGCTGCAGGGTCGGCGCTCTATGCCAGCCGCGCCATTACCTTAGGCACGCTGTTTGCGGTGCTGCTTTCCACCTCCGATGAGATGCTGCCCCTTTTTATTGCCGAGCAACTCGATATTTCGGTTATGGCTGGCATTGTGGGCTTAAAAGTGGTTATAGGCATGATTATGGGGTTTGCCGTTGATGGTGTTTTGCGCCTGCGGGTGCACTATGCCACTAAGCGCGAGCGTGCTCTTGCCAACCCTGACGGCGATTGCCTTGGGCAAGCCTCCCTTGGGGGCACTTCTTCAGGGGACGTTTCTCACGCCGAGGCAGCCCTTGGGGGCGCTGCCTATACCGAAGCAGCCCATCAAGAAGCCGCTCATCGCCATAGCGATTTTGATCAGGTGTTTTCTCACGACCATTGCCACAACGCAGAGTGTCATTGCTGTGAGCAGTCCACCTGGAGCGAGGTGGCACTCAGCGCAGTGCGGCATACGATTGAAGTATCGGTTATCGTGTTTGTGATTTCGTTTGCGCTGGTGGCAGTGTTAGAAGTTGCCGGCGAAGAGGCGCTCTCGAACTTTTTGATCACTAATGCTGGCATAGCGATATTTGGTGCGGCCTTGGTGGGGCTTATTCCCAACTGTGGTGCCAGCGTTGTTATCACGCAGCTTTATTTGGATGGCATGCTGACAACCGGTGCCATGATGTCGGGGCTTTTAGTTGCTGCCGGTGTGGGCATTTTGGTGCTTTTTGGCGAAAACCATCAC
>CAZDCX010000019.1:9206-25112 GCA_964504115.1 uncultured Cryptobacterium sp.
GCAAGAGCGCCGATGCCAACGCAAACTAAGATAAAACCAAGAAGTGCCGAGCCATATTTTGAGAGTTTTTTCGCCACAAAAATCACCTCAAACCATCGTATGGTAAGCATAAATTACGCAAGGAGGTAAAGCAAATTCTGCTTCTGTGGCGCCGCTGCGGTGCTACCTCTTAATCTTTGCTGGCTTATTGGGAAGCGCGTTAGGTGCGCTGCAGCCTCCGAGAGGATTCCGACCCGATATACTCTTGAGGCTTCGGCCTGGTTATAGAACGATCGCTTTGCTGAAATGCATGATACGTGGCGCGCTCTGTGCTGCACGTGCTTTAACAACAGGATGGCGTGCTTTGAGTGCAAATGTGGGGCGCGCATGCACGGAGTTTGTTGGTTTCCTGTTGCCCTTGTGAACGTTAGGGAACAAAGAAGCAAGGTACCAAGAGCAAGGTTCTATAATCATCTTTTACATACTCGTGAACCATCAACACAGGCGCGGTTTGGCGCATTTTTTATACCAGGAGGCTGTTCCCTCATATTTACTAACGGCAAACAATCCAAGCACAAGCCCGTATCGCAAGAGGAGCCCCTTGGTTGGCGTTCGCGCCGTCGCCGTGAGCGCAGTGAGTGGGGCACCAAGCCTCACAAGCAAAACTTTGTAATGCGCCAGATAAACCATTGGTGCAATCGACTCTTGGGTGCAGTTTCTGAAGGCTCGCTTGATCAAGAAGCTGAATATGCTTCGCACCGCACTACGCGCGATTATATTTGCAACACCATTGGTATCGGTGCGTTTGGCATGGTGTTCCCGCTGCTATCCATTGTGGTTACCCAGCTGTGTGGCGTTGAGCAAGCAGGCATGTTTTCGTTGGCCTTTGTAGCAGGGTCGCTCCTGATGGTGGTGGCCAACTATGGCGCTCGCACCTATCAGGTTTCCGACATTGATGAAGTACATGCCTTTTCTGATTATCAAGTACAACGCGTGCTTACGTGCGTGGTTATGCTCATTGCGGGCCTGGTATATTGCCAGATTCGTGGATATTCCGATGCTATGTTCACCATCAGTATGGGCGTGTATGTGTACAAGATGTTTGATGGTTTGGGCGATGTATACGAGGGCAGGCTACAACAGGTTGATAAGTTGTACCTAGCGGGTATTTCTCAAGCATTGCGGGCGCTTGTCAGTTGTATTGTATTTGCCCTGTGTTTGCTTATCACGCGCAACCTACCCGTAGCTTGCGTTGCCATGGCGGTAACGGCGGGCTTAACCTTTGTAGTATTCACCTTGCCGCTGGCCTTTTTTGAAACACCCCGATCGCGCCATGTGGCCTTTGCAAGCGTATGGGCTCTGTGCAAGCAGTGCTTCCCTCTGTTTTTGGCCTTGTTCTTATATACCCTCATCGATTACATGCCTGTGTTTGTGATGGAAGGCGTGCTGAGCTACGACAACCAGCTCTATTACAACGCGCTGTATTTCCCCGCGCAATCTATTCTGCTTATTATGGGCGTGGTGTATAAGCCCCTCTTAGTCCGCATTGCTAATGTGTGGGCTGATCCCGATAAACGCCATCGGTTTGACCTCATTACCATTGGCATTCTGGTGCTTATTGTGGCCTTCACGGCATTTATGGTGCTCATTATGGGATGGATTGGCTTGCCCATCATGAGCTTTTTGTACGGTGTTGATTTTGGGCAGTACCAGGGCTTGTGCTTCATTTTCTTGGTTGCAGGTGGCATTACTGCAGCAATCGATTTTTTGTATCAACTCATTACGGTGCTGCGCCGCCAGCGCACCATTATGAAGCTCTACCTTATTACCTTTGGCTTTGCCCTGTTTATACCTGTTCTTTTAATTGACTTTACGGGGCTGCCTGGTGCGGTTATTGGCTATCTTATCGTGATGACTATTCTGCTGGTATTGCTGGTGTGGGAATATGTGAGCATTCGTTACGATTTGTGGAAGCATCCCGAGCATGCAGAAGTTGCCAGCGGCTATGAAGCTGCAGGCGCGCATGCAATGGGCGGTGCGTCTCATAAAACCCAGCATGTACAGCATGCGGGGCAAGAGCAACGCGCGCAGGAAGTGCGGCGTGCGCCAGCAGGCCAATACGACGAGCGTGCATCACGCGGTGCGCATATGCGCCACAGCGGGCAGGAGCCGCATGAGCGGCGCGAACAACAAGGGTCTCGCGAACAACAGGGGCACCTTGCACCGCACGCGGGGCAACCTCATCCAAGGCAAGCAAACGACAGCGGCGATCCTCATCAATCAGGCTTGAGAACCTAACCTGCGCAGCTAACATGGTACCATCGTAGTATGGCCTCAATGTTTAACAGAGAGTTGCGCCGTTCTATTACCGGTGCACTGGGTCGCTTTATTGCGATCATGGCCATTGCAGCCTTAGGTTGCGGGTTTTACGCAGGTCTGCGTATGACTGGCCCCGATATGAATGCGGCATCCGATGCGTTTTATGATGGCACGCATCTGATGGATATCCGCGTTGTTTCAACCTTGGGCCTGACTGATAACGATCTTGATGCGCTGGATGAGGTAGAGGGCGTTGAGGCGGTTATGGGCGCCTACGAAGTGGACGCCATGGCCACAATTAATGGCGATCAGTACGCGACGCGCATCCATTCTCTTTCTCCTGCTGCCTACTCTTCCACCTCAGAGGCCGCAGCGGTGTACTCTGACGATCCAAATTACCTCAATCGCCTGGTTTTAACAGAAGGTACCTGGCCGGTTAATGCTGGCGAATGTGTAATATCGTCCGACCTGGTAGTAAGTGAAGGAACGCAGCTGGGCGATACCGTTACTCTGACGGAGGGAAGCCAAGATCTTGACGAGACGCTTGCCGCCCAAACCTACACTATTGTTGGATACGTGAGTTCGTCCTATTATGCCACCTCGGCAAGTTTGGGCACCACCACTCTTGGCGGTGGCTCGATTCAGCAGTATATATATGTTCCCGCTAGCGATTTTGCAGAAGATCTTCCCTATACCGAGGCGTTTGTAACCGTGGCGGGGGCCGATGCGCTCGCTTCTTCGAGCGATGAGTATGACAACGCGATTTCTGAGGTTATGGACCGCATAGAAGCGCTTGCTCCCTCGCGAGAGAAGATGCGCGTCTACGAATTGCGTGCCGATGCTCAAGCCGAGCTTGATGATGCGAAGGCCGAATACAATGAGCAAAAGGAAGCCGCCGAAAGTAAGCTCGCACAGGCAAAGACGCAGCTTGACAAGGCCGCTGCTACCATCGAACAAAGTGAGTCAGATCTAGCTGCAGGGCAGAAGTCTTATGATGCCGGCGTGGCCGAGCTTGCCGAGCAAAAGAAGCAAGCTCAAAGCGAGCTGGCTGCCCAGGAAGCAAAGATAAGTGCTGCTCAGGATGAGCTTGATAAAGCGAGCTTAGAGCTTGATGCCGGAGCGCAACAACTGCAAGCTGCTTGGGCTGCAGCGGGAACAAATTATGCCGATGCGGTGGCATTGCAAAGTTCGCTCCCAACCCTTAAAGAGCAGTTAGATGCCGCGCAAAAACAGCTCGATAGTCTTGATCCAACCAGTGATGAGTATCAGCGGGTTGCAACGCAGGTCGCTGCCTTAAAACAGCAATATGCAGCGGCTGAGCAAACCGTGGAAGCTCTCTTGCCGCTTATCAAACAGCAAGAATCTTTTGATGCACAAAAGCGCTCCTATGAGCAAAGTTGTGCTCAGGTGAAAGAGGGTAAGGCACAGCTTGCAGCGGCTCGCACCAGTGCAGAAGAGCAGTTTGCTGCAGCTGAGAAAAAGCTCGAAGCAGCTAAGAGCGAATTGGCAACGGGCTCGGCAGAACTTGAGCAGGGCAAAGCCGAATACCAAGAGGGGCTTGCGGAGTATAACAGCTCGCGCGAAGAGGCCGATCGCGAACTGGCAAAAGGGCAAGAGCAGCTTGATGAAGCGCAGGATGCTATCGATGCCATTGATACTGCCGAATGGCTGGTTATGGATCGCAGCACCAATTATGGCGTGGAGAGCTACAAGGCCGATGCCCAGCGTATCGATAACATTGCAGCGGTGTTCCCCCTGATCTTCTTCCTGGTGGCAGCTTTGGTTGCTCTTACCACCATGACGCGCATGATCGAGGAAGAGCGTGGGCTCATCGGTATATTCAAAGCCTTGGGTTATAGCCGCGCTCGTATCACCTCAAAGTACATTCTGTATGCCCTCGTGGCAAGTGGAGTGGGAAGTATCATCGGGGTGCTTATTCTTTCGCAGGTTTTGCCTGCCACCATTATGACGGCCTACGCCATTATCTACTTCATACCGCAACCCAGTTTCCCTCTGCCGATCGACGGCGGGATTGCGGCTTTGGCTCTTGCGCTCGGTGTGGGCATTACCCTTATCGCAACGGTTGCGGCTGCTTTTGCGACGCTGCGCGAATCTCCAGCGGCGCTGATGTTGCCGCGAGCTCCCAAGGCAGGCAAGCGTATTTTCCTTGAGTATATACGCCCGCTTTGGTCGCGTTTGTCGTTTACCTGGAAGGTGACCTTCCGCAACCTGCTTCGTTACAAAAAGCGCTTTGTTATGACGGTAATTGGTATTGCGGGTTGTACCGGTTTGCTGCTAACGGGCTTGGGACTTTCCGATTCGATTAACGATATTATCGATAAGCAGTTTGGCGAGATCTTGCGCTACAACGTAACGGTTACCTTGGATAGCGATGCGGAAGATCAAGAGATTGATCAAGCAAAAGCGCTTCTGTGCGATCAAGGGCAGGCCGATACCGTTATGTGTGCTCAGCACAGCTCGATGCTCGGCTCCGGCCCTGATCAAGAAAATTTGCGCTTTGAGCTTATCGTGCCTGAAACGAGCAGTGAGCTTTCTCAGCTGGTTAACCTGCGAACACGCGAAGGCCATGAGCCTATCGATATGGACGATGCAAGCTTTATTGTGTCCGAAAAAATTGCCAGTGAACTGGGAGTTCAAGTAGGCGATACCATAACCATTGGCGAGCAGGATGCCATAGGCAACCCCACTTCTACCACGTATGAGGTAACCATTACCGGCATTACCGAAAACTATATTCACTATTACGCTTACTTGGGCAGCGATTTGTATCGCCAACTTACGGGGGAAGATCCTGTTTGCACCACGCTGTATGCGCAAACTACCGATGATGCCCAAGAGCGTCTTGTACTTTCAGATGCCTTGCGCGAAGTAAGCAACGTAAAAACGGTTGCCTATAACGACGAAACCATCGAGTCGTATCGCAGCATGCTCAATAGCGTCAATATGATTGTGGTTGTGTTGGTGGTTTCGGCAGCTGCTTTGGCCTTCATCGTGCTCTACAACCTGACCAATATCAATATCGAAGAGCGTCAGCGCGAAATTGCAACACTCAAAGTGCTCGGTTTTCGTCGACGCGAAGTTGATGCCTATATCAATCGCGAGATTATTCTTCTTACGATCATTGGCGCTTTATTAGGGCTGGTGTTCGGTGTTGTGCTCGAATCGTTTGTGGTGGTTTCGGCCGAAGTGAATCAGGTTATGTTTGGGCGCGAAATCCATGTACTCAGTTTCGTGCTTGCCTTTGCGCTTACGCTCTTGTTTACCTTCTTTGTGATGGTGTTTATGCGCCGCAAGTTGCAAGGCATTAGCATGGCCGAAAGCCTCAAATCCGTCGAATAACAAGGGCAACGCCCCTAATGTCCGCGCCCATGCAATAAAGCGAAGTAAAACTATGGTTAAGCCCTTTCGCCTTCGCACTACCATTGTGGCATCGTAAGCAAAGGTCAAACGGCTCCTTCTTACCAGGGGCAAGCCTCTGCTTTGTTTGAAGGTTGGCGGCAAATACAGTAAAGTTGTAGCCATTGCAAGCCGTGCTAATTCGGAAAGGGAAAAGTATGAACATGAAAAAGTTAAGCGCCATTGTGGTTGCAGCTTTGGCATTATCCTTGGCACTTGTTCTGGCTGGTTGTTCAAGCAACTCTTCGGACGACCAAGCATCTGAGGAAGCCAGCTACACCTTGGTAACCGAGGGGAAGCTAACGGTGGGCACGTCGCCCGATTATCCTCCATTTGAGAATCTCGAAGATGGCGAATATGTTGGCTTCGACATCGCTTTGGCTCAGGCTGTAGCCGAGGAGCTGGGGCTTGAAGTTGAATATCAAACGCTTCAGTTCGATGGCATTTTGACAGCTGTTGCTGCTGGTGGCCAGGTTGACGTGGGCATATCGGGTATTTCGGTTGATCCCGAGCGCGCTGAAACGGTCGATTTCTCCGATTCTTATTACATTGACGATCAGGCCATTGCTGCCATGTCTGATGGCGATTTTGCTGGCGTGGACGATATCGATGAGGCGCTCAACGCTGAAGGCGTTATTATTGCGGTGCAAAGCGGCACCACGGGCGAAGCTTACGTGAAGGAAAACTATCCTAAGGCCACCACTCAGCCTTACGGCAATAGCACCGATGCCTTTGCAGCAATGCAGGCAGGTCAGGCTGATGTTGTGTGCACCAACAAGGCTGTGGTTGAGCAGATGCTTGCAAGTGCCTACGACAACGCTGAAGTGGTTAAGTCGGTTGCAACTGGCGAGGAATATGCCATTGCAATTTCCAAAGATAACCCAGGGCTGACTACTGCTATCAACGAAGCGCTTGCAACGCTTTCAGAGAATGGCACAATTGACAATCTTATTACGGAATATATGGGTTAAAGTATTCCCTATCCGTATCTGCTGAAGTCCCCGCCTCAGAGGTAGGCGGGGATTTTTTTATGGGAGTAAAACTCTCGAGAGAAATGAGGGCAAGAAGTGAGTGCTTTTGGCTTGAAGCAGACCACAGAAGCCACGGATGGCGCGGCGGCAAAACCAGTGCGGAAGCTGCCACTCACCTCGGCTTTTCTGGTGTTTGCGGGCATCATGCTGGCGCTGTGTATGGTTGTAATGGCACAGCCTCAAATGGCCTATGCCCTTGAGGTGGAAAAGTGCACAGGGCGCCCTAATGCCGATAGTGGTAGCGATATTCTCGGTGCAACCAATACTCGCATCACGTGGGAAGCGCAGGCAGCTGAAGATGAATCGCTGGTAGGCCTTACCCTAACGGTGCCAGCGGGAACCGAGTTTAGTACCGATGATTTGCGCGTTACCATGCTCAGCGGCACTGACTTGATGGAGCGCACGAATGTTGAGGCTTCAGCCAGCGTTTCAGGTGATACGCTCAGCCTTTCGTTTAACACCCCAACAGAGCCCGGTGGCTATTTTCGCGTTGAGATTTACGATGTCTTTTTCCCGCGCGAGGGTGGCGATATGCAGCTGACGGGCACCTACACGCTTGCCGATGGAACCGAGAAGGCTATCCAGGACATTCCCGTCATTCCTGTTCAGGGCATCACGGTGACCGAGCAGCTTTCCAACTGGCTTTCCGAGCAAGAGTGGGTTCAAGCTTGGAATTCAAACACGTTTTTGAAGCTGTTTTTAAACCCACCGATTTTGGTTTCCAGTTTGCCGGTGGTATTCAATGGCTTTCTGATGGCGGTTGCTATTGTGGCCATTGCCTTCCCGCTCGCTATTCCGTTTGGCCTTATTTTGTCGCTGATGCGTATGGCGCGCTCGCGCATATTGCGAGCCATAGGCGCGTTTTACGTCGACATTGTTCGTGGCACGCCGCTCTTCTTGCAAATCTACATTGCCTTTTTTGGTTTGCCCCTGGCAGGTATCCAGATTCCCTCATTCCCGCTGGGCATCGTGGTGCTGGCTATGAATTCGGCCGCCTATATGTGTGAGATCTTCCGTGCGGGCATTCAGTCTATCCCCAAGGGGCAGTTTGAGGCTTCTCGTTCGCTTGGTATGAATGGCGCTCAAACGATGATTTTTGTCATTATTCCCCAGACGGTGCGGCGCGTTATTCCTACTATGACCAGCGAGTTTATCCTGCTGTATAAGGATACGTCCATGTTGGCTGCTGTTGGTGTTATGGAAGTGGTTATGTACGCCAAAACTATTGTGGCATCAACCGGCTCCATTACTCCCTATATCGTGGCGGCATGCTTCTACCTGGTTATCACCCTGCCGCTGGCCAAGGTTGTTGGCGTCTTGGAAAACCGCTTAGCGGGCAACGACACCGGCTCTGCTCCGAAGCGCAAGAAGGAAAAGAAGCCGCTTGCCTCGCAAAGCCTGTCGAGCCAGTAAGAAGGGATACGCTATGTCGATTCTGCATAATAAAACCGATCTGAGCTCGCTTAAATCTACGGGCGAGGCAGCCCTGGTAGGCGAAAAGCCCGTGGTGCGCATTTGCAACCTTCATAAAAGCTTTGGTGATTTGCAAGTCTTGCGCGGTGTTGATTTAGAGGTTCGCCGTGGCGAAGTAGTGGTAATTTTGGGCCCTTCTGGTTCGGGCAAATCCACCATGCTTCGCTGTATCAATTTGTTGGAAGAGCCCACCAGTGGCCAAATCTATTTTGAAGATACCGAAATCACCAACAAGAAAACAAATATCGATGAAGTGCGTGCCAAGGTTGGCATGGTGTTTCAGAGTTTTAATCTCTTCCCGCACTTGTCGGCTAAAGGCAATGTGATGCTGGCACAGCGCAAGGTTCTCAAACGCTCCAAGGAGGAAGCTGAGCGTATCGCGGTAGAAGAGCTTACCAAGGTTGGTTTGGGTGAGCGGGTGGATTATAAGCCCTCACAGCTTTCAGGTGGACAGCAGCAGCGCGTGGCCATTGCGCGTGCTTTGGCCATGAGCCCTCATGTGATGTTGTTCGATGAGGCAACCAGCGCCCTTGACCCCGAGCTGGTACGTGATGTTCTTGGGGTTATGAAGGAGCTTGCCCGTGATGGTATGACCATGATTGTGGTCACTCACGAAATGGGCTTTGCTCGCGATGTGGCCGACCGCGTGATCTTTATGGACGGCGGGGTTATTGTGGAGCAGGGCAGCCCCGAAGAGGTGTTTGATCACCCTCAATCCGACCGCACGAAAGATTTTCTGGGTCACATTTCATAAGGCGCCAAGCCATGCCAAAGGGTTTTGCTCGCTTTTCGAAAGTTTGTTTCCGCACCACGAGGGGTGTTTGGCTCCTTGCCGCGTGGTTTTTTAGTGGCATTGCTATAGCAACCGCGTGAGGGGCGCCCGCAAAACCCCAAACACCGTAAAAAGCTGATATACAATTGCTGGTGTCTGGCACGTGGTTTTGTCAGGCAAGCGGTCGCTCTGCTGCGCCATGAGCTCAGGCTCCGGTCTGCGGCGTTACGCCATTAAGAGAGCGACTATGGTATTGGTTCGTCCTACTCAAGGAGCAAACATGAGTCAAACCGCTTGTGGTAAGCATGCTGCGCAGTATCGCCCTTCAAAAGGTTCATTGGTTGCCGGCATTGTCCTGCTGATAGCTTTTGCTGGGTTAACGGCCGCTATTATGACGGTCGATGTAGAGCCTATTGGCCCGCTTGGATCAAAGGTGGGGCTCGCCTCGCTCAACGGCGCCTTCTTTGCTCTGGTGGGCACCAATGCCCTATGTGATACCCTCTCTGATGGCCTGCTGGTTTTGGCCTTGGTTGCGGTGCTTGGTTTTGGTATCTTGGGGCTCAAACAGCTTATTGGAGGAAGAAGCCTTGCGGCCGTTGATCGCGATTTATACTTTCTGCTCGGGCTGCTCGTTGTGCTGCTTCTGGTATATCTAGCCTTTGACGCGCTGGCTTTAAACTGCCGCCCTGTTTTGGATGAGGGAGAGCTTAAGGCCTCCTTCCCTTCGTCTCATACCCTGTTGATTAGCTGCGTTGCCAGTGTGGTTATTGTTCAAGTGCGTGACCGCCTGGATAACCCTACGCTTACGGCCGTGATTGAGGTCGTATGTGTTTTGGTTACTATCGGGGCTGTGGTTGCGCGTGCGCTGTCGGGCGCTCATTGGCTTACCGATGTAACGGCTGGGCTGCTTTTGGGGCTTTCGCTTGCGTGCTTTTACCATGCTCTGTGCGAGCGATATGCGTAAACGCTTGTAAGACGGGTGGCGTGTGCCCAGGAGCCAGAACAGGGGCTGCGCGTGTAATTAAAGCTAAAACTTTCAAAATCTACCTTGACGAATTGCCTCACACCCTTTAGTATAACTACTCGCGCCTGTGGTCACACTAGGTATTGGGGTGTCGTCTAATGGTAGGACAGCGGTTTCTGGTACCGTATGTGAGGGTTCGACTCCTTCCACCCCAGCCAACTAGCGCATAACATATGGCCTCGTCGTCTAGCGGTTTAGGACGCCGCCCTCTCAAGGCGGAGATCGCCGGTTCGAATCCGGTCGAGGCTACCACAACTTACAAGGCTAGAGTTTAAAGGCTCTGGCCTTTTTCTTTGCGCCAAGGCTAGGTCTCTTTCCTATTTTTTAAGGTGTGGCGTTTTCTTTGCGCTGCTGCCACGGTTTTAACAGTGCTATGGCGAAATACTTATTCTCAGCGCGCTTACGGTGGCGTGAGAACGTATAATACGGGTATGAACAAAGAGCGCAAACAAAAATACCGCCAGTTATCGGAAGACGAAAAAAACGAGCTCCGTTTTCGTAGCAATGCGCGTATTTCTCAGTGCTGCAACTATGCCGCTCTCATCATTATGGTTGTCGCAATTGCTTCATTTGTAGCAGGTCGGTCTGACAGCTTTTTTGTACAATTTGGCACGATGGTCGCCGTGGCTTTATTGGCCATAGCCGCCATTAACAATCCTGCACGCAAATAGGCGTATGCGCAGGGCTTTTGCTCCTCAGGTTGCTTTTTTCTTTTTCTGCAACCAGCGTTGGCGCTCTTTGCTATGATGAAGCACACGCATAATATGCTTGCTCTGTGTTCGTAGATACAACATGAAGGGAAGGAATGGCAATGGCTGAACAGAATGAAGCGTTTGAAAAAATCCAGTGGCATCGTGAGCAAATAGATCTTATCGATCAAAAGTTAGTAGCACTTTTAAACGAGCGTGCTGGCCATTCTCTTGACATCAGGGCTCTGAAGCCTGATGCACACATGGGTTTGTACGATCCCAAACGTGAAGAGGACATTTTTGCGCGCCTTGCAAGCTACAACAAAGGCCCTTTGTATAACGAAAACCTGTCTGAGATTTACCGCGGCATTCTTAAAGTCATGAAAGAGGTTCCAAGCCATGATTAACCAACTCACTTCTCTGCCAAACTACGGCACTAAGACCGACGAAATTACCTTGTATGCCGGCCCTTGCTCAGTGGAATCTGAGGAGCAGTTCAATGAGGTGGCTGAATGCATAGCAGGCTTGGGGCTTTCCTGGATTCGTGGCGGCGCCTTCAAGCCGCGTACCAATCCGCATTCCTTCCAAGGTTTGGGCGAAGAAGGCCTGAAAATTATGAAGGCCGGCGGCGAGAAGTATGGCCTTAAAACGCTCACCGAGGTCATGGATTCTGCCCATTGCGAGATGGTGCATGATTATGTTGATGGCCTTCAAATTGGTGCTCGCAACATGCAGAATTTCAGCCTGCTCAAAAATGTTGGTGCCGTAACCGCCAAATCTCACAAGATGGTGCTGCTCAAGCGCGGCTTGGCGGGCAGTATTTCTGAGTGGCTTTCGGCAACCGAGTACCTTACCTTACATGGCAACGAAAACATTGTGCTTTGCGAGCGCGGGCTGCGCACCTTTGAAACGGCAACACGCTTCACGCTTGATATTTCGGCTGTGCCTGTTATCCACAAGCAATCAATCTTCCCCATTTGTGTTGATGTTTCGCATCCTGCTGGCGTGCGCGACCTGGTGCCTTCGCTGGCCTATGCAGCTGTTGCGGCGGGTGCCGACTCTATCATGATTGAGGTGCATCCTAACCCAGCCGAGGCGCTCTCCGACGGTCCTCAGCAGCTCACTCCGGCTCAGTTTACCGAGCTCGTTGCCCAGCTGCGTGAGATTGCAGCCTTGTTTGGAAAGAAGATTGTTTAGTTCATGGCGCTTGATCTTGAACAGCTCAACGGTCCTCAAAAAGAAGCGGTCCTTTGTACGGAAGGGCCGCTTTTAGTGCTGGCTGGTGCTGGCAGTGGCAAAACGCGTGTGCTCACGCATCGCATTGCGCACCTGGTTGAAGATTTAGAGGTGGCTCCGTGGCGCATTATGGCCATTACCTTTACCAATAAGGCTGCAGCAGAAATGCGCGAGCGTTTGGGGGCGCTGATCGGCCCCTATGCGCGGGGGATGTGGGTCTCTACCTTTCATAGTATGTGCGTGCGCATCTTGCGCGCTGATTGCGAGCGCTTGGGTTTTGCTCAGGGTTTTACCATCTATGACGACGACGATTCAAAGCGTTTGGTAAAGCAGATATACGATGAGCTCAACATCGACCAAAAACGCTATCCCATTCCTGCGGTGCGCAATCGCATTTCTGCCGCTAAGAACGATTTGGTTGTGGCGGAAGTGTTTGCCGATGAAGCCAAAGATTATCTTGGTAAAACGGTCGCGCGGGTGTACGTGCGTTTGCAGGAGCGCTTGCGCCAGCTCAATGCGTTTGATTTTGATGATTTGCTGCTATACACCTGGCTGCTGCTTAAAAACCACCCAGATGTATTGCAAGCCTATCAGCAGCGTTTCAAATATTTGCTGGTGGACGAATACCAAGACACTAATCACGCACAGTATGTGTTAACACGGCTCCTGGCGGCCCAGCATCACAACATTATGGTTGTTGGCGATGATGATCAGTCGATTTATTCGTGGCGTGGTGCCGATGTGCGCAACATATTAGAATTCGAGAAGGATTACCCCGATGCGCACGTGGTGAAGCTGGAGGAAAATTACCGTTCAACAGGCAATATTTTGGCAGCAGCTAATGCGGTTATTGCCAACAATATGACGCGCAAACCCAAGAAGCTGTTTACCTCGCAGCCTGATGGCGAAAAGCTTTCCGTGTATATGGCAACTGACGAGCGCGATGAGGGCCGTTGGATTGCGGGCGAAATTGAAAAGCTCCATAGCAGCGGCATAACATATAACAGCATGGCGGTGTTTTATCGCACCAATGCGCAAAGCCGCATGCTGGAAGATATGCTGCTGCGTGCAGGCGTGCCGTATCGTTTGGTTGGGGGTACGCGCTTTTTTGACCGCGCCGAAATTCGCGATGTTATGGCCTATGTACAGGTGGTTGTTAATCCGGCTAACGATGTGGCTGCCCGTCGCATCATTAATGTTCCCAAGCGTGGCATAGGTAAAACAACCATCGAGCATATTGATTATGTTGCGCGCGAAAACGAATGCACGTTCATGCAAGCTGCCGAGCTTTGTATTGCCGATAGTGAAATTCGCGCTGGTACTCGCAAGGCTCTTGCCAGTTTTGTGTCGCTCATATATGAGGCGCGCACCTATACGGGCGAGCTGCGCAATGTCGTGGAGATGATTGTTGAGAAGGCTGGCATCATTGAGGCGTATCGCGCCGAACGAACCGATGAAGCCCAAAGCCGCATCGAAAACATCCAAGAGCTGTTTGGTGTTGTTGATGAATACACCCAATCACACCGTGACGATGTTGCACTGTTTGAGCCGCCAGCCCCAGATGAAGAGCCCGAAGCACTGGACAAGCCACCCCTGAGAACGTTTCAGGCCGACTCTCTGGCCGATTTTGCCGAATGGGTAACCTTGCGCACCGATATGGATACCATGACCGAAAGCGGGGCTGCAGTTACTCTGATGACGATTCACTCGGCCAAGGGCTTGGAGTTTGATTGCGTGTTTGTGGCCGGCATGGAGGAATCGCTCTTCCCGCACAGCAATTCATCGCAAGATGCGCAAGGCTTAGAGGAAGAGCGCCGTTTAGCTTACGTTGCTATCACCCGCGCACGGAAGCGTTTGTATCTAACCCACGCCTTTACGCGCCAATTGTTTGGTCAGTCAAGCGCCAATCCGCCCTCGCGCTTTATTAGCGAGATTCCAAGTGAGCTGCGCAAGAGTATCGGTACAGGATCAGCAGGCTTTTCGGGCTCCGGTTGGGAAAAACGGGGAAGTCGCCGCGGCATTGCTGGCTCAGGCTCAGAAGCAGGAGGCGGCCGCGTGTTTGGCCAATCAAGTGCTTCGGGCTCGCGTCGCCGATCAGCAGGAAAAACAAATCCCAACGCTGGCAAAAAGGCTGCTGCCAATATGACGTTTGCCCAGGGTGATGCGGTAGACCACAAAGTCTTTGGCAGAGGCGTTATTACTAAGGTTGATGGCGATACGCTTCATGTTAAGTTTGCTCGCTCGGGGCAAACCAAGAAGCTCCTTAAAGATTACGCGCCAATCGTTAAAATAGGGTAGAAAGCACATTACCAAATCGCAAGGAGGTAGCATGAAGACGCCCGTTCTTGTTGTGGGACACAAACATCCCGATAATGATTCCATCGCTGCAGCGGTGGGCTATGCATATTTCAAAAATCAAATTGCGGCACGTATGCGCGCTGAAGGCTCCGATACAGAAGAGCTTGAGTATATTGCCTGTCGTTTAGGGCCTCTGCCAGAGGAAAGTGCTTCCATCCTTGAGCAGTATGAAGTGGAGCCCCCCAAGCCAATTACCCATGTGCATTCTCGCGTTCAAGATGTTATGAGCTCGCCCGTGGTTTCTATTCGAAGGGATGCCAGCTTGATTGACGCGGGTCGCCTGCTGCGCCAAAACAACGTGCGTGCGCTAGTGGTAACCGATGAAGAGGGTAAGTACGAAGGCCTTATTACCACGCGTATGATTGCCGAGCGCTACATCTCCGCTATGGACGTGCACGATAATCAGTCCACTATTGACACGCTGGCGGTGGCAAACGACCTTATCAGCTCGCTTTCGCAAGGGGTCTCTACGCTCACCGAAACCGATGTGCTTACCTTAAGCCCAGAGGGGTTGCTCAAGGATGCTATCGAGAGCCTGATGGCAAGCGCTCTGCGCGAAGCGGTTGTGCTTGACACCGATGGTGTGTGCATTGGCATCGTTACCCGTTCAGATGTGGCATCGCGCCCTCGCCGTAAGGTCATCTTGGTTGATCATAACGAGCGCAGCCAAGCTGCCAATGGTATCGACGAGGCTGAGGTGGTTGAGATTATCGATCATCACCGCATTGGCGATATCTCTACCGTGAACCCCATTCGTTTCCTGAATATTCCGGTAGGTTCATCGGCCACCATTGTCACAATGCAATATCGCGAATACGGCGTTGAGATTCCACGGGGGATTGCAGCGGTGCTGTTGTCAGCTATCATGACCGACACGGTTATCTTGAAGTCGCCCACTGCTACCGAGACTGATCGTGAGCAGGCAAAGTATCTCGGCCAAATAATCGGGGAGGACCCTACTGAATTTGGTTTGAAGGTATTCCAATGCCGCGGCGGCGATGCAGAGATGGACATAGAGACCTTGGTTTCTGCCGACTCTAAGGAATTCCAAGTGGGGGATGATACCGTTTTGATCGCCCAGCATGAGACCGTTACCTTAGATGCGGTGATGCAGCGCGAAGATGAGATCCGTGCCTACTTGAAGGAGCAGGTGGCAGCTAACGGATATGATTTTGCGCTTTTATTGGTAACAGATATCTTTGCCGAGGGCAGTCAATTTGTAGCCGAAGGTAACCACACTAAAATCGATCGAGTATTTGGCATCGATTCATCAAGCAGTGTGTGGATGCCGGGTATTTTGTCTCGCAAAAAGCAAGTTGCAGCGCGCCTTTTGGGAGCCTAATACACGTTTCAAAAGTATGAGCGCCATGCGGGCAGCGGGAGAAATCTCGTTGCCCGCTTTTTGTTGGCTTACATAAGATGAAGCTCAGACGCAGCGCAACATAACGAAGCTCATGGGGGAGATTGAGCAATCAGTTTGCAGTTTTCCATATTTCGCCCAATTTGCGGAAGAGCTCCCGAGCAAAATAAGTTGTCAGACTGTTGAGCCCTTGGGGTAAGAGCTTGCTCGGTCAGCTTCCGCTTGTTTCGGTTTTCAAGAGAACATAA
>CAZDCX010000020.1:0-8665 GCA_964504115.1 uncultured Cryptobacterium sp.
GCGAATCTTGAAAGCGCGAATGATAACCAATTGCCCAATCCTCCTGCGCGATGCCGAGCTTGGCTGCAACCTTGGTCATGCCCTGCTCAATTTGTTCCACATAGGTATCGCCCGCCTCAATATCGGGGATGGGGATCGAGTGAAACACAAAAAGCAGCTTGCTGCCCGGCCGATACTCCCAAGTTTCTGCAACAGAGGCTGCAAGGGCATCAAGATAGAGCGGGTTGCTGGCATAGCCCTCAATTACGCGCATGGTGGTTTGGGGGTGCTGCAGCGCCACGTCGAGAGCCTTCTCTTTGCAGGTTTTCACGGTACAAAAGGCTGTTTGCGGGAATAGCGGCAAAGCGATGCACGTGCGGCATCCTTGCGCTTCAAGCTTGGTAAGGGCTTCCTCGATAGAAGGAGAGCCATACCTCATACCCACTTCAGCGACAAGGGGCAGGCCTTCGCTAGCAAAACGCTGATTGAGAGCATCGCGCTGTGCGTATGAGCGCAGCAAGAGCGGTGAGCCTTCGCTAGTCCAAATGTGCGCATAACGGGGCGCCGTCTTTTTAGGGCGCGTGCGGCAAATGATGCACTTCAAAACAGGGATCCAAATTATGCGGGGCACCTTAATAAGATTACGGTCAGATAAAAATTCAAAAAGATAGGGCTTAATATCACGAGGATCGGGCGAAGCAGGCGACCCTGTGTTAATAAGAAGAACTCCAGTCTGTTTGTCCGCATTTGTCATAAGAGGAACTATAACTGATCTTATAAACCTTCTCCATGCGAACTTTATTCTTGTATCAATTTGATAGGAGAACCGCTTTGCGCCAAGATCAAAAACGTGGTTGTTTTACCATGGAGTGCGGCAAGAAGCAGGCGTTAAGATGGCCGCCCGGGCGCTTAGCCCAAGATAAGGGCTAGTAAGCGTGCAGGGCCGGCAAGATAAGCGTGCAAGATTGGCAAGATAAGGATGTTGCGCTTATGGCATTTTTATTTGGGTGCGAAAATGTTCATTTGGAATATCCCACCAAAGTAATTTTTTCGTCGCTTTCTCTGGGCGTCGATGATGGTGCCTGCATTGGCGTTGTGGGGCGCAACGGCGATGGCAAATCTTCGCTGCTGGGCTTGTTCGATGGCAGCGTTGAGCCTGATGAAGGGCGCGTTTTACGTACCGGCGGCGTTCGTTTTGCCTCTTTGCGCCAGGCCGACACCCTCAGCGATCAGGAAACGGTTGGCACCAATGTTGTGGGCACTTTGCCCGAATACCAGTGGGCCTCTGATGCGCGCATCCGTGATGTTATCCAAGGGCTTATAGGCGATATCGATTGGGACGCACCCGTGGCTACGCTTTCAGGTGGGCAGCGCCGACGGGTGGATTTGGCCCGTGTTTTGGTTGCAGACTGCGATGTCCTGCTCCTTGACGAGCCCACTAACCATCTTGATGTTGGGGCGATTGATTGGCTTGCGCGCTACCTCAAGCGCCGTTTTGCTCGGGGCAATGGAGCCTTGGTTGTGGTAACACACGATCGATGGTTTTTGGACGAGGTATGTACCAGCATGTGGGAAGTGCACGATGGCATCGTTGAGCCCTTTGAAGGCGGATATTCTGCCTATGTTCTCCAGCGCGTCGAGCGGCAGCGCCAAGAGCGCCTTGCAGAGCAAAAACGCCAGAATCTCATGAGGCGCGAACTGGCATGGCTATCCCGCGGGGCGCGAGCACGATCGAGCAAACCGCGATTCCATGTTGAAGCAGCTCGCGCACTTATTGCAGAAGAGCCTCCCTTGCGCAATACCGTTGAATTGAAACGGGCCGCTATATCGCGTTTGGGCAAGCAATGCGTCAACGTTGAGCAGGTGAGTTTTTCCTACGGCGAAAACCAGGTGCTTGATGATGTGACTTGGCTTATCGGCCCAGGTGATCGCTTTGGGCTTTTGGGCGCCAATGGTGTCGGAAAATCCACTCTGCTCGATGTGGTTCAGGGCAAACTTACGCCACAAAAGGGGCGCGTAAAAATAGGCAAAACCGTTAAGTTTGCGTTCCTCTCACAAAAACTCGAGGAGCTCAACGAGCTTGGCGATGATTTGGTTCGCGTTGTGCTTGGGCGATACAAATCGCGCTACGTTATTGATGGTAAGGAAGTTTCGCCAGCTCAATTGCTCGAGTCGCTCGGTTTTACGTCGGCTCATCTCAATATGCCGGTTAATACCTTGTCAGGTGGCCAAAAACGCCGCTTGCAACTCATGCTTATTTTGCTGGATGCACCAAACGTGCTTATTTTGGACGAGCCCAGCAACGATCTTGATACCGACATGCTGGTGGCCATGGAAAACTTGCTGGATACCTGGCCTGGAACGCTCATCTTAGTGAGCCACGATCGCTACCTGATGGAGCGCGTAACCGATTATCAATATGCCCTTATTGATGGCAGGCTCACGCACGTGCCGCGTGGCGTTGAAGAATACCTCGAGCTGCTTGAGCAATCGCAGGCAGCAAAAGCAAGCATTCGTAGTCAGGCCCCCGCAAACGCTGCGAAGGTTTCGCAGGGGGCGCACGCATCTACCGCAGCACCAGAAGGAGAGCCTGGCGCATCGCCGGTGCAACAACAGCTTTCGGCGGCCGAAGCGCGCACCCTTCGCAAAAAGCTTCAATCGCTCGAACGCAAGATGAATACAGCTGAGGGCAAGATAGAGCAAGCGCGCGAGAATTTGGTCAGCGTTGACCCCTGTGATTATCAGGCGCTGAGCGAAGCTCAAAAGGTGGTTCAAGAGTGTGAGCTGCGTTTGGCCGACCTTGAAGAACAATGGCTTGAAGCCTCTGAGCTCTTGGGATAGGAGAGCTGTTTGGGCAAGCGTTTTCAGGAAGAGCACGCCAGTTTGCATCTATGCTCACTCCCTGCCATTATAAGTATGTAATCACTGCCTCCCACTTCGAAGAAATCGGAGGGACGTATGAATAATCTACCTTCAGAAAAATTGGATCCCCGTATTAAATCCGTGTGGCGCTTGAGCGATATTGTGCTGTGGACGCTGATCTTGGCATTTTGTCTAGCTCTTGGTGCGGTCATTGCAGCTATAAGCGTGGGGCCAGATCCGTGGTTCGGGCTCTATAGCGGTATATGCCTGGTGGTGTATGCGGTGCTTATCGTGGTGCTAGTAACGGTGGTAACGCCGGTGCGATATGCACGCTGGCGCTATCATCTCTCTTCAGAGTTTCTTACCATCGCCCACGGCATTATCTGGCGCAAACATATCGTTGTCCCCTTCATTCGTGTGCAGAATACCGATACAAAGCAGGGGCCTATTTTGCGTCTGTTTGGGTTGGCGTCGGTAACGGTATCCACTGCTGCAGGTTCTATCGAAATACCTGGTCTTCGAGCCGATGAAGCCGAGAGCGTTCGCGATCGTGCTGCCGAGTTGGCTCGTATTGCGCGTGAGGATGTGTAAGAAATGGCAGCTCAAGAGAAGCTTCGCCCCCATCACAGCTATGTGTGGTTGGGCGCGCTCAGGGTTATTCCGCCTATCCTCATTGTTATTGTATGCGCGAGCATTGGGCCTTTGGTTGAAGAGGGCATGGGCGACCCTGATTCTGCTCTTACCTATGCGATTTTCATTGGTGGGTGTTTAGCAACTACCATTGTTGTGGCCGCCGTGGTGCTCTTGGTTCGCTTCATCGAGTATCGCTATATATGGTACGAATTTGGCACCACAGAGTTTAGCTACTATTCAGGCATTTTGAGTAAAAGACGCGTGCATGTTCCCTATCAGAAGGTGCAGTCAGTTAACGAAAAGGCGTCACTTTTACAACGCGTGGTAGGGGTGTACACCGTTCGTATTGAAACAGCAGGCGGTGCCGATAATAAAGCGGTTGAGGTGGGCTACTTAACCCGCGCTGCAACCGAGCGGATGCGCACCGAGCTCTTTTTGCACAAGCAGCTCATTGATGCTGGCTGGTCGGCCGAGGCCATTGATGCTCATTTTGCCTCGCTTGCCCAGCAATATGCCTCAAACCCCGGTGCGCCGGTAGATGGATCTCAGGCTCCGGTGCCGCCTTGGGTTTTAGAAGCACAAATGAATGCCTACACTGCCAATACGGCTCCTGAAAAAAGTGCTCTTGGCACTGCTCAGGCTAGCGGCGCGGCTCCCCAGGGAGAGAACATCCTTGATCAGCCTGCTGCCTTCATGCATGACATCAGAGGCGTGTTTGGTGGTGCGGCCATTGATACGGGCAACATTTCCTACGAATATGGCCTTAGCAACAAAGAGCTTATTCTTGCCGCAATATCAGGAAAATCTTCATGGTCGTTAGCCGTTATTGGTGTGATTGTAACCTTGGCATCGATTCTGAGCTTTTTCTTAGATGCCAACATCATCGATCAGAATCAGGCCGAATATGGCGCTCAGGTGTTTTATAGTTCGCTGAGCTCGGCGCCGATAATGTTTGGCGTAGTGGTAAGCATAGTGGGATGCTTGCTTTTAATATGGGTCGTGCTGGTAGTGGGTTCGCTTCTTACCTATGGGGGCTTCAAAGCGCGCCGCCGGGATGACCGCATCGAAGTAGAGCATGGCCTTATCACCCATGTTGTTCACGGCATGAGCATCGAGCGCATTCAAACGATCAAAGTCCATCAAACCTTTTTCCAGCGTCTTCTTGGCTACTGTTCTGTTTCATATGGGCGCGTTGCTGCTCTTACCGATTCAGCGGAGCAATCAGCCTCTGCCGAGCAAGCCTCTTTGGTAGTTCATCCGTTCTTGCCTCTTAAGAGGGTGCAAGAGGTAGTTTCTCAGTTGACGCCAGAGTATGCGGCTTTGCCAGAAGTATCAAAGCACGTTGCCCCTGTGGCACAGCGTCGCGCGGTAACGAGGCGAGCTTTAGTGCAAGGGGTGGGCTTTTGGATGATTGTTGGCGTACTCCTTGGTTGGTTTGGCTTGCAAGCGTTGATGCGCGTCGATAATACGGTAAGCGCACGGGAGCTGCAGTACTTTACCGAAACTGGGCTGCTGGTAGTTGTTGCTCTTTTAGTGATGGCGGTAATTATTGCGATTGTCGAGGTTATCGGAGCGTTTCTTTGGTACCGTTACTCGGCTTTTGGTTATGACGCTCACAGTTTGACGCTTGTTAATGGAGGATTTTCTATTGACACCACAACGGTGCCACGCAATAAAATTCAGATGGCGTATATCAAAACCAACCCCTTGCAGCGCCATGCTCAAGTGGCAACCATCGTGGCAATCAATGCAGCGGGGTCAGGGTCTTTGGAGCGCCTTATTGACGTTTCTGTAACCGATGCTCAGCAATGGCTTGCTTGGGTGCAACCAAGAGGGCATCAGTAGGTATAATCCTAGAGCGGAAGTGCGTAAAGTTGTTCAGAGAGGAGGCCTGTTGTGGCTCAAGCGTCTGCACATGCGAAGAAGTCTCCTCTGAATAACTCGCAAGATGCACCCTGCACGCTCCCCCCAACGGGTACGGGCAATCATTCAGACTCACGTCCGGAGGCATATGAATATACCGTTGGTGAGGAAATCGCCAATTCGGTTACTCATGGCATTGGCGCTCTGCTGGCTATAGCGGCCATTCCAATTTGCATCGTAACGGCGGTAGGCTCTGGCGGCGGGCTGCATCTTTTGGCAGCCTTGGTGTATAGCATCTTTATGCTGCTGGAATATGTTATGTCAACGCTGTATCATGCACTGCGCCCTCAAAAGGCAAAGCGCGTTTTCAAAGTGCTTGATCACAGTTTTATCTACCTGTTTATAGCAGCCTCGTATAGCCCTTATTGTCTGATTACGCTTGCCAGCGGGTGGGGCATACCTCTGTTTATTTTTGTATGGGCTGTTGCTTTAGCTGGCGTTATAGCAGAAGCTTTTTGGGTTTTCCGCCCGCGATGGATTTCAGCGGTACTGTACTTGCTCCTTGGATGGTCGGTTATTGTTTGCGTACCAGATTTGTTTGCCTTGCTTCCCGCACCAGGTTTTTGGCTCTTGCTTGCTGGTGGGTTGTGCTATTCGGCGGGCTGCATCTTCTACGTTTTGAAAAAAATCCCGTATATGCATTCGGTGTTTCATGTGCTTATTCTGGCAGGCTCGATATGTCAGTTTCTCTCGATTGCACTCTTTGTTTTGTAGTCGAGCCTTTCATAGTGCGAGCTTTGCTGGTTGAAGACGCAGCGTAAAAACGCACGGCCAGGGCAGGCACAATTAAAGCGAAGATAAAAGGCCTGAGCAGGCATAATCAAGAATAAAGGCAAAGGAGCAAAACCTACGCAGCAATGATTGCGAGTAAAAAATGTCGGGCGGTTAGCTGGCATGATTGCAAAGAGCACATGTTTGCCAGCAGGCCGGCATGATACAGGAAAGGATAGGGGTGGAACGCAGACGACAACATCGCTTTTCTCGAGAGCCGGGCAATCGCCGTGTGCTTGAAAGGAGTACCCATCGCATTACAACGGGGGTGTGCGCGGGCATTGCTCAGTACTTCGATGTTGATACTATTATCGTGCGTATTGCCTTTATCATTTTGCTGATATTATCGTGCGGGCTCATGATCATTCCCTATTGTGCCTTGGCGGTTATGCTGCCGCGCGAAAACGATAAAGAGGGCAAACCAATTGATGTTGCTCCAGCGGCCATCGAGTCAGATATCTATTCCCGTGTGGTGCAGGATGCTGAGGTTAAAAAACAAGCAGCACAAACGCCGGGGATTGGAATAAATGCAGGAATAGGCCACATTCCCCCTGCTTCTCCCGTGCAAAATCAAGCCGATAGTAGCTCTTCCTTTGACAAGGCGCCACAGCGTGCCCTTTCTGAGCCAACGCGCCCTTCAGTAACGCAGCGCTCTGCCGTGGCGGCCACTCTTGTTATTGCTCTGACAGCTTTGTTTATTGTGGTCGCGAAGATTTTAGTGTCGCAGGTTTCCGAACTATCACTGGTAGGGTTTTTCCCTCTGCTCTTTGTGGTGGTGGGAACAATATGCCTGGTATGTTACACAGCCGAGCTTTCGCTTGGTGTGCGCATGCTCTGCCTCGTTTTATGCGTTGAGCTGTGCATGGCATGTTTGCCCTTTACAACGGGGCTCTGCCCTTTGCCGGTGCTCTCGCGTATTGGTATTGAGGTTTGGATTCTTTTAGGTATTGCCGTAGCATGTGCGCTTGGAGGAATTGTAACGCGGCGCTTGAATGTACTCATGGTGGCAATGTGCCTGTTTGTGCTTGTGCTAACCTTGCTCTATCTTGAGGCGGGCGTTTTTGAGCGAGTGCAGGCTCTTTTAACATATTCTCGTCATAACTTAACATCGCCCCTTTTCAGAAGGTAAATTTTGTAAAATTAAGCGCTTCGCGGGCAGAGCAAAACGCCTCATGGTGTGCCGCTTACAGGGCGGTTTATTTGTTGCCGGTGCGCTAAAACGCTATAATAAAACCTACGCATACACGCGAAGTGTCGCAGCTATCCGTACTCTTAAATCACACCACACTGCGCATAGTAAGGTCTCAAGCACCCCTTGGGGTGTAAGGGGCGAAGTCGCGTCATGGAGGATTTATTGGCTCAGGCCAAAGTACATAGTAGGCATCGCTTCTCTTTTAGGGCGGTTCTTGGCATAGTTGTTCTCATAATTGTTGTGGTTGCCATGTTTGTGGTTGCTGGTCAAGCGCAAGGCAATGCCGAGCAAGATTCTTCAACGCTTGGTGTGGGTACCGAACAAACCACATCAGCCGAGTCCCTTTCGGCGGAAGATCGAGCTACAGCCTCTCAATCAGCCAGCGCCGATTCTCTTGAGGTAACCGAGGTAGTTGATCCTACCCAAACAGCACAGCGCTCTATCACGGTAAAAGATCCCGATCCAGTAGTTGTACCCGTTGCAATCGATCAAACCAACAGCAAGGCTGTAGAGAAGGCCAGCGAGGTTTGTGAGCTTGATCCGCTTCCTACTGCTCCGCATGTTGCGCCCGACGTAACGGATGGAACCTGGTCAACCGGAGTTGCTTCGGCCTATGCCATTGCCAACAACGATGATGGCAAGGGTAATTTTGGGGTAACGAACACCGCCTCAGGTATCGATCTTACCGATTCAAGCGTGACCGTAGCTGTTCCGGCCAGTAAAGCAAACTTGCTCGGTTCAATTGTGGAAGTATGCTACGACGGCAAGGTTGTTATTGCTACCGTTACTGATACGGGCGGTTTTGCGCGCTATGGCCGCGATCTTGATTTTGCTCCCGGTGTTTGGAAGGCGTTTGGTGCCTCTTCCTGCTCCGACTGGGGCACCCGTACGGTTTACTACCGCTTCCTCTAAACTATAAAAGCGCATACTATAGACAGCCTGCACTCAAGGTGTTGTCTTTCGTGCAGTAAGGGCGTTGAGCGCTATACTGTACAAACGAGAAAGGGCGCAAATGAGTAATATCATTGTTGTGGGCTGTGGCCGAGTTGGTTCTCACTTGGCACTTATGCTTTCTAACTACGATCATAATGTATGTGTTATCGATCGCAGTCCTGCTGCTTTTGCGGCTTTGGGGCGCGACTTTAACGGCTCGACCTGTGTGGGTGTGGGCTACGATGAGGAAGTGCTTATGCGCGCCGGCATCGAGGAGTGCGATTTTGTAGCCGCCGTGACGCAGAGCGACAACGCCAATTTAATGGTGGTCGAAATCGCTCGCCGTTTATACGATGTGCCACATGCCTACGC
>CAZDCX010000020.1:8765-10862 GCA_964504115.1 uncultured Cryptobacterium sp.
GCCGATGGTACTGCAAGTTCTATTCCTACTGCCGATAGTGTTCTATATCAAGGCGATGCGGTGTTAGCGGTTGTGGCGCATTATATGGTGCCCACCATCATGAAGTATGCACAGCGTTAGCTCAAAGGAGAAACCGTGTACGTTGTAATTGTGGGTGGCGGCAAGCTGGGCGCTTATTTGTCGGGAACTTTGCTGCGAGACAATAATCAAGTTGCCCTTATTGAAGAAGATCCGCTTATGGCCCAGGAGCTTTCTGAAACCTTTGATGGCTCGTTGCTTGTTATTTGCGGCGATGGCTGCGAGGTTTCTATCCAAGAAGATGCGGGCGTGCAAGCCGCTGATGTTTTTGTGGCCGCCACGGGCCAGGATGAAGATAACCTGGCCGCCTGCGAGATTGCTTCGCGTATCTTCGAAGTTCCGCGTTGCATTGCCCGCGTTAACAGCCCTAAGAATTTGCGCATCTTCCGCCGTTTGGGTATTGAGAGCATTTCTTCAACAGCGCTTATTGCACGCATGATTCAGGAAGAGGCCACTTTGGGCTCGATGAGTGTTGCCATGACGCTGACCAGCGACGAAGTTGGCTTGGTGGATATCACGGTACCGATCATGCGCAACCACGACAATTACAAAGGGCTTCGTGCGCTTGATATCGAATTTGATGAAGGCATTCGGCTCGTTGCTGTTTCGCACGCCGATACCGTTGAAGTAGTGGGCGAGAACACCTATATTTTGCCCGGAGATCAGGTAATCGTGGCTGCCGATACCGATTTGGTTGGTCGGGCTCGCGAAATAATCAGATCGCTCTAACAGCTTGCCAGGTGGCGTAGTTTTTTTGAGCGAGATGTTGATACAATGCTGGGGAATGAGTAAGTAGGCAAGAGGGAAGGATTCACGCATGATTGGCCGTTACACCCGCCCTAAAATGGGGGCTATTTGGGAGCTTCAAAATAAATTTGCTATTTGGCAAGAAATTGAAGTGCTGGCGTGCGAAGCTCAAGCTGAGCTGGGCAAAACAGGCATTACCAAAGAGGAAGCACAGTGGATTCGCGATCATGCTGGTTTTACCGTTGAGCGCATCGATGAAATTGAAAAGGTTACCAATCACGACGTTATTGCCTTTACCACCAATATGGCCGAGTACATTGATGCCGATGTACCCGAGGGGCAGGAGCCGCCGAGCCGCTGGGTTCATTACGGCATGACCTCTTCCGATTTGGGCGATACTGCGCTTTCGTATCAGATTACCCAAGCGATCGATATTATTTTGGACGACGTTAAACAGCTTGGCCAAACATGCAAGCGTCGTGCTTTTGAGTTCCAGAATACCTTATGCGTAGGTCGCACTCATGGCATCCATGCCGAGCCCATGACGTTTGGTATGAAGTTCGGCAGTTGGGCGTGGGCTCTCAAACGTGCGCAAACGCGCTTAGAGGAAGCTCGCGCGGTAGCAGCCACGGGCGCTATCAGCGGCGCAGTTGGCACCTACTCAAGCATCGATCCGTTTGTGGAGCAGTACGTGTGCGAAAAGCTTGGCCTTACTCCCGATCCTCTGTCTACCCAAGTTTTGGCTCGCGATCGGCATGCTCAGGTTATGACGGCGCTGGCAACAACGGCGGCCACCTTGGAGTCAATCGCTTTGCAAGTGCGTTTGCTGCAGCAGTCAGATGTGATTGAAGCCGAAGAGCCCTTTACGAAAGGCCAGAAGGGCTCGTCAGCTATGCCCCATAAGCGCAATCCTATTACGGCCGAGCGCGTATGTGGTTTGGCTCGCGTAGTCAAGGCCAATGCACAGGTGGCGCTGGATGATGTGGCGCTGTGGTACGAGCGTGACATCTCGCATTCAGGCGCCGAGCGCGTGGCGCTGGCTGATAGTTTTACTGCCCTTGATTACATGTTTGGCAAGATGCAGTGGATGCTTGATGGCCTGCAAACCTACCCTGCCAAGATGGAACACAATTTGTGGCGCACAAAAGGTCTTATCTTCTCTTCTAAGGTTTTGTTGGCGCTGGTACAAACCGGCATTTCACGTGAGGATGCGTACGTTATCGTGCAGCGCAACGCCATGAAGGTGTGGGAAGATATTCAAAACGCGGTAGA
>CAZDCX010000020.1:10962-23629 GCA_964504115.1 uncultured Cryptobacterium sp.
TGCTGCTGGGTTTTATTATCTTTGTTTCTTTTGATGCTATTGCACCTGGGATAGCGTATGGTACAAACATCAGAGGAGGCAAAGTTATGGGATCAACGACACGTCAACTATTTCCTGATATCACCTACGAAGCGCGCGAGTTTCTTACCGAGAGCCAGCCGGGTATCTTTCACAGCATCTACGAGATTTTTAATTTTTACTTTACTAATCGGCTCGATTTGTTTGCCGTTGTTGATCCGGGCGTAAAGGTGCTGTTCTTCGATGTGGGTATGGATACCCTCTGTGGCACACGCGCACTTGACGAGGTTGTTGAGCGCAATAATCTTTCGTGGGACGATGTGGTAGTGGTGCTCTCTCATTTTCATGATGACCACGACGACAATTTGGCGTATTGCATCCAAAAAGGTTTAAAGGTGGCTTACCATGGCCCCTTCATTCCGTTTTCCTCCGAGAGATCGCAGCTGTTTTTGCTCAGGACTGGCGCAGTGCACGAGCTTGATAACACGCTATGCAATCATTTGAACTTCCTGCTCAACGAAAATCGCTTTACTCCCGAAGTTGAGGCATGCCTCCAGCCGGTGGAAGAAGGGCACGTGTTTGAGGTGGGCGAATACGCACTTGAGGTTATCTATACGCCTGGTCACACTCCAGAGCACATCTCGCTGGTTGATCGCAAGCACAAGCTGCTCTTCGCAGGCGACCATATTCTCGATAGCTCGCCAGGGTTGATGCAATTTGACCCTGATTTGCACTTGCTAGCAAGGTACTTTAAGAGCCTGCGCGATATCCAGGCAATGGGGCTTGAAACCATTTATATGAGCCACCACGATACCCTTCATGGTTCGGACACAATCAAAGAGTTTATCGATTCTATTATTGCTAAGTATGACAAGCCGCTCTCGAAGGTTGTTGCCCTTTTGCAGGCAGAAGGCAACAAGCTAACGGCCTATCAGGTGGCGCAGCGATATTATTCCTATCTTCCTGATGGTGGGCTTGAAGGCCAGCCTGATCACTTACGTGTTCGCCGTATAGCAATTATGTTTGGCTATCTTGAATACCTCTTTGAGCAGGGCCGACTCGAGCGTACTCTTTCCGCTGATGGGCGCTTGTGGTATCGCTTGGTGTAAGAGATTGAGGCCCTTGGCTCACAGCACAGGAGCCAAGGGCCCTTTGCTTGCACCTATCTCTTATGATTCGAAGGCACCTCCAACAGCATCTTTAACTGGTTTGTAAATGCGCACGAGGGCGTAGTTTTCATCATCGTTGTCGGTGGTAATTTGGGAAAGCCCAACAATGGAGGAGCTTGTTCCCGTAGAAACCAGGTACTCGCCGTAAGAATCGCAGCCGCTAGGCGTGTCGATGGCGAAGTATTGCTTGCTGGGGAAGTGCACACCGCAAATAGATGAAGTTGATTTGGCAACGTACCACTCGCCGCACCAGCAGGGTGATGCCGTGGGCGATTTGCTGAAGCGGAACCAGGTGAGGTCATCGTAATGATACGGCGATGCCTCAGATTGGGGTGTATAGGTACCCAGGTTTGCGATGCCATCGCCGTAGCTATAGATATTTGCAAAACCAAAAGAAAATCCGCTGCGCCCATACCCTACCGTGTCGGGGGACATGGAAGAAGGCAAGGTAAGCTGATCGAGCACTGAATAATCTTTGGCAGATATCAAAGTAAGCTGGTAGTACACCTTTTTTGCATCAACGCGAGGGGTAACCACAATGCCCTCGGCGGCAGGTGTGATGCGGGTGGCAAAGGCCGTTTTAGATGAGCAGATCTCGCGATATGAGTCTGACCCAAAGCTGGCAGCGCGAACAACCGAAGGGCTTTCTGCCTTTTTGCCATCACTGGTGGGGATAACCTGCCAGAAGGCAGTTTTATCAACGGCGGCTAAGGAGGGAATTTCCCAGTTAGCATTGCCTTCATCGACTTTGGTAATTTTTGAAACACTATCGCTGCTGAGTTTGGCGGTGTATACGCGCCAGCTGGACTCAAAGATATTACTCTCGACCCAAATAAGGCCTTCGGTGCTACAGCGCACATCAAGAATTTCGTAACCCTCGCTGGCGCCTTGCGCTTCCTCAAGGATCGTTTGGGTATTGCCGCTTGAAAGATAAAGCAGCTTTACGGTGGAAAGCGGACTTGCTTCATTGGTAGGCACTAAGCAGGCCGCTACGGTATCGTTATCAGCCCACACAAGCGTGCCATAATCAAGTTTTACACTATTAGAGAGCGAGACGTAATCGCCATAGGCATCGAGGCTTTCAAAATCGTCTTTGAGTGACTCCACTGAGTCGGTAGGCACCGTTAGATAATCGGACACGACGCTTTCATCCGATTCTCCCATGGCGCTGAGGGCATACGATGCGCCACCTCCTAACACCGCGACGCCGCCCAAAATACCAGCGCCGATAAGCAGGTTGCGGCGGGTAAGCAAAAGCGAGGGCGCAGTTTGCGAGGTCGAACTCGAAGGACGCGATTGATTCACCCCTGAGGCATTAAAGCTTTGCTTATTTGCCCCGCCCTGAATATTAAAGTTGGGCAAAAAGGAGTGCGAACTTGATTGCGCGCTGGGCTTGGTCGAGGCGGAAAAGCCGCGTTGGCTGCGCGAATGAGTACGGGAAGAGGCCCCTGCCACCTGCGCCGAAGGGCGCTTTGCGCTCGAGCGGGCAGAGGAAGAGCCCGAGGAGGAAGCCGCATTGCGGCTGGATCGAAAAGATGCGGCAGTGCGAGTAGAATGAGTGGTGCGGGAGTTGCGGGAAGGGTGTGCAACCTTACCTGGTGTTTTGCGTGGTGTGTTTTGTTTGCGTTTCGTAGGCACAAAAGCTCCTATATTTACAAGACGGTAACGCACCGTGGGGAATGCGAGAATTAGCTGAAATAATATTGTGGCATTTGGGCATCACTTTAGAGCTTTCTACAGCTCAATTGATACAATAAACTCAAAGACGAGCCACAGCCTTATCACGCATAAGACCCAGCGAAGAGATGCGGAGGAAAAAATGACTGCTACTACTTCAGGAGATAACACCCGTCGTATTTTATTGGTCGAGGATGAAAAAGCAATCCGCGATGCGGTAGCCGCTTACCTCGAGCGCGAAAACTATTGGGTTACTGCTGTGGGAGATGGTCAAGAGGCTCTCGAAGAATTCTCAAAACATCACTTTGACCTCGTTGTTCTTGACCTTATGCTTCCGCGCGTTCCGGGCGAGCGCGTGTGCCGTGTTATTCGCGATAATTCTGACACGCCCATCATTATGCTCACCGCCAAAGGCGAGGTAGAAGATCGCATCATTGGTTTAGAGCTTGGCGCCGATGATTACTTAATCAAGCCTTTTAGCCCCCGCGAGTTGGTAGCGCGCGTTCGTGCGTTGCTCCGTCGTGTACATTCCGATTCTGAGCCACAGCGCGAAGTGCTCGAGTTTGGCGAGCTCACCATTGATATTTCGGGTCACAAAGTCTTGGTCAACAACGAAGAGGTTGATCTTACTGCCAGCGAGTTTAAGTTGCTCACCACGCTGTGCCGCTATCCCGGTAGGGTTTATTCCCGCATGGAACTGGTGGAAAAGGTTTTGGGTTACGATTTCGAGGGTTATGAGCGCACCATCGATTCTCACGTGAAGAATTTGCGCGCTAAGATTGGCGATAATCCGCGTAATCCTAAATGGCTCCATACGGTGCATGGCGTAGGATATCGCTTCGAAGATCCCACCAAAAATAACTAAGGCTACTTTGAGCAATGCCCCCTTTATGGGGGTATTGTATTCTTATGCGCACAGTTGCTCGTGCCATGATTCCTGAAAGAAAGGAGCCGATGGTGTTAGCCCTGGATACTGAGTCGCCCAATCCGCAAACGGATAGTGATCCTCTGAAGAGATTCGGGGATGAGGGCTCAACCGATACGAAAAAAAAGTTCAATGTTTCGTTTACCACCCGCATTGTACTCGTGGCTCTTGCAGTGGCAGTTACGAGTATTCTCGTTTCTGTTTTGGTGCTTTCTTTTGTGTGGAACGAGCATTTTCAAACCTATGCGCGCGATAACGTGCAGCGCCTGGCCGATTCCACCGCTTCGGCTATAGCTCAGGGTTATGAAGATTCTCATGGCGATTGGTACAGCGGGGCTTTAAGTGCAGCCTCTTCGGCCAGCACTTTATACGAGACCGTGCATATTCAAGTACGAGATCGTGATGGTCAAGTGGTCTACGATGATTCTTCGGATGATATTTTAGGCTCCACGCATTACGAGGGCTCAGAGGGCAACGTGGCCACGGCTTCAATCCGAGTGGATGGGCAGCAAGTAGGTGTTGTGTATGTGCGCGTTTTTGGCTCTGATTCGCTGCTCACCCAAACCGATGAAGAATTCCGCAACAAGTCGTATCAAGCTCTGCTCTTCTCGTGCCTTATTGCTGTGGTAGTAGCCTTTATTGTGGGCTCGCTGGTTGCCCGTGCGCTTTCGGCACCCATCAAAAAAGTTACCGATGCCGCGGCTGCTTTGAAAGAGGGGGACTACTCGGCTCGTACTGGCATGCAGGGCAACGACGAAATTGCTCGTTTGGGCAATATGTTTGACCGCATGGCCGATTCCATTGAAACCAACCGCAACCTCGAGCGGCGCTTGGTAACCGATGTTGCTCACGAGTTGCGCACGCCGCTTATGGCTATCCAATCAACCGTTGAAGCTATGATCGACGGGGTATTTGAGCCCGATGTTGAGCGCCTTGAAACGCTCAATTCCGAGGTAAGGCGTTTGAGCCGCTTGGTTAATGCGCTCTTGCAGCTCTCGCGTCTTGAGAGCCGTACCACGCCCATTGAGCGCAGCAAGGTCGATTTAACCGAGCTGCTCTCGCAAGTGGTAAGTACGCACCAGGCCTATATCCAAGATGCGGGATTGAGTTTGGAATTCCACTATGATCCGCATGTGTATGTGTATGGGGATGCCGACATGCTGCGGCAGGCAACCGCTAATCTGATTTCCAACGCGGTGCGCTATACCCCCGAGGGTGGCACCATAACGCTTACCGCGCATAAAGGAGACATCATGGGGCAGATTGCGGTGCGCGATACCGGAATTGGTCTGACCCCTGAAGAGGCAAAACAGGTATTTCAGCGTTTTTGGCGAGCCGATGCGGGGCGCACCCGCGCGACAGGTGGCTTGGGCGTTGGCCTATCGGTGGTAAAGGAAATTGTTGATCAGCACGGCGGATGGGTACGCGTTGAAGGACGCCCGAACGAAGGCGCGTGTTTTACCATATATATTCCTTTGTATGAAGAGGAAGAGCCCGATAAAAAGCGTGCGGGCAAACGCAATAAGTAGTACGTGTTAGATAGCGCAAGGAATATAGCATAAGTTCTGAAGATGTTTCATAATAAAGGGCTGTGAAAGAGCAACCGAGAAAGGATTTGCATGGCTGGCATTGATATTAAGCCTGATGCTCAGGGCAAGGTACGCGATTTGTACGATTTGGGCGACCAATTGCTGTTGGTAGCAACCGACCGCATTTCTGCCTTTGATTATATTTTGCAAGACGAAATTCCCTATAAGGGCCAGGTTCTTACCCAGCTTTCGTGCTTTTGGTTTAATCTGCTGGCCGATGTGGTAGATAACCACCTCATTTCGGCTGATGTGGCTGATTTGCCCGACCAATTCAAGCCTTACTCCGACTATTTGGCCGGCCGCTTTATGCTGGTAAAAAAGGCCACCATGTTCCCGGTTGAGTGCATTGTGCGCGGGTATCTTACCGGCTCGGGCTTGAAGGATTACCAGGCAACGGGCGCGGTGTGTGGCATTACCTTGCCTGCGGGCTTGGTTAATTCTTCCCGCTTGCCTGAAGCCATTTTTACGCCATCAACTAAGGCTGAACTCGGCGGCCACGATGAAAATATCAGCTTTGCCCGCTGCGAAGAGCTCATTGGGGCTGAAGATGCGAAAGCCTTGCGCGATCTGACGCTTGCAATTTACAATCGTGCAGCCGAGCATGCTCGTGAGTGTGGCATTATCATTGCCGATACTAAGTTTGAGTTTGGTGTGGTAGATGGCTCCATCATCTTAGGCGACGAAGTGCTTACCCCTGATTCGTCTCGATTCTGGGCGGTTGATACCTATGCCGTTGGCGAGGAACAACCAAGCTTTGATAAGCAGTTTGTTCGCAATTGGCTTAACGCCAACTGGGATCGCACGGGTAATCCTCCTCATCTTCCAGAAGATGTTATTAAAAAAACCAGCGAGAAATACATTCAAGCATATGAGAAAATTACGGGCATGCCTTTTGTGGCGAAATAGCAAGCATCAGTGCATTTTCTCAATGTAATAAGGAATCACCATGTCACAACGTAACCCTATGAATGAGCGCTATACGCAAGATCGTGTTGCAGGAACAACGCGCAAAAGTGCCGCCTCTGCCAAGCCGGTTTCCAAAGCGGGCGCCTCGGTATATGTAAAGCCCACCAAGCCAGCAAAGCGCTCACTGATGGATCGCTTTAAGGGTGAGGATGAGCATACTAAAAAAGATCCAAAGGGCACTGCTACCGATCAGCGTCAAACAGCTCGCCAGCGTAAACGCGCGATCAATCGTTTCGTCCCTGAAACCGCCGATTACAAGCATTACAACAAAAAGCGCGTCACTTTTTCCGCAGCAGGGTGTGCCGTTATCGTTGTGGCAATTTTGATGTCGCTTTTTACCACATGGCAAATTCCCGCCATCGTTTTGATGATTGTGGCGTGGATACTGTTCTGCGTGAGTATCTACATGGACACGCGTTATCTTCGTCCTATTCGTGAGCGCGAATATGCGAAGGCAGAAGCGAAGGAAAACAAGAAAAAGAAGAAGTAATACCTATTGTGTTGCAGTCGTGCGGCGTTATTCTGCGGAGTTATTTCGTGGAGGTATGCTAGGCGCGCTGCCACACATAAGGTTTGCTTAAGCGCACCTTTGCGCACGAGGGTTTGCAAAAACGTATGGTGCGCATAAAGCCTTAAGCCGCAAGCAGGTATACAAGCGTCACGTTTTCTTGATCAGAGCGTGACGCTTTTGCATAATGCACCACGCGTGCGGGGCAATCGGTTATGATGCTACAACAGTCAAACTAACAAGGCATGCTGCAAAAGCGCATTGTCCATAAAGGAGTAAAGTCATGCGGCTGGTTTCATGGAACGTGAATGGTTTGCGCGCCGTGGTAAAAAAGGGGTTCGTAGATATTTTCAACTCGCTTGATGCCGATGTCTTTGCTGTGCAGGAAACAAAACTTCAAGAAGGGCAGATTGAGCTTGATCTGCCAGGGTACCATCAGTATTGGAGTTACGCCGATCGCAAAGGCTACTCCGGCACCGCTGTATTTTGTAAAGAGGAACCCTTGCGTGTGCTGCATGAAGTAGGCATCCCCGAGCTGGATACTGAAGGGCGCGTGGTTATTTGCGAGTTTGCTTCATTTTGGTTTGTCGATGTTTACACGCCTAATGCGCAAAGCGAGCTTGCTCGATTAGATCACCGTATGGCCTGGGATGATGCCTTTCGGGCAATGTGCAAAGGCCTTGAAGAGGGAATTTTGCCCACAGGGGAGGTAGGATCGGCTAAACCGGTGATTATGTGCGGCGATTTCAATGTGGCTCACCAAGAAATCGACCTGAAGAATCCACGGACAAATCGTGGCAACCCAGGGTTTTCCGATGAAGAGCGAGCAAAGTTCACCGAGCTTCTCGATGCGGGCTTTATCGACACCTTTCGATATTTAAATCCCACCACCGAGGGTGCTTATTCGTGGTGGAGTTATCGTTTTAATGCACGCGCCAACAACGCTGGATGGCGCATTGATTACTTTCTGGTAAGCAAATCGTGTGCCGATCGAGTGGTGATGGCTCATATATGGAATGATATTTTTGGGTCGGATCATTGCCCAGTTTCGATCGAGTTTGATACGGGCGCATAAAGGTTGGCTCGGCCAGAAGCAAAGGGCGCGGGCCAAGCAGAGTACTGCCAGTAAAGGGGGTTGTAGAGTATGAATAGCACGCTGCTGGATACTCTTCTTTCTCAAACGTTTGCAAGCGATGATATTTTGCGCGATGAGCCTATGGCGCTGCATACCACCTTTAAAGTGGGCGGGCCTGCTGATTTTTACGTGCGTCCGAGCGCTGCTGGCGACATTATTACCGCCATCAAAGCAGCCCGCTTGGCTGAATCTCCCTGGTGGATAGTTGGCTGCGGGAGCGATATTTTGGTCTCGGATGCGGGCTTGCGCGGTGTGGTTATCGAGATTGGCAATCGCATGGCTGGCATCTCCATAGAGGGAACAACCATGCGTGTTCAAGCGGGGGCAACTAACGAAGCGGTTGCTGAAGCAGCATGCAATGCAGGGCTTGCTGGCTATGAGTTTGCCAGCGGCATTCCGGGTTCCATTGGTGGGGCGGCCATTATGAATGCCGGTGCCTACGAGGGTGAGTTTCGCGATGTTGCTCGTGAGGTTGTGTGTCTTACGCCAGCAGGCGAGATAAGCACCGTCAGTGCCGTTGAGGCTGAATGGGGCTATCGTCACAGCATGATGGGCGATCGTGGCCTCATTGTGCTTGAGGCTACACTTGCTCTCCAGGCCGACAGCTCAGAGGCTATTCGCGCTCGTATGGATGATTTAGCAGCTCGTCGCAGTGCAAAGCAGCCGCTCGAGATGGCCAGTGCTGGCAGTACGTTTAAGCGCCCTACAGGCTATTTTGCCGGCAAGCTCATTCAAGATTCTGGTATGCAGGGCCATACCGTTGGTGGGGCGCAGGTATCACGTAAGCATGCTGGGTTTGTGGTAAACACCGGAACTGCCACAGCAGAAGATATTCGCCAGGTTATTCGCGATGTGCAAGAAGCCGTAAAGGCGCGCTTTGATGTGCAGCTTGAACCTGAAGTAAAAATGTGGGGCTTTTAACCTTAGGCAGAGAGGCTCTTCTTTTCAAGCTTGTTTGTTGCGGGTACGTGAAAGTTGCTCGATGTATGCGCTCTGTTTGTTAGTAAAGATCGTTTCCTTTGCTATGATGGGGAGGTTCTTAGCGCATGGATGCGCACACTAAGACCACGAAGGAATACCATGACGCAACATCTTACCGAAAAGGACGTACGAGGAATTGCCACGTACGCACGTATCGGGCTTACTGATGCTGAAGTTACTTCCATGACCGAAGACTTGAATAGCATCATCGATAGCCTAAAGCCTATTACCGAATATGATCTTGAGGGCGTAGAGCCCACCTTCCACCCCATTGGCAGCTTGTCCAATGTTATGCGCGAAGACGTTGAAACCGAGTCGTTTTCGCAGCCGGTGGCTCTGTCAAATGCGCCCAAACAGCAAGAAGGAAGCTTTCTTATTCCTGCCATTTTGGGCGGGGGTGATGAGTAGTGTCAGCTTTTGCAGAACGCTCAGTAGCAGAGATTCAGGCTGGCTTGAGAGCAGGCGATTTTAGCGCCACCGAAGTGGCTCGCGAATCGCTTGATCGCATTGCAGAGGTGGACGCGAGCGTTCACGCCTTTCTTGAAGTAACCGAGCAGCAGGCACTTGATCAGGCACAGCGCCTGGACAAGGCGTTAGCGGCGGGCACCTTTGATAGCATGGGCCCTTTGGCTGGCGTGCCAGTTGCCTTCAAAGACAACATGAATCTTGAGGGCACCCATACAACCTGCTCTTCTCACATGCTCGAGAATTACGTCTCGCCCTATACCGCAACCTGTGTTGCTAAAACCATTCAAGCAGGCGGCATTCCGCTGGGCAAGCTCAACATGGACGAGTTTGCCTTCGGCTCTTCAACCGAAACATCGGCCTTCGGATGCACCTACAATCCCTGGGATCTTGAGCGAGTGCCCGGTGGCTCTTCGGGCGGATCGGCGGCGGCAGTAGCAGCTGGTATGGCAACGGTGACGCTCGGGTCGGACACGGGCGGGTCAATTCGCCAACCAGGTAGTTTTTGCGGCGTTGTTGCCGTAAAGCCTACCTACGGCGTGGTTTCTCGCTATGGAGTGGTGGCTTTTGGCAGCTCGCTTGATCAGGTTGGCCCTTTCGCGCGAACCGTGGCCGATGCGGCATGCGCCATGAATGCGCTTGCTGGTCGCGATGTGCTTGATTGTACCAGCCAAGAGGTAACCACCGATTTTACTGCCAACCTGGCAGAAGGCGTGCAGGGTATGCGCATTGGCATCGTTCCTGCCTTTATGGAGGCCGAGGGTCTTGATGCCGAGGTGCGTGACAAGGTTGAGGAAGCACTTGCGCATTTACGCGAGGCAGGTGCCGAAATTATAGAGGTTGAGCTTCCTAACGCGCAGGCCGCGATGAGCGCTTATTATGTTCTTGGTCCGTGCGAGGCATTCAGTAATTTGGCGCGTTTCGATTCGGTACGCTACGGATATTGCTCCGAAGGGGCAAAAGATCTTGGCACGCAGTATGAACAGTCGCGCTCGGCAGGGTTTGGCATCGAGGCTCGCCGCCGTATTATGCTGGGCAGCTATTTGCTCTCGTCGGGCGTGTACGACAAGTATTACTATCCCGCCCAGCAGGTGCGTACGCTGATCACGCAAGATTATCAGCGTGCTTACGAAAAGGTTGACTGCATAGTGGCACCGGTTAGCCCCCGCACCGCCTTTAAGTTTGGCGAAATTGCCGATCCTACCTCAATGTATCTGTCGGACATGTTTACGATTTCGATCAACATCGCTGGCAACGGTGGCATGAGTATGCCTGTTGGTCTTGGCGCAAGTTCTGGTTTGCCGGTAGGTGTTCAGCTTATCGCTCCTGCCTTCAAAGATGAGAATATGCTGCGGGTAGCAGCTGCTTTGGAGTGCGTATACGGCTGCGCCCCTGTTGCGCCGCGCTTTGCCAGTGAGAAGGTGGGTTAAATCATGATAAACCTCATGCAAACAATCAACCACGAGGCCGCTTGGGGTTTGGCTTCTCAAGGCAAAACGCCGATAACAGGTACCTGGCAAGCGGAGGGCGGACTACGATGAAAAAGTTAGAAGAGGTACTGCAAGATTGGGAAGCGGTTATCGGCCTGGAAATTCATGCCGAGCTTACTACGCTTGAAACCAAGATGTTCTGTGGTTGCAAGCTGGAGTTTGGCGCCGCGCCCAATACCCACACCTGCCCGGTGTGCTTAGGCTTGCCTGGAGCGTTACCCGTACCCAATAAAGCTGCTATTGAGTCTATCGTGCTTGCTGGTTTGGCCACCAATTGCGATATCGAAAAGCGCTCGATGTTCTATCGCAAGAACTATATGTATCCCGATATGGCTAAAAACTTTCAAACAACGCAAGGCCCTGTTGCCTTCTGC
Source organism: uncultured Cryptobacterium sp. (assembly GCA_964504115.1). Taxonomy (GTDB): domain Bacteria; phylum Actinomycetota; class Coriobacteriia; order Coriobacteriales; family Eggerthellaceae; genus Anaerotardibacter. The sequence goes on from CAZDCX010000020.1 coordinate 22,260, forward strand.
ATGCGCGGGCACCTTGATTTAGACGTTGATGGTCCAGCTGCTCGTGAGCGCATCGATATCGATGATTTGGCCGTGGGCGAGCAGGGGGCTCCTGGCACAACGGCTGCCAATGTGGTTCGCACCGAAGATGGGTATGTGGCTCACGTTGGTATTGAGCGCATCCATATGGAGGAAGATGCCGGCAAGATGATTCATATTGGCGGTGGGGAAGGCCGCATTGCTGGCGCTACTCATTCGTTGGTTGATTACAATCGTGCGGGTACGCCTTTGATTGAGCTGGTTACGCTGCCCGATTTGCGCACGCCCGAAGAAGCTCGCTTGTTCATGCAAAAGCTCCGTCAGATCTATTTGGCTATTGGCATTTCAGATTGCTCGATGGAGGAAGGTTCACTACGCTGCGATGGCAACGTTTCGCTTCGCCGCCGTGGTTCCACGCAATTGGGCACCAAGACCGAGCTTAAGAATATGAATTCCTTCAAAAACTTGCACGATGGTTTAGCTTATGAAATCTGCCGTCAAGCTGAAGTGCTTGAGGAAGGCGGCATCATCTATCAGGAAACACGCCATTGGGATCCTTCAGCAAAGCGCACCATTGTGATGCGCGTGAAGGAAACGGCCGATGACTATCGCCTGTTCCCTGAGCCTGATTTAGCACCCTATGATTTATCGGATGAATTTATCGAGGGGGTTCGTGCTAAGCTGCCCGAGCTGCCCGATGAAAAGGCAAAGCGCTTCGCGGGCTCTTTTGGGCTTTCTGCCTATGATGCGCGCCATTTGGTGGAGCATCGTAGCACGTCCTCATTCTTTGAGGCCTGCATCGCCGAGGCCGATGATAGCGCGCAAGCACTTGCAAAGCCGTTGGCAAACCTCATCATCAACGATGTAGCGGCCTACGCTAATGCGCATAATCTATCAGACATGGAGGCAACGCCGCTTACACCAGCGCGTGCCGTTGAGCTGGTCAAACTCTTGGCCGACGATACGATTTCCTCCAAACAAGCCAAAGAAGTGTTCGCTGCTATCTTGGATGAAGACAAAGATCCGGCTGCCATTGTTGAAGAGCGCGGCATGAAGCAAGTCTCTGACACGGGCGCTATTGAAGCGGTGGTTGATGGAGTTCTGGCTGCCTTCCCCGATAAGGTGGAGCAATATCAAGGTGGCAAGAAGGGGCTGCTGGGCTTTTTCGTTGGCCAGTGTATGAAGGAAATGAAGGGGCAAGGTAACCCCAAGGTTATCAACGAGCTTCTTGCTCAAAAACTTGATTAGTTAAAGGCGCCGCTCGCAAGAGCGGCGTTTTTTCGCGTTATATGAATAAAGCGCAGGCTATCCATTTTGCGGTAAGAGCCCTTGGGGCAAAAGCTTGCGCGGTC
>CAZDCX010000021.1:0-7348 GCA_964504115.1 uncultured Cryptobacterium sp.
GGCTTTTTCAGCGGCGATAAGAGGGAAGACTGAGGAGGGAAGGTAAGAGTGATTTCGAAGGCAGTTGACATTCGAGGGCGTGCAACTACGCGACGATGCACATGGTACGAGGAGAAAGCGTCGACGTACGGAAAGCCTACGTGCGCTTTATACGCCACGACTGCTTTGCGTGTAATCATAGCCCTTGTGCTTGTACTAGCACTGAGCGTGGCGCTTGTCCCGCAGGTTGCGTGGGGCTACTACAACCGGGGGAGCGTGTCAATTGCCTTGGGAGCCACTGAGGTGTCGGTGGCGGCAGGTTCAACCGTGTCGGTGACGGCTCTGGTAACGCCTGCATCTGATGAGCAGACTATTGGCTGTGGTATGGCAATGTGTCCACAAAACTGTGCGTCAACATGCGCCGACGAAAATGGGCAGTGCCGTTGCGCAGGGTCTGACTACGACACCTACTATCCTTCTGTCGCCGTTTCTTCGAGCAACGCAAGCGTTGCCGTGGCAACCTACCAGGGAAACGCGGTTACCGTCTACGGCAAAGCTGAAGGCGAGGCAACCATTACCGTGCGCGCGTCACTTCGGCAATTTACCGATGCTGAGGCAACGTTTGCGGTGCGTGTGGATCCAGGTTCGCTTGCTGCGGGCGGCACGAGCACGGGCGTCGAGGTTGACGTGCCCCAAGAGGCACAGGTTTCCGAGCCTGATGACCGAGCCGATGTCGTTGACAAGACCATTATGAATCGCCTGATTCGCAACGTTCGCATCACCGATGAGTGCGTGCCCGCCGATCACCTGCGCGAACTTGCGGGCACTGATGCCGAGGTGACGTTTTGGGCGGGTGACACCTACTATCATCCAGCGTACTCGCTGACGTTTATGACCTCTGAGTTCGAGGCGGCAGATGTAGCGCCTATTGACGTGCACTTGAGCGTTTCAAGCGAACCGACAGGTGAGCTGTATCAGGCGCTTTCGGGGCTTGACGGCTTCCTCGTTGTTGACTTCGCCGAACGAGGTGAACTTTTTGCTCCAGCCATGGTCTACGTTGAGGCAGATGGTGTTCTATCTGATGACGATGCGATTGCCCTTTTCTCTTGGGATGAAGATGCCAAGGCATTCGTGCGTGAGCAGGCCGAGGCGTCTATGTCGGGTGGGTATGCGACGGTAAGCGTGCAGGAGGGCAAGCTGTACGTGGTGTCCAAACGCGATCTCACAAGCGAGGCGAACAGCATTATCGAAGGTGGCAGTACCGCGATGGAAGAGATGGAAGAGGGTTGCGGGCCTGATGATAATGCGACGACTGATGTTGTTTCTTGGGCACCGGCGCCAATTGTCTACGTGATTGCCGGAATCGTGATTCTTGCCGTGGCGTGCGTATGCGTGATTGCGATTACGCGTCGGCGTCGCAAAAGGTAAACGAGACGTGCAAACACGAAGGGAGGCGTCGTGAGAGTCAAGGCGTGTGTAATGGTTGCGTTGCTTGTTGTGGCGCTGGTGATGCCATCTGCGGCATATGCTTACTATAACTTTGGCACGGTGAGCGTGTCTTTGGGTGCTGCGGCACTGACGGTGAAGGCAAACTCGACAGTGAGTACCAGCGTTATGGTAAGCCCTTCTTCTGATGATCAAACCCTTGGCTGTGGTATGGCGAAATGCCCGCAGGTATGCTCGACGGAAGGGGCCATTGCGGCAGGCTATAACTGTTTTGACGTCAACGGGCAGTGCACGTGCGCCGGAACTGCGTACAGTACCTACTACCCAGAGCTGAGCGCTTCTTCGAGCAATAGCGGTGTTGCCACCGCCTCAGTCAGCGGAGGCACGCTGACGATTTCAGGGCATTCGGCTGGGACGGCGACTATCACCGTCTCGGCGTCACTTCGCCAATGGACAAGCAGTGAAACCACCGTCCAGGTTGAAGTGACGGCTGATACCACAGGAGGGTCCGAGAATTCCTCTGGTTCCGAGGGATCTCAGGGGGCGGTTTCTCCGAGTGCTGACGTGGGGGGAAGCGACGTTGCTTTGACGTCGGGGGTGGCTATTCCTCAGGAGGCCACGGTGAGCGATTCTCGAGACGACCAGCTCAACGAGATGACCATCGAGACGGTTGCTGGCACGGTGTATATTGTTGAGTGTAATTCCTTTCTTAACACTGCTGATGAACTTCGCAAGATTGTCGGCACGAATAATCAAATGGTGTTTTGGTCGGGCGCGTCGTCTGACCAACCGGTCTATTCGTGGACGTTTACGGGGGATACCCTTGATGCCGAAAGCCCCTATCTGACCTTTGACCCGACAATCACGATATCGGCGCTTGGTACCGGGTATGTCGCTAACATCATGCAGCAGGCGCGTGACGGACTGGTGTGCGATTTTGCGCACAGCGGAGAGCTTGCGGGTTCGGCTTCGGTGTATGTACGGGTTTCGGACACCTTTGCAGACGGCACGGAGCTTGGGCTGTTTTGCTTTGACGAGCAGCAGAATCAGTTCGTGGCCGTTGAAAGTGGCTTAAAAGTGGCGGGAGGCTATGCTTCGTTTGAGATTGACCATTGCTCAACATGGGCGCTTTCGACTGATGATCTGACGGCGTATCAGGTTGAAGAGGTTAACACGCCGGGTGCGATTGCGGTGAGCAAGCAGGATTCCATTGGAGAGAATGCGGGTCTGCCCGTCGTGCCTCTTGTTATTGCTGGAATCGTGATTGTTGTCGTGGCGTGCATATGCGTGATAGCAGTACGTCGCGCTCGTGCGGCAAGGCGCGCTCGCGCGACGAGTGAGTGCGCGGTATCGGCAACGCCTGCCGATGCGGACACTCTTGCGCAAACAGAGCAAACGGAAAAACGCGTGCAGGCGAGAGCGAAGCGTGATGAGAACTAGACGTGTGGCTTTTCCGGGGGCGTTTATTACAAAGAGGTTTATGCATGTAGTCGCGCGTGTGATTGCGCTTACGTGCGCGGCGGTGCTTGCGTGTACATGCGTTGCCACATACGCGTATGCCGCAGAGGATGACTCACTTGAGCAGCTTGGCCTTATGCCCCGTCTCTACAAGCTCTCAGGCCAAAGCGTGCCCGCTTCCGACGAAGGGTCGCTGCCTGAAGAATCCGTGGGCGCGATATTCCCCAGCATGCTCTCTATTACTACGACGCCTTCGCTTATCAGTACGGGCGTGCAGTGTCACATGGACGAGGTATGCGGTTACGATCCGTGTACGTGCGGAAAGCCCGATGCATGGGGTCATTGCGCTTGTGGTGGGTTTGAAGACACGCGTCCGACGGTAAGCGTCACGTCTGACGATGAGGGTGTGGTACGCGTGGCAGAGGCGTTCGGCTGCCTGTGGCTCATGCCGGTTTCCGCGGGCGACGCGACTGTTTCCATTAACGCTGAACTTATCCACTACAAAAGCGCGAGCTATGAGTTCACGGTGCATGTCAACCCTTTTGGTGTTACCGATGTGCTGCTCATCGGCGCTTGTGTGGTGGTATGCGTTGCTGTGGTTGTGGGATTGGTGCTGCTTGCGCGCTTGCTTGTGCGCCTTGTAAAGTCGCGGGTCAAGCAACGGCGCACGTGGAAGGCTCGTGCGGTGCAGCTTCGCCGCGAGCACCCGCTTACTTGGCGCGAGAAGCTTCGTGCTGAGCGTGCGGCGCACTCACGTCGATACTCGCGTCGGCGCATGCGTATCCACAGCCCGTTTCTGCATGACTGCGCGTTTGCCCTGCGGTGCGCCTGTCCGGTGCTGATTGCTGGATTTGTCCTGTTCTGCGTGCTTGTTCCGGCTTCAACCACTGTGGTAAATGACATCTCGGTGTTCAACGTAGACTACACGCATGAGCAGCTGAAATACCAGTTGTATGCCCAAGAGCTCTCAGGTGTGGTGAACGCTGCCTGCGTTGTGTACGGAGCCGTGCTTGCAGTGGTGCTGTTTCATTTTCTGCTTGAGAAGCGGGCAACCACGGCATTTTTCTCGGTGGGTCTTTCGCGCGTGAAGCTGTTTTGCGCGCGCTATATAGCAGGCGCGGTTTGCGTGGTGATTGGCATCGCGGTGCCTTTTGCCCTCTCACTGCTACTCAATTGCATAGCCCTTGGTCTCTATGACGGTGAGATTTCTGAGTTTTTCTTTGTAACGTGCGGGTATGTGACGGTGGCGTTTGTGGCTTTTGCACTTACGAGCATCGCGGTTGCTTGTGCGGGCACGCTGTTTGAGACGTGTACTTTTGCCGTGGCACTGCTCGCAGGTGCGACGGTAGTGCTGTGGAGCCTAGGTGTACTGTCTGAGTATTTGCTTGTAGGTAACGCCGCCGGAGTGATGCTGTATGGGCAGAGTATCCAAGTTGCGCCTTCCCTTCTTGATACGCTTTCGTGGCTCAATCCGCTGCTGTTCTTCGAGCAGGCTGGCGGCGAGCATCAGTACTTCATGGCTTTGCATCCGGTGTACTATCCGCAGTCGGGCAACTGGCAGCTCGTGGCGGGGTGGTTTGCCGCGTTTGTGGTGTTTTCGGTGCTTGGCGCGCTGGCATTTTGCCGACGTCGGGGCGAGCAGGCTGAGATGGCGGGGAAGGCTCCGGTGTTTTCCCTGTTTTCCGTGGCGGTGTTTGGCTTGACGGCGTTCGCTGTTGCTGTGGCGTTGCTTGGCTCGGTTGATATGGTGGTGTCTTTGGCGGTGGGCGCGGTCTTGTTCGCACTTACCTCGCTTGTGCTTTTGTTCGGGCCGTTGCGTGGGCGCACGCCGCGCCGCATCACGTTTTCGTGTGTGGTGGGCGAGCTCGCAGTCATGGCGCTGGTGGTGGGCATTGTGGCAGAAGGCGGGCTGGGATACGCAAGCTCCATTCCAGAATCTGAGGACGTGGTGAGCGTGGAGGTTTCCTACAATGGTTCGCCGAGCTACCTGACTGAGGGCTTTTCAGGTGTGTCGGGTGGTGCCTCGTATTACTACACCTCGTACCGCACCTATTCCCGCTCGTCCTCGGTCGACATCGTGCGTTCGCTACACAGCCAGCTGATTGAAACGGCGCATGCGCAGCGCGAAACTGACTACGTTGACTTCCAAAGTACCGTCGTTCCTTACGACGTGGTGTTGCGCTACACGCTTTCCGACGGCTCTGAGCTGGTGCGCTACTACAGCCAGGCCACCATAGGGGAGCTTTCCGCACTGCTCTCACTTGACAACGACGAAGATGCCCACGAGCTTGAGAGTGCCGTGCTGACAGGAGATGTGAGCGCGCTTTCTGATGCGCAGCGCGAGGATCTCTCAGGCTCGCCTTCATACAACGCCTATGCAGCTGGGTCGTTGTATGCGGCTGACGGCGTGCTCAACCGCATCATGGCCTTGAGTATCACTGATGAGGAGCGTGCTGAATTGCTCGCCGCCATGGCCAGCGACCTTGCGACACTTCCTGCAAGCGAGCGTTACATGCCAAGCAGCCAAACGCGAGCCATACTCATGTTCACGCTTTCTCCCGAACTAGACGTGGCATCGTTTGGTTATTCGTTTAGCAACGCGATAAGTTACATAACCGATGAATGGGAACACACGATGGCTTGGCTCAACGAGCATGGCGTTATCGATGCACTTGGTGCTGAGCTTGATGCGCGTGTCATCGAGCAGCTTACGCTTCAGCTTGACGATCCGTACGCTTCCATCAACAAGGTCACCTCGCCGGTGAGTCGCTATTTCATGGCATATCGAAGCGAAACAGCGGGGCTGTTTTGGATTACGCAGGACTACGGGGCGCTCAAGACGATTGACGATCAGACAAAAATCGCCGAGATTGTGCCGAATCTGCGTGCTGGGTGTTACATGACCGGCGGATATCTGGTACAGGCCAAGCTGCGTGGCATTGAGGCATATGTGTATCTGTATCTGCCCTCCGAGCTTGCTCCAGCGGATTTGTGAGGGGGCGTTGGGGTGATTGAGGTAATTAACGTTACGAAGCGATTTGGAAGCTTTACGGCGCTTGAAGAGGTATCGCTTACGGTACAAGACGGCATGGTGTACGGGCTGGTGGGCTATAACGGGGCCGGTAAAACCACGCTTTTGAAGATTATTGCAGGGGTGTATCGCCCTGATGCGGGTGAGATACTCATCGACGGCGATGTGCTGCGCGCAAGCTGGAAGCGCAACGACTCGTTGTTTATCGTGGCTGATGAACCATACTTTTTGCCGCAGGCTACCCCTGAGGTCATGCGGTCGTTTTACCGCAGGTACTACCCGGAATGGTCAGATGATGTGTACGAGCGTATGCTCGAGCTGTTCAACCTTGACCCCACAGCGAAGGTGACAGGGTATTCGAAGGGCATGCAGCGCCAGCTCGGCATTCTACTGGGGTTTGCTACCGGTGCTCACACGATGTTACTTGACGAGAGCTTTGATGGGCTTGACTTGGGCAAACGTAACTTACTTAAGCGGCTTTTGCGCCAGTATGCACGCGAACGCAATGCGGCGGTGGTGCTTTCATCGCACAATCTGCGTGAGCTTGAGGACGCAGCTGATTATCTGGGCATGATTAAGGGGTGCCATCTGGTGTTTGACGACAGCGTTGCCGAGGTACATGAGCGCTATCCCGGCTCATCGCTTGAGGAGATATTCTTGTCAGAAGGCGGCAACGTGGTGGAGAACATCGATGGCATATTCGCATAAGACATGTTGCGCGCGTGTGCTTGACGAGAAGGTACTGCGTGTTGGTGGCGCTGCGTTGGCGATGCTTGTCGGGGCGGCGCTTTCGCTTTTGATGGCTCCGGGGGCGGCGCATGCGGCTTCTTCCCTTGAAGAGCGGGTGGCTGAGCCGGTTTATGTAGAAGCGGTGTCGGCGACAACGCTTCTTGGCTCTCAAAGCGTCGTGCCCGTGCTTGTAAGTGTCGATATTGCCGAAGCTTCAACGGTATCGACGAGCAGCGCGCCAAACGCTCCGACACTTTCACTTCCGCGCATAAGCCCGGTGCTACTTGCGACAACGTGCAGCCCGCAGAGCATTGAGGCGGGTATTGACTGCGGTATGGAGGACATGTGTGGGTTGTACCCGTGCCTGTGCGGATCGGCTGACGCGTGGGGTGGCTGCTCGTGCAACGGATATGAGACAAGGTCACCTGAGGTTACCTTTGCCTCTTCGGATGAGGGCGTGGTGCGTGTAGTGGAGGCGTTTGACCGGTTGTGGCTTCTTGCGGCTGGGTCAGGTACGGCAGTTGTGACATGCACGGCTTCGCTTCCCTACTATGAGAGCACGAGTTCTTCGTTTGAAGTGAATATTGGAGGGCCAACGGTCGCAGACGCAGCTTTGATTGGCATGCTCGTGATTGGGATTGCGCTGGTGGTGGCCGTGTGCGTGCTCTTAGTGAAAGCTGTGCGGGTAGGCTGCGACCGGGTGCG
>CAZDCX010000021.1:7448-22369 GCA_964504115.1 uncultured Cryptobacterium sp.
CGCAGCATAAAAGTGAAGGCGGAGGACGCGCATGAAGTGCGTGGTGGAGAGGCTTTGCAGGTGGTAGACGTGCGTATGGTGATGGGTCTGCCTGCGGCGAATGTGCGTGTAGCGAGTGTACGTGTGGCGAACGGGGTGTGTGGGGCGGTTTGGGCGTGCATGCTTGTCTTGGCATGTGTAGGTCTTTTGCTGTGTGTGGCCATGTCGGGCTGCGCTGCTTCGACACGTGTAGACGAAAGCTCGCCGCGCGTGGCTGAAGTAAGTCTTCGAAGCATGAGTGACATGACAGAATCATCGCAAGAAGTGGTCATCAGGCTTGCGTTTGATCAGGCCATATCGGCCACGGGTAACATAGCTGACAGCTTTGAGTTGAGGCTCAACGACGAGGCAGTCGACACGAGAGTCATCGCAGTGGAGGTACAGGCAAGCGGGGAGGCGGTGACGTTTACGCTGCGCCCGACGGCAGACGCTCTCGGTGTGGGCAAGGGTGCCTACTTCGCCTTGTACCAAGGTGCGTTTTCCATATCCTCGGCGCGTTCTGATGGTGTGTTGTCGTCCATTACGGGGATGTCGGGGGCCCAAGCCGTGCTTGACGAGCCGATATCGGGTACGCTGCCAAGCGGCCTTGCCCTTGTTGTCGAAGAGCAGATACCTGCGCAAAGCGCAACAGGCATACCTGCTCAAACCACATTTCGCGTTACGTCGCCAGCACTTGTGCGCTGCGTTACGTGGTTTTCGCCTGACGGAGGCAGTACAAAGCTTCTCAAACACAACCACACCTTCACTGACGCTGACGCCTCGGATGCAGCGGCTGATTTGGCACGTGTGATTAACGAGGCATCTGATTTGGGATTGGTTGCTCGCGCTCAGGGCGATCAGGTGACGTTAACAGCAACAAAGGTCGTTGAGGGGCAGGTTATCAGCCCGTGTATTGTAGAGGGTGTGGGAGTGCAGGGAGGCGCTTTCGATCCTGCTCAGGACAAGACGGAGTAATATGCAACCCGATTTGCGTAAACATAGAGTGCTCGTCATAGTGGTGCTTGCAGTGCTTTTGGTAGTCGCGACACTGGTGTCGCTGTCGCTTGGTCGCTATAGCTTGGATTTCTCGCAGGTGTGGGCGCTAGTCTGTGCGCCGTTTAGCGCAAGCGAGCAGGAAAGTGTTGACGCGAATGTGTTTTTCATGATGCGCGCCCCGCGCGTGGTAGCTGCGATGCTGATAGGGGCTGCGCTTTCGGGCGCGGGATGCGCGTACCAGGGCATCTTCAAAAACCCCATGGCCTCTCCCGATTTGCTTGGCGCCTCGGCAGGGGCATGTTTCGGCGCTGCACTGGGTATCTTGCTTTCCTTTGGTAGCGTGGGCATTGAAATCGCGGCGTTCGTGTCAGGGGTTATTGCGGTAGGTGTGAGCTGCGCTCTGTCCTCTGCTATCGGCAGGCGCATGGGCGGTGTGCTGGTGCTAGTGCTCTCAGGATTGGTGGTGGGAAATCTATTCCAGGCGTTTACTTCGGCGGTGAAGTTTCTTGCCGACCCGAACTCTCAGCTTCCTGAGATTACGTTTTGGCTGATGGGTGGCATATCGTTAGCGCGTGAGGACAACCTAGTTGCTTTGGTTGTGGCCTTTGCGGTGGGATGTGTGGGGCTGCTTGTTCTCGGATGGCGCATTAACGTGCTCTCACTCGGCGATGAGGAGGCTCTTTCCTTGGGTGTTGACGTTTCCCGCACGCGACTTTTGGTGATAGGCTTTGCCACCTTGCTCACGTCGGCTTCAGTCGCCGTGGCGGGCATGGTCGGCTGGGTGGGTTTGATTATTCCCCACTTGGCGCGCTTTTTGGTGGGATCTGATCAGCGCGTGTTGTTGCCAGCCTCAATGCTGCTTGGTGCGACGTTTTTGCTGGTGGTAGACGATGTGTGTCGCAGCATCTACACAACCGAGGTGCCACTTTCCATCCTCACGGCTATCATCGGCGCGCCGCTCTTTGTATACCTTGCGTGCCGGCAAAGGAGCCTGTGATGTCACCGGCGCTTGAAGTACGGCATTTGACGTGTGGATACTCACCAGATTGCCCGATTGTGACCGACGTGACGTTTGAGCTTGAAGAAGGCGGCGTGCTTGTGTTGCTTGGGCCAAATGGTGTGGGCAAGACTACGTTGTTCAAGACGATGCTCGGTTTTATACCGCGCATCGCGGGCGAGGTGTATGTAGGCGGGGAAAACGTCGTGGGATTCTCGCGCAAGCGCTTAGCCCAGAAGGTGGCCTATGTACCCCAAACGCATGAAAGCTCGCTTGGCTTTACCGTGCGCGAGATGGTGCTGATGGGTCGCACGCCAGCGCTTGAGGGCGTCATGTCGCCGAAAAAGGAGGACGAGCGTATCGTAGACGAGGTCATTGAAGAGCTTGGTATCGGAAGGCTGGCGCAGCGCAGCTGTGCTGCGCTTTCGGGCGGGGAGCTGCAAATGGTGCTTATTGCGCGTGCTTTGGCGCAGCAACCCCAGCTCTTGGTGATGGATGAGCCGTGCGCAAACCTTGACCTAGGCAACCAGGTAACCGTACTCCAGCGCATCACGCAGCTTGCGCAGCGTGGGCTGTCGGTTATGGTGACTTCACATGATCCCAACCATGCACTTTTGCTCGACAGCGCGGTGGTGAACTTGCATCGTAATGGAAGTGTGACATGTGGTCTTGCTTATGAAATGCTCAGCGCGCAGGCGCTCACTCAGCTTTACGACACTGAAGTTGGTGTAGGGGAGGTGCGCGGACGTTGCGGTGGGCGCGGGCCTGCCTGTGCACCTGTGCTAGACAAGGAGGCAGATAGCCTATGAATGACGGGATGATTTCCCGGCGCTCGTTTGTGGGCTGGACGGCATGTGCTGCTTTGGCGGTATGTACAGGAGGCATGCTCGAAGGTTGCGACTTCTTGAGCGCCCCGCGCAACAAACTGCGCACGGTTACCGACATGGGCGGGCGCACGACGGTAGTGGCGGAGCAGATTGATCGGGTGTTCTGTACGAATCCCATCGGCACGGTTGACGTGTTTGGTTTGGCGCCAGAGAAGCTTGTGGGGTGGAACTTCCGTCCGGCGGGCGACAACAAGAAGTACATACCCGATGAGTTGTTTGCGCTGCCGTCGCTTGGCGTTTGGATGGGCGCAGGCGCAGTTCCTAACGCCGAGGAAATCGCGGCACTCGATCCTGATGTGCTCTTGTGTTATTGGACAGCCGATGATGTTGGTTGCAGCATGGCCGATGAGATCAGCGACCAAACAGGCCTTCCAGTTATGCTCATCGACTATGATCTGCACAATGTTTCCGAGCAGTTCCGCTATGTGGGCAACTTAATCGGATGCGCGGATCGGGGTGAGGAACTCGGTGCCTTCTTTGACCAAAAGCTCGCGCTGATTACAAAGATTGCTAATCAGGTGCCCGAGAAGGAACGCAAGCGTGTGTTTTTGGCGCAGGGAAACGACGGCTTGACAACCGATCCGGTGGGGTCGATGCATGTAACTGATGCGCTTGCGCTCATCAACACCGAAAACGTTGCCGACATGCCGGGCACCGAGGGTAAGGGGATGGGTATGCCCACGGTCAATCTTGAGCAGATTATCGAATGGGATCCCGATGCTGTGCTGGTGGCCGAGTTTAGCATGAGCGACTCGGAGAGCTCTGACATCTACGGCGCCATCAAAGAAGACGCGCGGTGGCTCAACGTGCGCTGTGTTAAGGAAGGTGAGATCTACCGCATCCCGCAGGCGCCGTTCTCCTGGTTTGGCCGCCCACCCTCTGCGGCGCGCGTCCTGGGTTGCTTGTGGCTGCTCAAGGTGCTCTACCCCGCGTATGCCGGCGAGATTAACATGCGCGAGGAAACTCTCGAGTTTTACCGCGTGTTTTACCGCTACGAGGACTTCGACGAGTACAACCTAGGCCAGCTGCTCCAAGCCGCCGGCATCAACTCCACAACAGGAGAAAAGATTACAGACTGACGAATCGCGAGGCAGCCAACTGAGGCAGCCAACCAGCTGATTTGGAAAACCGCGTTTTAGCAGCTAGTCTAGTATCTATACTAAAATGTAGTTTTCTCTTTTTTTTGGGGGGGGGTAGATATGGCTGACAGAAATGCGTTGCTGGTAGATTATGAGTATTGCGTCGGATGCTGTGACTGCGAACTGGCGTGCTTGGAAGAGCATAGTTTTGGCCCCGAACGCATGGGCATCAAAGTTCAGAAGCTCGGTCCGTGGCGCACACGCATTGGAGGTTGGCAGTACGATTTTGTGCCCATTCCTACAGACTGGTGTGATTTGTGTGAGCGGCGTGTGGCTGCGGGTGGTCGCCCGGCATGTGTGGAAGGATGCACCTATAGCGTCATTAAGGTTGGCACGGTTGACCAAATGGTAGAGTTCGCATCCATTAAGGGCAAGCAACTGCTCACAATCAGATAAGCCCAGTTCTGTCCACTCTGCAGCATTTTCGTGGTAACTTAATCGGGCATGGCATAGAGGCTATTGAAGATATCTTGGCCTAAGGGTTTTGCCCCGTCGCTCAAAAGTGTTTTGTATAGAGATTCCCAAACAGCACCTAAGTGGCTTTCATAGAAACGACGCAGCTGTTCCAAATCAGATACGCCTGCATTGCGAAAGCGAAAGATATCGTTGCAGTGGCGATATATTGCTGCGATGATGGAGGCGCACCGTTGGATGTTCGCATTTGGCTCAAGGCCGTGTGCCACTTGCTCCCACTTTAACACGGTGCAATAAATCGATTCCATTTCAAGAATATTTTCAATTTCAAAGCGATTCAAAATGCCGTCGGCGTCGCGTGTGTAATGCAAGACATATCCTGGATCAAAAATGCCAAACATATTTGAATAATCTTCAAGCATTATGTTAATAATGCGATTAAAGAGTGGTGTGTTTTTATCCATTTCACTTGCGAACCGCTTTAGTTCCACGATGTTTTCTTGGCAGAAGCGTCTAAGAATAGATTCCTTTTTTGGGAAGTATCGGTATAAGGTGCGTGTGCTTACATTTGCTGCGGCCGCGATGTCTACCAGCGTGGTCTTGCGGTAGCCGATATCACAGAACAAACGTAGCGCCGTCTGATAAATGCGCCCTTCGATGGCTTTTCTGTTTTCTTCGCGATGCGCCACAACAACCTCTCTTGAAAACAAGGAGGTCTAACCCCTCTCCCTTGCTCTTCATAATATGGAGAAAAAGTAAGTTTTCAAGAATCAAGAGGAGCTGTCAGCAAACAGAACAATAGCCAAAAAGTGATTGCACGCAGTCAGACTTGCTCGGCTGCCTTTGTGGCAAGCGCATTGGTCTTGGTAGTCATACCAGGCGGCAGCGGCAGCGTAAACCCGCATTTGGGGCACGTTCGTGCATCGGGAGGCACGCGCACCTTGCATTTAGGACACAAACCGCGCACTTCTTCCATCCACATGCGGCATTTACCGCAGCCGTTACAGCCATAGCAGGCACCCATGTGCCCTCCTCCCAAATAGAACAGGCCAGCTAGGGTCTGGCCTGTTCCTGTAACCGCCGTGCAGGCGAAGTGATAAGTTCATATCAGCGTCATCTTAGATACACATCAGGTTCGCATGTAAGCTACGCCAAAGTGGAAAGAAGTGCGGCGCAAGCTAAAAGCAAGAACCGCGCGCGTAGTCACAAAATCAACGTTAGGGTAAAAACATCGTTGCTTTTGAGCCCTTCTCGTCCATCTTTTTGGCAAGCTCTTCTGGCGTGCCCCAGCTAATCACGTTAGCCAGGCAGTGCAGCGCACATGTTGGGATGCCACCAGCTTCGCATCGGTCAATACACATATCGCAATATTGAGTGGGGAATGGCAGGTAATTCCATTCTAGTTTGCCTGGTTCCATCTCAAACGGGCCAAACTCCACCACTTTAATGCCCCATTTATTCATCGGATAGCCGTGCTCATTTTTACACGCTAGCTCGCAGCTCTGACAGCCGGTACAGTATTCATAATCTATCATTAAGCCTAAATTGCTCATCTCAACACCTTCTTCCTAGAGCACGCACTCTTCAACGGGGGTCTTATACACCTTAGCTGGCAGCTGCTTATAAGGCGCGCCGAAGCCCATCTTGCCTAAGACGCGATGTGGCACTAGGCTGTTTACGTTACTCTTCCATACGCCAAACAGGTTGGGTTCTTCACCATCTTCCTCGGGGTACCACCAGCCATGTGCAGCTGCAATCACATCTTTGCGCACTACTGGAGAAACCTTTGCAATCTCATGCGCGGTGCCCCACGGGTTTTCAATGGTCACTTCGTCGCCATCTTTGATGCCCAACTTTGCTGCAGCTTCGGGATGTATTTCTAGGTAGGGATCGGGTGTGAGCTGACGTAGGCTTGGAATCTGGCGGTGTTCAGAATGGAACGACGCAAAGTAGCGTGCTCCTGTGGTCAAGGTAAACGGGTATTCCTTGGCAAGATCAGGCCGCGCTTCGGCACCCAGCTTGGGCGGGAAGTAGTAGGGCAGAGGGTCGTCGCCTAAGGATTCATAGCCCGTGGACCAAAGTTCCACGCGTCCGGTAGTGGTCTGGAAACCGGGTTGGCCATCGGCGCGAATCAAACCGCGCTCATGTTTGTAGTAGCCGCCGATGTCGTTTGTGGCCACAACCTTTTCAGAAAGTTCCTTCCAAGAATGCCCCATCTTATTTAGGTCGTCTATCAGATACTCTTCAACGGTCTTGAAGGGGTATACCTCGCCATAGGCCTTTTCATAAAAAGCGTTGCCGAAATGGATGAGCATTTCGAGATCGGACTTACATTCGCCTACTTGTAAGCCTTTATTTATAGCGCCGGCAATGCCCATCTGGCAACCTTGGTTGGTCATCACAATGCCGTCGTGTTCAGCCCATGTTGAAAGCGGAAGCACTACATCGGCAAGTGCCATGACGGTGGGGGTCATAAACATTTCCTTGGCCACGGTGAATTCCATCTTACGTAGCGCATCGTGCCAACGCTTCGGCTGTGCCGAACAAGTGGGAGAAAGCAGATTGGTGGAGTCAAGCCACGCCATCTTTAATTCGTAGGGTCGCCCGGTTTCAAGGCATTCCAGCGTTATATCGGGGTGCGTGGTGTTCAATAAAACCTTCACGATAGGGTATACATCCCAACCGATACACTTATTCTTCAGTTCGTCGCTCATGAAATCGGTCGCGCCGGTCATTTCGAATTGCATCTGCACGCCCACTACAGTGCCACCTGGTACATCCAAGTTGCCAGTAATAGCAGCCATGGCAATCAAGCATTGGGTGACCTGGCAACCATTGGGGTTCTGGTCGACTGCCACACCCATGAGCAAGCTCCAGTGGTGCTCGCCGCCGTCGTAGGCCAACTTGCGCGCGCATTTACGAATCTCTTCGGCGGTGATACCACATTCCTTCGCGGCGTATTCAGGCGGATAATCCTGGACGCGCTCAGCAAGCTCGTCGTAGCCAAAGCACCATTTGTCTATAAAATCATGGTCAACCAAATCTTCGTTGATAAGCACATTTAGAATTGCCAGGCACAGCGCCGCATCGGTGCCTGGAATAATCTGCAGCACTTGGTCGGCGCGGGTTGCCAGCCAATTCATGCGTGGGTCCACCATGATTAACTTGCTGCCCTTTTTCATGCATTCAATGAGCGCGTGACCCCAAAGGCCGTCAGGGTTGCTCTTTAACGGCTCTTTGCCCAGGCAAAAGATGTAATCAGGGCGTTTCCATTCTGGGTCGTTCCACACATCAAGCGAGCCGCCGTTGTAATCCAGTTCAATGTAAGCGCTGCCAAGCATCATGGTCATGGCTGTTTGACGCGGACCCATGCACGACCAGCCGCTTTGTGCATAGCAGTTGTTTGGTGTGCGTAAAACCTTTGACGACATAGTAAAACCGTAGCGCACAGCCTCGCGTCCAGTACCCATGTACATACAGATAGCCTCAGAGCCGTACGTTGCACGAATGCGCTCGGTTTCGGATACGATTAAATCGGTAGCTTCATCCCAGCTGATACGTTCCCATTTGTCTAAGCCACGATCCTTCGGATCGCGCTTCATAGGATACAGAATGCGGTCGGGGTGATAAACCGCCTCTTTAAGTGCCAAACATCTGGGGCACAGGCGGCCTTGGGTAAGCTGATGGTCGGGATCGCCTTCCACCTTGACAAGCTCGCCGTCCTTCACAAACAGCTTGACACCGCAGCCTACCGCATGGCACCCTGGCGGCGACCACGCACACGTTCTGATAACTTCAGTACCGTCTTCCAGCGTGGTGCGCGCTGGATCCGGATTATCTTTGAAATGAAATGCCATCCTTCCTCTCCTCCTCGCATGAATGGCTGGAATTTGGGCACTTTGTGCCTACTGCCAGCTTTTCGTACTTCTCTTCCCTTCTTTTTTGATGGTTTTTGATGCCACTGCGGCGCATCGTAGACGGCGAAAAGTAAGTTCGCCAGATTTGATAAAAGCAAAGAATCGCGCGTATAAAGCCACTTTTTGGAGTTCGGCAGACGTTCAAAACTTACCTTTCCCCACCTACTCTTCACTTATAGAGTGCGGTCTTTTTGCACTCAGCCTGCCTGATGCGCAGGTGGCGAGGGAGAAGAAGGTAGAAAGAGAGGAGAAAGTATGACCAAACGCATCGACATGGAAGTCGAGCAAGGCGGCACCAATGAAGTCCGCCCTGACTTTTTCCGTGAGCCTCCGGTCAAATATACCGGTGGCGACTTGCCCTGGCAGTGGGAGGAAGACGGTATGGTGGCCACGCGCACGGGCGCTTGGGCGGCGCCCGGCTGTCACGACGGTTGCGGCGTCATCGTGTACACCGACAAGGAGACAGGTAGGTTCATAAAGGTGGAGGGCGACGAGGAAAGCCCTTACTACCAAGGTCGCCTATGCGCGCGCTGCATCGCACTCAAAGAAGCGGTGTACCACCCCGACCGCGTGCTATATCCCATGAAGCGCGACCCCAAAAAACGCGGCGACGCCGACGCGTGGGAACGCATCACATGGGACGAGGCGTATGCCATGATCAAGGAGAAATTCGACGCCATCAGGGCCGAGTCGGGGGCAAAGGCTGTCGTGTTCCACTTGGGCACCGGGCGTGGCACAGCGCCGTACATGACGCGCTTGCAGTACGCGTATGGATCCGTACAGTACGCCTATATGCTTTCCGGCAACAGCTGCTACGTGCCGCGCGTGGGCGCCTCCAACGTGATTATGGGTACCTACACCGTGCCTGACTGCTCTCAGAACCACTACGACCGCTACGAGCACGAGGGCTGGGTGCCGCCGAAGAACATATTCGTGTGGGGCAACAACCCCATCAAGTCAAACGCCGACGGCAACCTGGGGCACTGGGTGGTTGATTGTATGAAGCGCGGAAGCAAGCTGGTGGTTATTGACCCGAAGCTCACGTGGCTGGCGGCGCATGCTGATTTGTGGCTGCAAATTCGCTGCGGCACCGATGCAGCGCTGGCACTGGCTATGGGTAAGTACATCATTGAAAACGATCTTTACGACAAGGACTTTGTAGACTGCTGGTGCTATGGCTTCGATGAGTATTATGAAGCCACTAAAGAATGGACGCTTGAGCGCGCCGCCGAGGTCACGTGGATCCCGGTGGAGAAGATTGAGCGTGCAGCGCGGATGATGGCGGAAAAACCCACTTCGGTGCAGTGGGGTCTCGCACTTGATATGACCATGGAGTGCCTCGCAGGCTCGGCCGCGGTCATCGACCTGTGGTCCATCACGGGGCAGATTGATATTCCCGGCGGCATGGTGACCGTGCATCAGCCATTCAATATTCAAACGTGGAACCCACCCGATCCGGCCGAGTGTCTAACACCTATAGAGCAAGCGCAGCGCATCGGTGGTGAGGACTTCCCGGCGCTCAAGTACTCCGGCGTGGTTTTAACACAGGCCGATATGACCATCGACCAGATGCTTTCCGGACGCCCCTACAAGATTCGCGCCAACTGGATTCAGTCAACCAATCCGCTTTCTTGCACGGCGCAGGAACCCGACACGCGCATGGAGCAGGCGTACAAGAACGCCGAGTTCAATGTGTACGTCGATCCGTTCATGACGCCGACGGCGCAGGCGTGCTGCGACGTGTTCCTGCCGGTGTGCATGTACCCTGAGCGCAACGGCATCCGCTCTATCTACTACCACGTGCAGACTACGAACCAGGCTTGCAAGCCGCTTGGAGAAAGCAAGTCTGACATGGAGATCTGCTGGGAGCTGGGACGCCAGTGGAACGACACGCTGTGGCCGGGCGAGACGCTTGAGGAATTCTTCACCTTCACGATGAAAGAAACAGGCATGACCTTCGAGGAAGCACGTGAAGAAAACTGGATTTACCCCGAGTACCATTACGAGAAGTTCCGCACCGGCGAGCAGCGCCCCGACGGCAAGCTGGGCTTCAACACGCCCACCGGCCGCATTGAGCTGTACTCCACGTTGTTCGGGCAGTGGGGTCAGAAGCCTGTCCCGCATTATGCTGAGCCTCCCTATAGCCCCAACCAGGTTCCTGAGCGCTTCGATAAGGACGAGTACTTGGCGAAGTACCCGCTCATTATGACCACGGGTGCGCGCCATTTCGCGTTCTTCCACTCCGAGCATCGCCAGATTCCGCATTTGCGCGCGCTGAACCCGAACCCGGAGTTCGAGATCCATCCAAAGACGGCCGAGAAATACGGCATCAAGCACGGTGACTGGTGCTGGATTGAAAACCATCTGGGTCGCGTGCAGCTGAAGGCCAACGTGTCGCCCGTACTCGACCCGTCCACCATCTCGCTCGATCACGCTTGGTGGTTCCCCGAGCGCACCGCCGAAGACACGGGTAACGGGTGCTACGACACCTACATTTCCAATGCCAACGTCATCGTTGAGGCGGGCTGTGGCGAGAGCGGGTTCGGCAACAACTGCAAGTCGCACATGTGCCGCGTGTACAAGTGCGCGCCCGAAGAGATTATCGGCGATACCGACATGGACGAAATCGTGTCGCGTTTCGCACCGAACGAGGAGCTGGTGTAAATGGCAAACGGAAAGGTGTATGGCCTTCTGATCAACTATGAGTTCTGCACGGGGTGCCATTCCTGCGAGGTCTCGTGCCAGATGGAACACGACTTGCCGGTCGATCGCTGGGGTATCAAGTTGCAAAAAATCGGACCATGGGAAATCGCACCTGACCAGTATCAGTACGATTTCGTACCTGTTCCTACTGACCAGTGCAATCTGTGTGCCGAACGTACTGCGAAGGGCAAAAAGCCCCTCTGCGTGAAGCACTGCCAGAGCCTGGTTATGGATTACGGCCCTGTGGAGGATCTGGTGGCGCGGGCAGATGGCAAAACCAAGTACACCGTGTTTGTTCCGAAGGCGGGCACTGTCAAGTAAGGGGATTGCTCAATGCCATGGCGCTGGGCATTGAGTGCCTGGGCGCGGTGAGAATGCGTGAAGCGTCGCTGCGCTCGTTATATACAACAGCGAAGAAACCAGAGGAGGATAAAATGGCTGAGTTGACCAAGAAACAATCAGGCGCAACTGTTGGCGTGTTCATAGTCATCTGCGCCGTCTACTTTGTCATACCCGATATGGGATACATTGCGCCGTCGCTGGCAGCTATTGCAGAACAGTACGGCGTAGATGCGGGCGTGGCATCGTATCTGTCTACGGCTGTATCGGCTGCCCAAATCGTAGGCGCACTGGTGTGCGGCCTGATCGTGGGAAAATATATCAAGCATAAAACCATGCTGATGATATCTACTGGCATGATGGGTATTTTAGGTATGCTGCCTGCTGTTTTGCCGTCAGGCACACCGTTTGAAGCACTTATGGTGGATCGCATAATCTTTGGATTCTTCCTAGGATTCTTACAGCCCATCATCTTTGCCTTCATTGCTCAGGTGTTTGTAGATGAGAACAAGCGCGCCACCGGTTACGGTGTAGGTAATGTAGCGTTTAACGTAGGCGCTGTATTTGCCACATCTGTGGGTGGTATTTGCGTGGGCATCGCCTGGAACGCAGCATTCTGGCTGTACGGCGTAGGTATTGTGGTACTGTTGCTGGTCGCCATTTTCTATAAAGAGCCAGAATACATTACTGCTGAAGAAAACGAAGCGAAGTCTGACAACGCTCATGGCGAAAAGCCAAAGATCACTGCGATGGCGTGGTTTTTCATGGCCGTATTTTGCGTGGCTATGATTCTTGACTACCCGTTTATGACTGCGCTTGTGTCCACCTGCATTGAACACAATGTATGCGATGGTGTCATCGGTGGTCAGCTGATGTCGCTGTTCACCGGTGTGGGCATTGTGGCATCTGCTCTGTTTGGACTTATGTTTAAGAAGATGAACGTCACCGTATTGCCCGTCATGTGTGTGATAGCTGCTGTAGGCATGGCTGTGTTGTATTTCGGCGTGGGCGTGTTCGAATCGCTTGCGGTCGTTATTATAGCCACCTGCATCGTAGGCTTTGGCCATTCCACCATCACGGTAGCAGTGCCGCAGTGCGTGTCGGTTGCCTGCACACCGCTGGTGGCTTCGGCTGCTTTAGCCTACACCGCTATCGCCATGAACCTGGGTGTGTTTATCTCTAGCCCGTATATGCAGTTGGTAACAACCATTGCCGGCACCACCGACTACACCATTGTCTACCTAGTTTCTGCGGTGTTAATGGTGCTTTGGTCTTTGGTGGTATTTGCAATGGTTAAGAAGGTGCGCAAGAACGCAGTCTCTGAAGAGGCTTAGTTGACAAGAATCGTTTACAGCGCCGCGATTCTGGTTCTTTGCGGGCGGGTGGTGCAGCTTAAGCGGTACCACCCGCTTTTTTGTCCTGTTCCTTGGCGTTGACGGTTGTGTCTTTGTAATTGTTCCGACTTAAGGAGGGTGACATGGCAAATTATGGCAAGAAAGCCATGGTGGAATACATTGGCACACTAGAAGACGGGGAAGTGTTTGATTCTACGCTTGGCATTGAACCGTTGGAATATGAGGTGGGGTCCGGTTCGGTAATCCATGGTTTTGATGAAGCGGTGGCAGACATGGAGGTGGGCGAAGAACGCACTATCACCGTTCCTGCACGTGAAGCTTATGGCGAATATGACGATTCCAAGATAGAACACGGGCCGATGTATGCCATTCCAAATGCCAAAGATATACAGGTGGGCAAGCTCTTCTATTTCGTTACCCCGGAAGGCCTGAGGTTCCCGGCCCGAGTTACCGAGATCAACGAAGGTATCGCCCGCATTGATTTCAACCATCCGCTGGCTGGCAAGGATCTGACCTTCAAGTTGAAGCTGGTGGATTTGAAAGATTAGAAAGGCGCGAGCATGGAAGAACAAATAACGATGGGTGCAGCAAACACGGCAGTTCGTCGTGGCACAAAAGGTACAATCGCGGTCATTTTTGCGTTGTATTTTATGTCGCCTACGATATCAGCTATCTCGCCAGCTATGTCGGCCATTGCGTCTACATTTCCGGAAGTGGGAGCGACAGCTATTGGCTATGTGTTGACCATAACTGCTGCGTTTCAGGCGATTACCGCGGTGATTGCAGGCACGCTTGCGGGACGTAGGGTGAACTATAAGACGCTAGCCATTTTGTCTTCAGCATTGGTGGTGGTTTCGGGTTGTTTACCCTTCTTCTTGCCTGAGGGCGGAGGGTTTGTGCTGCTCTTGGTATCGCGCGCGGTGTTGGGCATAGGGCTTGGCATTATCATGCCGCTTTCAAACGCGCTGGTGCTGGCAGCTTTTTCTGAAGAAGGCGACCGGTCTCGCTTGATTGGTGTGGGCAATGCCATGCTAAATGTTGGCACCATTGTGACGAACTTGCTCGGCGGCTTTCTTTGTGGCATTGGTTGGCAGAGCACGTTTTTGGTATACGCGCTTGGCGTTGTGCTTTTGGCGCTTTCGGTACTGGCCATGCGCGAACCGCCCCACATGAGCGAAGATACACAGGCTGAAGCACCCAAAGGCGGAAAACTACCGGCTATTTCTTTTGTGTTCATTGTGTTTTTCCTGCTGACGTGTGTGGTTACGCAGCCGGTTATTGTGTACTGTTCCCAAGTGCTTGCCGAAGCCGGCATTACCGATGCTATGGTAGCGGCCATTATGGTTTCGATTTTTTCTATCGGCGGCATTTGTGTGTCTTTGCCATTTACGGGCCTGTTTAAGGTATTTCACAATACGCTGTTACCCATTGCGTATGTCATAGCTGCAATCGCGCTTGCTGCTTGCTTTATTGGTGCACAGCCATCATCGCCAAGCGCCATACTGTATGGTATTGGCGCGGCGCTTGCAGGAGCGGCTTTGCTTATCGTAACGTGTTTTACGCCTATGGCGCTTTCTCAGGTTGTAGCACCAGAAATGCAATCTACCGCCATGGGTTTTGTTTCGTTTGCGATGGCGGCTGGCACATTTTTGTCAACCCCGTTTGCACAGCTTGCTGGTATTGTCATGGGCAGCCAAAGTGTGGCATCGGTTTTGCTCTTCGCCGCCATATGCGCCGGCGTGCTTGCGGTTATCACGGCTGTGTTCGTGTTCGCTATGCGCAAGCGCGGCTAACATAATTGTATTGCGGCTGGTGAAGAGATCAAGCCAGCTGGCTGGTTGTCTGGTTTGAGGGGCGGGGAACCAGAAGTCGAACGTGCAAGCCAGTAGCGAGGTGCCCCCAAGCGCCTGAACAGGCCTTTCCCATTTCGGGCCTTCTGAGCTAGACCTGTAACCAGACCGGTATACGATCTCCAAACGAAGAAAATTGTCAAAACAGGAGAAATAAGTGGTTCGCCATGCCTACAACGCGTGTGCATGTGGGGGTAACACAGGGGATGTAGCTAACACAGGGGACGGTACCTTGTGTTAGCTGCTTTGCAGTTAACACAAGGTACCGTCCCCTGTGTTAGCTACATCCCCTGTGTTACCCCCACA
>CAZDCX010000022.1:0-2616 GCA_964504115.1 uncultured Cryptobacterium sp.
AGCTTGGTAGAGCGCTGCGTTCGGGACGCAGAGGTCGCAGGTTCGAATCCTGTCATCCCGACCATTGCAACCATTGAGCGGGTATCCTCATAAGGATGCCGCTCTTTTTGTTAGAGTGAAGAGGTTCGCTCAGAGGTAAAACGGTCCGGGACCTTAAGGCTGCCGGCATGCACGGAGGTGCTTCATGAAGATTGGACCTTTCGGTATCGTCGAGATCATAATTATTCTCGTCGTTATTCTTATCATTTTTGGCCCCAAAAACTTACC
Organism: uncultured Cryptobacterium sp.; assembly: GCA_964504115.1. Lineage (GTDB taxonomy): Bacteria > Actinomycetota > Coriobacteriia > Coriobacteriales > Eggerthellaceae > Anaerotardibacter. The sequence continues at coordinate 268 of CAZDCX010000022.1, forward strand.
CAAACTTGGTACGGCTGTTGGGAAAGCTGTCAAAAATTTGCGTGAAGGTTTAGGCGGCGGTAAAAAGATAGAAGAAGTCGACGAAGCCGAATCTGCATCAGCCACTTCGAGTAAAGAGTCTGAAGAGGTTGAGGTTGAAGTAATCGACAAACCAGCGCCAGGCAAGAAGCCTGCTCCTAAGAGCAAGGCTCAATCTGAAGAGGAAGCCTAAAGCACAGATCGATACAGAGGTGGATAAGTTCCCGAGGGGCTGTCCACCTCGTAAGTTAAAGGAAGGAAAGGCTGGGCGCCGCCTAGTCGAGGAGCACTCATGAGCAACGAATATATCCTGACAGAAGAAGGCAAGGAAAAGCTCGAAGAAGAGCTTCATTATTTGGAAACCGAAAAGCGAGCAGAGATAGGTGAGCGCATTCGCGTGGCACGCGAATTTGGCGACATTTCCGAGAATTCCGAGTATGACGATGCTAAAAATGAGCAAGGCATGATGGAAGCGCGTATCGCAGAAATCACGCACATTCTTGGCGATGCTACCGTTGTAAGTGCACCAACACGTTCTTCGAAGGTAAACATCGGCAGTCGTGTCACGGTGAATATGGGCGGTCGCGAGCGAGTGTTTACCATAGTTGGCGGTGCTGAAAGCGATTCGGCGGTAGGGAAGATATCAAACGAGTCGCCTGTTGGTGCGGCGCTTCTCGGGCGAAAAAAGGGCGACGAAGTTGAAACGCACGGGCCAACGGGTCGCACCATTACCATGACGATTTTAAACATCGAGCATTAAGCTTCGTGAATGGCCCGAACCTCGGGCCATTTTTTATTGATAAAATGCCATACTGCAGCCGTTGAAATGCAGTATGCAGAAAGGGAACCAATGACCGAAGTACACAACGATCAAGCTCAACCTGCTCAGGCCTCAAGCACATCACAGGACGCGCCTACCGACGATCCTATTGAGGTACGCCGTGCAAAGCGTGAAGCTTTGATAGCTGCAGGCACCGATCCGTATGGGCACGCGTTTGATTACTCGCATCACATTGCCTCGCTGGATAAGCAGTATGCCGAGTTGGCCGATGGTGCAACCACCGAAGATGAGGTAAACCTTGCCGGTCGTGTTATGGCAAAGCGTAATCAGGGCAAGATCGCCTTTCTTGAACTACAAGATACTACCGGTCGTATTCAACTGTTCTGCCGCATCAACGCCTTGGGCGAGGAAGCCTTTGCCCAGCTCAAAGATTTAGATGTGGGGGATTGGATTGGCGTGCATGGCGCTATGATGCGCACGCGCCGCGGCCAGCTTTCGGTTGCGGTTGATTCCTTTGAACTGCTATCTAAATCACTCCGTCCTCTTCCTGAGAAGTTCCATGGTTTGGCGGATAAGGAATTGCGCTATCGCCAGCGTTACGTCGACCTCATTATGAACCCCGAAGTTAAGACCACCTTCGAAAAGCGCTCGCGCATCGTTTCGGCTATTCGCCGCTACATGGAGGGAGAAGAGTTCTACGAAGTGGAGACTCCTTTCTTTAACGGCATCATTGGCGGAGCGAACGCCAAGCCCTTTGTTACTCATTTCAATGCCTTAGATCGCGATTATTATTTGCGCATTGCAACCGAGCTGCCCTTAAAGCGTCTGTTGGTGGGAGGCTTTGAGCGCGTTTATGAAATTGGCCGCATCTTCCGAAATGAGGGTATGGACCCTTACCACAACCCAGAGTTTACAACCCTTGAGGCCTATCAGGCTTTTACCGATTTGCGTGGCATGATGAAGCTAACCCAGGGTGTGGTGCAGGCAGCTGCGCTGGCGGCCTGTGGCTCGCTGCACGTAACTTATCAGGGCGTTGAGCTTGATTTAGGCGGAGATTGGCGTGTGGCCACTATGTCGGAGTTGGCATCGGAAGGCGCAGGTGAGCCAGTTACTTTTGATCGCAGCCGTGAAGAGTTGGTTGCTATCTTAGAGCGCAATGAGGGGCACGCTGAGGCTGCCTGGGGCAAAGGCAAGCTTATTGCCGAAATCTTTGAAGCTGTTGCTGAAGAAAAGATCGTTCAGCCAACGTTTGTCGTTGACCATCCTTTAGAGGTTTCTCCTTTGGCAAAGAAGAAGGCCGATAACCCTGAGCTGACCGATCGTTTTGAGCTGTTTATTTGCGGCCACGAGTATGCCAATGCCTTTACCGAGTTAAATGACCCGGTTGATCAGGCCGAGCGCTTCCATGCTCAGGTGGCAGCTAAGGATATGGGTGATGATGAAGCCATGGGCTTTGACAGCGACTATATTCGTGCGCTGGAGTATGGTATGCCTCCTGCTGGTGGTGTTGGTATTGGTATCGATCGCTTAGTTATGCTGCTTACCGATGC
>CAZDCX010000022.1:2716-21666 GCA_964504115.1 uncultured Cryptobacterium sp.
CTGCTGGTGGTGTTGGTATTGGTATCGATCGCTTAGTTATGCTGCTTACCGATGCGCCAACCATTCGTGATGTTTTGCTTTTCCCACATATGCGTGATGAGCGATAACTGTCGTTGAGTAGGTGTGCGCTTCGTACGTTTCGTGCGGGAAAAGCAAAACGCACCCTCTCGGGTGCCTAGTTGGTAACTAAACAGTCCACAGGACTGTTTACTCCCACACATGCGCGACGAAAGATAAACCTTTGTTGCAAGTTTAACGGTGCTATAGGGTGTTTGCGGGAAAAGCAAAACGCACCCTCTCGGGTGCCTAGTTAGTAACTAAACAGTCCACAGGACTGTTTACTCCCACACATGCGTGATGAACGATAACTGTCGTTGAGTAGGTGTGCGCTTCGTACGTTTCGTGCGGGAAAAGCAAAACGCACCCTCTCGGGTGCCTAGTTGGTAACTAAACAGTCCACAGGACTGTTTACTCCCACACATGCGCGACGAAAGATAAACCTTTGTTGCAAGTTTAACGGTGCTATAGGGTGTTTGCGGGAAAAGCAAAACGCACCCTCTCGGGTGCCTTATGCTGCCCTCCAAGCTCAACACTGCTATCGGGTAAAAATGCGCGTTATATCAGGCGCTGCTGCTATTTTTGAGACGTAGCATCTGCGTTTGGCTCGCCTGCGCAGCCTTCCTGAATAGATTCAGCATCATCGCCTGCGCGATAGGTTAAAGAGGTAAGCAAGGGCATCAAAAACACCGTTATTGCTCCTGCGGCCACCAGCACGCTTGCCGTGCCTGACGACATAACCTCGGCATTTACCGCAACTGAGGTAACAGCAACAATCAAAGGCAAGGCTGTGGTGCAGTACAGCGATACCGTTGCGCGATGAGGGCGCGAGAGATCACGGGTATCCTTGCCAGTTGAAAGCGCAATAAATATAGGCAGGCAGCGGAAGATGAAGAGCGCTGCGATAAACACCACTAGCAGCAGGGGGTGTTGCGCTACTGCCGCAAGATCAATTTTTGCCCCTGAAGTAATAAAAAACAGCGGAATTAAGAATCCATAAGCAATGCCATCGATTTTATTTTCTAAGCTGTGGTTACCCTCGGGCACGATATAACGCAAAATAAACCCTGCTGCAAAGGCACCTAGTACGATATCAAGATCAAATACCGCCGAGAAGGCAATAAGCCCTATAAGCAGGAATACGCATAATCGCATCATGGTTTGTGAGGTGGTGTCGGCTCGCTCGGTAAGAAAGCCATACAGCTTGCTGCCCGCGCGCTTGGCTCGTGAAGGTATAACGGCTACTACAACACAGAGCAAAGCAAAAGCAAACAGGATGGCAACCGTCTTCCATTCAGCACGCGTAGAGAGCAGCAGCGCCATAGCAAGGACGGGGCACAGTTCGCCCCATGTGCCGTAAGCGAGTACCAAATTTCCCAAGCGCGTACCCGAAAGCCCGCGCTCTTTCAAGATAGGCAAAAGCGCGCCAAGTGCGGTGGTGGTAACGGCAATGTTGAGGGCAACTACCTCAAGATGCGCAAGGTGCTGAGGAAACACAAGAGTGCTCGTTAGAATCAGATAGGCCGTAGCAAACGAAATAATCCACGTAACAAGCCCGCGCTTGCCTTGTTTGCCCACAAGGTTTTTGGGGTTTATTTCATATCCTGCTAAGAGAAATAAAAATGCGAGCCCCAAGTCAGATAAAAGCGATACCGAATCGGTGAGAGCAATCACATTTGCACCATGGGGGCCCAAGAGCGTGCCGGCGAGCAAGAGCATTACGGTTTCGGGTACCAGTTGGCGTGGTATGAGGTTTGCCACGATGGGGCACAGGGCTGCTATGAGCGCAATTACGGTAAGTGAAACAAGGTCAGCAGCCATTAAAACCCCTTCGATGGTAGAGCTGTTAAGTAATAGTTAAAAAAGCCAGCCGTAGCCAACCTTATTAGCACTATACCGTAAGTTCGAGAAAACCAACTTACGATAAAACTGTGATCTGACTTAACGGAATCATGACAAGCTAGCACTCGAGTGCTTTGAGTGCTAGCATAAGCTCGAAGTTAGGCTCAAGCTAGCACGGTAGCCTTCGTTGTTGATACAAAATGCTGCGGTTGAATATGTGCAGAAACAATTGCTCGCAGGCATTCTTGTATCAGAAAAGAGTTGGTGGTGGGATAATCGATACCCCCGCATACTGTGCGCCGGGGCCAAAGTGAACAACATAAATACTGCCGCGAGAATCGAGGCTCTATGTCATTTGATAAATTTACCGACAAAGCACGCAAGGTACTGGTGCTTGCGCAAGAAGAAGCCCGTGCGCTTCATCAGCCCTATGTGGGCACCGAGCATGTGCTTTTGGCTCTCATGAAGGAAGAAGATGGCCTTGCCGCCCAAGCGCTTGATCGTTTGGGCGTGAAGTACGATGCCGCCCTGCAGTGCGTGCGTCAAATGGTTGCCGTCGATCCCAATACCGATGTTTCGGGGCATTTGAGTTTTACTCCGCGGGTCAAGCGCGTGCTAGAAAATTCTTTGCGCGAGGCCATGCAAATGGGCAAGAGCTATATTTCTACCGAGCACTTGCTGTTGGGCATCGTGCGAGAAAATGAGGGTACCGCTATCGATGTGCTCGAGCGCATGGGCGTTTCGGGCGATGCTATCCGTTCTGCCTTGAACGATTTGGTGGGGCAGTCGGCCGTATATGCTGGTAACAACTTTGATCCAACGGTTAACGCATCTGATAGCATGCTGAAGGAATTTGGCACCGACCTTACCAAAAAGGCAAGCGATGGCAAGCTCGACCCGGTTATTGGCCGCGCTGGCGAGATTGAGCGCGTTATGCAAATTCTCTCTCGTCGCCAGAAAAACAATCCTTTGCTCATTGGTGAGCCCGGCGTGGGAAAAACAGCAGTGGTGGAAGGTTTGGCCCAGCTTATCGTGGCCGACCAAGTACCCGATATCTTGCGTAACGTGCGCGTGGTAACACTGGATGTTTCGGCCTTGGTAGCCGGCTCAAAATATCGCGGCGAATTCGAAGAGCGCCTGAAAAAATGTATCAAGGAAGTTGAGCAAGCAGGCGATATTATCCTGTTTATTGACGAGCTGCATACCCTCATAGGCGCAGGTGCAGCCGAGGGCTCTATCGATGCGGCCGCAATATTGAAGCCGCCGCTATCACGTGGCGAAATTCAAATTATTGGCGCAACCACTATCGATGAATATCGCAAGCATCTTGAAAAGGATTCGGCCTTCGAGCGTCGCTTCCAAACGGTTTTAGTCAAAGAGCCCAACGAAGAGCAAGCTGTTCGTATTTTAGAGGGCCTGCGCGATCGTTATGAAGAGCACCATCATGTGCACTTTACCGATGAAGCTCTGCAGGCGGCGGTAAGCTTGGCCGATCGCTACATTCAAGACCGCTATCTGCCCGATAAGGCCATTGACGTCATTGATGAAGCGGGCGCTCGTATGCGTATCCGCAATATGGTTTTGCCTGAAGAGCTTCAGAAGATCGATGACGATCTGCGTCATTTGCGCGGCGAGAAAGAATTGGCCATTGCCGATCAAGATTTCGAGCGCGCTGCTACGGTGCGTGACAAGGAAGAAAAGCTCCAACAGGAGCGCGCCCAGGCACAAAAAGATTGGGAAGAAAAAACCAGCAAATCCATCAATGAGGTTACCGTCGAGGATGTTGCCGACGTTGTTTCTATGACAACAGGCGTGCCGGTATCCAACCTTACCGAGGCTGAAACTGAAAAGCTTTTACGGATGGAATCGGTATTGCACGAGCGTGTTATTGGGCAAGACGAAGCAGTAACGGCGCTCTCGAAGGCAATCCGCCGTAGTCGCTCTGGGCTCAAAGATCCAAAGCGCCCGGCCGGGTCGTTTATCTTCTTGGGTCCTTCGGGTGTGGGTAAAACCGAGCTTTCAAAAGCGCTGGCTGAATTCCTCTTCAATTCGGAAAACGCCCTTATCTCCTTCGACATGTCCGAGTACATGGAAAAGCATTCGGTATCGCGATTGGTGGGTTCGCCTCCGGGATACGTTGGCTACGATGAGGGCGGTCAGCTTACCAAAGCGGTGCGGCAGCGCCCGTATTCGGTGGTGCTGTTCGACGAGATCGAAAAAGCTCATCCCGATGTATTCAACATCTTGTTGCAGATTCTTGAAGAGGGCCGCCTGACTGATTCTCAGGGGCGCTTGGTTGACTTCCGTAACACGGTAATCATCATGACCTCCAACGTGGGCGCGCGCGAGATTACCACCAGCGCACCTTTAGGCTTTTCATCTCATTCCCAGGGCGGTTTGGATGACAAAGAGATGAAGGCGCGCGTTATGAGCGAGGTTAAGAAGCTCTTTAGACCAGAGTTTTTAAACCGCGTTGACGAGATCATTGTATTCAAGTCGCTCACTGAAGAAGAAATCGTTAAAATTGTCGATTTGATGGTGGCCGATTTACGTGAGCGCTTAATTGCCCAGAACATGACCATCAATCTTTCCGATGAGGCAAGGCGCTTGGTTGCCAAGGAAGGCACCGATCTTTCATTTGGTGCTCGCCCGCTTCGCCGCGCTATTCAGCGTCTGATTGAAGATCCGGTATCTGAGCAAATCCTGGAAGGGCGTTGGACAAGTGGCTCGGTCATTGATGTTGGCGTTGAAGATGGCAAGCTCGTTTTTAATCAAGGATCAGGTTCTATACCTTCGCCGCGTAAGCGTGATACCATAGCTGCAGAGGCTGAACTGCTTTTGGCGAATTACGATTTGGGTCATGCTGGTCTATCTTCGCGCGGAGGCGGGTCGTCTTCGGGAGGGCAGGCTGCTGACTAAGCGCTCATGATGAGATGCGCTTCATGTTTGCAGGAAGTGTATCGAAATCAGGAGAAGACATGAGCGAGAAATTGACGGATCCAGTTTATGCTCCATCCGTGCTGCAGCATGCGATGGCTATGGTTGATGATATGTATTACGATGCCCTGAAAGCGGAGCCTCGTCTTCAGGGCACTGTTAACGAGCATCCCTGTACGGCAGCTATTATTCTCGCTGGTGGCAGTGGTGAGCGTTTTGGTCATGAAGGCGGCAAGCAGCTTATCGATATTGCTGGCAAGCCTATCCTTACCCGCTCGGCCGAGGCCTTTGATGCGGTAGGCGATGTGGGCCTTATTGTGATTGTATGCCCAGAAGAGCGCACTGAAGAGTATCTGGCAAAAGCCATTGATCCGTTCCCCTTTGTAACGCCTATCGTTATGGCGCCGGCTGGTTCGATCAGACAAGAATCAGCATTTTCGGGGCTTGAGCTCGTGCCGGATGAGTATGAATTTGTTATTTTGCATGATGGCGCTCGCCCCCTTATTACCAAAGATTTAATTGAACACACCATCAACATCGTAAAGGGCAACATTGATTGTGACGGCGCCGTGGTTGGCCATCCATCGGTCGATACTCTCAAGGTTGTCGAAAACGGCGTTGTGATGGGCACTCCCGATCGCTCGGTATTCTGGAATGCGCAAACGCCCCAAATCTTCCGAACGAATATTTATCGCCGTGCGCATGCCTCGGCGCTTTCCGATGGTTTTGTAGGAACCGACGATTCTTCGCTCATCGAGCGCTTAGGTGGTACCGTGCTTATGGTTGAGGGGAAGCGCGATAATATTAAAATTACGGTGCCAGAAGATTATCTGCTTATTTCAGCTGCTATCCGCGCAGCCATTGAAGAACGTCGCGAAAATAGAGGTTGACATGGAGGCTTCTTCCGCGAAACAACAAGGGGCACCCGCAGCACAATCCAGTAGTGCCTTGCCTTCTTTGCGTATCGGTTTGGGATACGATGTTCATGCTTTTGCGCCTGATCGCAAGCTGATTCTTGGCGGCGTTGATATCCCGCATCATCAGGGGTTAGATGGCCATTCGGATGCCGATGTTTTGGCGCATGCGGTTGCCGATGCCCTGCTGGGGGCTATCCGCGCAGGCGATATTGGCAAGCTGTTCCCTGATACCGACCCAGCCTATGCGGGGGCAGACTCCTTACAGTTGCTTGCAGCAGTAGCCGATTTGGTTCGCTTGTCGGGCTATTGCATTCTTGATATCGATTGCGTTATTGCCGCTCAAGCGCCCAAACTTTCCCCTTATCGTGATGCGATGCGTGAAAACCTTGCGCATGCTTGTGGTATTGAGGTTGATGCCTTGGGTATTAAGGCAACCACAACCGAACACTTGGGTTTTGAAGGGCGCGAAGAGGGTATCTCTGCCCAAGCGGTGGCGTTGGTCATGCGATGTAGCAGTGCGCTTCGGGCGTAATGTTTTCACGGGTCTATTGGCCAAGGCTTGCCCCCCCTGGTGGGTGATGCAGTACATCGCAACGCAGTTGAGGAGTTTTTCATGATTAAGATTTACGATACCATGGCGCGCAAAAAGCGCCCCTTTGTTCCTGTCCATGAGGGCAAGGTAGGGATCTATGTATGCGGGCCTACGGTATATAACTACATTCATATCGGTAATGCACGCACCTTTATTTCGTTTGACACTATTCGACGCTATTTAATGTGGCGCGGCTTTGAGGTGACCTTCGTACAAAATGTCACCGATGTCGATGACAAAATCATTGCCAAAGCAGCAGAAGAGGGTCGCTCGGCTGCCGAGGTGGCGGCTGAATACACAAAGGCCTTCATTGATGATATGCATGCTGCTGGCGTGCTCGACCCTGATATTCGTCCTCGTGCTACCGAGGAAATTGAAGCCATGATTGCCCTGGTTAAACGGTTGGTTGATACCGGTCATGCCTATGAGGTTGAAGGGGATGTATACTTCTCCGTTCGCTCTTACAAGCCTTATGGCCAACTTTCAAATCGCAATATCGACGATATGGAATCTGGTCATCGTGAGCTTCGTGCCGATGGGCAGGGTCTAGAAGATCGCAAGCGTGACCCTCTTGATTTTGCTCTGTGGAAGGCTGCAAAACCAGGGGAGCCTGCGTGGGAATCGCCCTGGGGGCAGGGTCGTCCCGGCTGGCATATAGAGTGCTCTACCATGTCGGAAAAGTATCTTCACCTTCCCTTTGATATTCACGGTGGCGGAGCCGATCTTGCGTTCCCTCATCATGAAAACGAGCGCGCTCAGTCTGAGGCGGCGTTTGATTGCACGTTTGCCAACTATTGGATGCACGGCGGCATGCTGCAAATCAACGAGGAAAAAATGTCCAAGTCGTTGGGTAATTTCCTGCTGCTGCGTGATGTGCTCAAAACCACCGATGCGCGTGTGCTGCGTATGCTTATGTTGCAAACCCATTATCGCAGCCCTCTTGATTTTTCAGATGAGCGCTTAAAAGAGGCTGAGACCGCGCTTGGCCGTTTGGGTAACTTTGCAAAAAATGCTCAGTGGCTTGTTCAAACAGCCCAGACTGAGCCAGATCAATCAGCGGCCTTTGACGGGGCAGCCCTCGAACAAGCGCTCGATCGCATGACCTGTGCGTTTACCGAGGCCATGGATGATGACTTCAATACAGCAGGCGCACTGGGCAGCTTATATAGCTTTATCAATGAGGCAAATACTTTGTTGGCCGATGCTCATCCCGATGAATCGCAGGCTGCTATCCTTACCCATGCGGTCGAAAAGCTTGAAGAGTTACTGGGAGTATTGGGCATTTCTTTGTTTGTTGAGCAGCAAACCGAATACCCTCAAGAGCTGTTCTCGCTGGCGGCCACTTTAGCTGGCTATCAAGGGTCCGATGGCGAGGCTGCTATCCAAGCTTTACTTGATCGCCGTGCGGCAGCGCGTAAAGAGCGCGATTTTGCTCTTGCCGATGAGGTGCGCGATGGATTTACTGCTATGGGCTTTATTGTGGAAGATACTCCGCAAGGTGCGCGCGTCAGTCGCGCTTAGGCGCTTTGAGCCTGAAAAATCGTCTCAACCTTGTTGTTCTGAATAACCACCAATGCCGCCTGCATTGTCACCGGGGGCATTGGTGGTTTTATATTTCCTGAAAAAAGGGGCAATCCAAAGCCAGCCATAAGCTTGTTTAAAATGTGTGCATTTGGGTGAAGCTCTTTGAGAGTAGCGGGGATGCAGCACAAAATCTTGTACTGTGGAAACAATTTGTTGCAGGTATTGACGCGGGGGGATCTGTCATGACCAGGAAAAATGGCTATGTTTCTGTTCAAGAGACACATGCGCAGGTAACCAGGGAAAAGCTCTTAGAGGCTGCGGGTACCTTAATCAATCGCTATGGCATGGGCCAACTGACGGTTCGTAACATTTGCGATGAGGCAGGGCTTTCTACCGGGAGCTTTTATAACCTTTTTAGTGGTAAAGAGGATCTTATTTCCTACTACCTTACGCATGCGTTTGCCTCCTTCCGTGAGGAAGCTTTAAAGCAGGCCGAGAACTACGGTCCTCTCGATCGATGCCTTCTCATTTATCGCGCGTATATCAAGTTTTGCGAAGAGATGGGTTTAGATTTTATATCGGGCCTGTATGCTTCCAACCATAATCCGTTCTTTGATTTTCTGCACCGCGATAAGCAGGATGACTTCATTATTGCAACGGTTCGTGGTTACCTTGAAGAAGCGCGCGAGATAAAAGTCATTCGCGATGATATCGATATCGACGAGGCACTTTTGCGTATAGCGGCCGCTTCAACTGGGCTCTTGTTCTATTGGTGCGTCTTTGATGGCAAAATCGATATCGAATACGAAGTTGATAGCGCAATCAGAGTTTATCTTCGCTCCATTCTTGCCGATCCCTCGGTTTCTTTCGAGCTGGAGCCGCTTGTTGCGCGCGGTTGCTTTTTGGAAGAATAAATAGGATTTTAGGTATTTTAGTTGGATAAAAACTTCTGGTTGCTTGTCATTTGTCGTGTTATCGTGTAGGCACGTAGTGGATTATATTGTGTAGGACTATTCGTGTAGTTGCTTTTATCACAGCAAGGAGGGGTGAATCATGGCATTCAAGAATGTAGTTGTTGCGTATGATGGATCCGAGCAGGCGCTTGCCGCCGTTAAAAAAGCGGGTGAAGTGGTAACCGATACCGAGGGTGCAGTGTTGCATGTGGTGTTCGTAACCACAAACCCGAACGCTCAGCTGCCAGCAAATTTTAATACCGCCTCGTTTGATCCTCAGCAGTATCTGCTTTCGGTGGAAGACATTATGGATCTCTATAACAAAACCATCGAGGAAGAAACCGAAAAGGTACGCGAGGGCCTTGGTGGAGCACTTGATAATTTGGGAGATCGTGCCTCTATCGATGTTGTTCCTGGTTATACGCCAGCATCTGATATTTTGGCATATGCCGATAAGATTTCTGCCGATCTAATCGTTATGGGATCGCGCGGCCTTGGCGCTATTCGTGGCGTGCTTGGCTCGGTAAGCTATGCTGTTTTGCGTGAATCTCCTATTCCGGTTCTTGTTATCAAGTAGAAGCAGTTTGAGCCTTTTGAGGTTGGCTTACTGCCAATATAAGAGGTAAGCTGGCATGGCAAGTTCGCACTCAAAAGCGCAACGGGTGCGTCCGTGATTTGCGTGTCCGTCTCATGTTTAATAGGGGCGCTCGTATCTTAAAAAGATGCGAGCGCTTTTTGTTTTGCTGGCGTGTTTTAAGTGCCAAAAAACCAGTGAGTCGGAAGCGGCGATGTGCAATTGCACTTGCCTGCCTCTTGGGGGGGGCGAGCCCTAGCGCAAGTGGCGCGGGGCGTATAAGATAGACAGACGCAGACAAAAAGAGCGCGGTATGCGCCGCTTCCCCTAGTGAAAACGAGGTGAGACATGCTGTATCCCATTGAGATTAAACCAGATGTATATTGGGTTGGTGGTATCGATTGGAATGAGCGCAATTTTCATGGCTATTCAACCGAGCGCGGGTCAACGTATAATGCCTATCTCATTATGGATGAACACATTACGCTCATTGATACCTGCAAAGCGTCTTTTGCTGATGACCTGATAGAGCGCATTTCGCACATCGTTGATCCGAGCCGCATAGAGTATATTGTGGCCAACCATGTAGAAATGGATCATTCGGGCGCGTTGCCACGTATGCATGAAGTGGCTCCTGCTGCCACCATTGTGACCAGCGCTCCTAAGGGAGTAAATGGCCTGAAGGCTCACTACGGCGAGTTGGGTGAGTTTCACGGGGTTAAAACAGGCGATGAGCTTTGCATTGGCAAGCGCACACTGCAGTTTGTAACCACACCTATGGTGCATTGGCCTGACAACATGGTCACCTTAAGCTCTTATGACCATATTCTCTTTTCAAATGACGCTTTTGGTCAACATTTTGCTTCCAGTATTCATTTCGACGACGAGGTTGGCTTTGCCGAGGTGATGAAGCAGGCGCAAAAGTATTACGCCAATATCGTTATGCCGTATGCTCCGATGGTAAAAAAGGCTCTGAAGGCCTGCGCCGATCTTGATTTTGACATGATTGCACCAAGCCATGGCGTTGTTTGGCGCAGCCACGTGAGCGATATTGTGGATAAGTACACGCGCTGGGCCAATGGTGTTTCTGAAGAGTATGCCCTTATTGTTTATGACAGCATGTGGCATTCCACCGAAGCAATGGCTATGCAAATCAACGAGGTGTTTACTGAGCATGGTATTCCGACGCGCGTCTTCGATTTAAAGGTCAATCATATTTCCGATATTATGACCGAATTACTTGATGCCAAATATCTAGCGGTTGGCAGCCCCACGCTCAATTCCACCATGATGCCCACCGTTGCTGGTTTTCTCTGCTATGTGAAAGGGCTCAGTCCAAAGGGTAAAATCGGCATTCCGTTTGGGTCGTATGGCTGGGCTCCTATGGGTCCAAACCAAGTAGCAAAAACCTTGGAAGAAGCAGGTTATCGCTTGCCATTTGGCACCATTACTTGTCAGTGGGTGCCCGACGAAGCAGCGCTTGCCGAAGTAGCCGCGGCTATTGAGCAGGGGCTGACTGCGCAGTGCGGCGAAAGCGAAAATTGATTCTTTGATTACGCAAAGGCGGTTAAGGCCGTAACTTGCATAGGGCATTAAGCGGGTACTATTGCAATTTGTAATGGCTTTTTTAATAATCAAAGTCACAACCAAGCATCGCTGTGGCAGCAAGCCAACGAGGTGCTTTGAAGAAAGTCAAACGCAAAGGAGAGATATGAGCAACGTAAAACTTGCCGTTTTCGGTTTAAACCAGGGGGCAAAAATAGCACGTGATGCAGTCGCTCACAAAGAGGTTGATTTGGTGGCTGTTGCCGGTTTTGGCGAGCAGGCTGAAGCGGTTGCCAAAGAACTAGATGTCAAGCTCTACGCCGATTATAAGGAGCTTTTGCAACAAGAAGATCTCGATGCCGTTGCTATTGCTTTGCCTAATGGCTTGCATGTAGAGGCGGTTGAGGCATCACTTGCTGCTGGCTTAAAGAATATTTTGCTGGAAAAGCCCATTGCCAGTACCGTCGAAGAGGCTCAGCACATTATCGATGTGTGTGATAAGGCTAAGGCAACGCTTCTGATTGGTCATCATCGCCGCTCTTCTCCGCGTTATTTGTTCCTGCGCGAGCTTGTTGAATCGGGTCGCTTGGGTACCATTGTTGGCTTGCAAAGCAGCTTTGCCATCGCAAAGCCCGATGCTTATTTTGAGGTGCCCTGGCGCGTTTCTAAGGGCGGCGGCCCCCTTCTGATCAACGCTATCCACGACTTCGATGATCTCAATTATGTAACAGGCATGAAGCCAGTACGGGTCTATGCGGTATCTCACAATTCTATCCGCGGCAACGAAGTGGAAGATTCTGTCTCGGTTATTGTTGAGTACGAAGAGGGCGCTACTGCAACCTACTTTGTAAGCGATGGTACGCCCGGTCCTTGGAGCTACGACTTGGCGGCATGTGAGAATTTGTCATACGGCCTCTGCGATGATGAAAACAGCCTGCGCATTTTTGGTACAAAGGGCTCATTTGGATTCCCGCATATGGATTTGTATTACTACGACGAGGGTCATTACGGCTGGAACGAAGAGCTCAAAAAGGAGCATTTCGAGGTTGAGATTAACGACCCAATGGCCGCCGAGCTTGATCACTTTGTTGATTTGTGTACCGGACGCGAGACCAAACCCCGCTGCACGGGCGCAGACGCGCTTAACACGTTGCGTGTTTCTTGTGCGGTGCTTGAATCGGCAGCAACGCATCAGCCCGTTGATCTGTAAGGGTTCGCGCATTAAAGCATACTGCTTACGTAACGCCCCATTCCTGCTTGGTCTGGGGCGTTCCTATAGGGAGCCTCGTGCAGTATGCCAACACGCACCAAACGCAGGCCTTGGAAGTTACGTGTTGTGAAACAAAGTAGTGTTTCGTCTGAAAACTGTTTGAAACATTAGCCCCTTAAGGTGAGATAGACCCCTTAAAGCTGGGGTGAGTTATGGCACAATAGAACACGATATTGTTCTAAATCAGGCTGTTTTAACGGCACGGACCGTAAGGAGAAAAGATGGCCCACGTTTCAGAAATTTATGGATCGATGGTATTCAATGACCGCGTCATGAAAGAATACCTTCCATCCAGCACGTACAAGAGCCTTTCGAAAACTATCAAAGAAGGTAAACCTCTTGATAGCGAACTTGCTCATGTCGTAGCACATGCTATGAAGAGTTGGGCTATCGAAAAGGGCGCAACCCACTACACGCATTGGTTCCAGCCTCTATCGGGTATTACCTCTGAAAAGCACGATGGTTTTGTAACCCCTGCTGGCGATGGCACAGCTATCGAGACGTTTTCGGGCAAAGAGCTCATTCAGGGCGAGCCCGATGCTTCCAGCTTCCCTTCAGGAGGGTTGCGCGCCACGTTTGAAGCACGCGGCTATACGGCCTGGGATCCCACTAGCTTTGCTTTTATTAAAGATGAGGTTTTGTGTATCCCTACGGCGTTTTGTTCATACACCGGCGAAGCGCTTGATAAGAAAACGCCACTGCTTCGCTCGATGAACGCTATCGATAAGCAGGCCAATCGTGTGCTGAAGTTTTTCGGTGAAGATGGTCATCGCGTTGTTACCACGGTGGGCGCCGAGCAGGAATACTTCCTCATCTCCGAGAAGGATTATGAGCAGCGCCAAGACCTTATTATGACGGGCCGCACCTTGTTTGGTGCAGCTCCTTCTAAGGGCCAAGAACTTGAAGAGCATTACTTTGGTGCCATTCGTCCAACGGTTAATAATTTCATGAAAGAGTTGGACGACGACCTGTGGTCGTTAGGTGTTTCGGCTAAGACCAAGCACAACGAAGTGGCTCCAGCCCAGCACGAACTTGCCCCTCTGTTCTCCAACTCCAATCGCGCCATTGATGAAAAC
Organism: uncultured Cryptobacterium sp.; assembly: GCA_964504115.1. GTDB lineage: Bacteria > Actinomycetota > Coriobacteriia > Coriobacteriales > Eggerthellaceae > Anaerotardibacter. Next base: position 16,004 of record CAZDCX010000022.1, read on the forward strand.
CTTCTCACCATGGAGAAGATGCGTTTGGATGCCTCGCACTATGGCTTGGTATGCTTGCAGCATGAAAAGCCCTTTGAGGGCATCAATGGCTCCGGTAAGCACAACAACTGGTCGCTGTCCTACGACAAGGTTAATCTTCTCGATCCGGGCGATGACCCAAGTGATAACCTGCGCTTCTTGGTCTTCCTCACCTGCGTTATTGAGGCTGTTGACGAGTATCAAGAGCTTTTGCGTATGTCGGTTGCTTCGGCCGGTAACGATCACCGTTTGGGCGCCAATGAGGCTCCGCCGGCTATCGTTTCAATCTTTTTGGGTAGCGAGCTGGATGCTATTGTTGATGCTCTTATTTCCGACAAGGAATACCACTCCGCAGAGTCTATTGCTATGGACCTAGGCGTAGCAGTGCTGCCGAAGTTTATTAAAGATAATACCGACCGCAATCGTACGAGCCCCTTTGCTTTCACGGGCAATAAATTTGAGTTCCGTATGCCCGGCTCGGCAGTTAACCTCTCTGATGCGAATACCATTTTGAACACGGCTATGGCAAAGAGCTTGAAGAACTTTGCCGATGCACTTGAGGGCACCCCTGAAGAGAAGTTTGAGAAAGAGGCTATCAAGTACCTCAAGAAGACTTTGCGCGATCATCAGCGCATCATTTTCAACGGCGATGGTTATGCTGAGGAGTGGGAGGAAGAAGCTGCACGTCGCGGTTTGGCCAACAACCGCAACACTGCCGAAGCTCTTCCGTGCCTCATCAGCCAGAAGTCTATCGACTTGTTTGCTGAGTTTGGTGTTCTTACCGAGCCTGAGGTTCGCAGCCGCTATGAGGTTAAACTCGATAAGTACAACAAGCTTCTCAATATCGAAGCGCGCGTTATGATTCGCATGGCACGCCGCACCTACCTACCTGCTATCAGCGATTATATGGCCGACGTGGCAAGCAATATTACCACGATCAAAACTGCTGCTTGCGGTGCTGATCTGGGTCACACCGAAGAGCTTCTCAACCAGCTGATTGCAGGGTTTAACCGTGCAGCAACCGCCCTTGATAAGCTGGTTGAACTCCACGATGCCACGGAAGAAATTAGCGATCCACAAGAGCAAGCTAATCAGTATGCCAACAAGGTTCTCCCCGCGATGGATGATCTTCGCCGTGAAATTGACGATCTTGAGTGCATTACCGAGCGCAGCTACTGGCCTGTGCCAACGTATAACGATATGCTGTTCTACGTCTAAGATCCTTTTTCGCTATCACATAGCGCCTTACAAGCCCAAGAAGCATTGTTCTTCTTGGGCTTTGTTTATTGTTGATCAAACATTTGGAAACAAAGAGGCAAGTGCCAGTAGTATGCGGGAGCTCTGTTGTTACCCTAAATAGGCACCGCGCACGGTGTGCAGCTTGAGCGTGAATACGTTGCAGCTTGAATTGTTGAAGCTGCCTGACAAGACAAAACGATGTGAGGGGTTTATTTACTATGGCATACGATTCTTCTGATCCTGAGCAAGCCCAAAAGCTAGCCGCGCAGTATCGCCTGTTCAAACAAGCAAGCACGTTAGTGTTTAAAAAATACGAGGCAGCCATTCGCGAAATGCAAACTCGTTTTGAGATCTTAGATGACGATTTGGAATCTCGCTTTAATCGAAATCCTATTCACCATATTGAAACGCGTTTGAAAGATCCAAAAAGCGTGTTTGAAAAACTCCAGCGCAACAATAAGCCCATAACGCTTGAGTCGATGGAGGAAAACGTTCTTGATGTGGCAGGCCTGCGCGTTATCGCTGCCTACATTGATGATGTATATTCCCTGGTCAAGGTACTTTCGCTCCAAGACGATTTGTCTATTGTTAAGGTGAAGGACTACATTGCTCACCCTAAACCCAATGGGTATCGCAGTTTGCACGTTATTGTAAAAGTGCCCGTGTATTTTCTTGACCGCAAACAATATGTGCCAGTCGAGATTCAATTTCGTACCATCGCCATGGATTTTTGGGCTTCACTCGAGCATACGCTCAGATACAAATCGGATGTAAACATCGAAGGCATCAATATGCATGATGAGCTCAAAGATTGCTCAGAAATTATTGAAGATGTTGAGCATCGCATGCAAATTCTTATGCATGCTGTTCAAACCACCGATGTGGAAGAGGCGGCGCGCAAACGTCGTCAGCAAATAAAGAAGCAGGCGGCTGAAGTGAAAAGCGCAAACGAGGATTCAATCGACAGCGCACTGCTATAATACGCCGCTATACAGGAGTAATGCTTGCTCGGGCTTGTGAGCCAGCCCCGTGACTTTAACCGATCGTGGGCTACCTTTTATGCCCATTTACCGTAAACAATTTTTGCTTTATTTAATTGGAGTACAATAAAAGTCTCATTTGAGGTCATGACCGAACTGGGAAGACAAGAGATAAGTACTACTGTGGAGAGGATGAATAATGGCTGACCTTCAACCCGTTGATTATATTTGGAAAAATGGCGAGATTGTGCCATGGGAGCAAGCCACCACGCATGTTTTGTCGCACGCTTTGCATTACGGGTCTGCTGTTTTTGAGGGTATTCGTTGCTATCACAACACCGATACCGATGAGGCAGTTATCTTCCGTTTGCAAGATCACATGGAGCGTTTGCATCGCAGCGCAAAAATTATCATGATGGATTTGCCCTACTCGGTTGAAGAGTTATGCCAGGCTACCGTTGATATTATTAAGGCTAACAAACTGAAGTCTTGCTACATTCGTCCTTTAGCCTATTACGGGTATGGTCAAATGGGCGTTGATCCAACGGGCTCCGAGGTTGACGTTATCATTGCAGTGTGGCCATGGGATGCCTATCTGGGCGAAGAGGCCTTAGCTCAAGGCGTTAAGGTCGGCGTTTCTTCGTGGCGTCAGCGTTCGTTTAATGCTATTCCGCCTGCTGTAAAGTCTTCTGCTTCTTACATGAATTCTATTTTGGCCAAGCTGGAGGCCAAGAATCATGGTTATTCCGAGGCCGTTATGCTCAATGAGATGGGCTATGTGTGCGAGGGCACAGGCGAGAATCTGTTTGTTGTACGTAACGGCATCTTGTCAACGCCGCCGCTCTCTGATGGCCTGCTTGAGGGTATTACGCGCGATACCGTTATCACAATCGCCCTTGACCTGGACATTCCTGTTATTGAAGAGTCGCTCACGCGCTCCGATTTGTACATTGCCGACGAGATGTTCATGACTGGTTCTGCGGCTGAACTTACCCCCGTTGCGAGCATCGATGATCGCTCAACGGGCGGACGTGGCCCCATTACCGAGCAGCTGCAGGCTCGTTATTTCGATGTGGCCTATGGCAAGGTTCCCGAGTACGAAGAGTGGATCACGCGCATTGCTCAATAGCTTGTTGTAAGCTTGCTCGGTGTAGGTACAGCATTGAGTATAGTCATCGATAAGAGCGTCTTTGTGGTGCACGTTGGTACCATGCAAGAGTTCGTATCGGAGCAAGAGCGCACTTTCAGGTAGAATAAGAGAGCCTCGTTTCGGGGCTCTCTTTGCATAGTGTGAAATATTCATTTTGAGGGGTATTTGGTAGGAAGGAACGTCGATGGATAATCGTATCTACAGTTATGACTCCACGTTGCGCGATGGCGAGCAGAGCGAAGGTATTTCGCTGTCGCTCGAGGATAAACTGCGCATCGTAGAACGCTTGGATGATTTTGGCATCGACTATATTGAAGGCGGTTATCCCGCTTCTAACCCCAAGGACATTGCCTTTTTTCAGCAGGTTGCTGCTATGACCTTCAAGCATGCCAAGGTGGTTGCCTTTGGCTCAACGTGTAAAAAAGGCGTTGCTGCAGAAGATGATTCGGGGTTGGCCGACTTGCTTGCTTCAGGCGCTTCGGTGGTTACCATTGTGGGTAAGAGCTGGGATGCTCAAATTGAGCGCGCTCTTCAAACCACTTTGGAAGAAAACATCCGCATGGTGCATGATTCGGTTGCTTATTTGAAGGCGCAGGGGGTTGAGGTCGTATTCGATGCCGAGCATTTTTACGATGGCTATAAGGCCAACCCTGAGTATGCCTTGCAGGTGGTTGAGGCGGCTGTAGAGGCCGGCGCCGATTCGGTTGATTTGTGTGAGACCAATGGCGGTGCGCTTCCCTTCGAGGTGGAAGAGATTACCCGTGTGGTAACGCAGCGCTTCCCCAATCAGCGCTTTGGCGTGCATTGTCATAACGATTCGGGTTGTGCGGTGGCAAACAGCTTGGCAGCCGTGCGTGCCGGTTGCACACAGGTTCAGGGCACGGTAAATGGCTACGGCGAGCGCGTGGGTAACTGCGATTTGCTTACCGCCATTGCTGATTTGGAACTAAAAATGGGTAAGCACGTGGTTGGCAGCGAGAGTTTAACGCAGCTTACCAGCGTGGCCTTGTTTGTTGCCGATACGTGCAACATGTCTCATTCGACCCATCATCCTTATACGGGTTCTTCGGCCTTTGCTCACAAGGGCGGTTTACATGCAAGTGCTATTGCGCGCTTCCCTGAAGCCTACGAGCACACCAACCCCGAGAAGGTGGGTAACGCTACCCGCGTGCTCGTAAGCGAGCTAGCAGGTAAAGCGTCCTTGGTTGCCAAGGCCCGCACGCTCGGTTTTGATCTGTCAGGGCAGGGTAGCTTGACCCAGGAGATTTTGGACGATATCAAAAACCGAGAGGCTGCTGGCTTTTCGTATGAAGTGGCTGATGGCTCGCTGGCACTGCTGCTCCAGCAGCATTTAGGAACTTTAAAGCCACATTTCACGCTGGAAAGCTTCCGCGTTATCGTTGACGACAAAGAAGACACTAATGCGTGGGCGAAAGACGCTATGAGTGAGGCTACCATCAAGGTTCATGTTGGCGATAAGCGCTACGTGGCAACCGGTGAGGGAACGGGCCCGGTGGGTGCTTTAGACAATGCACTACGTTTGGCTTTGCAAGATGCCTATCCTGAGCTTGCTAACATCGAGCTGACCGACTATAAGGTGCGTATCTTGGATGACCATGCCGGTACGGCAGCTACTACGCGCGTCATGATTGTTTCAACGGCAGGCCAAGATTCTTGGGGCACCATTGGCGTTTCGGAAAACATCATTGAGGCTTCGTGGAATGCCCTGGTCGATTCCATTGAGTATGGCCTCGCGAAATTGGAGCAGTAGGCATGGCTCGGTTGCGTACTCCTGAAGTTGAAGATCTGCTCACGGTTTTAGCTGGTCTTCATCAGCCCGATGAAGTCTTCGCTTTGTTGGAGGATCTGTTTACCGTGCGGGAAATTAAAGATATTTCTCAGCGCTTTGAAGTGGCTTGCATGCTTCGTGAGGGTAAATCGTACGCAGCAATTGAGCAGACAACGGGCGCTTCGGCAACCACTATTGCCCGCGTCTCAAAAGCGTTGAACTACGGTGCTGGTGGATATGCAAAAGCTTTTAGCGTTTTAGACCAAGCATCTGCCGATAAGGCAGCCCCGGAGGGCTACGACATGGTGTGCGATGGCAACTCATGCCGATTAATGCCGCGCGAGGAAGTTTCATGTGCTGCATCGGACGCGGGTCTCGTAGGCGGGCAAGAGGAGGGTGCACCGGTTTCGGGTAATGCTCATGATGCCCTTGCTTCATCGGGTGCGCCTGGCCTTGTGGAGGCATAATCCCAATCTATGGAGCGCAC
>CAZDCX010000023.1:0-15111 GCA_964504115.1 uncultured Cryptobacterium sp.
AGGGAATCTGGAGCGCGGTTTTCAAGAGAACAATACAAAGCACAAGCCCCGGTTGTTTGAGCAGGTGTTTTGGGATGACCTGAACCTTTTATCAAATCGTTCTTCGCTTGTGCCCTTATGTTCTCTTGAAAACCGAAACAAGCGGAAGCTGACCGCGCGGCCTCTTCCCCAAGGGCTTCTTTGCTAGCTATATGGCTTATGTTTGTTGCAGAGAAAGTCTTGAGAAGAGCTAAGTATCATATACCGGGGCGCAGCTTGAGATCTGACAACAGCTGGGTGGAAGCTAATCGAGCGAACTCTTCTTCAAGGGCTCCATGGTTTGTTCGGTGGCTGTTCTGTTACATGCACAGGTGGCAGTTAGGCACGCTCTTGGCGCAAGGGTTAATTGGAAGCGAAACCTTTGAGTGCGTTTCTCGTATTGCGGCTTCAAGCGTGCAAGTTTTATCCGCCAAAGATCTCTCAGATCGGTCTAAAACTCCATTATCAAAACATAGTTTAAAAAAATTTTTCTTGACTTGAGTATATGGCGGAAGTATCTTATTAAATTGCGTCTTTTTGCAAAATAGCCAGTCGCACCGAAGGAGGAAATGACTCGTGGTTCAATCCAAAAACCCCGATTCCACCAGCCGTTATAGGAGCCGTCGGAGCTTCGCAAAGATTCCGGACGTCATGGATGTTCCCAATCTTATCGCCATCCAAACCGAAAGCTTCAAACACTTCATGGATGAGGGCCTGTCCAATGCCTTTGCCGACATTAGTCCCATTGAATCCAACACCAAGGATATGTGTGTCGAATTCGGCAAGCACGAGTTCGGTGAGCCCAAGTATAGCGTAGATGAATGCAAGGAGCGTGACGTTTCCTATCAGGCGCCACTTTCCGCAGAGATTCGCTTCATCAACCGTGAAACGGGCGAAATCAAGGAACAAGAAGTCTTCATGGGCGATTTCCCGCTTATGACTCAGCGCGGTACCTTCATTATTAATGGTACTGAGCGCGTTGTTGTTTCTCAGTTAGTTCGTTCCCCAGGCGTATACTTCTCGGCCGAACAAGACAAAACATCTAATAAAACTATCTACAATGCCAAGGTCATTCCTTCACGGGGTGCTTGGCTTGAGTTTGAAACCGACAAGCGCGATATTCTTTCTGTGCGCATCGATCGCAAGCGCAAGCAGCCAGCAACGCTGCTCCTGCGTGCTTTAGGCATTGCCGAAACGCGCGAAGAGATTATCGATTTGTTGGGCGATTCTGAGATGGTTGTTCGCACGCTCGATCGCGATCCAGCCACCACCAAAGAAGAGTCTCTCATCGAGCTCTATCGTCGCTTCCGCCCCGGTGAGCCACCAACGATTGATTCTGCCCGTACCTTGCTTGATGGTTTGTTCTTCAACCCCCAGCGTTACGATCTGGCTCGCGTTGGCCGCTATAAAATCAACAAGAAGCTGGGCTTCGATCCTGAAAACGATGCTTCTACGCTCACCCAAGAAGATATCATCGCCACCATGCGCTACATTGTGGCCTTGCATGATGGGCAAGAGGGCGTGAGCACCGACGATATCGACCATTTTGGCAATCGCCGTATTCGCACGGTGGGCGAGTTGATTCAAAACCAATTCCGCATCGGCCTTTCCCGTATGGAGCGTGTTGTGCGCGAGCGCATGAGCATGCAGGAGGCAGACGATATTACGCCGCAATCGCTGGTTAATATTCGTCCTATTGTTGCTGCCATCAAAGAGTTCTTCGGTTCTTCGCAGCTCTCGCAGTTCATGGATCAATCCAATATCGCTGCTGGTGTTACGCATAAGCGCCGTTTGTCGGCTTTGGGCCCTGGCGGTTTGTCGCGCGAGCGTGCAGGCTTTGAAGTTCGCGACGTTCATACTTCTCACTATGGTCGTATGTGCCCGATCGAGACTCCTGAAGGTCCAAACATTGGCTTAATTGGTTCGTTGGCAACCTACGCTCGTGTCAATTCCTATGGCTTTATCGAGACACCTTATCGCCGTGTTGTCGATGGCAAAGTTACCGATGACATCGATTACCTTACGGCCGATGAGGAAGAAAAGTACACTATCGCTCAGGCAAACGAAACGTTTAACTTGGAAACGCGCGAGTTTGGCCACACTGATGCCGATGGTAATTTTGTTCCATCGCCGCGTGTTCTGTGCCGTACTAAAGATTCTCACGGGGTCTTTGGTGAGGCAGCCGACGTTCCGCCCTCGCAGGTTAACTACATGGATGTGTCTCCTCGTCAGATGACATCCGTTGCTACTTCGCTCATTCCCTTCCTCGAGCACGACGACGCAAACCGCGCTCTCATGGGTTCGAACATGCAGCGTCAGGCTGTGCCGCTGCTTCGCCCCAATGCTCCTTTGGTTGGTACGGGTATCGAGCATCGCATCGCGGTAGATTCCGGCGAGATCTTAGTTGCTCAAAATGCTGGCGTGGTTGATTACGTTGACGGTCAAACCATTATCATCGAGCGCGAAGATGGCGAATACGATGAATACCTCATTCCTAAATTCCAGCGTTCAAATCAGAGCGGCTGCATGAACCACAAGCCTATCGTTCGCAAGGGCGATAAGGTCTTCCCGGGCGATGTTTTGGCCGATGGCCCTTCGTGCGACAAGGCTGAGCTTTCGCTTGGTCAGAACCTCATGATTGCATACATGCCATGGGAAGGTTACAACTACGAGGACGCCATCATTGTTTCCGAGCGTGTTGTGGCCGAGGATTTGTTAACGTCCATCCATATTTCTGAGTATGAAATTGATGCTCGCGACACCAAACTCGGCCCTGAGGAAATCACGCGTGAAATTCCTAATATTTCCGAAGATATGATTTCCGACCTCGATGCCGATGGCGTTATCCGCGTTGGTGCCGAGGTATTCCCCGGCGATGTTTTGGTTGGCAAGGTTACTCCGAAGGGCGAGACCGAGCTTACCTCCGAAGAGCGCCTGCTGCGCGCTATCTTTGGCGAAAAGGCTCGTGAGGTACGCGATACTTCCCTGAAGGTGCCTCATGGTGCTGGCGGCCGCGTTATCAACGTGGTGCGCTCCTCGCGTCTTGATGGCGATGAGCTGGCACCCGGCGTAAACGAGCTTGTTCGTGTGTTTGTGGCTCAGAAGCGTAAGATCCAGCAGGGCGACAAGCTTTCTGGTCGTCACGGTAACAAGGGTGTTATCTCGCGCATCTTGCCTGTTGAAGATATGCCTTACTTGGCCGATGGTACGCCTATCGATGTTATCTTGAACCCCTTGGGTGTTCCTTCCCGTATGAATGTTGGCCAGCTGCTTGAGTGCCATCTGGGTTGGGCCGCTAAGTGGGGCTGGTCCGATGAGGAAGAAACCGACGAAGTGGTAGAAGGCCCCATCCATGTGGCCACGCCTGTTTTCGACGGTGCAACCGAGGAAGAGATTTCCGACGTTATTCTCAAAGCAAACCGCAACCTCATTAACATGCATCGCAAGAAGTACGGCGAGCATGCTCGTGAAGAGCTGGTTCCGCAGCTTTCTGCTACAGGCAAAACGTGGCTCTTCGATGGCCGCACCGGCGAGAAGTTCCGCGAGCCCATTACCGTTGGCCAGTCTTACATCTTGAAGTTGGGCCACTTGGTTGACGACAAGATTCATGCTCGTTCAACCGGTCCTTACAGCTTGATTACCCAGCAGCCGCTGGGTGGTAAAGCTCAGTTTGGTGGCCAGCGCTTCGGCGAGATGGAAGTGTGGGCGCTGTACTCTTATGGCGCATCCAACGTCCTGCAGGAAATCTTGACCATCAAGTCTGACGATACCTCTGGCCGCGTTAAGGCTTACGAGGCCATTGTTAAGGGCGAGTCCATTCCTCCTGCCGAGGTGCCGGAGTCGTTCAAGGTTCTTATCAAAGAAATGCGTTCTTTGTGCTTGAACGTCGAGCTGGAAGGCCATCAGCACCAAACCATCGACGTTACGCAAGAACATGAAGATACGTCCGAAGAGCTGCTGGGCGCTCCTCTCGAGTCGGAGGAAAAGCCAGCAACTGAAGATGACCTTCTGGGTTCTATCACAGCTGAATTGGGTGATCTTTTGCGCGACAATAACGAAACTATAGATTTAATCGGTGAGGGAGAGGAGAACTAAATGACTGAGTTTGATGTTAACAACTTTGATGCCATTCGTATCTCTCTTGCAAGTGCTGAAGACATTCGCGGCTGGTCTCGCGGCGAGGTCAAAAAGCCCGAAACCATTAACTATCGTACGCTCAAGCCCGAAAAGGATGGCTTGTTCTGCGAAAAGATTTTTGGCCCTACGAAAGATTGGGAGTGCGCCTGCGGCAAATACAAGCGCATCCGCTTTAAGGGCATTGTGTGCGAGCGCTGCGGCGTTGAAGTAACGCGCTCAAAGGTTCGCCGTGAGCGTATGGGTCATATCGAGTTGGCCGCCCCGGTAAGCCATATTTGGTACTTCAAGGGTTCGCCTTCTCGCTTGGGTTATCTGCTTGATATTGCCCCCAAAGAGCTCGAAAAGGTTTTGTACTTCGCCTCTTCCATCGTAACAAGCGTTGATAAGGAAGCGCGCGAAGAAGATGTTGAAGAGTTGCGTGATGAGCTCTCCGCCGACTTGGAAGAGTTGGATGCCGAGCGCGATCGCTTGATCGAAGCAACGCGTCGTCTTTCGGTGGATTATGTTCCCGAGGAAGACGAGTTTGTCGACGACATCGATGAAGACGAGCGCATGACTCCTGAAGAGGTTGAAGACGAGATCGCCGATATCTTCGAGGAGTTCAACGAGCGTAAGGCTTTGCGTAGCGAGGCTCTCGAGGCCTTTTTGAAGATCGAGCCAAAGCAGCTCGTACCCGATGAGGCTTTGTATCGCGAAATGCGCATGAACTACTCCGATTACTTCAAGGGTGGCATGGGCGCCGAAGCAATTCGCGATCTTTTGGATGCCATCGATTTGGAAGCAACGGCAGAAGAGCTGCGTGAGACTATTGCCACCGGCAAGGGCCAAAAGCGCGCCAAGGCCATCAAGCGCCTCAAGGTGGTTGATTCCTTCCTGCATTCCACCAATAAGCCTCGCGATATGATCCTGGATGTTATCCCAGTTATTCCGCCCGATCTGCGTCCTATGGTGCAGCTCGACGGTGGCCGTTTTGCAACCAGTGACTTAAACGATTTGTATCGCCGTGTTATCAACCGCAATAACCGCTTGAAGCGCTTGCTTGATTTGGGTGCTCCCGAGATCATCGTTAACAACGAAAAGCGCATGCTGCAAGAAGCGGTAGATTCCCTGTTCGACAACGGCCGTCGTGGGCGTCCGGTTACCGGTCCTGGCAATCGCCCCTTAAAGTCGCTCTCCGATATGCTCAAGGGCAAGCAGGGGCGTTTCCGCCAAAACTTGCTGGGTAAACGTGTAGACTACTCGGGTCGTTCGGTTATTGTTGTTGGTCCTACCTTGAAGCTTCATCAGTGCGGCCTGCCTTCTCAAATGGCACTCGAGCTGTTCAAGCCCTTTGTCATGAAACGCTTGGTCGAGCTGGAATACGCTGCCAACATCAAGGCTGCTAAGCGCGCTGTTGATCGTGGCGCAAGCTATGTATGGGACGTTTTGGAAGAGGTTATTACCGAGCATCCGGTGCTCTTAAACCGTGCTCCTACCTTGCACCGCCTGGGCATTCAGGCCTTCGAGCCGGTTCTTGTTGAGGGCAAAGCTATCAAGCTGCATCCTTTGGTCTGCACCGCCTTTAACGCCGACTTCGACGGCGACCAGATGGCTGTACACGTACCGCTGGGCAACGAAGCTCAGGCTGAAGCACGCGTGCTGATGCTTTCTGCAAACAATATCAAATCACCTGCTCATGGTCGTCCTTTGACGGTACCAACGCAGGATATGATTATCGGTTTGTACTACTTAACTGCCGCACGTGATGGCTTCCCGGGTGAGGGCAGGGCATTTATCGATTTTGATGATGCTATGAACGCCTACGATGCCCGCGCCGAGCTTGATCTGCAAGCTAAGATTTGGGTGCGTTTAACGCGCGATACCCAGGTAGCCTCCGCCTTTGGCGTATTTGAAGAGCACAAGGCTGGCGAGCGCATTGAAACCACCATCGGCCGCATTACCTTCAATGCTGTTTTGCCCGATGATTATCCGTATTTGAACTACGAAATGAACAAGACGGAAATCAGTCGTTTGGTTGAGGATTGCTGCAACCGCTACACCACCTCTGAAATGGAGCCCATCCTGGATGGTCTGAAGAGCGCTGGCTTCCACTACGCAACGCGCGCTGGTGTTACGGTTTCGGTATACGATGCAACGGTACCGCCGAATAAGGCCGAGATTTTGGCCGAGGCTGATAGCAAGGTTGCCGCCATCGACGAAGACTACGAGATGGGTCTTATGTCCGATGAAGAGCGCCATAAGCAAATTGTTGATATTTGGAATGCCGCCAACGAAGAAGTGGGCGACGCTATGGCCAACAACTTCGACAAGTTCAACCCCATTTACATGATGGCCTTCTCTGGTGCTCGTGGTAACATCAAGCAGATTCGTCAGCTGGCTGGTATGCGCGGCCTTATGTCCGACCCGAAGGGCGAGATTATCGACCGTCCTATTAAGGCAAACTTCCGCGAGGGCCTTTCGGTTTTGGAGTACTTCATTTCTACCCACGGTGCTCGTAAGGGCCTGGCCGACACGGCCTTGCGTACTGCCGACTCTGGTTATCTGACGCGCCGCTTGGTTGATGTTGCGCAAGACGTTATTATTCGTCAGATCGATTGCGGCACTACCGATGGCGTAGAGTGCAGCATCTTGGATGCCAAGGGCGAAGTGGATGATTCTCTGGTTGGCCGCTGCTTGGCCGAGCCTGCTGTTAGCGAAACTACCGGCGAGGTAATTATGGAAGCAGGAGAGTATCCTTCTTCGGCGGCTCAGCTGCGCGCGATGGCCGATGCAGGTGTTAAAACCATCAAGCATCGTGCTGTTATGACCTGCCATGCAGATCACGGTATTTGCCAGAAGTGCTACGGTTGGGATTTGGCTACCTCGCGTCCGGTAAACATTGGCACAGCAGTTGGCATTATTGCAGCTCAATCCATTGGCGAGCCGGGTACTCAGTTAACCATGCGTACGTTCCACACCGGCGGCGTTGCAGGTGAGGATATTACTCACGGTCTTCCTCGTGTTACCGAGCTGTTTGAGGCACGCAAGCCTAAGGGTCAGGCTGTCCTCTCTGAAATCGCAGGTACGCTGCAGGTTTCGGGCGACAAGCAAAACAAGGTACTTACCGTTCACGATCAGGAAGGCAACATCCGCGAGTATGTGGTGGCAGCTCGTGCTCAGTTGATGCCAGGCGTTACCGATAACTGTCAGGTTGAGGTTGGCCAGCAGCTGACCAAGGGTTCTGTCAACCCGCATGATTTGCTGCGCCTCACCGATCCGAATACGACCCTTCGCTACATCGTTAACCAAGTTCAGGATGTGTACGTATCCCAGGGTGTAGATATTAACGACAAGCACATTGAAGTTATTGCCCGTCAGATGCTGCGCAAGATGACCGTGCTTGATCCAGGCGATTCCGATTACCTGCCTGGTCGCCAGGTTAATCGCTTCGAGTTCGAAAGGGTTGCAAACGAGTTGGTACTCGAGGGCAAAGAGCCTCCAGTGGGTCAGCCCTTATTGCTGGGTATTACCAAGGCTTCGCTTGCTACCGATTCTTGGATTTCAGCCGCATCCTTCCAGGAAACCACGAAGGTGCTAACCGATGCCGCCATCGAAGGCAAGGTCGATACTCTGCAAGGCTTGAAGGAAAACGTTGTTATGGGCAAGCCTATCCCGGCTGGTACGGGCTTGAAGCGCTACCACGATGTAGGTCTTACCTACAAGGGAGTGCCGGTTGATAAGGTCGATTCCGAGCGCTTGCCCGATTCGGCTCCGGCAGCTTTGCGTGAGATCGAGGAGCTCTTGCCCCAGCCTCAGGATTGGTCGCTTGATGGCGAGGGATATTTGGGCGCTGGCTCGGATTACGCAAGCTACTTTGCTTCCATTACCGCAGGCTATCGCGCCAACAACCTCACCGATGAAGAGGCTCGCTTGTACATCTACGATGACCTGGGCGTTTCGCAGCGTTGGGCTAACAAGTTCAGCGAGGCAGGCATCGAAACCGTTGCCGATTTGGTTGGCCATACTGAAGATGAGCTCTTGCGCATCGAGGGCATTGGCACAAAGGCCATCGAAGAGCTGAAGGCAGGCTTGGAAGAGCGTGGTTTGAGCCGCGTTATTGAAGATGATCTGCAGGCTTCTCGCGATGATATGAGCCAGTTGCTTGACATGGTGTTCTCGCCTGACGACACGGTGCTTATTGGTGGCGATCAGCCAGCAACCTTCAACACCGATGATGAAGATATGCTGGGCGAAGCCTTGCCGCCGCGCTCTTATCAGCGCAACTTAGAAGAGCTTGATGCATTGCTGGGCTCTTCTGACCTGGGCTTTAACCTGATCGGCCACAACGAGGATTCTTCTCAAGACGAGGAGTAACCTCGGGCGCTTGATCACATGTGTTCGCCGCGCCTGAATGTGCAGTGGCCGTGCGCAAGGCTTTACTGGGGCCAACGCTGCAGTTGAGGCGTTGCGCTTTCGCGCTTAGGGCAAGCGCAGCTGGGGGTTCTACCGCTTGGTGAGCTGCCGGAAGCCGCTTGCAGCAGCCAAGTGCAGAAGGCGATCGCTGCACAAAGTGCGAGCGCAAACATAAGATGCTCAATATGCGCCTCTTTCATGGGGCGCATATTTTTTAAAAAGTTAGGTGTGGTGCCATGGCACAGGCGATTTTGTTTGAAGATATCGATCTTATTGACGGCAAGGGTAAGCACACACCTCATGCTTATGTGGGGGTGCGCGATGGCCGCGTCGATTACGTGGGTACACAGGTGCCACGGGTGAGCGACGAGGGCGAAGCCGGTGTATCTACCGCGCCTCACACCAGTACCGCTACGCAAGCATCAAACTGGGCAAATGCGCCCCTTCAACCCTACGACGAGCTCTACGATGGCCGCGATAAGATTCTCATGCCCGGCCTTTACAACGCTCACACTCATGTTCCCATGACGCTCTTGCGAGGCCGCGGGGAGGGGCTGCCGCTTGACCGCTGGCTTAACGAGGCCATCTTCCCCTTTGAAGATTTGCTTACCGATGAAGCGGTGTATTATGCCACTTTATTGGGCGTTGCCGAGATGATGCGCTTTGGAGTGGTGTCGTGTAGCGATATGTATTACCACACTGATGCCATTGTGAAAGCGATACTAGAGTCGGGCTTTAAGGGCAACGTGACCAATTGCATTACGTGTTTTGATCCAACCAAAACCTACGAAGATCTGCCCGATGCAGCCATTAATCGCCACTTGCGCCAGAGCTATCACGGGGCACATGATGGGCGCTTGCTTATTGATTATTGTCTGCATGCCGAATACACCTCAACTGAGAAGGTAACACGCGGTCTGGCACAAGCGGCGCAGGAAGCCGCACACGAGGCGGGCGCTCGCATGCAGGTGCATGTAAGCGAGACGGCTTCAGAAGTTCAGGGTTGTAAAGAGCGCCATTCGGGCAAAACACCTGTGGCCTATTTAGCTGATTGCGGGCTTTTTGATGTTCCCACGACAGCGGCACATTGTGTGTGGCTTGAGGGTGACGATTTGGCTATTCTGGCCGATAAAGGCGTGTTTGTAGCCACCAACCCTGCTTCAAATGCAAAGCTTGGCAGTGGTATTGCCGATGTGCTTGCCATGCGTCAGGCAGGTATTACGGTTGCGCTGGGAACTGATGGAGTAGCAAGCAACAACAACCACAATATGTTTGCCGACATGTACTTGCTGGCACTCATGCAGCGCGGCGCCAACCACACCCCTGCAGGGCTTACGCCGCAGCAAATCATCGAGATTGCCACGCGCAATGGAGCGCTCTCGCAAGGGCGAAATGATTGCGGCGATGTGGCAGTTGGCATGCGGGCCGATTTGGTGGTGCTTGATGCGCATGTACCTTGGATGCAACCTGCCCCCGATGTGGTGGGTAACGTAGTATATGCGGCTCAGGGTAGCGATGTGGTATTAACCATGATTGATGGCGATGTGGTGTATCGTGCAGGGGAGTATCTCACCCTCGATGTAGAACGTGCTTTGTTTGAAGTACGGGCGGCTTGCAATGCTATCACTGCTCAATTGTAGTATGCTCCTAACGGTTGATTTATGAAGGGATTTCGCACGTATGAAAACCTATCTTTCTGATGATCGCAGGCCGCCGGCAAGTCAAATTGGCATGTCTTTAGAAACGCTGGCAAACACTATTCACAGCCGCCGCGAAGCGGGCGAGGAAAGCTATACGTATCGTTTACTTCAGGGTGACCTAGACACTCTTTTGAAAAAACTTGTTGAGGAAGCTCATGAAACCACGCTGGCCGCAAAGGATGTTGAGGCTCCAGGTGCTTCTGCGCACGAGGTTGACCACTTGCGCTACGAGGCAGGGGATGTGGTATATCACCTGCTTGTGCTTTTAGAGCGCTGCGGCATTGCCTTAGACGAATTTGCCGCCGAGCTCAACACCCGCATGACCGAAGATGAAATACAACAGCATGGCGGTGTGGTTATGCTTAAGCCCGAGTATGTCAATCGCGGGCATCATATCGGAAAATAATTGAGCGCCGCGTGTTAAGCATGCTTGTTTGAGGTAATGGCGGCCGGCAAAACTGTCATGCACACAACAGTACGCACCAACACGAGGCTCTACGCGCATGCGCATGCGCGTTTAATACTATGGTGGATATAAAGGAGAACTCATGGGAAAACTGTTTGGAACCGATGGCGCACGAGGTGTTGCTAATACCGAGTTAACCTGCGACATTGCTTTTAAGTTGGGCCAGGCAGCGGTTGAATTTTTGGGTAAGACCATCGTGGTGGGCAAAGATACGCGTCTTTCGGGCGACATGTTGGAGTCTGCCTTAAATGCGGGCATCATGAGTCGGGGAGGCACCGTGCTGGCAGCGGGCATTATTCCTACGCCTGGCGTTGCCTTCCTCACGCGCGAGCTGTATGCAGCCGGTGGTGTGGTTATTTCAGCCTCCCATAATCCGCCCGAGTATAACGGCATTAAGTTTTTTGATGCCGAAGGCTTTAAGCTGCCCGATGAAGTTGAGGCCAGGCTCGAAGCTTTTGTGGAGGCAGGTGGCTCTCCGGCATCAGCGCTCCCTGCCGGCGATGCCGTAGGCGTTATCGTTCCTGTTGAGAACGCCTGTGAGCTCTACGTTCAGCATGCTCTTGCTACCGTGCAGGAGTTGGGTGTTTCGTTTAAGGGCTTAAAAATCGCGCTCGACACTGGCCATGGCGCGGCCTCGCTTACCACCGCGCAAGCTCTCGAGGCTTTGGGGGCAGAGGTTATTGCTATAAACGATGATTTTACGGGCACCGATATCAATGTCGAATGCGGCTCAACTCACTTGGAGCCGTTGCGTGCGCTTGTGGCTGAGACAGGCGCCCAAGTGGGTATTGCCCATGATGGCGATGCCGACCGGGTTATGTTCATCGATGAGCGTGGCGGCGAGATAGATGGCGATGTTGTTGAAGCGGTTTGCGCGCTGGATTTGAAGAGCCGCAACGCTCTGCCAAACAACACCGTTGTATCCACGGTAATGTGTAACTTGGGCTTCACTAAGGCCATGCGCGAAGCCGATATCGATGTCATCCAAACCCAAGTGGGCGATCGCTATGTATTAGAGCAGTTGCGTAAAGGCGGCTATGTTTTAGGTGGCGAGCAAAGCGGCCACATGATCTTTCTCGAGCACAACTCCACCGGCGATGGCCTTATTACTGCCTTGCAATTCCTGTCGGCCTGTTTGCGTAAGGGCGGCACGGTGAGCGAGGTCGCCTCTGTTATGCAGCGCTTCCCTCAGGAGCTTATCAACGTGCGCGTAAGCGATAAACATGCGGTTGTTGGCAATAGCGCCGTGGCAGCAGAAATCACTCGCCAAGAATCGCTTTTGGGTGAAAGCGGGCGTATTCTGGTTCGCCCCAGCGGCACCGAGCCTCTTGTGCGCGTGATGGTTGAAGCTGCTACGCACGAGCAGGCGCGTGAAGTGGCCGAGACGCTAGCCGGCGTTATCGAGGCTGAGCTTGGCGCATAATTCAAGCGACGACATACCCGCTTTGGTAGGCTACCAATAGACACCTTATCTCAGCCAAGGGAGAAGGTTATCGTTTATCGCTGATGTTGTACAATGCTATATAAGGCGCGATCTGCGCCTGTTTATTGCCATTTTTGTGCTCTTGCGCATTGGAGGTTCCCCATGAAGATTCTCTTGGTTAACCATTTTCCGCTTGAAGGATCGGGAAGCGGAACGTACACCATGAATACCGCACTGCATCTTGCCAAACGTGGTCATGATGTGTGCATTGTATTCCCCGAAAACAAGGTGCCAGCTGCCCTTGAGGGTGTTACGCTGTGCCCCGTGTACTTTACCGCTGTTGATGGCGATGCTGCCCCTGCGGTAAACGAGGGCTCTCCTGAGGGCGGCGCCGCAAAAGCGAGCGGCACGCATGATGGCAGCAGCCCCGAATGCGCCTTGCCTTTTAACTTCCCGTGTTTTACCACGCATCCGCGTAGCCTGACCACCTTTGACGATTTAAGCGATGCGCAAATCGATAGTTACTTGCAGGCGTTTAGTACGGCTATCAATCAAGCAGTAAGCGAGTTTAAGCCCGATATTATCCATGCTCAGCATGTATGGCTGCTTGCTAACATTGCGGCAAAAACCAATGTGCCCACCGTTGTTACTGCCCACGGAACCGATATGATGGGCTATCGCAAGTGGCCGCGCTTCCATGAGTTGGCCAACGAAACAGTACGCCTGTGCCGCAAGATCATTGCGGTCTCCAAGGATAACTTCGACGACACCATAGCCACTATTCCAGCGGCGGCCGATAAGATGTTGCTGTTGCTCAACGGATACAACGAAGACATCTTCTATCGCGAGGAAATTGATCGCAAAGCCTTGCTTGCTCAGCATGGTGTGTCATATCAGGGCGGGCGTATAGTTTTGTTTGCTGGCAAGCTCACCAATTTCAAGGGCGTTGATGTGCTGTTGCATGCTGCCGAGAGTTACGAGAAGGAGCTCCCCGATGTGCTCACCTTGCTTGCTGGTAGTGGCGAGGAGCGAGAGATGCTTGAGCAGATGCGCATCGATTTGGGCCTTGCCCGTACGCACTTCCTGGGCCATCAGCTGCAAGATAGCTTGCGGCGCTTGTATAATGCCGCCGACTTGTTTGTTATGCCTTCACGTCGCGAGCCATTTGGTTTGGTGGCGCTGGAAGCCATGGCTTGTGGCTTGCCCGTTGTGGCTACGAATCAGGGCGGTTTGCCAGAGTTTGTTACCGAAGAGTGTGGCACGCTGGTAGATGTAGATGATGCGCCAGCTCTCACCCGCGCTATCAAACATGAGCTTGATCGATCGGCGCAAACGCCCAACCGCAAGGATATCATCGCTCAAAGCGTTTTTGAGCGATATGCTCAGTCGAAGTTCGTGGTACGCCTCGAGCAACTCTACGAGCAGATTATTTCGGAGTGAGCTTTTTTTGCGACTATACCCGAACTAGTAACTCTTGCTAGATAAGATTGCAATGCCAAAACGCTCCCGTTAGTTGAGTACTGCGGGAGTGTTTTTGTGTAGCGGCGCTTGTTTAAGCACGTGGAGCGTGCGCTCATGCAGGCACATGCAGGCGCACTTCGGGCGGCCGAGCTTGTAAGCGTAGCCCATTCTTGCGAAGGGGCGTTGGGCACATGGAGCGTGCGCGTAAGGTAGGCCTGAGTGGATGCCGGACGTGCCCAAGCCCCCCAAGTCTCCAGGAGCTCGCAACCAGGTGCAGGCTCCCGTCGCTATCTTCTTCGCAGGGAAGGCCGCCGGCGCGACCCCATTTTGCTGCTGCGTTTTGCGCTTCGCTTCGGGTCGGGCACAAGACGGCCTTCATGGTAATCAAAACCTTCGATATCAAGGGTTTGAATCACCTGCTTGGTAAAGTATTCAATGTTTCGCAGGGCAAGAAATTGATCGGGCGACATAAAGGTATAAGCGCAGCCCGATTCCCCCGCGCGCCCCGTTCGGCCTATACGATGGATATAATCTTCGGGTGCCTCTGGAACAGAGAGGTTAACCACAATATCTACCTCTGAAACATCGATGCCGCGGGCAAGAACATCGGTTGCCACAAGCACATCGATCGTACCCTTTTTAAAATTGTGCAGCGCTTTGTCGCGCTTGCCTTGCGTTTTGTCTGAATGAATGCTGTCCACCTTAAACGAGGCGTTTTGTAACTTGCGAGCGCATGAGTCAGCCTCTTGTTTGGTGGCGGTAAATACAATCGCGCGCGATGCGGGGTGCTGTTTTAAAAGGGCTACCAGCAAATCTTGTTTTTGCATGGCTACAACTGGCAGAACAAACTCCTGGACATTTTCAGCCGTCTCTCCCTTAAGGGCGATCTCAATTCGCACGGGCTCGTGCAATAAAATCGCGGCTTTTTCCAGCACGACAGGCGTGAGGGTGGCACTGAAGAAGAAGGTTTGCCGTTTGGCGGGTATTGCTTTTATGAGCGTGTAAACATCGGGCCAAAACCCCATGTCAAGCATGCGATCAACTTCATCAAGAACAAGGTAGTGAATATTGCGCAGGTTGATAAAATCCTGCTTGAGTAAATCAAGCAAGCGCCCCGGGGTGGCAATAAGAATGTCGCAGCCTTGTTTGATGCGGTTAATCTGCGCAGAGTACTTCTTCCCGCCAATAACAGTTTGTACGCGAAAGTTGGTTACCGAGGCAATGGTTTCGGCGCATTGGGCAATTTGTTGTGCCAGCTCACGGGTGGGGGAAAGCACTAAAGCATACGGGCCTTTATTGCCCTTGGGCCGCTTCGAACCATAAAAGCGCACCATTTGGTCAAAAATGGGAATCAGATAGGCAAGCGTTTTCCCCGTTCCTGTTTGCGCGGCTGCCAAAATATCATGTTTGTTCATGCCTTCGGGTATGGCTTGCTCCTGAATGGGAGTGGGCTGCGTAAACCCTAAGGCTTGTATTGCCTCAAAACAGGGTTCGGAAAGTTTAAGTTCTTCAAA
>CAZDCX010000023.1:15211-20213 GCA_964504115.1 uncultured Cryptobacterium sp.
GCCAAGCCTGTTCCTTTCTGTTGATTATGCTGGTAAAACGCAGAGCGGATGCGGTGCGTACGGAAGTCTGTCGTTAAAACACCGTGCGCCTGCGAAGCGCATGGTATACTGAAAAACGCTGTAAAGCGCACCTACAAATATACTCGATGAACACAAGGATGGATACATGAGCACTGATAGTTTTGAGGCAAGTCGTAAGCGCAGCGATGAATTGCGCGCTGATTTTTCGATGAATCCAGGAAATTATGTCATGCTCACGGGCGATCGTCCCACTGGCCGCCTTCATATGGGCCACTATTTTGGCACTATCAAAGAGCGTCTTGCACTGCAGGAATTAGGTATTACTACGCGCATTGTTATTGCCGATTACCAAGTTATCACCGACCGTGATACCACCGAGCATATTCAAGATAACGTGTACAACATGGTTATCGATTATCTTGCTTGCGGTATCGATCCGGAAAAGACGCTTATCTTTACCCACTCAGCAGTGCCAGCTTTAAATCAACTTATGTTGCCGTTTTTGTCGCTTGTATCTGAGGCTGAGCTGTTGCGTAATCCTACCGTAAAGTCGGAGATGGAAGCTTCTGGTCATGCGCTTACTGGTTTGCTGCTTACCTATCCAGTGCATCAGGCATGCGACATCTTGTTCTGCAAGGGTAACATCGTGCCCGTTGGCAAGGATCAGCTCCCGCATATCGAGCAAACGCGCCAAATTGCTCGCCGTTTTAACGAGCGCTACGCGCATGTTTTCCCCGAGCCTGAAGGGGTACTCAACGATGCTCCCGAGATTCCCGGGCTCGATGGGCGCAAGATGTCCAAGAGCTATGGCAATGCCATCAGCCTTTCGTTCACCGAGGCTGAAACAGCCAAGCTGATTAAGAAGTCGCAAACCGATTCGGAGCGCTTTATTACCTTCGATAAGGAAAATCGCCCGGGCGTTTCGGCGCTGCTTACTACCGCTGCTTTGTGCTCTGGTAGAAGCGAAGTGGATATTGCAGCCGAAATTGGCAACGGCGGGTCGGGCACGCTGAAGAAGTACGTTACCGAATGCGTCAATGAGTACTTCGCTCCTATTCGCGAGCGCCGCCGCGAGCTGGAAAGCCAGATGGATTACATCAAGGATGTGCTTCATGAGGGCAACCGCCGCGCGAACGAAATTGCGAATGCTACCTTGGAGGAAGTCCGCGAAGCCATGGGTATGGTGTACTAGGCATTACCCGGTTGTTAGCTTCGCTTGCCTGGTGCGGCAACATCAGAGGTGGTAAAGGGCTTGCTGCACTTCGGCGCTCGGCGCGACATAACCCGCCTTTTCCGTGGAATTATCTCGCAATATCTTTGATATACGTTAGAATAGCCAACGCATAAGGGCCTGTAGCTCAACGGTGGAGCAGGGGACTCATAATCCTTTGGTTGTCGGTTCGAATCCGGCCGGGCCCACCATTTACACTGTAGGTTAGCGGCACTTTTGTTGCTAACCTTTTTTATTTTGCGTTTAATGCCCTTTAGCGTACACTTCAAACAAGTCCACTGCTGTTATAACCTGTCTATAGGCGGCGGAACACTATCATCTTCGGTAAACATCAAACTGCTTGCGGAAGAGGGGAGAGAAGGTTGCCATGGAAGAAACAAACAACATTGCTGCTTTAATGGAGCGCATTCAGGCGCAGGAAACAGAATATGAGTTTGATCATATTGACGAGCGTCTTGCTATGCAAATGGGTATTTATGTTATTCGTCGTGCTACCGAAATTGGCAAGCCAGTTGCGGTGCGTGTAACGCTCAACCGCCGCACGCTTTTTGCCGCTTCGATGCCTGGCACCAAACCCGAAAGCGATGAGTGGCTGCGTCGTAAAGAGAACCTGGTCTATGCAAGCAATGGCAGCTCGTATTATTGGGAGTGCTGGTGCGAGCAGGGGCTTCATCCCTTTGAATGGCGCGGGTTTGATTACAAAGATTATGCACCTGCCGGTGGAGGCTTTCCGCTGCGCATGAAGGGTGCCGATGTGGTGGGAAGCCTTACCATTACCGGCATGCTGAGCCACGAGGATCATGGGCTTGCCTATGAAACGGTGGGGAAGGCCGTTAAGGGCGAGCTTGACGTTGACCTCTCGGGGCTCTTTTAACACAGGCTTGTGAGCGGGTACAGCAGGCGCACATAAAAAGAACCCCTTGCGGGGTTCTTCGTAAGTCAAAATTGCCACCTACGTGGCGCCCGAAGGCATTTTTGGCTAGGCCGTATTTTGACTCGCAGTAACATCTTGACTGGTAATCAAACGAAGAAGAGAGCAGACTTATATCGGGCGCAGCGCGACCGTGATTCTGAACCCCGACACGGGCGAGATTGTCACAGCATATCCAACATCGACAAGAAGGAGAAGGAAGTATGAGGATGACAGATAAACATACCGACCTTCTCCGCGAACTGGGCCTTCCGAGCAACATAGCGGAATACGCCGCCGGTCTATCCGACAGCGACTACCTCGCGCTTGAAGATCGCCTCGTGGACGAAGCCATTCTGAATAATCGACGTGACGGTGACAGCCTAACCGAGAGGGGCGAAATGATAATCGACATAGTAACCCTCATGGCAAGAGCCTGATGGTTTCTGAATAACTCGCGTCTTTATATCGTTACGCAAGCCGTCCTACGGGGCGACTTTTCTTTTGCAAGCGACACATACCGAAAAATACCAACATCGCAAGTCACGGCGGCAACAGTGACACATCGCAAGTAGCGGCGGCAATGCTACACCAGAAGCGCGCAGTGAAGCGCGGAAACCAAACACCGGACGGTTTTGGTGTAGTGACAAACTGACTGGTAATTAAACAGAAGAGAAGCCGTTTAAGACAAGATAGTCCAAAGCAACATGCTCTCTGGGATAATAGAAAGTGCAGAAACAGCGTTCTTTAGCACAATATGAGGTAATTATGAGCATGGTTGAGTGTCCTGAATGTGGGAAAAACATATCACGAATTGCTATCAACTGTCCAAAATGTGGATTTCCGGCAGCTTTGTACTTCGGCTCAAATGACACGGCCGAAGGCTCAGACGAAGATGAACCCTACATACGTGTTGCGCATAACCCAGCTACGCCAGAAAGCTTGCTTATTATTCTGTCTCGAAGTGATAATTGGAAAGAGCGGCTAGCTGCAGCACAGAACCCAAAATCTTCGTTCGCAATTTTGGAGATGCTAAGCACTGATGACGATGAGGATGTTAGAGCCGCAGTCGCAGGGAATGGCAATGTCCCTATCTCTCTCCTTGAGAAACTTGCAGACGACGACTGTAGCAAAGTAGTGGAAGCGGTATTGAGCAACCCAGCGATCCCCGAATATATAGCGGCCGTAGCGGAAGAGTCCCTATGTTCAGTTGATTCGTATGACGATTACGATTACGATGACGATGATTGGGACGATCCGGCAGACTATGACCCCAAAGAACTTGGTGAAGGTTATTACCACAGCCGTAGTGGCGATTTCTATGTAGATGCTTATGGCGAAAGATGCGATGTCACGGATACAACCGAGTACGGCGGCGCGAGAATGTACTACGACGAAAACAACAGCGCGTGGATTGAATGCTAAAGCACCAGTTTTGGAGCAGTGACAAACTGACTGGTAATCAAACTTCAAGCGTGTTGGAATCGACTACACAGAGGCGAACGTCATGAAGCACGTGAGCGAATACGGCAACAAGAACACCAGGGAGACGTTGGCGGAAGCCCTATCGTGCGAAGACGAGAGCAACGCATTGTGCAACGCGATTAAGGACGTGACACGCGAAACGCTTGAAAAGGAGGGTCTGCTATGACGCTTTTCATACCGCCAGATGACATCATGGGTTTAGTTCACGTGGAAAACGGGGGATTCGTCATTGACGCAAGCGCAACTCCCGCACAAATAGCCGAATTCGAGAAATGGCGCAACGAGGTTGAAGCTATTGAGCAAGAATCAGAGGGTGAACCTCTAAGCTAGAGCGCGCCGTATATCGTTACGCAAGCCGCCCCATAGGACGGCTTGCTGAAACCGTGAGCAGATATGAACTAATAGCCTTTGTAGAAGATTGGAATGTCCTCAAAGGGGATGGGCTTGCCCGTCAATTCAGCTTCTTTATCTCGAAACTCACTAATGAGCTCGTTTATCTCGTCATCGGTATAACCATAGCTGCTTGCGGTTTCTCTGAATTCTGTCTCGGTCATAATTGTCCCCATCATAGTGAATTGTAGCGTTTGAGAATCATGCGTCCAAGTTTTGGAGCAGTGACAAACTGACTGGTAATCAAACCTGCATCTCCAATTCTTTAGAAAAAAATGCGAGGTTGCTCACGGTATAATGCAGCAACGGTGTTTCGCTGTTTTGGGTGGCTTCTCTGAAAGGAGGTGTCGCCGATGGATACTCAAACGATTATCGCAGTATGTGCGATTTTCAGCGTTGTTGTGGGAATCATCGGCCTTGGCCGAAAATAACGAACAGTTAATTTGGATATAAAGAAACCCCGCTAGCCGTCCAATGCACGCGGGGTTTGATTACCAAACGATGCTGCCCGAATCGGCGGGGCACCGCTCCTGTCCTCGATTATACCATCATCGCCAAAACCACTACCAGTGCTTCTTAACTCTTTCTGACTTTTGTTCTGTTGATTCAAACAGCGGCTTATCTCACTTCTTTATTCTATGTATCTCACTCGCAGAGATGATGATGACTTGTTTGGAAGCTGGCTGGTAGCTCCTGGCTTCATGGTCAAGAGAAATTCACTATTGCTTTTCCGGTACAGAAGCACTGCGCTTATACTTCATTTCAAACGCAGGAGCCATGCGGCGTATCGCTTCACGACCAAGACCGTAGCTTTCCGCAATAGGCTGCCAATTTTCCTCTACTGTTTTTTCGGTATTAGATATGATCTTCTTCGCTTCGCTTAGCGCAACACCATAGAATTCAGCTGTTTCCAGTGCTAAATCAAAGTCAAGGGTATTGTCTTCCTTTGAAATAGAAAGGGATAA
>CAZDCX010000024.1:0-18833 GCA_964504115.1 uncultured Cryptobacterium sp.
ATAGGCCAGTAGCTCCAATTGGTAGAGCGGCGGTCTCCAAAACCGCATGTTGGGGGTTCGAGTCCCTCCTGGCCTGCCAGCTTGTTTGATGAGCAGCTCTTCAGCTGCTTATTTGGCGTATAGAGAGATTTAACGTTCCCCAGGGCAGGAAAGTTGTATGGCAAAGAAGTCAAAAACACAGAGGGCCAAGGCATCCGCCAATCGTGCCGCTAAAAAAGAACAGCGCGCTCAGCAAGCAGAGGCTCCTGCTGTTGTTGCTGAGGAGCAGCCTAAGAAGCGTTTTAGCTTAAAGAAGTCTTCTGCGGAAGGTTCTTCCAAAGCGCAGCCTTCTCAGCAATCCAAGAAGGCTTCTGAAAAAAAGGCTTCCGAGAAGAAAAAGAAGAAAAAGCACTTTGCGTTTTTATCTGATGTTCGCTCCGAGATGCGTCGCGTTACCTGGCCTTCCAAGCAGGAAGTTTTGCAATGGAGCGGCGTAGTGGTTGTTGCGCTCCTGTTCTTCGGTGTGTTTGTTGTTGTTCTGGACGATTGGGTTGTTACTCCAATCCTCCTCGCTATTTCAGGTTTGGGGGCATAGCCCATGACTAAGAAATGGTATGTCCTTCACACATACTCAGGCTATGAGAATAAAGTGAAGAAGAATCTTGAGACGCGTATTGAAACCATGGGTCTTGAGAACAATGTGTTCGCTATCGAAATTCCCACCGAGCAGGTGACGGAAATCAAAGAGGGCGGGCGTCGTGTGGAAAGCGATAAAAAGGTGTTTCCCGGTTATGTGCTTGTCCGCATGGAACTCGATGATCGCAGCTGGGCTGCTGTGCGTAACACTCCCGGTGTTACGGGCTTTGTTGGAAGCCAGGGTAACCCCTCACCGCTCACGCGTGATGAGTATAACAAGATTATGAAGCGTACCTCCCATGAAGCTCCGAAGAAGACTTCTTCGAACTTAGAAGTAGGTCAAACCGTTAAGGTGGTTTCGGGCCCCTTGGCTGAGTTTGATGGTGTGGTTTCAGAGGTTGCCCCTGAGTCCGGTAAAGTTAAGGTGCTCGTTTCCATTTTTGGTCGCGAGACACCCGTTGAGCTTTCTTTTGATCAGGTGGCAAATATTTAAAGTGATAACAATGCGTCTGTTTGTGCCCGTATGTGGACGGGGCTTCTCACAAGCGCGCTTGTCATAAAGTGGTAAGTAAGTATTTCAGTCGAAAGGATATAACCGAAATGGCTGACAAGAATGTAAGTGGTTTTGTTAAGCTCCAGATTCCTGCTGGTGCTGCAAACCCTGCTCCGCCGGTAGGCCCTGCTCTGGGTGCTCAAGGCGTTAATATTATGCAATTCTGCCAGGCGTTTAATGCTGCAACGCAGGATAAGGCTGGCACCATTATTCCGGTCGAGATCACCATCTACGAAGATAAGACCTTCGATTTCGTCTGCAAGACTCCACCGGCGGCATTCCTTATCAAGGAAAAGTTGGGTATCAAGAGCGGCTCTGGCATTCCTCAACTCAAGAAGGTTGGTGAGCTTACCGAAGATCAGCTTCGTGAGATTGCTGAAATCAAGATGCCCGACCTCAATGCAAACACCATTGAGGCTGCTATGGAGGTTGTTGCTGGTACGGCACGCTCTATGGGTGTTACCATTGAAGGCCGTGCTCCTAAGACCGAGTACAAGGTTACTCGTCGTCTCCAGGCCTTGCTCTCTGGTGAGGCAACCGCTGAGTAACATTTTGTAGGTTTTGCTCTTATATAAGAGCTTACGGTGGAAGGGTTGGCAAGATATGCCCGCCCGCTAGAACCACGAAAGGATAAAACACATGTCTAAGAAATATCAGGAAGCTGTTGCTAAGATTGAAAAGGAAAAGCAGTATGCTCCTTACGAGGCACTTGCGCTGGTAAAAGAGATTGCAACTGCTAATTTTGATGAGACCGTAGAGGCACACTTCCGTTTGGGTATCGATACTCGTCAAGCCGATCAGCAGCTTCGTGGCACGGTGAGCTTGCCCAATGGCTCTGGTAAAACAGTTCGCGTAGCTGTATTTGCTGAAGGCGACGCTGCTCGTGCCGCCGAAGAAGCAGGCGCCGACATCGTTGGCTCCGACGAGTTGATTGCCGATATTCAGGCTGGCACTATCGATTTTGACGCCACGGTTGCTACCCCCGATCAGATGGCAAAAGTTGGTCGTTTGGGTAAGATCCTTGGTCCTCGTGGCTTAATGCCTAATCCTAAGTTGGGTACGGTTACCCTTGATGTGGCCAAGGCTATCAAAGAGCTTAAAGGTGGCCGCGTTGAGTATCGCGCAGATCGTTATGGTATTTGCCACGTGGTTATTGGTAAGTGCTCGTTTACTACCGAGAAGCTTGCCGAGAACTATGGTGCTGTTTACGATGAGATTCTGCGTATGAAGCCGGCAGCTGCTAAGGGCCGTTACGTAAAGTCAATTACCGTTACTTCTACCATGGGCCCTGGTGTTTCGGTAGATAGCTCAGTCACGCGCGCTTACACAACACCTGCTGAGTAAATTACTTATCACATATGGCAAAAGCGTCTCTTGCATCAACAAGGGGCGCTTTTTTATTGCGCGCGCAGGGTGGATGCTGCCGAACTGTGCGCTATTCGACACTTTTACACTCTTGTTACAAGGCCTCAGTACGCAGCGGGTATAATGATCTTGGAAAGCTGGCATGATTTTTAATGCTGAAGCGATGAAGTAGGATGAGACACCTTGAGATGTGTCGAATGGAGGAGCCTGATGAGCGAAAAAACTGAGACCATGAAAAATCTTGCAGCCGAAGCATTAGAATCGAAAGATTTATTGACGCAATTAGTGGGCGCTCTTGCTGGTTCTTCTCGTCGGTCACGACAAAATGCGGCCTCAACGTTGGCTCAAGTGGCAAAGCTCAATGCCGAACTTTTGGTTCCTTATATTGATGATTTCATTGATGCTCTCAATCGCCCCGAAGCCCAAACACGCTGGGAATCACTCGATGTTCTTACGGCGCTCGTTGAATTCGATTCACGGGCGTGTGACAAGGCCATTAATGGGGCTGAAGCGGCTTTGTTTGATGAAGAAAGCGGTTTTGTTCGCCTTGCTGCGCTCCGTTTTCTGTGCCGCCTGGGCCAAACAACAGAAAACCGTTCAGAAAAAATTTGGCCTCTTCTTGATGAGGCTATTCAGTGCTATCACGGCGATTACGAATACCAAGATATGCTTAATGCTTTGATTACCTTTTCATCAGGCAAACTCTCTGACCACGTTAAGCAGGGGCTCAAGGATCGAGTGACATTTGATGCCGAACATGGCAAGGGAGCTTTGCAGCGTCGCAGCCATATGATCGTCGAAAATCTGAGCTAGACGTTATAGATAGTAGTCCGTTTCACGATAGGGTCTTCGTGTAAGCAAGATTCGTGAGTATTGCCAATCAAGTTGTTTGTTCGTTTGATTTAGCTACTGCTGTGCGCAGGTAAAGCGCCACCTTCAAGAGTCGATGCTGTCTTTCAATAGAGAATGACGCCGCTTGACTGGGTTGGTCTGATGTAAAAGGAGTTGATGTAATGGCCAAGCATACCGTAACCCTTATTCCTGGTGATGGTATTGGAGTCGAGACTTCAGCGGCTATGCGCCGTGTTGTTGAGGCCGCTGGTGCAGATATTGAGTGGGAAGTCGCTGAGGCGGGTGCTCACCTGATGGACAAGTACGGCACGCCTCTTCCTCAGTCAACTCTCGAGGCAGTGCGTCGCAATAAAGTTGCCATTAAAGGTCCGGTTACAACACCAGTGGGTACAGGTTTTAGAAGTGTAAACGTGGCTCTTCGCCAGATGTTTAACCTTAACGTATGTTTGCGCCCTGTTGTTTCCATTCCAGGTGCTGGCGGGCGCTATACCGATGTTGATCTGGTTATCGTTCGCGAGAACACAGAAGATTTGTATGCTGGCATTGAATTTGAGCAGGGCAGTGGTGCAGCGGCTGATCTGATTAAGTTCTGTGCAGAAAAAGGGGCTGGGACTATCCGCTCTGATTCGGGCATCTCAATCAAACCTATTTCAATAGCAGGTTCTCAAAATATTGTCCGCTACGCTTTCGAATATGCGCTCAAGCATGGCAGAAAAAAGGTTACGGCGGTACACAAGGCCAATATCATGAAGCACTCCGATGGGCTGTTCCTGCGCGAAGCGCGCGGTGTTGCAAAAGAATTTGAAGGCCGAGTTGATTTTAATGACAATATCGTCGATGCATTTTGCATGAACCTCGTTATTGATCCTACGCAATTTGACGTTATTGTCTTCCCCAATTTATATGGAGACATTGCCAGCGATCTGTGTGCTGGTTTGGTAGGCGGCTTAGGTATAGCGCCGGGAGCTAATATCGGCCCTGAATATGCGATTTTCGAGGCAGTCCATGGCTCCGCCCCTGATATTGCGGGGAAAGATATCTGCAATCCAACCGCTGAAATTCTTTCTGCCGCCATGATGCTCGATCATTTGGGAGAGCTTGATTTGGCTCAAAAGATCCGCAAAGCAGTGTATCGCGTCTATGCGGAGGGCAAGGTAATTACTGCTGATATTCGAAAGGCCACACATTGTGATAAGCCTGCTGCAACATGCACTGAATTTACTAACGAGCTCATTCGTATTTTGCAAGATTAAGCACTCTTAAAACCGCGCTCTTCAATACGTCCGACAATGAACAAGGAATACGCAGCAGTGTATTCGGGAAAGAAGGAATTCCATGGACAATCGATCAGCAACTTTAACGGTGGGCACCACCTCTTATACGTATTACCCCGTAAATCGTGTTGCTGGATATGAAAAGTTACCCTTTTCCTTAACGGTTTTGTTGGAAAACATCTTGCGTCTTGCCGAGTCGGATGAGCGTGCCGCAAAGCTCGCTCATCGCCTGGTTGAAGCGGGTAGTGCCGGCGTTGTTGGAAGCGAAATTGAATTTAGTCCTGCTCGCGTTCTCTTTCAAGATTTTACCGGGGTGCCAGTATTTGTTGATTTTGCCGTAATGCGCGAGGCATGTATGGCCTTGGGCGGTGATCCCAAGAACATCAACCCTCAGGTTCCCTGCGATTTAGTTATCGACCATTCCGTCATTGCCGATGTTGCTGGGTGTCCTTCGGCACTCGAGCAGAATATGGCACTTGAGTTTGACCGTAATCGGGAGCGCTATGATTTTCTGAAGTGGGCTCAAGAATCGTTTGAGAATGTTCGCATTGTGCCGCCAGGGGCGGGCATCTGCCATCAGCTCAACATTGAGCGCTTTGCCTCGGTTGTTATGACCAAGCAGACCGATGAAGGGCCAGTAGCGTATTTTGATACGTTGGTGGGCACCGACTCGCATACTCCTACTGCTAATGGCATTGGCGTTTTGGGCTGGGGCGTTGGTGGTATCGAGGCAGAAGCGGCAGCACTCGGTCAGCCTGTTACCACGCTGGTGCCGCGTGTTATTGGCGTCAAACTAACCGGGGCTCTGTCGCCAGAAGTGAGCGCTATGGATGTCTCGCTCACCTTTGCACAGATGCTGCGCAAAGAGGGCGTGGTTGGCTGCTTTGTGGAATGCTTTGGCGAAGGCCTTGAATCTTTGAGCGCCACCCAGCGTGCTTGTATCTCCAACATGACGCCCGAATATGGTTCAACGTGCACTTTGTTCCCTGTTGATCACAAAACACTTGAATATCTCGAGCTTACGGGCCGCAGCAGCGAGCATATCGCCTTGGTGGAAGCATACGCTAAAGCACAGGGCTTTTGGAGCGACCCATCGGCTGCGCCGCGCACCTACTCAAAGGTACTAACACTGGATCTATCGACGGTACAACGTAGTATCGCCGGTCCTTCGCGCCCCCATGATCGCATTGATGTTGCGCGAGCCAAGCAGGCTTTTGAGTCGATTTGCAATACTCGCTCACTCGATCGCTCCCAAGAAGTAACCGTAACGATTGAGGGCCAGCAATACCAGCTTACCCATGGTGCTTTGGCGATTGCGGCCGTCACAAGTTGTACCACCGCAACGGATGCTTCCATGATGCTTTCTGCTGGTTTGTTAGCGCGCAGCGCAGCGGCGGCAGGATTGCATCCAAAGCCTTGGGTCAAAACTATTCTGGCACCTGGTAGTCGTGCAACCGAAGACATCCTGGAAGCTGCAGGGCTTATGCCAGCCCTGAGGGAGCTGGGCTTTTACACTTGCGGATTTGGCTGCATGAGTTGTATCGGCAATTCTGGCCCTGTCTTGCCCGCCTTACATGAAGTGGCCGACAACATCGAGCTGGCAAGCGTACTTTCGGGCAATCGTAATTTTGAAGGTCGTATTTCCCCTGATGTTTCGCAAAACTATCTTTGCGCGCCAGCTCTCGTTATTGCTTATTCGCTGGTGGGAACGATGGATTTCGATTTCGAAACGCAGCCTTTAGGCACCAATCCGCAGGGCGAAGCAGTCTTTTTGCGAGATATTTTGCCAGATGCTACCGAGGTAGCACGGCTCTTGGCTCAATGCTGCACCAAGGATGTGTTTGAGCGTGCTGGTCGAAGCCTTTTTGAGGGCGATGCTACCTGGCAATCGCTTGGAAAAGAAGCTAGTGATGTGTTTGCGTGGGATTCGGCTTCAACATACGTGCGCCGTGCGCCTTATTTTGATGGAATGAGGAAGCAGGTAACGGCGCCTCGAGGAATTACCAATGCGCGCGTTTTGCTCAATGTGGGCGATTTTATAACCACCGATCATATTTCGCCTGCCGGGTCAATCGCGCCTCAGTCTCCTGCTGCTCGCTATCTGGAAGAGCGGGGCGTCAGCGAGGTTGATTTTAATACTTATGGTGCCAGGCGCGGTAATCATGAAGTGATGATGCGCGGCACGTTTGCTAACGTGAAATTAACCAATAAGCTCGCTGAAGGCAAAAAAGGCGGATGGACGCGCGATTTGCTGGATGGCTCAATTAAAGCTGTTTATGATGCCGCAGCACACTATCAAGAAGAGGGCATCGATTCGGTAGTGCTTGCGGGCAAGATGTATGGCAGTGGCTCGTCGCGTGACTGGGCCGCTAAAGGCCCTATGCTGCAGGGTGTTCGTGCGGCATTTGCGGAAAGTTTTGAGCGTATTCATCGTTCTAATCTTATCGGTATGGGCATTTTGCCCCTTCAATTTGAAGAGGGCCAGAACGTTGAGAACCTCGGTCTTGATGGTACAGAGCTTATATCCGTTGGTGCGATTGATTTTTCGCAAGGTCTGCCGAAGCCATCGCATGTTGAGGTTACTGCGACAAAACCCAACGGCGAAAAGATCACCTTCAGCGCAATCGTGCGTATCGACACTCCAACGGAAGGTGCCTATTACTATAACGGCGGCATACTTCAGTATGTTCTCCGTTCGTTAGCGAAGTAGCCTGCAATAAAGTCATTTTGTGCGAGAAAAGATATTTTCCTTGAGCGTATAAAGCAAAACCTAAAGACGATCGGGGGGTGCAGTGTTTCTGCGGGGGTAAGGTAAGCTCCGGTGGGAACACTGCATTTTTGTTTGGGGGCCGCGCTGATAATCGGTATTTCCCTCTCGCTCTGAGTGGTTTCTTTTGTTACAGTGATTACTTAATGTAACTACAAGGGAGGTTATTCGCATGGCTGATTCTAACCAGCAAGGGCCTAGCTGGGCGGATCTTTTGAAGCAGTTCGGTGCTCAGGGGCAGGGCTCTCAGGGTGCCGGTGGCGGCAGCGGTATGGGCGGAAACGCTGCTGGTGGCGCTAAAGGTCGCTCAAATGGTACGAGCAGCGGCCATGATTTTGAGCACGTCAAAGAAAAGTTTGCAGTCATGAGCAAGCGAACTTTTACCGTGCTCGTTGTTATTGTGGTTTTAATTGCTCTGTTCTGCTATTGGTGGTTCCATCCACCTATCAACATTCATAGCGTTGATTTGTGGTTCTTCCTCGGCATTTTTATCCTGTTGCCTTCTTTTTTGGTGTTCTTTATTTATCGCCAAATTTATGCGCGCGGCATGGGTAAACGCGAGAAAAATGAGAAGAAGTCCACCCTGTTCAAACGCCTGATGCTTCTGCCAATTATCGTGGCACTTATTGGTGTTATTGGCGCTGTTGCATCGCTTGACTTGTTCCCTGGCAATGCTGAAAAGTACGCCACTATTCTCACAACAACTGACGGCGATTTTGCTGAGGAAATTCAAGAGGCTGATTATTCAGAAATCCCCTTTATCGATGCTGCTTCAGCTCAGTTGCTCGGCAACCGCACCATGGGTACTATGGCCGACTACGTGAGCCAGTTTGAGATTTCCTCGTTGTATTCGCAGATTAACTACCAGGATGCGCCGGTGCGCGTAAGTCCGCTGAATTATGCTGACATTTTCAAATGGTGGGCCAATCGTGAAACGGGTATTCCGGCTTATGTCATTGTTAATATGAGCACGCAGGATACCGAGATTGTTCGTTTAGATGAGCCAATCTACTACTCTGATTCTGACCCGTTCTTCAACAATGTTGATCGTTACGTTCAACTCAGCCATCCCTTCTATATTTTTGGCGAGAAGTCCTTTGAGATTGATGATAACGGTCGTCCTTACTGGATTTATCCTGTGCTTGATTACACCATTGGCTTATTCGGCGGCCAAACAGTTTCGCGTGTGGTTCTGTGCGATGCGAGCACGGGCGAGTGCCAAGACATGGCTATCGAGGATGTGCCCCAATGGGTTGACCGTGCCTATCCATCCGAGCTGCTTATTCAGCAGTACAACTGGAGCGGTGCTTTGTCGAGCGGCTGGATCAACTCTTGGCTGGGTCAAAGTGGTGTAAAGCAGACCACGCCAGGTAGCGATGGCGAGTTAGGCTATAACTACATTGCCAAGGACGACGATGTGTGGGTTTACAGCGGTGTTACCTCAGCTACGTCCGACAATTCAATTATTGGCT
This sequence comes from uncultured Cryptobacterium sp., assembly GCA_964504115.1. GTDB lineage: Bacteria > Actinomycetota > Coriobacteriia > Coriobacteriales > Eggerthellaceae > Anaerotardibacter. The sequence continues at coordinate 8,899 of CAZDCX010000024.1, forward strand.
TTGTTTTGATCAATCAGCGTACTGCCGATTCAAGGTTCTATGCCGTTGCTGGTGCTACCGAGGAATCCGCGATGGAATCTGCAGAAGGTCAGGTTCAGAACTTGGAATATGTATCCACGTTCCCGCTGTTGCTCAACGTTTCTGACCAACCCACCTACTTCATGGCCTTAAAGGATAATGCGGGCTTGGTTAAGAAGTATGCCATGATCGACATTCAGCGTTATCAAAACGTTGCTGTTGGCGATACGCTTGAAGAAACTGAGAATGCCTATAAAGCGCTTCTGAGAACTAACGGTGTACTGACTGAAGAAGATTCGTCCGACAATGCTACCCATACCGAAGGGTCTGCTACGGGAACTATCAGTCGTGTTTCGCCTGTTGTTCTTGATGGCAACTCCCATTACTACCTTATGTTGCAAGGCGACGATACGCTGTATGATTGCCCCATTGCAACCGTGGTTGAAGCGGTGCGTTATAGCGAGGGCGATCGCGTGACCCTTACCTTCTCATCAGAAAGCTCCGGCTCAGTTGTGACCGTTGCGTCTATTGCCCAAGCAACGGAAGATTCTTCTGGCGATGCTGCGACGGCCGCATAGGAAAGGTCTTTCGAGAGATAATCAGGTCTAACAATACTGATGCATTTATAGCGCCCCTTGGTACCGAGAGAGCCAAGGGGCGCTCGCTTGATCTTTTGCGGCAAAAACAAGACAATAATATGGTCTATTGAGAAAGGACCTATCCATGAAAGTTGCGTTCTTCCCGGGTTGCATGGTGGACATGTTTTATCCAGAGGTAGGAATTGCTGCTGTAAACGTACTTGAGCGTTTGGGCTGTGAGGTATTTCTCCCCGATGAGCAGGTATGTTGCGGGCAGCCATTTACCAATTCTGGCTACATTAATGAAGCAAAACTCATGATGAAACAGGTCATCGATGCGTATTCTTCTTACGATACGATTGTTTCTCTCACGGGGTCGTGCGCTTGGGCTATTAAAGCTGAGTATCCTCACTTCTTAGAAGATGATCCTGAATATAGCGCTAAAATTGCGCAGCTAGCACCTCGCATTTATGAGCTTACCCAGTTCATCGTTGATGTTTTGGGCGTAAAAGATGTGGGAGCGCATTTGGATGGCTCAGTAACCTATCACAAGAGCTGCCACCTAACGCGCATGTTGGGCATCAAGGATCAGCCCCTTACCCTGCTCAATAATGTTGAGGGCTTGACCTACATCGAAATGCCAGAGGCCGATCGTTGTTGTGGTTTTGGTGGTACGTTTAGCGTAAAAGAGCCTGAGGTTTCAGGGTATATGGTTCAGGAAAAGCTTGCTTTTGCTCTTGCTACCGATGCGGATTATCTGTGTGGCGCCGATCAGGCATGTCTTATGAATATCAAGGGTGCTCTCGATCGCGCTCGCGAACAAGGAATTGTTACCAGCAACATGAAGGTTGTGCATATAGCTCAAATTCTTGATTCTCGATTGGAGGCGTAGGGATGTCTTCTATTATTTATGATGATGCTCCTCTTGAGGATCGTATTCATCGGGCGCTTTCAGACACCTTCAAACATCACGCTATCGAGACGGCTCAAGATGTTATTACCGGCAAACGCAATGCGCTGGTCGCAGAGGTAGATAATTGGGAAGATTTTCGCGAGCATGCCGCTCAAATTCGCGACCATGTCCTCGAAAACCTTGATTATTACGTGCGTGAATTTGCCACTAACGCCGAAAAGAATGGCGCTCATGTTTACTTTGCGCCTGCCGCTGAAGATGCTCTTGAAGTGATCTTGGACATCTTCGAAGTGGAGCACGCTCAAACGTGTGTTAAGTCAAAAAGCATGATGACCGAAGAAATCGGCCTGAACGCCTGCTTGGAAGCACACGGCATCACCGTAACCGAAACGGATTGCGCCGAGCACATTATTCAAACGGCAGGCAATGCTCCATCCCACATCGTGGTACCTGCTCTGCACTTTGATCGAAGCTCTATTCGTGATTTATACACCCAGAAGAAGGGCTATACCGGAACCGATGATCCGGAGGAAATTACCCGCTTCCTGCGTTCTATCCTGCGACCTGAATTTATGAACGCTGATATTGGCGTGACTGGTTGTAATTTTGGCGTTGCCGAGACAGGATCATGCACGCTGGTCTCCAACGAGGGCAATGCACGTATGACATCCAGTATCCCCAAAACGCAGATTGTTGTTATGGGCGTCGAGCGTATTGTGCCTGATTTGCGCTCTCTCGATGTTTTCATGAAGCTGTTGGTGCGAAGCGCTGTTGGGGCAAAAATTTCCGGTTCGTTCTCTATCAACACGGGCAATCGCCGCGTTGGAGAAGCTGATGGCCCGAAAAATGTTCATATCATCATGGTAGACAACGGGCGTACCAAGATCTTGCAAAGCGAGTTTCGTCCCATGTTGCGCTGCATCCGTTGCGGTGCTTGCATGAATTCGTGCCCGGTATATCGCCATATCACAGGTCATGGTTATGGCTCCATTTATCCAGGCCCGATGGGTATCGTTCTTACTCCGCTTTTGGTGGGGTATAAGCAGGCTGCCAAGCTGCCCTATGCGTGCAGTTTATGCGGAGCCTGCGCCGATGTATGTCCTGTGCAGATTCCTCTTCCTGCGTTGATAGCGCAGCATCGTCGAAATATCGTGAGCCAAGGTTATATTTCGCCTATTGAAAAGGCTATTTTTACCACAGCAGCGGCAACATTTTCCAGTCGCATGCTTTATGGCATGGTCACAACGGTTGCGGCGCCAGCTATGAAACTTATGACGGGCAATACCAACCAAATCGATGTGAACAGCACTTGGATTCCCGTGCTCAATGGCTGGACGGCATCGCGTAACCTTGACCCTATGAGTTCTCAAAAATTCCGTAGTTGGTTCAAAGATCATCGCAAAGAAAAAGAGCAGGAGCAGCGCAATCATACTGCGCAAGTTGTGTCTGCCGTGTGCCAAACCACCGCAGAGGGTAAGGAGGGTGAATAAATGGCTGCCGTAACCCTTGAAGAGTTTTTGAAGCCCATTTCCGCTGCTATAGGTCACAATGAAGTGCCATCAACGGTGGAGCCTTGTGCTGCCACAAGCGCACCCCTCGCTTCAGATTATCATGCGTATACCATCGACGAGCTTTCAAGCTGGTTTGTAAGGGAGGCTGAAAAGGTGGGTACGCATGTGCGCGAGGTGGAGCCCAACAACGTTGCTGCAGCAGTGGTCGAGTTGGTGCACCAATTTGGCGGCAGCGGGCATGTGGTGTATGCCGATGAGGACGCCATCAGGTCCTACGACATTCCTGCCGAGCTTGAATCGGCCGGTCTTGAGGCACATTGCTGGGATCCGTCGTCGTATGAAACCAGCGTTGCTTATGCCGAGGCCGCCGATGTGGGTATTACAGTTGCGCACGCAGGCATTGCTGAAACCGCCACGGTAGTTCAGCGCACAACGCCGCAATCGGGGCGTGCCATCTGTCTTTTGCCCATTGGGCATATTGCCCTTCTGAAGAAAGGCGATATTTACCCTTATATGACGCAGCTTATGGATGCGTGGGAAGAAGATTATGCCAGCGTCGGGCAGTTGCCTTCTAATATCACTTTCATCAGTGGCCCTTCCAACACTGCCGATATCGAACTGGTGCGTGTTGTTGGTGTCCATGGCCCTGTTTACGCAGGCGTTATCCTTATTAATGCATAAGCACGTGGCGCGTACAACTTTCTTGTATTTGAATAGGTACCCTGGGCATAAGCTCAGGGTATTTTTTTAGAATCGGAGCTTTTCGGCCACTATCGCTTCGGTGGGGCACAATCGCAAAACTGTCAACTGTGGAGCCGATTTGAAGCTTGCGCGTGTGTCTTGACGGTTACACTGTTTTCAGCAATACTGACAAGGCTGTAATAAATCAGCTAACGGAAACTGTTCCGCTGCCCAAGACAGCTGGCACCAATAAGGTTTAATCGCTTATGCGGCCCGCCGAGGTGGTCAAATGATAAAGGCTTTTATCGACCCCCTGCTGTCATGTGCGTCAGGGGGTCGTTCTTTTTCAAAGCTCGATCCATCTACACGGTGCGGAACTCGATGCTTTGAAAAGGAGGTGTAACTACATGCCAAGCGTACAAAATGTCGAAAAGCTTCAAGCTATTAAGGAAGATTTAGCCGATATTCAGGCAGTTTGGGTTGTTGATTATCGCGGTCTTACCGTAAAGCAGTCCGAGCAGCTGCGTGGTGCTATTCGTGAAGCTGGTGCTGTACTTAAGGTTTACAAGAATTCTCTTGTTCAGTTGGCTCTCAAAGAGCTTGATATGCCAGCTTTAGATGAGGTTCTTGCTGGCCCTTCTGCTTTTGTTTTTGCTGCTGGAGATCCGGTTGCTTCTGCAAAGGCTTTGAAGGAGTTTGCTAAAACCAACGAAAATTTGGTTATTAAGGGCGGCATTATGGAAGGCGCTGCTGTCGATGCGGCTACCGTCGAGCAAATTGCTGCTCTGCCTTCTCGCGAAGAGCTCATTGCCAAGCTTCTTGGTTCTTTGCAAAATCCTATGGTCAAAACAGTGCGCGTGCTCAATGGCCCCATGGAGGCCTTTGCTCGTTGCGTCAGCGCTATTGCCGACCAAAAAGGTGCAGCGTAAGTGCTGCTTGATGCCGTTGGGCATCGCTACCGCAGCATAAGTGCTGCAGACGTTATTACATAATCGCGCATGGCTTTGCGCACGAAATTGACAAGGAGTCTATCATGGCTGTAACTCGTGAAGAGATTGTTGAAGCATTAAAGGAAATGCCTGCTCTCGAGCTTTCTGAGCTGGTAAAGGAACTTGAGGAAGTATTCGGCGTATCTGCTGCTGCTCCTGTTGCTGTTGCTGCTGCTCCAGCTGCTGAGGCTGCTGCTGCAGAGCAGACCGAGTTCGATGTTGTTCTCGAGGGCTTCGGTGACAACAAGATCGCTGTTATCAAGGCTGTTCGTGAGATCACCAGCCTTGGCCTGAAGGAAGCTAAGGCTCTCGTTGAGAGCGCTCCTGCTCCTGTTCAGGAAGGTGTCGACAAGGATAAGGCAGAAGAACTCAAGGCTAAGCTCGAGGAAGCTGGCGCTGCTGTTACCTTGAAGTAGACATTAACCTACTTACCTTAACGTTAACCTGAATACTTTATTTCAGCTTGTTAACGCCTTGAGAAGGGAGAGCTTGGCTCTCCCTTCTTTGTTATAGTTGATACGGGCAATGGCCGCAAAAGGCGCAGACTTGCCCTGATCACGCCTTTTTAAGAACCTTAAAGCTTATAGGAAGCTGCGATAGCGTTTCCTGCCCCGGCAATCAGAGCAAGGTGCTATCTGCCTTGCATCTTCGATGAGCCGCCACGGGAATATCGTATTGGCATCGATGAAGGGAATTGGTTTTATATGCAAAAAGGATATTTTGCTGCCGCATGGGGTGATATTACTCAATCTCCAGGGTGGGTTTCTAAATTTTTGCGTTTAGGATTACTGCTCCTCGTTCCTGTTTTCGGCGTCATGGTTAATTATGGCTACCTGTATGCATGGGCGCGCGATATTGCTTGGAATGTGCATCGGCCGCTTCCTGAGCGAATTTTTGGTAATGAAGACGGCCGCTTGTACAGCCGAGGGTTTTTTGTACTGGTTGTTGCTTTTGTCTTTTCGCTTGTGCCTGGTTTAGTGGGGGGTCTCTTCTCGCTGAGTGCTGGTGTTTCGGCGCTTTACTGGCCCGGCGATTATGTTGCTAAGATTTTGATAACCGGTTTAGGATCAGGCATTATAGTCTCATTGCTTGCTCTGGTTTTATCATTTGCTGCCACCTTCTTTATTTGGGTAGGCTCAATGCGCGTGGCTATTTACGGGACTTTGTCATCTGGTTTTCAGGTGCGCAAGATATGGGCCATGATGCGCTACGACTTCATGGGCCTTTTGCGCATCTTTGGTATGGCAATCATCTGCGATCTTGTTATAGCTTTCGTTGGGGGCGTTATCGGATTTGCGCTGGTACTCTTTGCTTGCGTTATAGGTTTTTCTGCTGTAACGCTCTTAGATGAAGGTGGAGCTTTCTTCTTCATATTGCTGTTCTGCCTTGTTGTGGGCTTGTTGTTCCTTGTTGTTGCTTTAGCTGCTGGTGTTTTGGTTGAAGCTTTAGTAGCTCGTGCTTTAGGATATTGGACTCGCCAGTTTGAGGTGGCTCAATGGGGTGGGCAAGACGATCTCATGCCCTTCGAGCGGCGTTTTACAGCACCATTTGCGAGCCAACCGCAACAATCAGCTAAGCAAGCCCAATCAGCGCCGCAGGCTCAGCAGCAGGCCTATTGGTCCCAATCTCAGCCATCATCGCAGGTAGGCTATCCTTACCAGCAGCCCCAGCCAGAACAAACAGGAGCGCAACAGCAATACGGAGCGTCGCCTGCGGCTGATTACCATGCCCAGCAGCCTGAGGAGGCAACAACAGAGCCGGGCGGTCAATGTGCGCAAGACAGCCAGGGCCAAATAAGCCAAACTTTGTCTGAGGCTCCTACAGGTCAGCAGCCTCCCGTCATAGATGAGAGCCCTGCAGACCTTTCGTCAAACGGTGCTCCGTTGCCAAGCGAAGAGGTTCCAAGCAGCGGGGCAGAGGCTACTCATGAGCCAGCAAATCAGCCTTCGCAAGAAACACTTCAAGTGTCTACCGATGAGCTTGATTCTGCGGCGCCAGAGCAGGCTCCTAACAGCTCTTCTGAATCGCCTCACGATTCCGCAGAGCAAAACTAAGTGTTATCAAGCTCAGTATTATTCTTGATCAGAGAAAAATCAAAGGCGCAGGCATAAGAGCTTGCGCCTTAGTATTGTGTGTACATTGACAACGAGCAACCGTTTTCATGAACTAGCGGTGGCTTTTGGGCAAGCCTGGCCTTTTGCGTAAGCCTCCTGCCACGCTATGATTCTTGATGTTTTTCTCGGGCGATATCAAGAAGTGTTTCGTTGAGCAGCTTATATACCTCGCGTGTAGAGCCCTCTAGGCAGGCAAGGTGTTTGTTGATGGTCTCAAAATCTCCTCGTTCTGCTGGACCGGTTAAGGCACGAACCGTGCCATCATGGGCAATGTGGGTAGCGTTTCCCAAAAACAGGGGAGCGAGTGCTTTTTCGGCGTTGTTGCTGCTAAAGCCGCACTTTACAAGCTCGTTACAGGCAAGCCGATAAAGGGCAACAACATGATTCGAGGCAAGGGCGGCAGCTGCATGATAGCGCGTTTTTTCTGTAGCTTCGATTACCTCGACGGTGTTGCCAAGAGCTTCAACGAAGTGGCGCATGTCTTCAAGATGCTCGGCATCGCCTTCCAGCGTGAAGAATGCCTGGGCAAGTTCTTCTACAGGCACCTGTTTGGAAGAAACAGCAAACAACGGGTGCACCGAGTAAGCAAAAGCCCCGTATGCTTTTGCCTGGTCAAAGATGCTCGATGGGAGCGACCCGCTGCAGTGGCAAATGAGCTTGTTTGCAAGTTCATCAGGTGATTCAAGCAGGTCAAGCAGATTGTGCCAAGCCTGAGCAATGATGCCATCAGGGGTCGTAATAAACACCACATCGCAGCGTCTCACCAGGTCAATGGGATTATCAAATGCCTCTGAGTTGGTAAGCTGCGCCGCAGTATAGGCAGTTTGGGTGGGATTATTTGCGTATCCAACGAGGGTATGCTGCTGTCCAAAATAGCGGCCAAGCGAGCATCCGACTTTTCCTGCACCAATAAATCCGATTTTCATAGCGCTTCCTTTCTGTAATGCTCTTTCTGGCGAAAGGCGGTATGTAATTCAACAATTAAAAGGGGCTAGATTTCGTAAGAATTTGCTTGTATGAGCACTATTCTGACACAGCGGTGAGTTTGCCCGTTTCGGAATCGATGATGAATCCCTGAACGTCAAGATTGGAAGGCATAAGAGGGTGGTGGGCAATTGTGTGCACGGTAGATCGTACACTTTCTTCTCCGTTGCCAAATCCAGCAAGCCATGTCTCAAAATCGATGCCACAGTAGTTCATCATTTCGATATGGTCAGGCGAGATTCCCGCCTCAAGCATATGGCCAATCATATCCTGTGCATTCATGTGCTGAGCGCCGCAATTGGTGTGCCCTATTACCATTATGTGCTCAACCCCTAGCTCAAACACGGCAACTAAAAGGCTTCGAATAACGCTTCCAAAAGGGTGGGAGATAACCCCTCCAGCATTTTTGATAATCTTGGCATCGCCATTGCGCAACCCTAAAGCTGCTGGTAAAAGCTCGGTTAAACGAGTGTCCATGCAACTTACAATGGCAAGCTTCTTATCGGGGTATTTATCAGTTAAATATTGCTCGTAGCGATGTTCATTAACAAAGCGCGTATTGAACGCAAGAATCTCATCGATAGTACTCATAACAACTCCTAAACAAGAATCCCCGCATTAACGCGGGGATTCATTAGCATGTTACATGATGCGAGTTTTAACCATATACGCGCTTGAGCTCAGCGTAAGCGCTGTCTGCCTGAGACATAACATCTTGAATAATTTGGGCAGCTGGTTTTGTTTCTTTGATCAGGCCCGTAATCATACCCGCTGAAAAAGCGCCGTTTTCAATATCTCCGCGGACGGCACGTCCTACCGACCCGGTGCAGTAATCATCCAACTCCTGGCTTGAAGCGCCAGAATCATGGAGCTTCCAATACCCTTCGGTGAAGGGGTTTTTGATGCAGCGAACCTGCTTGCCGCCATATTCGCCTGTCAAAACGGTAGAAGAATCGCTAGCATCGATAACCATTTGCTTGTAAGCAGGGCTGATGGGGCACTCATCTGCAACTAAGAAGGCAGTTCCCATTTGTACGCCAACAGCGCCAAGAGCCAAAGCAGCAAGGAAGCCCTTACCATCAGCAATGCCGCCAGCAGCGATAACAGGAATATTTACCGCTTCGGCAACCTGGCGAACCATAGGGAAGGTGCACATACGACCAATATGGCCGCCACCCTCCATGCCTTCAGCAACAACTGCGGTAGCGCCCAAAGCTTCCATCTTCTTTGCGGCACGAGCGTGAGGAATCAAAACGATTGCTTTTACGCCGCCTTCAACAAGGATTTTTACGATTTCATCAGGCTTGCCAGCACTGATAGTACAAACTGGCACTTTGAGCTCAACGCACTTGCGGGCGCACTCTTCAACGAGGCTGCTTTCCATAATAAGATTTACGGCAAAAGGCTTTGAAGTAAGTGAACGGGCGATAGTTACTTGTTCTTCAACCCAAGCAGCGTCATGGAGCGTGGAAGCGATAACGCCAAGACCACCTGCGTTAGAAACTGCGGCAGCCAGATGAGCATCGCTGATGTGGGCCATGGCACCTTGGATGACCGGATATTCGATACCTAAAACATCGCATAATTCAGTTTTCATACATCCTCCTAGTAAAAACACTCTTGTTTGCGTGTTTGCGTAGACTGCGCTCGATATGAAAGAGAAAAGTAAAGCAGAACTTCCTGCATTATCTGCCCCTTATATGTGGTGCATTCAATGCAAAGACCTCAAGAGCCTATATAAATTCCAATCATTATAGTTGATTAGTAATTGCGGCAATCAGGTAATCGGGAGCTGGTCTGATAATTGTCTGCGAGCAACGAACTTGCGCTTATATTTGCTTTGCTGTGAGCTTGTGCTATATCGGCTCGAGAGCGATTAGTGGTCAGATTGCCTTTAGCCTATGAGGGAAAAGAGCGGTATATCAATCAAAATAAGCATGGTGAGCTGCGCTTCCCAAAAATTTTTTCAAGAATTTTGAAATAAGGCCTTTACAAGCTGGCTTTGTGAGCTAATATAGCTAAGCCCTCAAACGGAGCAGGCCACTTACTAAAGAGGCGCTCTGAACGGTCAAAACGGTTTTTCAAAAAAATGAAAAAAAGTTCTTGACAGGGGGGTTGCAGGAGAGTAAATTACTTTCTTGCGCGAA
>CAZDCX010000025.1:0-17966 GCA_964504115.1 uncultured Cryptobacterium sp.
TGCAGCTGTGGCGAATAAGGATCGTCCTGAGAAGTTTTAACCAAATTGGTTTTGGAATTCATTTTGACCAAATAATTGATCTCGGGATAATCGCTGGCGTACTGAGCAATCAGGCCACGCTGGCCAGCAAGAACGCCGCAAACACCCTGAGAACCAATTTGGAACAGGTGCTCTGGCTCGGAGTCGGAAATATCGATACCTTCTCCATAAAAGTCTTTGTTGAGATGCTCAATCTTTTGATCGCAAGCAAAAAGCATCAAACGGCCGGTGCCGCGCGTTGCTTTAAGATAGTTTTCAATGTAGGTCTCGCGAGCCTCAGGCATAACGTCTGCAGGGACTTTAACCTGGTCACGGGTAATGGTAGGCATTGTCTTCCTCCTTTTAGGCGAGTATACGCACGATCTTTGCCATTATAACGCAAGGCACGAATCTGCGCTTGAGGGCGCTTTAGAACCACTCATGTTTACCATAGACGTAGAGTTGCTCAAATTCGCTTTGTGACTTGGAAAGATAGATAATTCCTTCAATAATGGCAACGATCCAAACAATGGAGGCCACCAATCCAAGAGACAAAATGCCACCCAAAACGCTTATTGCCAACATAATGAAGCCCTGCGTGCTATAGCCAAGATAGAATTTATGAACACCTAAGCAGCCAAGAAATATCGCCAACAAACCTGCCGCAACATGATCTTTAGGCGTGGTATAAGGTGCCGAATAATGAGGTTGCACAGGGGGGCGCTGCGCAGAGAACTGAGAAGCACCCTGCCATGACGACGAATAGCCGGCACTTGCGCCATTGGCAAAATGGGCTTCATCGGCAGGGGCGCCACTGGCGCTGTAAGCCGCTGTGCTATTGGCTGCGTTTGCGTTAGGGGCCGTGTTGGCACGCGCATCAAAGCCTGGGCTATAAGCCTGCCCCGGCGAAGCGGTGGATGAGGGGTCATGTGCTTGATGGTAGGCATCGCGCCTGGCCGAGCCGCAATCTTCAAAATTGGTCGGGACAGCATCCTGCTCTGAGCGCTGGGCTTGCTGTGCACGATCATAGGCGGCTTGCCTCTGGGCTTCGGCCAATTTGCGCTCGGCTGCCTCAAGGGCCTCGCGGGCAGCTTGTAATCCTTTTTCAGCTGCTAAGAGCGCTTCATCACGAGCGTTATTTTTAAAAGCCTCAGCTTGCGCTTTTTTGTCAGATGAAGATGCCGATGAATCAGCAGACGCACGCGACGCGTCGCTGTTGTTATCATTCATAAGAAACCTCCCCTGCTACCTGTGTTGCACCGAGTTTGCTATCTGCACTCACCAACGTTGCCTCTCGCTCTTTATATGTGCTGTTTCAAGCCAAACAGCACGCCCGCACACGGCTTCTACCTCTTGTGACCTGCGGGAATATCAAGCACCTCACCCTGTTCTGCCTTTTCAAGACGAGCAGAAAGTGCACCATCATGCGCTTGATCTTGCTTTTGAAAGGTTTTTGTATTACCCAAAAAAGCAAGCAATTGATTGCGAAAGAGCAACCCTAGAATCAAAACCAGGGCAGCAATACCAAAAATGATCAGGCCCATCGCAATATTGCCCTCAGCAATGTCAGACACCGCATAGGTGGTTAAAACCACCCCGGGGATACGCCCAATGGTGGTGATTGCCAAAAAGGTGCGCATACGCATGTCTGTCAAAGGAACAAGATAGGTAAAGACATCCTTTGGCATGCCCGGGATGAGGAACAGGACAAACACCACGGCTGTTAATTTACCCGAGCGTTCGAATTCGTAAAACTTTTCAAGGTACTTTCCGTCAACCATGGCATGAACAAAGGGAGCACCCAGGCGATGTACCAGCTCATAAACAACCGCGCTTGACACCACGCACCCCAGCAGAATTACCAACGTACCCCAAAGAGGGCCATACATCATGCCTGCGGCTGCCTGCACCACTTCGCCGGGAATAAAAGCCACGACAATTTGCACGAACTGCAGGCCAAAAAGAATAAGCACGCCCAGTGGACCTTGCTGCTGAATACGCTCGATCACTTGATCGACACTATCGCCCTCAAAAAGCAGCGATAAACTCGGCCACAAGAGCACAATAATCCCTGTTATAAGAGCCAAAAACAGCAGCAGGCCAAGCAGTTTGAAAATATCGCTTTTCTTAATGGTGCGCTTTCCAATATGCACAACTGCTTCGGCTTCAGACTGAGAGGCATTGCGAGAAGATTTACTCATGGCTTTGCTCCTCATCATAGCGAGCTCGGCGATACTCCTCCTTGAAGCTAGCAAACATCCCTTTTGTTTTTGAAACCTGAAGCCCCACAGCATAGGCTCCTTTATTGACCGCATCACCGGTTTTGTGCGCCACATCACTGGCAACGGGCTTAGCCTTCTCAAGTGCTTTTGATGCCTTGTTTCCCGCTACCGCCGTAGCAGCGCCTGCCTTCGACGCAAGCCCCCCTTGAGTTTCAAGGGAAAGCACTTCGGAAGAAACAATAATGGCTCCGCACTCTTCTTCCTCGCTTTCGCCTGCTGAAAGGAGCGTATCACCCATGCCAAACGTAAAGCCTTCTATGTAACAAGCAGGTACTTCGGCCGCGCCAAGCAGCAATTCTGTCGAAGCGCCTCTATCGATGCGAAGCAGCACTACCGACCCATCATCGGTGCGAAACACCACATCACCCACACGGCCACAGCGCTGCCCTTCCTCGGTCATCAAAGGGAGCCCTTGCCAGATAATGCAGTCATCCCATTTGACGCCTAAGCGTTTACAAGCTGCCTTGCCCGTTGACGATTTATCCTCGTTTATGCGCACCTTACCTTCAACAATGTCAAAGCCATCAAAGGCCACAAAGAGCTCGGGGCGGTGTACCATCAGCGCGATATCGGGACGTTTTACCGTAAACCCCACAACCTTGCGTTTATGCGGATGAAAGATAAACGAATGTATCTTGCCTATACGCTTAGTAGGCTTTTGCGCATCGTAGACCGCCACGCCGCGCAATTCGCTTATTGCGTATTCCCGCTTTTTCATAAACTCATCCTTTGCCTTTTAAGCTGAGAACGAATGCCTGCTTGGACACATGACAACGGCGACCGAAGTCGCCGTTATTGCGCTCTATCTTATGAGAATAGCGCGCGCCTTGCTTTGTTTGCCCGACAGAGTGCTTCCTTCGGAAAATCTCTGTCAAGTTGTTGAAAAGCTGTTATTCTGCAGCCTGCTCAGATGATGCTTGAGCATCTTGAGTGGCGCCATCAGCAGAAGGGTTAATTTTTGCAGCAACCGTAGCGGTGGCGTTTGCTACCGTATCCTTGGCAGCAGAGACGGCTTCTTTAGCAGCGCCCGTTGCGCCCTTAGCTGCATCAACAGCAACAGGAATCGCATCAACGGCTGCATCGCGGGCAGCCTCTGCATTCTTGGCAACCTGGGTAGCGATGCGCTCACGAGCAGCATCGATTTTCTCGCGCAACTCATCACTGTTGTTGTTAAAAGCAGCTGCAGAAGGCGGCGTGATTTGCTGTACGCGATTAGCGGCAGCCTTATAAGCATCAGATCCATTATCGATAACAGTATTGATAACCTTCGTAGAAGTTGTTGCAGCAGCGTCAACCAACTGATTGGCCTTCTGCTTAGCCTTCCTTTGAGTTTGTGCAGAAACAGGGCACTTGCAATTCTCGTTTACCGCCTGGCTCAAAAGTGCACGATTTTCGGCACCGTTGCGCGGGGTAAACAGAAGACTTGCAGCTGCACCGGCAGCAGCGCCAATAACAAATGCAGTAAATCTACCCATAGTAGAACACCCTTCCCAAGTTCTTATTCGTTAATGCCCCTATTATAAAGGCGCAAGCTTACCACTTTGCTGTAAAACCTCAATCAAAGTGCGACTTGTTGCCAAGCCGCAATAAAGTCGCGCTTGAGTTGCCCTGCACTCTTACAGGCATACAAGGCGATCAAGCACGCCGGCCAGCGTTAAACCTGCTGCTTGGCAAGCAGCGGGAAACAGCGAACGCTCCGACATGCCCGGCGAAACGTCAACTTCCAACACGCGAACCTGAGCGCCATCCCAAATAAGATCAACGCGCCCTAAATCTTTAATGCCAAAAGCGCGATAGACCTCAAGGGCAGCGCGCTCAATCTCTGCCCGAATTGCTTGCGCCGAAGCTTCATCGGCAGAGAGCGACTCGAGCCGCACCGGCGTGAAGTAATCGACGGCATCTTCATCAAAGCGGGCATCTACCAGATACAAACCGTTGCGCGGGGCAATTTCAACAGGGGGCAAAGCATGAGCATCCCAGCCTGATCCCAAAATTGAAACCGACACCTCAACGCCTTCAACCCATTGCTCAATAATGACATCAGAATCAAAAGTAAGCGCGTCAAGGATGGCGCTACCCAGCTCCTCCTGCGACTCGACCTTATGCACACCAAAAGCCGAACCACCACGAGCAGGTTTGACGGCCAAAGGATAGCCGCCAGGGATGCGCTCCTTGCATAAATCAAGCGCAGTTGCAGCGCCCATATCTTTAAACACATCACCCGACAGGCAAAAACCCGCTGGCCAATTTGCCACAATTGGCTCCTCAGTCAAAGCCCGATACGTTTCCATATGCGAAGGAAGAAGGCTCTTGTTGCGCGTATTGCGACATACATCGGCAGGAGAGCCAACATAGGGTATATCTAAAAAGTCGAGCAAACTTTGGATGGTGCCATCCTCGCCATGTTTGCCATGCAAGGCGATATAACACACATCGGGCCGCTCGCTGCGCAAAGTGGGCACCAATTCTTTGGTGGTATCAAGGGGTACAACCTTATGGCCTGCCTCTTCAAGCGCGTCGCACACTCGTTTGCCACTTGCCAACGAGGCCTCTCGCTCAAACGAGCTACCACCCATCAGAACGGCAACTTTAAGACCCATGAATTCCTCCTCTGACTAGCTCGCTTACCATCGAGCTCTTTGTTGTTCAACGCAGCCACCACGCTTTGATTTGCGCCTTGTTGTGGCGTTATCTTCCTACCGCAAAATGTTGCTCTCATTGCCGCGCGCTCTTAGGCCTGTGGCAAGGCACCCGCTTCAAGAAACGCGCGATAAAGCTCAAGGCGCCCTTCGATAACCTCAGCCAACCGCCGTATTGCTTCACGAATGTTCTCGGGGCTTTCATAGCAAAAAGCCAAACGCATAGAGCTTTTACCCTGCTTTCCATCAGGATAAAATCCGCTGCCGGGAGTATAGGTAACGCCGTGCTCTAAAGCCACCGATAGCATAGAATCGGTATCCACGTAATCGGGCAAGGTCACCCATACAAAAAAGCCGCCTTGAGGGTGAGTCCACGTAGCCTCGGGTGGAAAAAACTCATCCAGAGCCGCCAACATAGCATTGCGGCGCTCGCGATACGTGCTAATAAAACGCTGCAGTGTGCGCTCCCATGGGGTAATAGTGAAGTACTTTTCAACCATAACCTGGTTAAAAGCGCTGCCACATAAATCGGTTCCTTGTTTAACCAAGTTGATTTTTGACAAAACACTATGAGGCGCAACGATCCACCCGGTGCGCAAACCAGGGGCAAAGGTTTTTGATACTGTGCCCAGATAAATAACCTTATCAGACAAGGAGCGCAGCGGCTTCATATGGCCACCGTCATAGCGCAAACGCCCATAGGGATCATCCTCTACAACGAGGAAATCATATTCTTCCGATAGCTCAATAAGGCGCTGACGGCGCTCGGGCACCATCGTCACCCCACCGGGATTTTGGAAGTTAGGAATGGTGTAGAGGAATTTAACGGCTCCCTTGCCCAGCGCTGCTAGCTGTTCTTCCAGCAAATCCATGCGCATGCCCTCTTCGTCAAAGGGAATGCAGATAATCTGCGGCTGATAGGCCGAAAACGCCTGGAGCGCACCCAGGTAGGTAGGACCCTCGGTGATAATGATGTCACCAGGGTCGATAAAGGTTTTTGCAAGCAGATCAAGAGCCTCTTGGGCACCTGAGGTAATCATAAGATCTTCCGCCTTGCAGCGAATACCCAAATCGCGCATGGTGTTTGCCAAAACAGTGCGCGTCTCTTCGCGGCCAGGGGTGCTGCCATATTGCAAGGCAATAGGACTGAGTTCCTCCACGGTTGCACGAGTTGTTTCGCGGAGTGCCTCTTCGGGTAAAAGCGAAACATCTGGCATACCGCCCGACAGGGAGATGATATCGGAGCGTGACGCGGCTGCAAACAGATCGCGCACTGCCGAGGAACGCATGGTTTTTACTCGCTGAGCGACTTTTTCGCCCGCAAAATCAAATTTCAAATGAGCTGTAGACATACCATCACTCTAGCATTAATCGATGTACCTTCATGATTTATTGTACTTCAGACGTACAATATCGATAAAAGAAGCAGAGCATGCCGGAAATACGGTAATAGGTTCGAAGCCCGCGTGACCTTACGCATTTAAGCTTGATATCGAGGGTCAACACTTCGGGGCTTGCGCATCAAAAGACCCCATCGCAGCAAGATTCTCGAGGGGCAAAAGGCTCAATCATGGCAAAAGTTCGAGAGGCAAGCAACCAACCGCAGCAAGAACCCGAGACGTGAAGGGCTCAAGCGCCCCCGCCACGCAAGGAAAGAAGGGTCTTATTGAGAAAATCTGTTGCCTGCTTAATGGCTCCAAGGGCCACGACATCATCTTCGTAAGACACGGCCACCAAAGCTTGTAAATTAGTTTCAGCCTGGGCATCCCACTGCGTTGAGCCCGTAAAAATCCGCTCGCTCTGACAGGCGGCGCGCGTTTGCTCATCAATGATTAAGTGCTCCAATACATGAGGAGTTGAAGTTGATCGCATCACAGCGCTAAACGTTGACCCAACCTGGTTGCGGCACGTATGTTCGCCCAAAAGGGGATAACGCACAAGGCACTGCTCGATAAGCGCGCCGTCTGAAAAGCAATAGCGCTGGTGGGCAGCACGAACAAGCAGCTCTATCCGATCGGCGCGCACCCGCACCGAAGCTATATGCAGGGGTTGTTTGCTGGCTTGATCGGGCACGCCTGCTCCTATTGTTTTATCAACGTGGTCGCAAGATCTTCGTCGGTATCAGAGCTTGTCTCGGTTATGACAAGCGTGGTTCGTTCAGGCGAAAAAGCATAGCTGCCCTGCCCCTGGTAATCTTTAAAAGTAAAGGTAATGGTTTTGTGGAAGGTATCGAGCTCGTAGGTATAAGAGACCTCGGGGGTCATAACTATCTCGGTTTCGGTAAAGGTGAAGGAAACATCAGAACCCTCGACTTGCCAAGTTCCTTGGATATCGGCCGCATCGTCATAGCGCAGCCACTGGTTCCATGACAGCACCCCAATACCCACTATCAGCGCTACCGCAACAACCGACACGGTAATAACAAACCGCCGCGAAAAGCGAGCCTTTTTTGGCGATTTTGCTCCGCTTGCTTTTTCCTTTCGCTGTTTGCGCTTTGCCCGCTTGCGATCTTCAGGAATAAACGAAGCGTCCTGCTTGCGTTGCGTTGGAGAAACACGTGCGCCCTTCTTTTTTACAGAAGGGCGCGGGGTATGTTGATCAGATAAGGTCACAAATACAACAAGCCTTTTACTGGTTAGCTTTTACGTGAACAGAACCCTGGGCCTTACAACTGAGCAGGGATAATAACCTCGATGCCACCCATGTACGGCACCAATACCTCAGGTACCTTGATGGAGCCATCGGCCTGCTGGTAGTTTTCCATAATAGCCGCCATCGTACGACCTACCGCCAAACCAGAACCATTCAAGGTATGCACAAAACGCGTGCCCTTAAAATGCTCAGGATCGCGATATTTAATATTGGCACGACGAGCTTGGAAATCGACACAGTTAGAGCATGAAGAGATTTCTTTATAGGCGTTGTAGGAAGGAAGCCATACTTCCAAATCGTAGGTTTTCGCAGCAGAAAAACCAATATCACCCGTGCATAAACTGATCACTCGATAGGGCAAGCCCAAAAGTTGCAAGATGTTCTCGGCATCTCGCACCATAGCCTCTAAATCGTCATAGCTTTCTTCAGGTTTGGCATACTTTACCATTTCAACCTTGTCAAACTGATGCACGCGAATCAGCCCGCGTGTATCGCGCCCTGCACTGCCCGCTTCTTCGCGGAAGCACGGTGTATAGGCACAATACTTCAAAGGTAAGCAATCGGCATCCAGTACCTCACCTGCATGAATATTGGTGAGCTGCACCTCTGCAGTGGGAATGAGATACAAATCGTTGGTAGTAGTTTTGAAGAGATCTTCTTCAAACTTTGGCAGCTGGCCTGTGCCCGTAAGCGTGCGGGCGTTTGCCATAACTGGGCACCACCACTCTTTATAGCCACGACTGGTATGTGTATCAGCCATAAAGTTGATGATGGCTCGCTCCAAACGGGCGCCCATACCACCTAAGAGAACAAAGCGACTCTGAGCTAACTTCACAGCACGCTCAAAATCGATAATCCCTAGATCAACACCAAGATCCCAATGGGCCTTGAAATCAAAATCAAACTCGCGCGGCGAGCCCCAACGACGCACCTCGGGATTGTCATTTTCATCAGCGCCGAGAGGCGTGGTATCGGCAGGCATATTAGGGGTTGCCAGCAAAAGGGCATTTAATGCCGTCTCGGCCTGCTCATGCTGGGCGCTGTATTGTGCAATGCGCTCCTTTAAGGTGCTTACTTTGGCTTTTACCTCTTCAGCTTCTTTTGTTTTACCCTCGCCCATCAACTTGCCAATAGTTTTGGAAAGCGCATTGCGCTCAGCCTTGAGCCGCTCTTCTTCGGCTATGGCAGCACGACGTGATTCATCCAGTTCTTGAAAACGAGTTGCATCCCATGAATGATTGCGACTTTTCATCGCAGTGGCGACTTCGTCTTGATGATCTCGGACGAACCGGATGTCTAGCATGACTTACCTTTCGACGTGCTTTGATAAGAAGATTGCCAACTTGATACCGACTTCAGTTGGTAGCGCTAGTATACTCTTATTCGTTTAAGGAACCGAGTGCGTTGTCGCGTTCGCGCAATGAACAAAACCGCGAGAGGAACTCATGGACTTCGCTGAACTGTATCATTTCATATTCGAAACCTACGAGGGCATAGGACTGACTATTCTCGTCTGCTTGGTGCTTACCACCATTATTGCCGCCGTGCTCGAACGTCGCACCCGAGCAAAGTTTAAAGATCGCGGAGAGCGCGAAGATTCCTGGTTCTCTGACAACGAAGATGATTAACCCTCTATTGTAAGAAAGAAGCGCTATGTCAACTGTTCTGTATGATCGCTCCAGTAACCCTGACTATATACCTCGCATTGCTGCCGTGCATGATTTGTGCGGCTACGGAAAGTGCTCGCTGGGTGTAGCAATCCCCGTTATTTCGGCGGGAGGCTGCGATGTGTGTCCCGTGCCTACGGGTTTGTTTTCTTCTCACACCGCTTTTCCCGGTTGGTACATGCATGACACCACGGATGTCTTGGAAGATTACTTGGCGGCCTGGCAAAATATCGGCGTAGAAATCGATGCTATCTACTCTGGTTTTTTGGGAGCCCCTGAGCAGGTTGACATTATCAAGAGTTTGTATGAGCGCTACCCCAAGGCTCTGCGCGTTGTTGATCCTGTTATGGCCGATCATGGCAAGGTGTACCCAACCTATACACCCGAGTTGTGCGCCGCTATGGCCGATTTAGCAAAAGACGCTGATATTCTCACTCCCAACCTTACCGAGGCCGCCATTATTTTGGGAGAAGAATGGCAGGGTACCGATATTAGCGATGCGGAAGCGCAGCGCATAATTGACGCTCTCATTGCAAAGGGCGCCAAAAATGTAGTATTGAAGGGCATTCAGCGTGGCGACGGTCTTATTCGCAATTTTGTGGGCGGCGTTGATTGCAGCTTATTTGAAGCGCATAACGAATATCTTCCCTACCTGCTGCACGGCACGGGCGATTTGTATTGCTCCTGCTTGCTTGCCGCTATTATGACGGGTCGTACCTTGCAAGAATCAGTTGAATTTGCAGGCATTTTGACTCACGACGCCATGATTGTGTCCAGCAAACAGCCCAACTTCCAAGAACGCGGTGTTAATTTTGAGCCGTTGCTAGGCCATATCTCCGAATTGCTAAACTAAGAAGCCCCCATGCGGCTGCCATAAGCACCAGGCCACCCGCATCAAAGACGATAAAACGCATGATGCTGCCCGCAAGAACTTTATGTCCTGCGGGCAGCGTAGCGTAAATCCACAATTCTCCTATCAGGCCTATTATTTGCTGCACCACAACAATACCCACAACAGGCCTGAATCGAAGGGGGCTCGCAATGGCCACCGGGTATGTGGCATTCCACATCAGAAATACCACTCCCATCCCCTGCACTGCCACCATCCCAGCAACACCACTTAGCTCATAGGCTCCTGCATAGCAATCTGGCTGAATAATAAACTCCAGAGCACACATGACATTACCAATAAACACTGCACTGTAAGCAATGCGCACGAGAGCAACAGCCTGATGTACACGCCGAGGAGGCTTGCTATGCCCGAGATGTTTGTTACCAGAATCGCTCAACGAAGTGCTTCTTTGGTTGCCTTATATTATTGAACCCCACAAACCTGCTTGCAATGTACCTTCAAACCCTTACAGCAGGTTTAATACTTCAGTAATGCCTTTCTTACCAAAGCTTACCTTCTCGCCCTTATTAATAACCAAGCAAGGTACGCTCATCACATTGTATTGATCTTTCAAGGCCGGGAAATGATTGATGTCATATACCTGTGCAGTAACCTTAGGATTCAGCGATGCAATACGCTGCGCCGCTACCACCGTATCAGGGCACATCGTGCATGAAAGCGAAACCAAAACTTGGATATCAATTGCCTGATCAAGGGCCTCAATCGAAGCTCTCACGCCATCATCCAGCGGCTGACCGGGGCCTGCTGCATTGTACAAACCCAAAACAAACGAAGTAAATTCATGGCCACCGGGCACGCCATGGAAGGCTAAACCCGTCCAGCCCCCTTGCTCGCTGCACACCTGAACACAGGGACGCTCTTCAGGGGCAACCGCCGCATCGGAGGCCACTTCAACTTTAATTTTGTCGGTCAAGGCAGCAAGCTGGTCTGCATAGGCTTTAAGCTCGGCCGAAACTGAAGTGCCATCAAGCGACAAGCGCAGAATAACGGGGCGTGCCATTCGATCAAACACGGCGCCGAGCTGCGCCACCATGTCGGGCGAGAACAAATCACTCGAGGCAGCCGCATGGGCGCTGTCTGTACTCTTTGAAGCAGCAGAAGAGCTAGAGACAGGGGAAGCGGCCTTTTGCTCCTGTTCTTGCTTTTGAGGTTGCTGGGGGATAATCCCTGTTTGTTTCTGCATAGCAGCCAGATGGCGCTCCATTTGCGTGGCCGCCGCCGCAGCTTCGCCCGTCGCGGTTACCACCTGGCGCAAATCCTTCACGCACACATCTCCGGCAGCATAAATTCCCTCAGTCGAAGTGCGCTGCTGCGCATCGGTAACAATGTTTCCGCCCTCGGTAAGCTCGACCAAGTCCTTCACCCAGGCGGTAGCGGGGGCATAACCGGCCAAAACAAACACACCAAACGTGTCACCCTCGGGGGCATGATACTCGCAGGTCTCACCCGTTTGCACATTTTTGTAGCGCAGCGTACGAGGCAGAGCATCTCCGGCAACCTCTTCTACCACCGAGTAGGGGTGAATGGTAATCTTTGGGTTCTTGCGGGCTTCTTCGCAGGCAGCCGGCGCACAGCTAAAGTCAGCCTTTCGGAAAAGGATATGCACTTCCTTGGCGTACTTGGTCAGAAACACACTTTCCTCGGCTGCCGCAAAACCGCCGCCCACCACAAAAACATCCTTGCCTGTGAAAAATTCCCCATCGCAGGTGGCGCAATATGCCACCCCATGACCACGAAACTCATCCTCGCCCTTGAAGCCCACTTTGCGCGGGGAAGCCCCGAGAGCCAGCAAAACACCAAAGCAAGAAAGATCGCCCTGTGTTGTGTGGACCACTTTGATATCGCTATCAGCTTCAATTCCAGTAGCCTCGGCAAGCAGAAACTCAGCGCCAAATGCCTCGGCCTGCTGACGCATAGTCTCGGTAAGCTCGGCGCCGCTTATTTTTGCGATACCAGGATAGTTAACCACCTCGTTAGTGATGGCAATCTGCCCGCCAAAATATTCTTTTTCTACGACAATAACGCGGTAGCGCGCTCGTGCTAGATACAAAGCGGCGGTAAGCCCAGCAGGCCCACCGCCGATGATCACAGCATCGTAGAGGTTTTGTTCCTCCGCCATGATATTTCTCCTTGCGTTAAACTCTCAAACTCGCCTTGAAGCGCCCCTTACAGAGCACCAACCAGATCGAGGCTAGGCTTCAGGGTTTCGCCACCGGGTTGCCACTTAGCAGGGCAGACCTCATCGCCGTGCTCGGCAACAAACTGAGCAGCCTGCAACAGGCGCAGCAGCTCATCGGCATTGCGGCCAATACCGCCAGCATTAACCTGATACACCTGAATCTTGCCCTCAGGGTCCACAATGAAGGCTCCGCGCTCTGCCAAGCCATCAGCCTCAATAAGAACCTCAAAATCCTTAGAGAGAGCGTGGGTTGGATCGCCCAACATAGGATAGGTTACCTTGCCAATGCGCTCAGACTCATCGTGCCAGGCCTTGTGAGTAAAATGCGTATCGGTGGAAACGGAATAAATCTCGCAGCCAGCGGCCTTGAACTCATCGTACTTGTTAGCAAGATCTTCAAGCTCGGTTGGGCACACAAAGGTAAAGTCTGCGGGATAGAAGAAGAACAGAGCCCACTTGCCCAATACATCGGCCTTGGTTACGGTTTTGAACTCGCCATTTTGATATGCCTCAACGCTAAAATCGGCAATCTCTTTGTTGATTAAAGACATTACATCCTCCTTGTAGGTAAACCTGTGCTCGATGCAGCCCTTCTTCCGCAAAGCAAACGCAAGGAGCACCTATTGAGATATGCGCTGCAGCCTTGCCTTGTTTGTCTGCAGGAAGCAGATTTGCCATGCTCTACGGTCTGTTTCCCATTCCAAAAAGCTTGCAAACCGTTGCTGCTCGAACTTTTGTGTCACCGACTATACCCGATACTTCAATGAATTGTTACTAAAATGATCTCATTTTACCTGCGCACAAAAAACCATCACAATCATCTTGTGAGACTTCTCAGGGTACTTATTGCTCAATTCCAGACAAAATAGCAGAAGCGTTGAAGTTGCGGCCATGCCCACGCCAGCATTAGCCGCACCCAAGGGATTATGCCTTCGGGCAACGCTTGCCTGCTAAAAAACTTATGAAGCTAAAACGCGCTTAATGGCAGCGAGCAAATCGTCAAACTGGTCGTAAGCCGCAATGTCGGGATTATCGGCAATGATCGAATCGGTGCTTCGGAACAAGAATCCTGCTTTGCTGGCACGAATCATGCCTAAATCGTTAAAGCTATCTCCCGATGCAATAGTTTCTAAGCCACAGGATTGTAGGGCACGTACGGTGGTAAGCTTCGATTCAGGGCAACGCATGTGCACCCCTACAACCTCACCGTTTTCAGCCACTTCTAACTCGTTGCAAAAAAGCGTTGGCAGCCCCAGCTTTTCCATGAGGGGCTGGGCAAACTGCGTGAAGGTGTCGCTGATAATAATGACCTGGCACAGCGTGCGCAACTCATCCAAAAACTCTTTTGCCCCTGGCAGCGGATCGATAGTGGCAATGGTGTCTTGGATCTCCTTCAGCCCAAGATTGTGCTGCTTTAATATATCGAGACGAAACTTCATGAGCTTGTCGTAGTCGGGCTCATCGCGGGTTGTGCGTTCGAGCTCAGGGATTCCCGTTGCCTGAGCAAAAGCAATCCAGATTTCTGGCACCAATACCCCTTCAAGATCTAAACACGTTACGTACATGACACCCTTCCTTACCCATTATTTTGACTGAGCTACCAACACGTTAATTGACTTATGCAAGTAGTTATTACTGCTTTTTTTGAAAAATAGCCTTGCATTTCGCTTGCTCCATCATACCTGTACTTGGCCCCAAGCAAAAGCAGGAGCTACAAAACACCTCCTGCCACCTGCGAAAACTATCGATTTGTAAACTTTTTAGAATGCCATATTTTTTTCAATTTAGGGGGGCAAAATGGGCAAACAATAGGTCATGTTCCATTTCGTTTTACTATGCACTCATAGCTTTTATCAATCCGTTTGCCGGATTCTACCTGCATAGTCTCGATTTGGCCTTAGTATGCCAATTGTGTTTTCAGCCGCTCGCTGGTTCATGATTTACTCTGTGTCCCCTATTTGAAAGTGAGACGCTCATGTTTCAAGCCACGATCGATCCCGTTGCAGGAAACCTTGCTCTTTCGGCTTTAGTAGCGTGTATTCCCCTTGCAACATTTTTCATCATGCTCGTCGCCGTCAAGGCCAAAGCGCATATTAGTGCGGCTATTGCCTTGGTGGTAGCGCTTATCGTAGCCATTTTTGCCTTCCAAATGCCTGCTGATCTTGCTGGCCTTTCCGCCTTGCAAGGCGCTTGCTATGGAGCATTCCCCATCGTATTTATCATCATCATGGCTGTATGGTTTTATGAGGTCACCGTTGTTTCGGGCCGCTCCGAAGATCTCAAACGGCTCTTTGATATTGTTGGTGGTGGCGACATCCGCATCCAAGCTGTTTTGGTTGCCTTTTGCTTCGGTGGCCTTCTTGAGGCGCTTGCTGGATTCGGCGCTCCTATTGCCATTACGGCAACCATGTTGCTCGCCCTTGGCATCAAGCCCTGGAAGGCCGCCATGGCCGTTTTGATTGCCAACACTGCCCCTGTTGCATTTGGTGCTGCTGGTACTCCCATCACCACCGCAGGTAATATGGTTGCTGGCGGCGATGCAACCGTGGCCTATGAAACGGCTCAGCACATCGCCTCCATTGTTGGTTATCAAGCTCCTTTGTTTGCCCTGCTTGTGCCGCTGCTGATCTTCTTGATCCTCGATGGCAAAAAAGGCATTCGCGATTGCTGGCTGCCTGCCTTGGTTACAGGTCTTTCCTTCGCAGCAGCTCAGTGGTGGTGCTCCAACCATTTTGCTTACGAACTGACCGATGTTATTGCGTCGCTCTTCTCACTCGGCGTTTCCGTTCTGTTCCTGATTGTTTGGAAGCCTAAGCACGTCAACGAAGTGCGCGAGCGCTTTGGTCTTGAACCCATTGACGAAAACCACCGCATCGAACTGCCAGCCGTGCGTGCCTGGATGGCTCTCGTGCCTTACGTTATCGTGGTAGCCGTATTTGCTATTTGCAAGCTTGGCATTCCCGATTTACTCGCGAGCACTGACATCAAAATTGCGTGGCCTGGCATCAGCGGCAACATCTTGAATGCTGCCGGTAGCGATCCAGGTACTACCTATAACCTCAATCTTCTTTCCAACCCGGGCACCATGCTCCTTGAAGCAGCCCTCATCACAACCCTGGTGTATGGAATCTTCAACAACAAGGGCAAATATCGCCTCACCTTTGGCATGTCATTCAAGCAGCTAGGACAAACCTTCTACGCCATGCGTATGTCCTCCCTGACTATCGTATTGGTGCTTTCGTTGGCGTATGTTATGAACTTCTCTGGCCAGACCATTTCAATTGGCCAAGCACTAGCCGCCACCGGGTCGCTCTTTGCCTTGCTCTCTCCGGTTCTGGGCTGGGTAGGCACGGCGGTTACGGGCTCCGACACCTCGGCCAATGCGCTTTTCGCAAGCCTGCAATACGAAGCTGCCGCCTCCAATACAGCCCTCACTGTTACTCCCGACTTGTTCTTGGCCTCCAACACCATGGGTGGCGTTATCGGCAAGATGATCTCGCCCCAGTCGTTGGCTATTGCCTCGGTTACTACCGGCGAGCATGAATCCGACTTGTTCAAGCGAGTTGTTCCTTGGAGCATTGGCATGCTGGTTGTACTGTGCGGGTTGGTATTCTTGCAGTCGAGCGTTTTGAGCTTCATTCTCCCTTAAAGCAGAATGTCGCAAACATATATCAGAGCATAATATGATCTCTTTGCTCTCTCTCGCCTGGAACTCCGACTCGAAAGGGTCGGAGTTCTTTTATACCTTTGCAAGAAGTTTTATCGCAGAATTGAAGAAGAGCCCCGCATAGCATCTCCTCCATACGTTAGTATGAGCAACGCATCATATGCGTGACTCGAAGAAGGCCATCACACCCGCCTCTGAAGGCATGCGATATGAATACTTTTCTACAGACACCTCTACCCTCTTCAAGACAGGAGCATCATGGCAGAATTTATTTATCAGATGTACCAAGCACGCAAGGCACATGGTGACAAAGTTATTCTTGACGATGTAACCCTATCTTTTTTCCCTGGCGCCAAGATTGGTGTTGTAGGCCCTAATGGCATGGGAAAGTCAACGCTACTCAAAGTTATGGCTGGTCTTGAAGAAGTATCCGCTGGCGATGCTCGCCTGACACCAGGCTATACGGTAGGCATCCTGCAACAGGAGCCACCTCTCGATGAGCAAACAACCGTTATCGAAAACATTCGTCAAGCGTTTGGCTCTTTGCTGGCAAAAATCGAGCGCTTTAATGCCATCGGCGCCGAAATGGCAAACCCCGATGCTGATTTTGATGCACTCATGGAGGAAATGGGTACTCTCCAAACCGAAATCGATGCTGCCAACGGATGGGATTTAGATAGCCAGCTTTCGCAGGCCATGGATGCCCTGCAATGCCCCGACCCCGACACACCCGTTAAAGTGTTATCGGGTGGCGAGCGGCGTCGCGTTGCCTTGTGCCGCCTTCTTCTTGAAGCGCCCGACCTGTTGCTCCTTGACGAGCCCACCAATCACCTTGATGCCGAATCGGTGTTGTGGCTTGAGCAATTTTTGAAACGCTACCCAGGCGCCGTACTCGCCGTAACGCACGATCGTTACTTCTTGGATCATGTTGCTGAATGGATTTGCGAAGTTGATCGAGGTCATCTGTATCCCTACAAGGGGAATTACTCAACCTACCTAGAAACTAAAGCTGCCCGCCTTGCAGCGCAGGGCCAACAACAAGCAAAATTGGCCAAGCGCATGCGCTCAGAGCTGGAATGGGTGCGATCAAGCCCCAAAGCGCGTCAGGCAAAAAGCAAAGCGCGCTTGGAGCGTTACGAACAAATGGAAGCAGAAGCCCGCGCAGCCAAGAAGCTCGACTTCACCGATATCACGATCCCTGTAGGACCGCGTCTTGGATCAAAAGTGCTTGAGGCCCGCCACCTGCATAAAGCCTTTGGCAGCCGTGTTCTGATTGACGACCTTTCATTTACCTTGCCGCGCAATGGCATTGTAGGAGTCATTGGCCCTAACGGCGTAGGTAAAAGCACCTTGTTTAAGATGATTGTTGGCGAAGAGACGCCATCAGCAGGAAGCCTTGAGCAGGGCGAGACGGTGCAAATTTCCTATGTTGATCAAAACCGCGCAGGTCTTGATCCGAAAAAGACGCTCTGGGAAGTGGTCTCGGGCGGACTGGATTATATTCGCGTTGGCGATACCGAGATCCCCAGCCGTGCCTATGTAGCAAACTTCGGTTTTAAGGGCTCCGATCAGCAAAAACCCGCCGGTGTTCTTTCGGGCGGCGAGCGCAATCGGCTCAACCTCGCACTTACCTTAAAGCAGGGTGGCAATCTGCTTCTTTTAGACGAGCCAACCAACGACCTTGATGTGGAAACGCTGGAGAGCTTAGAAGAAGCGCTGCTTGCCTTCCCTGGATGCGCAGTTATCACGAGCCATGACCGTATGTTCCTCGATCGCATTGCCACCCATATTCTGGCATGGGAAGGTACTGATGAAAATCCTGGCGCATGGTATTGGTTTGAAGGCAACTTTGAGTCTTATCAGAAGAACAAGATCGAGCGCTTGGGTGAAGAAGCTGCCAAACCGCATCGTATTCACCGCAAACTGACCCGCGATTAGCTTGCGCGGTC
>CAZDCX010000026.1:0-17838 GCA_964504115.1 uncultured Cryptobacterium sp.
ATCAGTGGTAATCACAAAACTCAACCTCCAATGCTTCATGCCCTGACCAAATAAAGCAGAGCCTCCATTGCTTATTCACTCGAATGCTGTATTGCCCCGCTCGATTACCTGAAAGCTTTTCAAGTCGATTATTTGGCGGTATACGTAAATCCGCTAAATCTTTTGCAGCATCCAACATCTGAAGCTTTCTATACAGTATCTTGCGACAGGTTGGCGGAACTCGCCGAGGAAGCAAAGTGCCCTCCCAAAAAGCTTCAATATCTTTATCTTTGAACCTCATTGCTTCCCCATTACTTCCGCGTGGCATAAGTATATCTCAAGATGCTATAAAATCCAGGCTGCTATGAAAGGCTAACAAAAACGGCCGCCAACATAATGCTGACGACCGTAACAAATATGGTGGAGCATAGGGGGATCGAACCCCTGACCTCATGGCTGCCAGCCATGCGCTCTCCCAGCTGAGCTAATGCCCCGAAATGCGTTGTTTAGAATACCGTCACACCACAAAGCGGTCAAGAGGTAATTCTAAAAAATTAGATTACTGGAACGGGTGTACCCTGACCATCAATCTTTACCGAAGGATAAAACGTTGCCTTAGAAAAGGCTTGACGAATCGACTTAACGCCCTCCGTGCTTTCTACAAAAGGAAGATCAATAAACTCACGAACTGATGCTACCAGCTCACTGCAGTCAACAAAATGGCCCTTTTCATTGAGCTTATTGGTATCCTGACCACGCCAATAAATATCGTTGGCATCGGTTAGATAATACGTCCAATTGTTGTACTGCATATAGGCAGAATGTGCCCCCATCAGGTAGTTCACCAATTCGTCAACGTTGGCAATTTCCAACGCCTCATCTGATTGCCTTCCCATAAAAACTCCTTTCTTCGCTTTGCCAAACAATGAACGCTCGGCTCTTCGATAATACCCCATCAGGGGCTCCATCACTAGTTTTTGCAGCGCGGATCCCGCCGCCTTACGCGCATAATATCGTGCGGTTTGCACTCGTGCGTGCTTCGGAAAGCATATGCTGCCATGGCTTTGCTTGCCACTTCAACAGGCACTTCACTTCCATCGGCAAAGACTTCGCACACTTCATCGATAGGTACCGAGGCAATGGGCTCGTGAGGCGACAAGATCTCAAGCATATCGCCAGGATAAAAACGATTGCGGCACAGCACTTGTGTGCGCCACACTCCTGGCACCTCCTGAGTGCACGAAACCACCTCTGCCACCCAATCGGCGCGCTGTTGATATCCCGATTCCTCCGTTGCTTGAGAGGCAGGCCCATAATAAAACCCGGTTGAATAAGGCCGGTGCGACACCATCTCAAGCTCGGAAAGCCACAGCTGAGGATCTTCGCCATCAAGCACATGGCGGTAGGCATTGACCACCGTTGCCACATAGAAGGCCTTTTTTGCGCGCCCTTCGATCTTGATTGAATCAACCCCGGCCACCCGCAAATCATCCAAGTGTGCCAGCATATTTAAGTCTTTCGAGCTCATGAGATAGGTGGTTTGGTCTTCCTGCTCGAGGGGGAACTCTTCGCCGGGGCGCGAAGGCTCACGTAAAACATACTCCCACCGGCACGGCTGAACGCACGCCCCCCTATTGGCCGACCTGCCCGTTAAGTAATCACTGATCAGGCAGCGACCCGAAATAGCCATACACATAGCACCGTGTACAAACACTTCTATTTCCATGTCTTTGGGGATACCGCGCCGGAGCGCAGCAATTTCCTCCAGCGACATTTCGCGCGCGCATACCACTCGGCGCGCACCTAAGTCATACCATGCTTGCGCGGCTGCGCTGTTGCTTACCGAAGCCTGCGTTGATACATGAAACTCAAGTTTGGGGGCATATTGGCGCATGATACTCATAACACCCAAATCGCTTACCAGCACAGCATCGGCGCCCGCTGCCTCAATAGCGCGGGCATAAGCTGGTAGATCAGCCAGATCGGTATCGTGAGCATAAGCATTGCAGGTAACGTAGACGCGCGCACCCCGCTCGTGAGCAAACGCGACAGCCCCCGGCAACTCCTCAAGCGAAAAGTTAGCCGCACTTGTACGCAAGCCAAACTTATCGCAAGCCAGATATACCGCATCAGCACCAAAATGAAGGGCATAATGAAGCTGCTCACTGCCTCCAGCAGGCGCAAGGAGCTCTAAGGTTTTATTGGTGTTCGCGTGAGACATCGCAGGTGCTACAAATTACAGTTTTCTGTTTTTAAGATATCGGTCAATAAATGAGCGCCCTTCAGCAAGAGTTGATAGCGCAACAGGGATCTTTTCGCCCTCGCTGCGGCGCTTAACCTCTACGTTGCCTTCTGTCAAACCGCGCTTACCCACGATAATCTGCAGGGGCCAGCCAATCAGATCGGCATCGGCAAACTTAACGCCTGCACGCTCGTCGCGATCATCCAAGACTACCTCAAAACCAGCCTGAACCAGCGAAGCAGCAATGCGCTCAGCCACAGGAAAGACGGTATCATCACCTACGGTAAGCGGGATTACGCAAACATGAGCCGGCGCAACCGAAGAAGGCCAGATTATGCCGTTTTCGTCGTTGTGCTGCTCTACGATGGCCGCCAAAGTACGCGTGATACCTACGCCATAGCAGCCCATCGTGAAGTACTGCTCTTCCCCTTGCTCGTCAGAATAGGTGGCGCCCATGGAACGAGAATATTTATCGCCCAGCTGGAAAACCTGCGAGACCTCAATACCGCGAGCACCTGCCAACGCTGCACCACAATGCGGACACGAATCGCCTGGCATAACCACCGAAAGATCGGCCCAGAAATCAACCGTAAAATCAGCTCCCGGCTGAGCGCCAACAAAATGGTAGCCATCTTCGTTAGCACCAACCACCCAGCGAGCAATGCTCTTCAGGCTTTCATCAGCGCCCACTGCAATGCCCTCTGGCAAATTCTTGGGCCCAATAGAGCCCTTTGGCAGGCGCGCTGCCTTGATTTCTTCATCATCCAAAAGCTCAAAGCCTGGAACTGCGCGCTGTGCTTTGATTTCGTTGAGCTCATGATCGCCCGGGATAAACAAAGCCACAACCTTGCCCTCAGCATCTTTGCCCACCATAGCTTTAACAGTGGCGGACTCTTCAATATCCAAAAACTCCGCCAAAGAAGCAATGGAGGCAACGCCTGGGGTTGCGATTTTTTCGCACGCATCCACCTTGTACTCTGTGGGGTGAGCCACACAAGCACCCGCCTCGGTGTTAGCAGCAAAATCGCACTCGGGGCAGTACACCAATTCTGCCTCGCCTGCATCGGCCAAGGCCATAAACTCACAGGTAACGCTACCGCCAATCTGGCCCGAATCGGCCTCTACCGGGCGATAATCCAAGCCACAACGCTCGCAGATGCGGCCATAAGCCCCATACATATCGTCGTAGGTCTCCTGCAGCGATTCCTGACAGGTGTGGAAGCTGTAAGCGTCCTTCATAATAAACTCGCGGCTGCGCAGCAACCCAAAACGAGGACGAATTTCGTCGCGGAATTTGGACTGGATCTGATAGAGCGAAAGCGGCAACTGGCGATAAGAGCGCAACTCGCTGCGCACAATGGCAGTGATGAGCTCTTCATGGGTTGGGCCAAGGCAAAACTCGCGATCGTGGCGGTCGGTCAGGCGCATAAGCTCAGGGCCATAATCATCCCATCGGCCACTTTCATGCCAAAGCTCACCGGGCTGCAAGGCTGGCATGAGCATCTCTTGGGCGCCAATACCATTCATCTCTTCGCGAACAATATTCTCGATCTTAGCCAGAACACGCATGCCCAGTGGCAAAAACGTATACACACCCGAGGTAACTTTGCGAATCATACCCGCCCGTACCAATAAACGGTGGCTGGCAATTTCTGCATCTGCCGGATCTTCCTTCAACGTTGGAGCGTACTGCTGACTCAAACGTATAACTTCGCTCATAGCCTTCCTATCTCTTCCATAAGAACATCAACTATACTCGCCTCTTCAACCTTACGTAAGGTTTTACCATGCGAGAAGATAACACCTGATCCATCGCCGCAGGCCACACCGATATCAGCATCTGCAGCTTCACCAGGACCATTAACCACGCAGCCCATAACAGCTACCTGGAGGGGCTTATGCACATCGCGCAAACGCTGTTCAACCTCTTTTGCTAGGGTTATTAAATCAACCTTGCAGCGCCCGCACGTGGGGCAACTTACCAATTCCGGGTCGCGCCGCCGCAAGCCCAGAGCTGAAAGCAGCGTCCAGCATGCGCGCACCTCTTCAACCGGATCATCCGTCAAAGAAATGCGCAAGGTATCCCCTATGCCCTGCTCGAGCAAAATGCCCAAGCCGCTGGCAGACTTGATTAGCCCTTGGAACAGCGTACCT
The DNA here is from genome assembly GCA_964504115.1 of uncultured Cryptobacterium sp. Taxonomy (GTDB): domain Bacteria; phylum Actinomycetota; class Coriobacteriia; order Coriobacteriales; family Eggerthellaceae; genus Anaerotardibacter. The sequence continues at coordinate 4,376 of CAZDCX010000026.1, forward strand.
GCCTCGGTGACCCCAATATGTAAGGGCGTTTCGGGGATACGCTCAGCCAGCAAGCGATAGGTGGCCACGGTGGTGGGAACATCGTGTGCTTTGGCAGAAACAACCACATCATTAAAATCGTGCAGCTTGCAAAAGGCCACGTAATCGACCGCAGAAGCTACCAGCTTTTCTGGCAAAGTAAGATCGCTTCGCGCTGCAAGAGCGATCTCAAGCGAGCCGGCATTTACGCCAATACGAATGGGAATGCCTGCTTGCTTTGCCGCCTCGAGCACTGGGATGGTTTTATCCAAGCCGCCAATGTTGCCTGGATTGATGCGCAATTTAGCGGCACCACGCTTTGCTGCCTCAATGGCCAGCTCAGCGCTGAAATGAATATCGGCCACAACGGGCAGCGGCGAAGCAGAACAGATCTCTTGGAAAGAGTCTAGGTCTGATTTGCGAGGCACGGCAATGCGCACAATCTCGCATCCCGCCTCTTGCAACCGCTCTATCTGCCGAAGATTGCCAGCAACATCGCACAGAGGCAAATTCAGCATAGATTGCACCACACAGGGAGCACCTGCGCCCAAAGCAACCGAACCAACGTATACTTGGCGCGTTTTTTGATTCGGCGGCGCTGTATGTGTGCCTTTGCCTGCCATCACATTCTCACCAGTTTCCAAAAATAAAACGCTGAACATCCTGATTGAGCATTATGAGGAAAAATCCTCCGAAGAGCACCAACCCTACTGTAGTTAAATAGCCAAGCGCGCGCATAGAAACCACTTTGCGCGATATTTTTTGGAACACTTCCACAACAAAGCGCCCGCCATCAAGAGGTGGAATTGGCAGCAAATTCATCAGCCCAAGCGAGGCAGAAATCATGGCTGAGAAAAAGAGGAAGTTAACCAAACCAGCCTCAAGATAGCTCTTTGACAAAACCGCAATGCCAATAATAGAAGTTGAATTTGATACCGTTTCGGCGGCGGTGCTGGGGTTGAACAAGCCCGCTATGGCCACCACCACCATACCTATGTAGTTCATTCCGGCAGCAACGGCATCAATCGGGCCCCACGTGTAATGGGTTATTTGCCCCGTTGTGGTGTTTTGCAGATCGACCCCTATGACCGAGTAGATCAAGATGAACGCCAGCACCACCCACAACAAATTCATCGCGGGCCCTGCGAGCAAAATTATGCAGCGCTTCCAAAACGGGAGCGTACAATACTGCTGCGATTGCTCGCTTTTGAAAAACGCCTCAACATCATGCAAGGGCTGCGGCGTGCCTTCCGCTAGCAGGCGCGTTGCGGGGGTGCGATAAACATCTCCGCCATCTTTGCGCCTGGGGCGCGTGAGTGAGCCCCAATCGGCCAGCTCCTCCAGAAGGTCGAGCGCTTCATCTTGGGTTAGGCATAAATCGTGGGCAACATCTTGCGCAAGAACCGTGCCTTTGCGGTAAACATACCCCAAAACACGCTTGAGATGAGGACTTTTGCTGGGAGGCGTCATACCGCACACATTGGCATATCCCCCCAGAGGAATGGCCGTTATGCCAAAACGGGTGCCATGGCGCGTAAAGCCAATCGAAGGCCCCGGCAAGCCAATCATGAACTCGGTTACGCGCACGCCAAATAAACGCGCCGCAATAAAATGACCGCCTTCATGAATGAAGACGAGAAACCCTAACAGCAGCGTAGCCGATATGATCATGATAAGAATATCCATTGGCCTATTATATAAACCTACGCGCTTGCACTATTTGTTTATTTACCATAAGCAAAAGAACTCCCTATTCAGATGCCGCTTTGAAGCAAAGCTAGCTCAAGGAGAGATAGTTTTGTGCATAGGAACGTGCCCAAGCATCCACTTCCAGGAGTTGCTCTATACTTTGGGCGCGCTCAACCTGGCACGCTTCCATAGTAGCTTCCACCACTTCCGCGATGCCTAAATAGCTGCATGAATGATTCAAAAATGCTGCTACGGCCACTTCGTTTGCCGCATTCATGGCAGCCGGCAACGTCCCGCCTGTTGCGCCCGCGATACGAGCAAGCGCCAAACAACGAAACGTTTCTTCATCGGGAGCTTCAAATTCAAGGGAGCCTAGAGTGCGAAAATCAAGTGGCTCAACCGGGGCATCCCAGCGCTTGGGGTAGCTGAGCGCGAATTGGATAGGAATGCGCATATCTGTTGTTCCCAGGTGCGCTTTAACGCTTCCATCGGTGAATTCAACCATCGAGTGAATGGCACTTTGAGGTTGAACAACCACTTCGATGCGATCATAGGGCATAGCAAACAAATGATGCGCCTCTATGACTTCAAGACCCTTATTCATCAACGTGGACGAATCGATAGAGATCTTGCGACCCATATTCCAGGTGGGATGCGCCAACGCTTGCTGCGGAGAAATATCCTTGAGCTGGCTGCGCTTTTTGCCGCGAAAGGGGCCACCCGATGCCGTAACCCACAGCTTTGCCACCTCACGCGGGTCCTCCCCCAACAAACACTGGTAGATGGCGCCATGCTCCGAATCGATGGGCATCAACACGCCCGGCTCTTGCGCCAGGGGCATAATCAAATCGCCGCCCACCACCAGCGATTCTTTGTTGGCCAGGGCAAGCACCTTGCCAGCCTTCAAAGTTTCGTAGCTGGCACGCAGCCCCGCAGCGCCCACCAGGGCGTTTACCACCACATCTGCTTCAGGCAAGCGACACAGCGCTACTACTTCCTCAGGGCCAAAGCCAAGCGAACCGCCGTACCTGCCCGAGCGATGAACGCTTTCAACTTGCTGCGCGAGCGCATCGTAGGTCTCTTGCGAAAGAGCGTCACGGCTTCCCAGAGCAAGGTTGCCAACGCCAAATTCCTGAGCTTGGCGCAAAACATCCTGGGCGCGCCTGCCCGCAGCCAAACCAACCACGCACAGCTTATCGCGATGGCGGCGAACCACATCGAGCGTTTGAGTGCCAATAGAGCCCGTTGATCCCAATACTACTATGCGCCGCGCTGCCTCTGGAGTTTGCGAAGTTGAGCAGCTTGCACATGCGGTATCAGAATACATAAGGAATACACCCACCTATTGTTAGCATTAAGACGCTGGTTAAGATAACCAAGAATTGAGAATCGCAGCGATCAAGCAATCCGCCATGACCAGGCATGATGGTGCCTGAATCTTTGAAGCCGGAGTTGCGTTTTACGCGGCTTTCAACCAAATCGCCCAAAACGCCAGCCAGACCGCTGATAAAGCCAAACACCAAGGCAAGCGGGATAGACATCTGCACACCTGGGATCAGCGTAAGGGCACACCAACATGCCATAGAGAAGATAAGACCTGCAATAAACCCTTCCCAGCTCTTTTTGGGCGAGATATGAGGCGCAAGCTTGTGTTTGCCGATAGCCGAGCCCACCAAATACGCAAAGGCATCATTGCCCCAAATGCTTACAAACAACCCTAAAACAAACACGCCGCCCCATTGATCAGGGAAAGCGGTACGCAGCGCCATAGCGCACGACATGATAAGCCCCGTGTACACCGCACCAAACAAGCTAACGGCCACATCGCTTACCCGGGCTGGCATCCAAAAGACGTACCACACCAGCAGCACCAAAACAAAGATTACAAACGTGATAACCACGCCATCAATGCCAAAAAGCCACATGACGAGGGGAAACGCTGCAGCTGCACACGTCCCTAGCATTTCGTTGGGTAGCTTTGCATCGGCACGGAGCATGTAGTAAAACTCGCTTGCACAAATGGCTGAAAGTACCGAAAAATATAACGCTGCTGAAACATCAGAAGCAGCAACACACACAACGGTGAGAGCAATATATACCGCACCGGTTATGATGCGCACCGTGAGGTTTGAAGGGTTTCGCAGGCGCTTGGGTGTTTTGGAGAGCGTTTTTTGCTTGATACGTTTTGGCACACTTTGCCAAGGCGTTTCAGATTCGTGCTCAATACATTCGGCAATACCCGGAGAGGGACACGGCACCTCATCGGCCGATGTTTGCCCCGTAGCAGTATCGGCAGCGACATTGCCCGGTGTGCTGGCACCGTTTGACGCGGAAGAAGGCTCCCCCACATCCCCTTGCGGAATCGAGCGATCAAACGATCTTCGTATGCGAACCTCTGACATGGGTTATACGCCTCCAAAACGCCGATCGCGAGCCTGATACGACAAAAGGGCACGTAAGAACTCGTACCGGTCAAAATCGGGCCACAAAACGTCGGTGCATACAAATTCAGAATAGGCAATCTGCCACAAAAGGAAGTTTGAAACGCGCATCTCCCCCGATGTTCTAATGAGTAAATCAGGGTCGGGAATATCTGAGGTATATAAGCCTTGCGCAAAGCCCTCCTCGGTAAGTTCAGGCAGCGGTTTGCCCAGCTCTTTTGCTTCTAACACCTGGCAAGCCCATGCAGAGGCTGCCTGTAGTATCTCTTGGCGCGACCCATAATTAACGGCAACCACGAGCGTCATGCCTGTGTTATTGCGTGTTTTCTCCCACGCCTCGTCAAAAGCCTGGCGTGTTTCATCAGGGAGCATCGACAGATCGCCAATGGTGCGCACACGCACACGCTCTTCATGCAAGCCATCAACCTCGGCAAGCATGGTTTTAGCAAAAAGCTCCATCAAGCCCGTGACTTCATCTTGAGGGCGCTTCCAATTCTCGGTGGAAAACGAATAGATGGTTAAGTAATCTACTCCCACATCGTTTGCACAGCGAATCGTTTCTCGAACCGCTTCGATGCCAGCCTTATGCCCCTTCAAGCGATTCAGAGCGCGCTTTTTAGCCCAACGTCCATTGCCATCCATAATGACGGCAACATGACGCGGAATACGCTGCTGATCTAAATCCTGAGGGTTTAACCCAGTGGGCGGATCAGGGAATATGTAATCCAGTGGTTTGCGCACTGCGCTCCTTACGACAGCCTGCAATAAAGCACATTGCTTATGCTCTGACCTCGAAAGACTCTTTAGTAGCGGCCCTCGAGACCTTGACAGCTCTTATACCTCAGCACAAAGCCTTAGATGGACATAACTTCGGCTTCTTTAGCCTTGAGTGCCTCGTCGATCTTGGCGATGTACTTGTCGGTAAGCTTTTGAATAGCAGCTTCAGCGCGACGCTGCTCATCCTCAGGCAAATTGTCGTTCTTGACTGATTTTTCTACATCAGAATTGGCATCGCGGCGAACAGCACGCACGGCAATGCGCGCTTCCTCTGCGTACTCATGGCACTGCTTGCCCAGCTCGCGACGACGCTCTTCAGTCAGCGGCGGGAACGGAAGACGAATGACGTTGCCATCGTTGTTGGGCATAACGCCTAAATCTGACTTCTGAATTGCGTGCTCGATAGCACCCAAAGAAGATTTATCCCAAGGCTCAATCACCAGTGTGTGAGCATCGGGCGTTTTAACGGCTGCCATCTGATTGATGGGGGTAAGGGTGCCATAATACTCGGCCTTTACCCTATCGAGAATCATGGCATTGGCACGACCGGTGCGCACCGACGTAAAGTTTTCAGCCAAACGCGAAACTGCTTCATCCATGTGCTGTTCCGCCGTAGTAAGAATATCGTTAACCATCAATGATCCCTTCCCATAAAACTGTTATGTTTTGTCGAGCCACTCGCTGGCCTTTTTTGACCGTGTTATAGCAGATTCAGCTGACTGCTACTCTTCCACCCCAACTGTTGTACCAATGTTTTCACCCTTTAAAATGCGCGAAATATTGCCCGGTACCATCAGATCAAAGACCAATATGGGCAGCTTATTATCCATGCAGAGCGAGGTTGCCGTTGAATCCATAACGTGCAACTCGCGCGACAAAACCTCAAGATAGCTAATATGCTCAAAACGCTTGGCCTGTGGATTGGTTTTCGGATCGTCATCATAGATGCCGTCCACCTTGGTGGCCTTCATCAAGCACTCTGCATTAATTTCGCAGGCTCGAAGCGCTGCTGTGGTATCGGTGGTGAAATAAGGATTGCCCGTACCAGCAGCAAAAATAACCACCACCCCTTTTTCGAGATGGCGGATTGCACGACGACGAATATAAGGCTCAGAAACCTGACGCATTTCAATAGCGCTCATAACACGGGTAGGAATATCGTGGCGCTCAAAAGCATCTTGCAATGCAAGCGCATTCATGCAAGTAGCGAGCATACCAATGTAGTCGGCCTGAGCACGATCCATGCCCTCGGCTGAACCAGCCAAACCGCGGAAGATATTGCCTCCGCCAACCGTAATAGCAAGCTCAATGCCATCATCAACGATTTCTTTGATCTGCACAGCTAGCTCTTCAACTACTTTAGGATCGATACCATAGCCCGCCTCACCCATCAGGGCTTCGCCGGAAAGCTTCAGAAGAACACGTTTGTACTTATAGTCAGAGCTCATTGCATATCCTTTCGTTATTCGGCATCTTTGTCATCTTACCGTAAAACCACACCAATCGGTCATGTTGCCATAAAAAAGGGCTGGAAGCCTATGGCTCCAACCCTTGCTGTGTTGTTGTTCGTTGTTCCCAATACCATCTACAAGCCTTCTACCTGAAGTCAACTACCCGCACCCCTGCGGGGTTGCTGTTCCTGCAAGCACCTAAACCCTTGATGCGAAGGCAACCACCCACCCTGTGAGGGAGCCGTGCGAGCATGATTATTTATGAATCAGACCCCAGCGTTACTTCAACCGTTTTTTCTTCACCATCGCGGTTCAAGGTAATGGTAATCGTGTCGCCTGCCTTATGAGAGCGAACTGCTAATACCAATTCGGTTGAGGACGTGATTTGGCTATCGTCGAGCTTGGTAATAATGTCGCCCTCTTCAATGCCAGCCTTTGCTGCCCCTGAATCTTCAGCCACAGCCGAAACATACGCACCCGAATCAGTGGAGAGGTTATAGCGCTGCGCTATCTGGCTTGTTACGCTCACGGTAGAAATGCCCATCTGAGCATGGGAGGGAGTTTTGCCGTCGATAATCTGCTGAGCCAAATTGATGGCGTAATTGACTGGAATTGCAAAGCCAACCCCCGAATAGCTACCTGAGGAAGACGTAATCAGAGTGTTGATGCCGATCAACTTACCTGCGCTATCCACCAATGCACCACCCGAGTTGCCCGAGTTAATAGCAGCGTCGGTTTGAATCATGTTGGTGTAATAGGTGGTTGAACCGTCGGTTTCAGAGCTATAAATCTCCGAGCGATTGGTTGCCGAAACAATACCTGTTGCAACCGATTGCTCGTAGCCATAGGGGCTACCAATAGTCATAACCCATTCGCCAACCGAAAGAGCATCTGAATCGCCTATCTCAATAGCAGTAAGGCCGCTTGCATCTTCGGCTTTAATAACAGCCACATCCGAGCTTGCATCGGAGCCCACCACTTGAGCATCGTATTCTGTGCCATCGATGTTAACCTTCAGAGCATCGGCGCCCTCGATAACGTGATAGTTGGTAAGGATGTAGCCATCCTCCGAAATCACAACGCCGCTACCGAGGGCAGATTCAACAAGCTCGCCGCCCTCATCTTGATTCGACATCAAGCCAAAGCCCCGATAGGCGCTTGAGTCGGTGTACACATACACCGATACTACCGAAGGTAAGCACTTGTCCGCCACTTGCTCTGCCAGTGAGTTATCTTCATCAGATGCCGTAATCTCTGTTGAAGATGAAGAACCCAGCACCGTGGTGGAGCCAGTGCTGCCAGGAATGAGCGAGTAAGCTCCAAGACAGATAATGCATGCGAGCGCCGCACCGCCAAACGCAATCAAAAATGTCTTCAAAGAAGATGGCCCTTTCTTTTGTTTAGCTTGAGCAGAAGCCCCGTTTGAAGGGGCGGCATAAGGTGGCGTAGGCGGCGTTGCGGTTGCATACTCGCTTTGATGAGTGTGCGGATTAGCTTCGTAGCCCTGAGCCTCCTGATGACTTGAATCAAAGGAATTGCTGTCTTGGTCGGTCATAAAAACTCCTTTTATGGTCAAGCTCGCCAGTGACGAGCCGATTGGCATGGTGGGATGAATCTATAGTTCACGCTTAAAGCCATTATCCCCTAGCTGTTTGGTTGGTATAAGAATAAAAAGAAGTGGAGTGAATGGAAAATTCACTCCACAGATGTAAACGTTCTGAAAGAATTCCGACACAAAGCAAAGACTTATTCGCTGGTCTCATCCGAAGTTTCGCTGCTTGAGCTGCTCGATGATTCTGAGGCAGCCGAGTCGCTCTCGCTAGAATCGCTGCTTTCATCTTCATTATCGCTGGAATCTTCGCTGCTATCACTGTTGCTATCGCTGCTGTCGCCAGAATCGGAGCTTTTTGAAGGAGAAGATATAACTGACAGCGAAATGGCCTCGGTTTGATCGCCCAACCACTTCTTCTTAACAACGTTAATAATGCCGCCTCCATCGATAGTATCAAGAGCGTTAGCCACCGCTTCTTGAAGAGCCGAATTAGATGCGGAAACTGCTATTGAATAGGCAACTGGCTCTTGCAGAAGAGCAATAGGATAGGCTTCAATATTTGAGGAGTGCGCTACATACTCGCCAATGGTGCTATCGGCCGCTACATAAGCTACCGTACCCGACTGTAAAGCAGTAAAGGCAGTTTGCAGATCGGTTTCGTTTTCGAGGCAATCATCGCCATAATGGTCGGACACCTCCCAGGCACTCATAGAAGCCGATTGGGCTGCAATCTTAAAAGAGCCAGATTTGGTGGGTGCCTGTTCACTTTCAGAAGATGCAAAGAGGGCAATCCCTGAATTCAAATAAGAGTCAGACATCCAATAGGCCGAATTGGCCTCGTCGACGCCCATAACGATGTCAACGTTTTCCTTCTCGAAAGCATCGCTTGCGTTTGTACCCACATCAACCAGCTCGAGCTTAAGACCCATTTCGTCGGCAAGGGCAGCCGCAATGTCTACATCGATGCCCACGATTGAGCCAGAAGACTCAGCCGCATAAGGGGCATTTGAAGCATTAACCCCAACCCGTAACGTACCCGCCGAGTTCAAGGCCGTATTGCTTACCGTTTGCTCCTTGGCCTCGGGTGTGTACTCGCCTGAAGAACAACCAACGAGAAGCAGAGCCAAACTCAAGGCAGCTACTAGGCTTACCACAAGAATCGACGCGCGTTTCATATGACAAGAATCCTCTCTTACTGGTACGTATATCTTCTTCCAGCTGACCTGGTCTTTGCCCCCACACTCGCACACTGTGGCTTAGCTGGTGTTACGCCCTCAAGCGCCTTGCCAACGCCGCCTTCTCGCCTGCGCGACCCTATGCCGCCAGAATAACAGACGGTGCGTCTTACCCCTAGGATGCGCCATGATCGCTTCGGTATTCCGATAACTTACGTGGGTCCTTTTGACCGCATCTGCCTTGGACTTGCAACCACAGACCTGAAAGAAGCGATACCAGTTTACCAGAAAGGAGCGCGGTAGCCTTTCTGCAGATAATCTCGAAGCAACTTTTTCAAGTTCATTCCATTTTCTTGGGGCAATAATTGGAAACTCTCTCGAATGTTTTTAGATAAACGTTCCACCTGCGTTTCACTGCGATAGCGACACTCTTATCAGCGCATATTACTGCGTTTTATAGCACGTTTGTTTTTAGGTTGGGCCTCGGACCAGGCGGAATTGTGAGCAATTATCATCCCATCGAAAAAGAACTCAGAGCTTCTTTGCACAGCATCCGCGATGCCATCGAAGAGACGCTGTGGCCTACGCGCTGTGTTGTGTGCGATACACCGGGCACGCTCCTCTGCCGCTTTTGTAGGCTCCGTTTGCCCTACTTAGACCAGCTGCGTGCCTGCCCTCGCTGTGGAGCTGCACACGGGCGCCTTATATGCTGCGAGTGCAATCAGGTAACCCTTACGTGGAAGGGGCTTGCTGCCTTTCCCCTTGATGGGTGCGTATCAGCCACCATGCTAGCTGCGCCTACCCGGCGCATGATAGTTATGTATAAAGATCGCGGCGAACAGCGCCTCGCGCCACTCTTTGCCCGTCTTATCGCCGAGAGCATACCGCCTGTATGGACCAAGCAAGGCGCTTTGGTGCCCATCCCAGCTCAAGCAGCATCTCTGCGCAAACGCGGATTTGATCATATTGGTCTTATTGGAAGCGAGTTGACGCGCATTACCCATATGCCGCTGCTCAATGCCCTCGTAGCTGTTGAACGCCGCGATCAACGAAGCCTTACCGCTCAGCAACGCCTGGCTAATATGGAAGGGTCATTCAGGGTAAGTAAACCCCTGCCGCCAACGGTGGTTTTGCTCGACGATGTGTTCACCACGGGCGCAACGCTTTTTGCCGCTGCCGATGTACTGCGCAGGCAGGGTGCACAACGCGTATTCGGGCTCACCTTCGCGCGCGCCTGAGGCTCGCAAAATCTAGATGCGATCAGCGCCCTTAGCGCGTGCCTCAGCAAATTCTTCCACATCGACCGAAATGCTGTGCTGAATAGGCTTCCAGGTGGCCTTCTTTACCAAAGCCGTCAATGCGATAGGAATGTAGGTCAGCATGAAGAAGGGGAAGGTAAACAGATACAGAATCTTTTTACGCGGTGTTGAGCGAATGTTGTCCCATTCGGTAAAGGTGGTAAGCGCACCAAACATAAACATGAACAACGTGTAGTTGAACAAGCAGAAGAACATCGACGAAAGCGATGAGGTGATCATCACACCGGCAGACATAACGCCCATCAAACCTAAAACAACAATGACACCATTGAATATCAAGGTAATAATGGAAAGCAGCATGGCAGGCGCAATGGTCATAAGCATGTCATAGCACGCAAAGCGCTTCCCTTTAGGATTGGTGAACATGCCCTTGAAAAGGCGGCCTCCATACCCAAAGAAGACTTGATAAAAGCCCTTAGCCCACCTAAAGCGTTGATTCCAGGAATCGCGGAAGGTGAGCGGCTGCTCGTCGTAGAGCATGGCCGTTGGACAATATTGGATGCGGCGACCTTGCAAAATCGTATTGGTTGAAAACTCAATATCCTCTGTAAGTAAGTGGTATTTCCAGCCACCCATCTCATCAATGATGCTCGCGCGAATAAAAAAGCCCGTACCCGAGATAACACAGCTGGTGCCAAGAGTATAACGAGCTTGACTTAAATACTTTGCCTCGCGCATAAACCAGGTGGCATACCCGGCCGTAATCCAATTCGAACCATAATTCTTTGAATTGCGATAGCTTGTTGCAGCATCGGCCCCGTTGTCAAACACCTTGTTCATTTCACGGAAGTAATTGACGTCAAGAACGTTATCGGCATCGAAGACAAAATAAGCTTCGTAGTTGTTCTCACGATAGTGCTCGCGAATGCAGGCAAAGCCATAATCGAGCGCATAGCCTTTGCCAATTTCTTCTGTGTTAAAACGGGGGAACACCACAGCCCCCGCCTCTTGAGCAACTGCTGCCGTATTATCGGTGCAATTATCGGCCACGACAAAAATATCAATGAGCTCTTGGGGGTAATTTTGTACGCGAATACTGTGGATAAGATCTCCAATAACGGCATTTTCGTTGCGAGCAGAAACAAGAACTGCATAACGATGATTCTTCTTTGCCGTTAATTGCGGCGGCTTTTTTGAAAGCGTTACAAATACATAAATTATTTGATAGGCGTAGCAACACGTAAAAACGATGAAGACGCAAAAATTAAAGACATCCACAAAGGAAATGGATGTAAGTAACTGATCTAGCACCAAAGCTCCTTCTTCGCTCTTGGGCTTTGCCTTATAGCCTGTATGCAACAAACTATCAAACAAAACCCTCACGGCTCGCACAAACGAGCCAAGCACAAATACCCTGAGCAAGCATTTATGCTGTGAGGGATTATAGTCGGTTTTAGAGCCAAGCGTGATTCTCGCAGCGATTTTGATGCGCTTTTTACGCCTTTGAAGGGTTTTAACAAGAAATTCTTTATCTCTTCTGCACAAGCTCTTCACACCAGCCCCATCTCAAAACAAAGTGTGAGAAACTACCAATGTGCCAATGGCGCACTTCGAAACACAAGGAGGAACTCATGCCTGTATACCAAAACAGAACAGCTGAATATGCCGAACACGTACAGGGTGGCGAAGGCCGCATCCTGCGCGATAAACTCGTACCTGCCGATAAGCTCGGGGGTCCCTGTAGCTACCTGGCTTGCATCTCGCTTGAGCCGGGCAACTCCATCGGCGAGCACCAACATGTTGGCGATAACGAGCTGTACTACCTTATCAATGGCAGCGCACTTTATACCGAAGATGGTGTTGAATATCAGGTAAAGGCGGGCGACGCTATGTTTTGCGATGAAGGCAGCACGCATGGCATAGTCAATAATTGCGACGAAACTATTAGCTTTGTTGCTGTTATGCAAAAAACAAACGAGTAGATGCGCCCATCTGCCTTACGAGAGCGCTTTGCTCACAGCTTGTTTTCAATCAAGAGGGTACTTCGGTGCCCTCTTGTAAAATGAGTAAGCTGTTTTGGGCGCTTTTACCCCACTTCCAAAGGAGTTGCAATGTCCCCTACCCTCACAGAACAAGAACGAGCCGCCGTTACCATGGTGCTTGAATATGCTGGCATTGAGCCCACCGACTTTAATATCAGGCGCTATTTTGGCGATGAAGTTCTTTCAATCACGTATGACGATAATGGCTCGTATTGCTGGTACATCGATGAAGCAGGAACCGAAATTTGTATCAAAGTTGAGACTTTAACCGAAATAGATACCAGCGAATTTGAATAGCCTCGCGCAGGCGCAGAGCTTCCGCGCTAAAGCCATTTATTCCTTGATGGAACACTTCGCTTAAAGGATGTCTGCGGTATTCAATGAGCGATTGCGGTGTAGCGCACACATCAGCGCTGCCATGTTGCCCAGGCTGCTTTTGCGGTATCCAATTGCAATCACAGCCCTCGACACCTGCTCAATGTTAGTAAAATCTACAATCAGCATGAATTCTGTTGGCGCTTTGAAAACCTTGTGGCATAATAATTCAGCGTCTTTTGCCGGCGTGGCGCAACGGTAGCGCAACTGATTTGTAATCAGTGGGTTGCGGGTTCGATTCCTGTCGCCGGCACCACGTACTCATAAGTCATCGGGCTGTGCTCGGTGACTTTTTTATTTGAGTTTTCTTACTCCTAAGTTGTTTCACCAAAGCGCTCTTACGGAAAGAGATTAGGCGGTTAGCATCTGCTTCATTTCCCTGCTCTCGACCATAGCCCAAAGTAAACGATACCTATCAAACCATAAAGCCCTCAGAAAGAGGCCGCGCGGACAGCTTCTTGTCCAACTGTTGTCAGGCCTCAAGCAGTGCCCCAAGCAGACGATGCTTACTCGCCTTAATGCTACGCGTTTATCAAGCTTTTAGTAAAACAAAGGGGAAGGCAGAGACGACGCACGCGCTGTTCAGGGCATCCCTCCACCTTTTGGTTGCGAATCCAGGGCCTTCCTTTGTAGAGTTTTACTAAAAGCTTGCGCTTCGCAATGCGGCTTGCAAGCATCATCTAC
>CAZDCX010000027.1:0-1490 GCA_964504115.1 uncultured Cryptobacterium sp.
TTACTTGCTACAATAATTTGCTCCCCATCGGTGACAACCCGAGCCAAATTAATGCTTTGTTCAAGCGCATCTTCAGATAGACCGCCAGCAGCCGCAACAGCATCCTGCACGCGTGCGCCAGTAGATAAGGTATACAGCCCAGGTTTTGCAACCGCACCGGTAACATGAACATATATCGTGCTCGTACTTGCCTCTTGGCCCTCGGATGTTTCATCGGCTTCTGTGGCGTCAGGGCTATCTTCAAGGCTTTCGCTGGTGCTATTCTCATCCTGCTTTATCACTAAAGATGATTCTTCCTCAGCTAACCCGGGCTCTGTGAAAACGCCCCATGCTAATTGCGCGCCCAAAACAGCAATCACAACAAGAACAATAATCAGGCCAACGACAACCGCTTTTCGGCTGGGCGAAAACCCTGATTTTCGACGCAGAGAATCAACTTCATCAAGAAACGACATACCCTTACAACCCCCTTGTTAGAGAGCATAGGTACGAAATCTTAAAAACTTTGGAAAGAAAATCGAATGCCTCATGAAGCAGTGTTTACCATGCTTCATGAGGCATTCACAGCCAACAAAACGCCAACACAAAGGGCAAATTGAAGCTATCGGTAAGAGTTTTTGGTATTACCTTTACTGTTTTGTTTTAGGCGGCCGGTATGCCGGACAAGCATAATCATGCACCTCAAGGGCTTCCATGACTTCTGCAATCCAAGCATCCAGCGGTAAGCTCTTCTCCACTTCAAGGACTTTATCAAGACGTGCATGAGTCTCAGGGCTGCGAGGCATAAAAAGCGTACAGCAATCAGGGGCATCTTTTGAGGAAATCTCAAACGTGCCGAGCTGCTCTGCCTGCTCGATGATCTCAATCTTATCGAGCCCCACCAAAGGGCGATAGATAGGCAATGAAACCGCCGCATTAGTGACTAGCATGTTATCCATAGTTTGCGATGCCACCTGGCCTAAACTCTCGCCAGTAACCAGCGCTTTGGCTCCTTCTGCAAGAGCCACCTGCTCAGCAATGCGATACATGAAGCGACGATACATGATAATGCGCAGCTCAGGCGGAACTAACCCAGCAATTTCACGCTGATAGAGACCTATAGGTGCAACGTATAAGCGAGCGAAGCAGCCCGTACGTTCAAGCACATGAGCGATGTCATCGAGTAGATACTCACTGGTTGCCACGGTCTCTGGCCTGCCTGAAAAATGCACTCCAATGCACACCGCTCCTCTGCGAGCGATGCGCCAGGCTGCTACCGGCGAATCGATACCGGACGACATTAAGCACACAGCCTTACCAGCAGTTCCAACAGGCAAACCACCAATGCCAGCAATACTGCGCCCGTAAATGTAGGTATGACCCTGGATTACCTCGACGCGCACTTCAACATCGGGGTTCTTCATTTTAACCACTTTATCGGGAAAGGCCTTGCATAAGGCTGCACCAACCAGTTGATTGAGCTGCATTGAATCAATGGCAAAATCGGTATG
>CAZDCX010000027.1:1590-17742 GCA_964504115.1 uncultured Cryptobacterium sp.
ATGATATCTGCATGCAAAAGCGCCTTGAGATTTGCAACAAGACGCTTTTCAAAACTTGCACGATTATGGCCCTTGAGACCTATTTCATGATAATGAACAAGGCAAACCCGACGGGGTTCGGAAACCTCGTTATGAGTACGTAATTCTGTTTGCATAGATCCTAGTGGTTGTGGATATCAATGGTTTCAGGATTATAAGAAACTTCGCCCTGAGCAATTTCGTCAAAAGCAAGACTTAAGGGACGACGATTAGCCGCACGAGCGATATCGACAGCGGTTTGGAGCTGGATTGCACGGTTGCGCTGACCACGCATCATCTCGTTGATGTCATGGGCGCGCTTAGAAGCAATAGTGCACAACAAAAAACGATCGTTATCAGTTTTGTCTAATAGCACATCAATCTTTGGTTCAATAATGCTCATGAGTTGGCAGCTCCTCCTGTATCTTCAGCGAACGAATTCACCAAGGACACCAATTCCTCCGTCGCTCGTTCGAGGTCATCGTTTACAACCTGAAAATCATACTCCATTTTATGCGCAAGTTCCACCTTTGCCGTAGCCAAACGCTTTAATATCACATCTTCGGCTTCGGTTCCGCGCTCATGTAGCCGGCGACCAAGCTCTTCAAGTGAGGGCGGCTCTATAAAAATAAGATGCGCATCGGGCATAACCTCTCGCACCTGTAAAGCCCCCTGTACATCGATCTCGAGAATAACTTGCTTACCCGCTACCATGTTCTCTTCAACGCGCGAAAGAAGCGTGCCGTAATAAGCGCCATGCACATGAGCCCACTCAAGAAATCCGTGGGCCTCAATCAGATCCTGAAAGTGAGCTTCGTCCATAAAGTAATAATGGACAGCGTCTACCTCCCCTCGGCGAGGAGCACGAGTCGTTGCTGAAACAGATACCCATACATCAGGTACCCTCTCAACAAGCCGAGCCACCAGGGTGCCTTTACCAGCCCCTGATGGCCCAGAAATTATAATAAGATTACCTTTTCGAGAATTAGCCAAGACGTTCCAACAATGCCTTTCGCTGGCGCTCGCCCAAACCTTTCAGGCGACGAGATTCAGCAATATCGAGCTCTTTCATAATCTTTTCGGCTTTAGCTTTACCATAACCAGGAAGGGTCTCAATAAGGGTGGAAGCCTTCATGCGACCAACAATAGGGTCATCTTTCATGGCTAAAACCTCTTCGAGCGTGAGTTTGCCGCTCTTAAGATCCTCACGAACTTGGGCGCGCTTTACACGAGCTGCCTTGGCCTTTTCTAATGCCTGTTGGCGCTCTTCGGGTGTTAATTCTGGAACCGGCATCATACGCTCCTTCTTGTAGTGCATTTGATCGTAGCAAATATCATTTGCTCATAGTATTCATTCACAATACTCAAAGAACTCAAGGTTTGCAACATTTTATCAAAAATGACCGAATCTTCATCTTCTCAACCAACAACGCGTCTACCTGGAATTTCTCTCGATTGATCACTAAAAATTGAATCAAATATTAGATTATTGATACATTTTTTCAAATGCTTATGGATATAACTATCGAAAACTACCGCGCAATACCATTAATCTAGGAGCTGAAGACACGGGCAGCCGTTGATTGACTGACCTGAGCCACCCACCAGGCAAAGCACCGCAAGAGGTTTAGCCCCGCGGGAAGATACCGCTGAAACAAGCTCTTCAGCAAGGTGCTTATCAAAGGCATCGAGCACCACCAAAGTGCGCTCCGATCGTTTCACAGCTGCATAAGGGGGCAAAACATAACCGCCCTCTTCCACCTGTGTAAGCGGAAGGAACCTTGTCCAAGCAGCAAGGGCAACCGAAAAACCAAAGTAGGACTGCTCCCCTTCAGGCGCTACTACCAAATCTGGTTTGGCATCACGCTCCAGTTGTTGCAGAAGTTCTACTGCCAAGCGATTTGAAACAATGGGATCTTGCAAAAGAGCAGAAGAATTAAACGTGCAGCCCTCTTCTGTTTGAGTGAAGGCATTCATGCGTTCTAGCAAATCTTTTACTTCATCTTGTTCCATCATCTAAAGCTCCTCTGCAATAGCATCAAATGCAGCAGCCGGATCATCGCTGCCAGTAATTGGACGGCCAATAACGATATGAGATGCACCCCGCTCAAAGGCCTCAGCGGGGGTTGCAACACGACTTTGATCGCCCTTTTCAGCGCCAAGAGGGCGCACGCCAGGGGTGACAATATAGGCCTTTGGTCCAAGTACTTCGCGCAGCATTGACGCTTCTTGCGGAGAAGCCACTACGCCCGAGAGACCAGCCTCTTGCGTCAAACGCGCCAAAGCCGCCACTTGTTCTTGAACAGAACGCTCAACGCCAGTAAAGCGCAAATCTCTCTCGCTCATACTGGTCAAAACGGTAATACCCAAGGTGATAGGCATGTTTGCTTCGGTGCGAACTTCCTTCACGCCCTTACACGCTGCACGCATCATGGAAACTCCTCCAACAGCATGCATCGTCATCATATCCGCACCGGCAAGGGCTGCTGCACGAGCTGCTCCGCGTACCTGATGAGGAATATCGTGAAACTTCAGATCAAGAAAGACTTTGAAACCGCGCTTCTGAAGCTCGGCGACAAAAGCAGGCCCCTCTTGATAAAAAAGCGTCATACCAATCTTGAGCCACGTGGCCTTGCCCTCGAGCAAAGTGGCCAACTCAAGAGCACGAGGTTTGTCACAATCCAGAGCCACAATAATGCGCTCACGTGGAGAAACCGAAGCAAACTCTACCATTGCAAACCTCCAATAAGTTCGTTAACGTCTGAAACGCCCATCTCTTCGCAGTAATCATAAATTCCATCAATTACCTTTTGGGTGGCATGCGGATCTATAAAATTGGCCGTACCCACCGCAACACTGGTAGCTCCAGCCAACATAAATTCAACTGCATCTAAGCCCGTCGTGATACCACCCATGCCCAAAAGAGGAACTTTGACTGCTTGGTGTACTTGCCAGACCATACGCAGCGCTACTGGTTTGATAGCTGGACCTGAAAGCCCGCCCACAACACGTGCCAGAACTGGCTTTCTACTACGAGCATCAATGGCCATAGCAAGCAGAGTATTGATAAGCGAAATCGCATCTGCACCTGCTGCTTCTGCTGTTTTAGCAATAAGAACAATATCGGTTACATTGGGAGTGAGCTTTACGATTAAGGGGCGCTTGGTACGTACCCTGCACGACGAGACTACCTGGGTAACCAAAGCAGGATCGGTGCCAAAGGTAAGGCCTCCATTATCAACATTGGGGCAAGAGATATTAAGCTCATAGGCCTGAACCTGTGGCGCCTCTTCTAGGGCCTCTACCACAGCAACATACTCTTCAACGCTATGTCCAGAAACATTAACAATAACCGTTGCGCCTTGAGTCTCAAGCCAGGGAAGATCTTTGGTCATGAGAGCCTCAACACCGGGGTTTTGCAAGCCAATAGAATTGAGCATGCCCGAGGGCGTCTCGGCAATACGAGGGCTTTCATTACCTTCCCATCCGTGGAGGGAAACCCCTTTGGTGGTTACCGCACCTAAAGCTCCAAGATCAACAAAATCGCTGTACTCACGACCCGCCGCAAATGTTCCAGAAGCCGTTGTAACGGGATTCTTCATAGCAAGGCCGCCCAAATTAACCGCCATGTTTACGCTCATGACCACACCACCTCTGACGCATCAAAAACCGGACCATCAACGCATGAACGCTTACGACCATGGCGTGTTTCGACTACACATGAAAGACAAGCTCCAATACCACATGCCATACGCTTTTCCAGCGAAAGATAAGTAGGAATGCCAGCCCCGCCCGTTATTTCGCTCACAATGCGCATCATGGGCTCAGGGCCGCAGCAGGCTACATAATCATAGTGCTCTTCTTGGATGCGCTTGGCCACCACATCAGTGCAAAAACCAGCGTGGCCAGCGCTACCGTCATCGGTAGCAATAAAGGGCTTATGACCAAGCAGGCGTGTGTACTCAGGCTCTACCACAAGCGCTTTTGCTGTTTGTGCACCCAGTACAACGTCCACCTGTACACCGCGGGCACACAGCTCAGCTGCATGCATAAACAGCGGAGCGGCGCCTACACCACCGGCAACAATAAGCGCGCGTTTTGTCGCAGCGGGAGCCGACCAGCCATGACCAACCGGGCCAATAAGGTCCACCTCTTCGCCAGGTTGCAAGGTGGTCATGTGATCGGTGCCTTGCCCCACTACTTGATACAAAATAGTGAGGACCTGCCTATCTTCGCTGATAGAGAACACCGAAAAAGGACGGCGCAACACATGGGCTTCAAATCGCGGCATTTGAAGGTGAATAAATTGCCCCGGCAAAAGCTCCTTGCCTATTTGAGCAACCTTGATGTCAATAAACCACAAACCTTTTGATGCGCAGCGATTTGCCTGCACAACGCCTGTTTCATTGAGAATGCGCGTCATAAATGACACCTACCTCTCTTCCCACTGATCCAGGTCTTGCAACGCAATAACCGACAAGCTTTGTTCGCGAAGAATCTCAATGGCCGAAACAAAGGCTTGCGCACCAGCCAGGGTAGTTACATACGTCAAATTCTGCCGAACAGCCATCGTGCGCAAATGGTAGCCATCTGAGCGCGTTTCTTGGCCAAACGGCGTGTTTATCATTAAATCGATCTTTCCATCGGCAATCAGCGTTGCAATATTAGGCTCAGGCTCATTGATGCGCTTGACCACTTCGCATTCAATAGCAGCCGACTGCAAGGCTCGTGCGGTACCAGCGGTGCACACCAGATCAAAGCCCATGCGAGCCAAATCGCGCGCAAGCGGAAGAATAGCGCGTTTATCACGATCACAAACCGAAATAAAGCAGGTACCCGAAGTTGGCAGCGCCATGGATGCAGCAGCTTGAGTTTTTGCGTAAGCCGCTGGGAAGTTATAAGCAATCCCCATAACCTCGCCGGTTGACTTCATCTCGGGGCCAAGGATTACATCCGCTCCAGGGAAGCGACCAAACGGCATTACTGCCTCCTTGACGCAGAAGTGAGCCTGACGGCGCTCGTCGCTCGGCAAGCCAAACGAAGCAATCTTTTCGCCTGCCATGATGCGCGCTGCTAACTTAGCCAGAGGAACGCCCGTGGCTTTTGATACAAATGGTACCGTGCGAGAAGCGCGAGGATTTGCCTCGATAACATAAATAACCATATCTTTGATGGCAAACTGAATGTTAATCAGTCCCACAACACCCAGGCGTTTAGCTAAGCGGCGAGTGATAGAGCGCAACTGCGATACCTGAGCCTCGGAGAGCGTAAAGGGCGGAATGCAGCAAGCCGAATCGCCCGAATGAATACCAGCCTCTTCGATGTGCTCAAGCACTCCCCCGATATAAACCTCTTCACCATCGCACAAGGCATCAACGTCGCACTCGATAGCACCTTCTAAGAAGCGATCCAAATAGACAGGGTGATCGGGTGTAATACGCGTAGCCTCAGCCATGTAACGCTCAAGGTATTGAGCATCATAGGCAATAACCATGCCCCGGCCACCCAAAACATAGCTGGGGCGAACAAGAAGCGGGAACCCAATACGATCGGCTACCCGACAAGCCTCTTCAAATGATGAGGCCATTCCCGCGGCTGGATAGGTAATAGCCAGCTCGTCGAGAACTTCAGAGAAGCGATCGCGATCTTCAGCCAGATCAATTGCCTCTGGCTTGGTACCCATTACCTTAACGCCCGCCTGCTCAAGCGCGCGTGCCAACTTCAAAGGAGTTTGACCGCCCAGAGTAACCACAACCCCATCGGGCCGCTCAACATCGATGATGTCCATAACATCCTCGTAGGTGAGCGGCTCAAAGTACAAGCGATCAGAAGTATCGTAGTCGGTAGATACTGTTTCAGGGTTGCAATTGACCATGATGGTTTCATAACCTGCATCGTGCAGTGCATAGCTAGCATGAACACAGCAATAATCGAACTCAATACCCTGACCAATACGATTAGGACCAGCACCGAGAATCATCGCACGTTTTTTAGTAGCCGGACGAATCTCGCCGCCGCCTTGCTCGTAGGTTTTGTAATGATACTCAGTTCTGCTTTCAAATTCTGCTGCGCAGGTATCGACTGTCTTAAAAACAGGGACAACGCCCAACTCCTTGCGACGAGCACGAACGTCCAATTCACTGCTGCCGGTTAAGTGGGCAATTTGCTCATCGGAGAGGCCATAGCGTTTTGCAGTAAAAAGATCGCTTGCATCAAGATCGGTTAAAGAATGCTGCGCCACTGCCTGCTCAACCGCTACCATATCGGCAACACGGCTGAGGAACCAGCGGTCGATTTTAGAGGCTTCAAATACCTCTTCGACACTCCAGCCACGACGAAATGCTTCGGCGATGTAGAACATACGATCCTCGGTTGGCAACCCCACCATATCGGCAAAGCGCTCTTCATCGAAAACATCTTTGCCATCGCCGCCAAGGCCACTGCGGCCGTTTTCCAGCGAACGCATAGCTTTGCCAAAGGCCTCTTCAAACGTGCGGCCAATGGCCATGATTTCGCCTACAGCCTTCATGCGAGTAGAGAGCGTAGTATCGGTACCCTTAAATTTCTCAAACGCGAAACGAGGCACTTTCACAACGCAGTAATCGATAGCAGGCTCAAAGCAGGCGGGAGTCGCTTTGGTGATATCGTTGGTAATCTCATCGAGCGTGTAGCCCACAGCCAATTTTGCCGCTGCCTTGGCAATCGGGAAGCCCGTGGCCTTTGAGGCCAACGCCGACGAGCGCGATACACGAGGATTCATCTCGATAACAATAAGGCGACCATCACGAGGATTGAGGGCAAATTGAACGTTTGATCCACCCGTTTCGACACCGATCTTTTCAAGGATTGCAAGCGAAGCAACGCGCATCCGCTGATATTCAACATCAGAGAGCGTTTGCGCAGGAGCTACGGTAATAGAATCGCCCGTATGCACGCCCATAGGGTCAAAGTTTTCGATGGAGCAGATAATGATGCCGTTACCAGCGCGGTCGCGCATAACCTCCATCTCATATTCTTTCCAACCCTCAATGCTCTCTTCAACCAAAACCTCAGTTACCGGCGATAAATCAAGACCTTGAGAAACAATAAGCTCCAACTCTGCCTGATTGTGCGCTATACCGCCGCCAGCACCGCCCAAGGTAAATGACGGGCGAATTACCAAGGGATAACCCAAGGTATCGGCAAAGCCCAAGGCATCCTCTATGGAATAGGCATAGCCGCTCCGTGCTACTTCAAGTCCAATTTCTGCCATAGCTTCATTGAACTGCTTGCGGTCTTCTCCGCGCTCGATTGCTGCTAAATCGCAACCGATCATTTCAACGCCGTATTTATCAAGCACGCCCGTTTTAGCTAATTCGACGGCAGCATTCAGGCCCGTTTGGCCTCCCAAGGTAGGAAGCAACGCATCGGGACGCTCTTTCTCGATAACCTTTTCCAAGAACTCGCGCGTTATTGGTTCAACATAGGTGCGATCAACCAATTGAGGATCGGTCATGATGGTGGCTGGATTGGAGTTAACCAGCACAACCTCGTAGCCATCTTCTTTGAGCACGCGGCATGCCTGAGTGCCTGAATAGTCAAACTCACATGCCTGCCCAATAACAATGGGACCCGATCCGATTACGAGAATGCGCTTGATGTCGGTACGCTTAGGCATGGGCTTCTCCTTCCTCTGCGCCGAACACCCAGCCAGCAAGGCGATCGGTGGCAATATCAATAGCAAGATAATCCGGATCACCGTCCATCAGACGGGTAAAGGCAGTGAACAGATAATGTGCGTCTGTAGGGCCAGGACTTGCCTCAGGATGATATTGCACGGAAAATACCGGTTGATCAAGAAAGGCGATGCCCTCAGCAGTGCCATCATTGAGATTGACATGGGTAAGCTGGATGCGCCCAAAACGCTTGTTATCAACAACAGGTGCTATATGCTGTTTTGTCCAAAAACGCAAATCCCGTGTGTGCTCACAAATGCCTCCCGACTGATCAGGAATCAAATCGCCGAGCGAATCGAAGAGCAAGCCAAAGCCGTGATTTTGAGCGGTGATTTCAACCCTGCCTGAACGCAAATTCATAACCGGCTGATTGCCGCCTCGATGGCCAAACTTAAGCTTTTCCATTTTGGCGCCCGCAGCCAAAGAAATCATCTGATGTCCAAGGCAAATACCAAAAAGCGGAACTTTGCCTATGAGTTTTTCAACTTGGGTGTACGTATCTACCACAGCATCCGGATCGCCCGGTCCATTGCTCAGGAAAACCCCATCAGGGTTGAGAGCCAGCACCTCTTCTGCTGGCGTATCCCAAGGCACAACCGTCAGATCGCATCCAACGCGCACTAACCCTTGCAAAATGGACTTCTTCACGCCGCAATCATAGGCAACAACCTTATAGCGAGGAGCAACGGCGCCCGCTACCGCAAAGGCATGACTTTTGGGAAGCTCATTATAAGGTTGCGGCTTAGCACGGCTCACGGTTTTTGCGAGATTGACGCCCACTATGCTTTCCGAGGCGCGCACTTTTGCAAGAAGGCTTTCTGTATCAAGATCCTGCGTAGAGATAACGCCTCGTTGGGCACCATGATCACGCAAGTGAGCCGTAAGAGCACGGGTATCAATACCCGCAAGCGCTACAACCCCTTGCTCAGTAAGATAATCGGGAAGACTGATTGTGCTACGCCAATTGGAGGGCGTAAAGCACATATCATGCACAATAAGACCGCGCAGTGCCAACGTATCAGCCTGTAAATCATCGAAGTTAACGCCATAATTACCAATTTGAGGATACGTCATGGTAATGATTTGACCAGCATAAGAAGGATCAGAAATAATTTCTAAGTAACCCTCCACTGAAGTGTTGAAACATACTTCGCCATACGCTTCGCCTTCTGCGGCGCAAGAAAACCCCTCATATACCGAACCATCTTCAAGCACCAGTTTAGCCAAAGGGCGAGTTCCTATGCTGGTGTTATCCAGAAGCTTACTCAACGACGTCACCATCCTTACATGTAAATGTACCGCCCACGATCGTGTCAGTTGCACGACCAACTAGTTCATATCCTAAAAAGCCACTATTCTTCGATTTTGAGTACATATCATCGCTGCTCACCTGCCACGTGACGTTTGGATCAAAGATCGTGATATCTGCCACACCACCAACTTCAAGCGAAACAGGATCAACACGCAAGATCTCACGAGGACGGATAGCCATAAGTTCAACCATGCGGTTGTAATCGATATGCCCTGGCGCCACCAAGTAGGTCAATATCACACCCAGCGAGGTTTCTAAGCCTGTCATACCGAAGGGAGCCAGCTCAAACTCGCGTGCTTTTTCGTGCTTTGCATGAGGTGCATGATCGGTAACTATGCAGTCGATCGTGCCATCTTTGATGCCTTCAATAATGGCCAGATTATCAGCCTTGGTGCGCAGAGGCGGGTTCATCTTCAAGTTGGTGTTATAGGTTGCCGTAATATCGTCTTCATTCAAAACGATATGATGGGGGGTGGCTTCGGCTGTAACCTTAATGCCCCGTGCCTTGCCATCACGCACGAGCTCAACTCCCCGAGCAGTGGTGAGGTGCTGAATATGAATGGGGCATTGCGTCAGTTCCGACAAGGCAATATCACGCTGAATTTGAAGCTCCTCGCCTGCGCCAGGCCAGCCAGCAAGCCCGAGACGCGTGGATACCACGCCCTCGTTCACCTGCCCTGGACCAACTAAACTCTCATCCTGACAGTGGCTCATAACAACCTTGCCAAATTGCTTGGTGTAATCCATAACACGGCGCATCATTCCTGCATTTTGCACGCCTCGTCCATCATCGGTAAAAGCAACCGCTCCATGGGCAACCATATCGCCGATTTCAGAGAGTTGCTCGCCCTTTAAACCCTTAGTGCAGGCTCCGCTGGGATACACCCGACAATGATGTGCCTCTTGTGCCTGACCGATAACATAATCAACCACCGCAGCCGTATCGGTGGTAGGGATAGTGTTAGGCATGGAGCAAATGCCTGTAAACCCACCATGAGCTGCAGCGGCCGTTCCTGTGGCAATAGTTTCTTTATACTCTTGGCCCGGGTCACGCAAGTGAACATGAATATCAACGAGACCAGGAACTGCAATATGACCTTCGCGATCAATTACTTGCGCTTGGTCATCGGCAATGCCAGAGCCCAGCGCCGTGATGCGGCCATCTTCTATAAGGATGTCCTGAACGGTATCAAGCGCTACCGCAGGATCAATGGTTCGTACGTTTTTAACGAGCAACTTCATCTGAGCCGCCTCCTAACAAAAGATAGATAAGCGCCATACGCACACATACACCCGAAAATACCTGATCGGTGATTACTGAATGTTTACCATCGGCCATCATGCTATCTAATTCGACTCCACGGTTAATGGGGCCAGGATGGCAGATGATGGCATCATCCTTCATCAGGGACGCGCGTTGCTGCGTTAAGCCGTACAACAAATTATATTCCCGTAAGCTGGGGAAAGGAGCACTTTCTAAACGTTCCTGCTGGATACGAAGCATATACACCACGTCAAGCTGAGGAAGCACTTCATCAATATGCGCAGTTGTAGCTTGTGCACCGAGCACATCGGGGCGAGCAGGTAGTAAGGTTGCCGGAGCAACCAACACGACTTCGGCTCCTAAGCGATTGAGTGCGGGCACCAAAGAGCCGCATACCCGTGAGTGCAGAATATCGCCCACCACACCCACTTTTAAGCCCTCAAACGAGCCCTTTTCCTTCCAGATGGTGTACAAATCCAGCATGGCTTGCGTAGGGTGCTGATGCTTGCCGTCGCCAGCATCGATAACAGCAGCATTGGTGTTTTGTGACACCATATAGGGAGCGCCTGCGCACTTATGCCGCACAATGAACATGTCAATTTTCATTGCATCGAGCGTGCGCACCGTATCGACCAAGCTTTCACCCTTAACGGTTGAAGAAGCAGATCCGCCCGCGTTGAGCGAATCACACGAAAGGCGCTTCTCGGCTAATTCAAACGAGCTGCGTGTGCGAGTGGATGGCTCAAAGAAGAGATTGCACACCGTTTTACCTCGCAAAGCAGGCACTTTCTTTATGGGCCGCTTGTTAACCTCTTCAAAGGTACGCGCTTGCTCGAGCACCGTCATGATGTCTTCAACGCTCAGATCGTCCATCGAAAGAAGGTGTTTGTGATTAAACATGGCCACCACCCTTTATTGGAGCTGAACCAACATGCTGACCAGGAGCCATGCGTGCAATGCCTACACACGAAGTGCCATCGACCTCTTCAAGATACAAGCGCACGCTTTCATTGGCAGCCGAAGGAACATTTTTACCAACAAAATCAGCCCTTATTGGCAGCTCGCGATGTCCGCGATCAATCAAGGTAGCCAGCTGGATACGGGCAGGGCGCCCAAAATCCATCAACGCGTCTAAAGCTGCCCGGATGGTACGCCCGGTATAGAGCACATCATCTACCAAGACAATGGTTTTGCCATCAAGGGAAAAGAGAATGTCGGTTCCTTGTAATTGAGGAGCCAGGTACGAAGCGGTATCGTCACGATAAAAGCTAATATCAAGAGAACCAACAGGAAGTCGAATTCCTTCTATGTTCTCAATGATATCGGCCAAACGATGCGCCAAAAGATCGCCGCGCGTTACGATTCCCACTAACGCAACATCTTGGCAGCCTTTGTTGTGCTCAAGAATTTGATGAGCCATACGGATGAGGGTCCGATTTATTTCGGATTCATCCATTACGATCGATTCATCGCCGTTTATTTCTTGCATGCACGCTCCCTTCCTATAAAGTGCGTACAGCGAAAACCCCACTTTGCCGCACGCCAGCATATCGTGATGTCAGCGAGCAATTAGTGCGCCAAGCTGTTCCCGGATCTGAAGGCATAAAAAAAGCCTCAAACCAGAGAGAGGCAATCAGTATTGTTTGCTGAGTAAAAGCATGCATAAGCGTTGTACCTATACCATGCCACCGTGAACAAACCGTATGTTGCGCCTTATCGGTCTCTCTGTACCGCCATTAAAGACATGGTTATTATACGGCTCTTGCGTTACTGGGTCTAGGGAGTTTTTGTCAGAATGTCGGGCGGCGCTGCAAAACAGAAACAAAGTGCGAATCACAAACAGGCCCGCGCTCTTGGGAGGAAAAACCACCCTTAAACATCGTGCCATACTCCCCTGTATAACAATCATCTCGAACCGATATGTCGCAGTTTTCGAACAAACGACCTGATTCACTGGCAAGAAACGTCTTAATAACCTGATCGTTTTCCTGCGCAAAAACCGTGCACGTAGCATAAACCAAACGCCCACCAGGCTTTACGAGTCGCGCTGCTTGCATCAAAATGCGGGATCCAATATCGGCCAGTTGTGTAATATCGCCCGAGGATATTCTCCAGCGAATATCAGGATGGCGACGCAAGGTGCCCACACCTGAACAGGGCGCATCAATAAACACCGCATCATATGAGGCATCGGCAAGCGACGTGAGATTGGTTGCATCGTGCACGAGAGCCGTGCGCTGAGAGATTCGTGCCCGGCGCAAACGCTTCTCGCGCTCGAGCGTGCGTTGCTTGTTTACGTCAAGAGTATCGAGCGCGATCTGTTTTCCAAAACGGGCTAGCGCAACATTTTGCAGAAGAATGGTTTTTGTTCCGCGGCCGGCGCCTATTTCAAGCATGGCCTCAGGTGCGCGCTCGGGCATGGCGAGAGCTGAGATTGCCTGTGCAGCCTGGTCAGAAACTATCAAAACGCCCTCAGCAAGAAGGCGCGCCACCAGCGGGTGAGCCATGGCGGTACGCTCTAGAAAAACAAACGTGGGAAAGCTTGCTGCCGTACTGCACAGAGCCTGACACGGTGCAATCTTACAACCCGCCTCCACTAACGTCTTCAAAGTTTCTGCACCATCTGCGCGCGCAGTATTGATCATAAAAAACAAAGGCGCTGGCTCATTGGAGCGTTGCATAAATTGCAGGGTTGACGATAGGCCGTATTCCTCTTCCAGCCGCTGCTCTAACCAGCAAGGAAACCCGCATTGCAATGCGGCCGCAGCACTATCTGCGCTCGCATCACCAAAGGGAAAAGCATCTTTTTGTTCCACAGCTCTCCTGAGCGCAAAATTAGCAAGCCTACTTGCCTTTGGCTCAACCAAGCGAACAAGCTCAACCCCTTGATCAACCACGGCATGCGGGGCCTTCTCTAGATAAAAGAGCTCACAAAAAGATATCCGCAGCGCAACGCGAACATTACTACGCACATCATCAGGCTTTTGCAACACCCCATTAATGAGCGTATCGAGCGAACCTTGGCGCGCTACCACTTCTGTTGCAAGGAGGCGCGCAAAGGCCGCTTCTTCAACAGGTAAATTATCTGTAGCTTTAACCTGCTTGAGTGCTTCAGATAAATAACAGCCATGCTCGTGAACATACCACAAAACTTCCCAAGCTGTGCGGCGCGCAGGAGTTGCTTTGGAAGAAGGTCGCTGTGCTTCGTTTTGAGCTAGATGTCCACTGGGATGAGCGTGGTTGCGATTATGATTGCGGTCGCGTTTTGTGCCCCGCATTTGCTGTTGCCTCTTGCCATCTGGCTGATTATGCTGATAGGTCATGTACGCCCTGCCACTTTGCACCATGCTGTTTTATGCCCTGAATTCCCGCGGCAAAAGCGCTCGCATCCATGGCCTTTTTTCCACTGGGCTTTACGCTTTGCACTTCAATGGTGCCACCCTCGCATCCCAAAAAGAGGCGTTTGGCGGCAAAACGCACGTGGCCAGGCTCAAGCTGCCCACCGGGGATATCGGCGCTCTGCACCGTGGATACTTCCAGAAGCGCCAAGGGTCTTTCGGCTATAACGCAGCGGCACGGATGGCTGCTGTCCGCCGCCCGCACATGCCGCACGATGCTATCAGCCGAAAGAAGAGGCGAAACATCAAGTTCACCCTTAGCAATTTTATCGGCGTAGGTTACTGCCTCTTTATCCTGCTTGCGCCACATTACTTTGTTGCCAGCTTCTAATTGATCCAACACGCTTACCAAGGCCTCACTGCCTAATTGAGCCAGCTCACTACTTAGTTCATCACGTGTTTTACCGTCGATACTCGTTGTGCGCACCTCTGCAACACTGCCAGTATCAAGGCCTTCTTCCATGCGCATAATGCCAACACCGGTTTGGGCATCACCCGCTAAAATCGCGCGCTCGATAGGAGCAGCTCCGCGCCAACGGGGAAGCAAGGAGGCGTGTACGTTCAAGCAGCCCCCCTTTGGAAGTTGCAAAATACGCTGAGGCAAGATCGCCCCATAAGCTGCCACACAGATAACATCAGGCTTCAAGGCCGCCACCTGTTCATAGGCATCGTCTGCGCGCAGTGAGGCATACTCCAAAACCCTGACACCGCTTTTAGACGCACACTCTTTAACAGGAGATGCCGCCAATGCTTTGCCCCGGCCACGAACCGCATCAGGCCTGGTGACAACACCTGCCACTTCATGGCTCGAAGCCAACAATACTTCTAAAATTTGAGCAGCAAACTCTGGTGTGCCCATAAAAACTATACGCATAGCTGACCTCCCTGGCTCATTGGGAACTACTCCACATCACCGGGTTTAGCCCCTCGCTCAAGAGCAGCGTGATAATCGCTTAACGCCTTGATGCGATCGATGGGAGAACACGACTCAAAAAGTGTTTTGCCGTCCAAGTGATCAAGTTCATGCTGAAGGCAACGGCCAAGGAGCCCATCACTTTCTACATAGCATTCCTTACCATCAAGATCAAAATAGCGAACGCGCACCCAAGGCTGACGAGTTATAGGCACCGAAATGCCTGGTAGCGATAAACAGCCTTCGGTCTCAGTAACAGGCTCGCCCTTTAATTCAACGATCTCGGGATTCACCAAAATATACGGTTCAGGATTTCCCTCTTCATCACCACAGTCGATAACCACAAAACGTTTGTTTAAACCTATTTGTGGTGCCGCAAGCCCGCATCCATAATTGGCATACATCGTATTGAGCATTTGCTTGCTTAACTTCTTCAGCGATCGATCTCCCACCTCGCATGGTTCGCAAACCGAGCGAAGGCCTGGATCGGGAGAAAGAACTATTTTTAAGGTGCGCATACCCACAAACCCTTTCTTGCTAAAAATATCGTGCCTAGTATACCAGCGCTTGAGTAGATTCATGTGGCATCGCTCAGCATCAACACGCACTCTTTGGCAAAATGCTCATATTACCCAAACAGCCTCGCGCCATGAACAAGACTTTTTGAAAAGGTTACCTTTTGCCTCAGAAGTTTGTTCTGCTCGCTCATGTGCCCCATGTTTGCCGTTGCCTGCATAGGGGGCTGCTTCTTTTTAGCCTTAATCTAAAGGCCCATGACGCTGGCGCAAAGTGTTCAATTCGGTTTGAAGAGACAAAATGGATTGCACAATAGCTTGCGATTCTTCTTCGCTTTCTGCCTGCGCAACCTGCGAGCGCATAGCAACAAGAGCCGCTTCTAAATCGCCAATGGTTAAATCATCGGCCAAGTAGCGAAGCGTTGAATGAGCCGAGCCATGCCCCTGCGTTGACGAAGCGGTCAAAATACGCTCTGCATACGAGCAGCGCTGCTGCGCCTTATCAAGAAGTTCAACCACCGTAAGTGCTGGCTGTTCTACGATAATATCCATCAAGGCTTCGGCCAGCTGGCGATGCACTCGCTCATGCCAATCGGTTTGCCCCAACTCATTCAGAAAATCAGGAATCATTGCCGGGTTTTGTGCGCATAAACTTAAAAATTCTCGCTCAGTTTTAAGGCGATTGCGCTGAGCTGCTGAAAGCTCACGCTTTGGAGAAGGCCGCGATGCCTCCCTCTGAGCCACCGTATTTTGGTTGCGCTCGTTATACTCAAGAGCGGGTGCTGGTTTGACCCGCGCGAGCTGCTGGAGCACATCCTCTTCTTGCATGTGTACCCGAGAGGCAATATAAGCGCCGTAAGTTTTTGCCAAAACGGAATCTTTGATAGGTGCTAGCACAGAAAGCGCCTCTGACAAAGCACGAGCGCGCCCTTCGGGTGTTGCAACATCGAAGCGTGCTATACGTCGGTCGATCCCAAATTGAATCAGTTGCACTGCCGAATCGAGAACATGAGCAAA
>CAZDCX010000028.1:0-16000 GCA_964504115.1 uncultured Cryptobacterium sp.
GTCATCTTCCCAGATGGGTTGGTGTAGTAGTACGAGGAAATAATGGGGTAGGTTTGACGCAAATCAGATAGGTAGGTTTGATACTCGCTCTTTTCTAACCCTGCAACATCGAAAAGCAAGCCCGATAAATAGTTGAGTGAAATGAGCTCGTTGCTTTTCTGGTTTACATAGTCAGATACATCAAGACCGTAGTTGTTCCAAATAAAGTAAGGGGTCTGGTGCAAATCTGCCGTTAATTGCAAATCTTCCTCCGAGACCGAGCTATCGGTGCCATCGCCCTGCTCTTCCTCATCGCTACTATCTTGCGAAACCCAGCCGCCTGTTTCATAGAACTCATCTGACAAACGTGGCTCATGATCGCCGAAGAACAAGATAATGGTAGGCTCATCAACCTGCTCGAAGTATTCGATCAAGCTTTCAACGGCCTGATCGGCCATATACATACTGGACTCATAGGTAATAACCGAATCATCCCAGTAACGCTTCTTAGGAGCAGTTTGCGTGATAGTTTTTGGCCAATCATAATCGGTTTGATAATAGCCGCCATGATTTTGCATAGTGATATTGAAGATAAACTGCGGCGCACTTGACTCTGCCTTTTGGCTCTCAAACTCTTCGATCAACTGCGCATAATCGGTGGCATCAGTAGGATAATCTTCACGCGGAATTTCGATATCCACATCAAAATCTTCAATACCCATATAGTTGTCAAACCCGAAATAGTCATACACGAGAGTGCGATTGTAACCGGCCTTGTAATAGGCGTGCATGGCCAGCGTATCGTAGCCACGGCTACCCAAAAGCGAAGCTAAGCTGGGCGTATCGGCGGTTATGAACTGCACATACGGCGTGTTGCCGTTAAAAAACTCCATGGAATTGCCGGTCAGGAATTCAAATTCCGAATTGGCCGTTCCTGTACCCGGACCAACCGAAACAGCACAATTGCCCGACACCACATCGTCGCGCTGCATCAGAGAACGCACGAAGGGCATCGGATCGTCGCTGGTTTCATATCCATCGAGATACTCTGTCAAATCGGAGAACGACTCGTTCATGATTACGATGATGTTGGGCGACTCTTCGCTCACCTCAGAATATGTTTCAGTGTTTGCTGCGTCATAGGTGTAGCCCTTGCCCACATTGACCGTGGTAAGCCCTGTTGCTTCATCAGTTGACCAGAGCGAATCGGCATCATAGCCTTCCGCTTCAAGCGAAACGCCATTGGTGATATCTCGAATCAAGCACATGGCAAAGCCGTGGTGTGTGTAGTGATAAGCAGGACGCCAACTATGGGTAGGAATCTCCTTCCACAAGGGGCACCATGCATAAATAAGCGTGCCCACAAGCGTTACTGCTACAACTATGGCATAGATCTTGCGATGATCATGAAAGTTTACCTTGATAGGCGGCTTAGGTATAAGAAAGACTGTAATCAGATATACCAGAGCAATGCCCACGCCAATAATGACCGAACTATCAATGTCGTAGGTATAGGAGCCGGCAACCTCTAAGCCCGTGCCCGCCGAAAGGATATTCGCAAGCGTAATTGGAATGCCGGTAAATTCGAGAACAAAGTGGTTAACGATGCTGATAATCGTTACAAACACAATTGAGATAACACACGATACGCGAATATTGCGAATCAGAATGTATAACACCAAGTGAAGAATAAGGTAGACCACATAATTGCCGAAGAAGAAGGCGGGCTCCAGTTGAAATACGCCCGAGAGCGAAAGCGTTTCAGCCACAATAGTGCAAATAATCGGCCCAAGCAACACCAAGTACAACCAATTCAAGGCTGTTTTTGACTGATCGGGATGCTGGCGGATATAAGTTTTGATCCGCTGCCATCGAGAGGCCGTGCTCCCCGTTGAGGTATTGTTTAAGGAAGACGAACTTGCCTCTTGATTGCCAGCGCCCTTAGAAGATTGTTTATGCATTGCGGAAGAATCCCTATCCGTTTGTTGAGAAGACGACTGCGCGTCGTGCGTAAATTCCTTGTTACATTCTTTCATGATTGTGCAAGATACCACCATAGAGGCCATCTGTGCGCTACAGACCTAAAACAAAACAAAATGTCGATTTTTGACAACAGTCGATTGCCTACCCTACCATCCAATCTTCAAGCACTCATTTCCTCAAAAAACAAAGCAAGCTTTAGTATTGTCCCTTATTATTGAGAAAGGTTTTGTTAACCGCAGGGTTTGCCTTCGGCGCAGATACGGCTCCCTCACCTAAGCAAACACCCCCCATCGAAGGAGACGAACATGATCACCTATGATTTCACTGGAAAAACCGTCGTTGTTACGGGTTCAGCTCGTGGCATTGGCCGGCGTATCGGAGAGCGCTTTTACGAGGCGGGAGCCAATGTTGCCTTCTGCAGTAAATCGCCCAACGGCAAGGAGGAGCTTGTAAGCGAGATTGCCGGCAACGATCACACGCGCATTCTGGCTCGTTCGGTAGATGTAACAAACGTAGAAGAGGTGGCACGCTTTTTCCGGGAGGTTGTTGATACCTTTGGGGGCTTTGACATCTTAGCTAATAATGCAGGTATTCTTTCCACTGACGACATAGATGCCGTAACCGAAGAAGCTTGGTATAACGTAATCGACACCAACTTAAAATCCATGGTGTTTACCTGCCAGTGGTTTGCCCGTTACCATCGTCAAAACAAAACAGCAGGCTCCATTGTTAACATCGCATCTGTTTCAAGCGTTACCTATATACCCCACAACGTGCTGTACAACATCAGCAAGGCGGGCGTTGTAACCTTGACTAAGACTCTCGCCCGCGATTTAGGGCCGCATAATATTCGCGTCAATGCCGTCGGACCTGGCAGCGTGCCGACCGATTTAAATGCGGCAATGTATGCCGACAAGCAACGCGAGATAGACCTATGCAACAAGATCCCTCTGGGACGGCGCGGAACAAAAGACGATATAGCCAATGCTGTTTTGTTTCTCTCTTCAGAGGAAAGCGCCTATTTAACTGGTCAGGTTATTTATGCCGAAGGCGGATGGCTTTTGGTTTAGTGCGCTAGCAAGCAGCATCTGCCGCAAGACGGGCGCTGGACACTGCACTTATAGCGCGGCAAGCTCAACGAATTCAACCTTTTGCACGCCGCTGTTCTCAAGCGTGATGCGCGCAAGGCTTTTTTTGCTTCCTCCTCGCGGACGAGTAGCACTGCCGGGATTGAGATATAAAACCCCCTCACGATACTCTTCGCGAGGAATGTGGGTGTGCCCATGTACTACCACCTGAACATCCTCGGGCAAAGCACCAATGTCTTCGGGGCGGTGCACCATATAAAAACGCACTCCCACAATGCGAGGAGTAGCCACAAAGGGAATGTGCTGCCCGGCAAAAGCATGGCGATCGCAGTTGCCTAAAACCGCAATCGTGGGCGCAATAGCCTCAAGTTCCATCAGGATAGAGGTGCGCTCCACATCACCAGCGCACAAAATCATGTCACAAGGCGCAAGCTCGCGCTCGGCGGCGCTACTGAGTGCTCCATGGATATCTGAAATAATGCCAATCAGCATCTTTGCTTGCCTCCTCTAGTTGCGCTTCATGAGGTAATGCTTTTTTGCTGCCCTTATGATCCTTTGAATCTTTGGTGCAACATCGCGATTTTTTCATTGACCCACACAGATGATCGCACTAGAATGATAGCCTGTCACGAACAAAAGTGAGTTATTATGCGCCGTTAGCTCAGTTGGTAGAGCAGGGGACTTTTAATCCCAAGGTCGCGGGTTCGATTCCCTCACGGCGCACCACTTCAAATCCAACGCCAGCACAAAGGCTGGCTTTTTGTTTTTTTGAGCTTATTCACGCAGCAAACTACCCCTACCACCATTGAGTAACGGTGCCCGACTGATCCAGCGAAACAGGCTCGCTCTTCATGGCTGGCTCAGCATTTGTGAGCACTGAGGCAAAATCTTTAATGCGCGCAAAAAACTCACGCTGCTCAAAAGCATCAATATCAGAATAATCGCTCAAGTCGCTTGCCACGCCGCGCGCCTCTATACCAAAGCTCTGCGCATCATATACCGCCCGATACAAATGATATTCCTGAGTGACCACAACACAGCTTTTTACGCCAAACACATAGCGCAAGCGATACATGCTGTCATAGGTAGAAACTCCCGCGTGATCACAGAAAATGTCATCGGCTGATACACCCTGGTCAATAGCATAGTTTGCCATGGCCATAACCTCGTTATAGGAAGAATCGCTATTATCGCCACTCATGATTATTTTGGGAGCAACTCCCGCCCGGTACAAGGTAATGGCTACATCCAGTCGGTCTTGCAAAATAGTTGACGGACTGCCATCCCAATTGATAGCGGCTCCTAGCACAACCACAGCATCAGCATCAGAAGAAGCCGCCTGGTCAGTGGCAGTTTGCAGCGATTCAAACGTTGAAAAAGTCGTGGCGCACACCCACCCATTAATACCGAGCGGCACTGCGGCAATTACTACCACCACTATGACAACGCCCAGCAAAAGGCGCTTCAACGCTTTCAAACATCCCATTGATAGCGCCCCCCTCTTTCGCGTGTACACAGGATAATTACAAAGCCACAGTATTACACAACGTGCCGCGTGCTCTTACAAGTTCATACGGGCAGCCGCATAGCTTCGGCACCATAAGCACATCGTTTGTGCATCTTTGCAGGCCTATTTACCGGCACCTACTTCAGAGGAACCCCCTACATGTACTCCAAAAGCACAGGATTCGTTAGTGGCCTTGCAAAACAACGGCGGCCACCCAAATCAGCAGCCACCGTTTAATTTAAACTATTGAAACCGTAAATGTTGCGTACTACTTGGCAACTACATTGACCAATCTACCAGGTATAACGATAACCTTTTTGATATCTTTGCCTTGCGTAGCGCCACTTACTGCCTCAAGGGCCGCTTCGCGCACCGCATCTTCGGCAGCATCGGCAGCAACCGTAATCTTGGCCTTCACCTTGCCGTTTACTTGCACCGCAAGTTCAACCTCGTCGGCTCGAGCTGCCTCTGGGTCGAAGTCAGGCCATGACTGCTCGTGAACCGAATCTTCATGGCCAAGCACAGTCTGCCATAACTCCTCAGACCAATGAGGCACAATGGGAGCCAAGAGCTTTACCAAAACCTCCGCGATTTCGCGGCTAAAAGCGCTGGCATTACTGCACGCACAACGGCGCTCGGGGGAAGCTGCGCGCAAGAACGGCGTTGTTGCGTTAACCAACTCCATAATGGCCGAAATAGCGGTGTTGAAATTGTTGCGCTCAAAATCGGCGATAACCTTACCCACCACGCGATGGCGCTCGCGATTGAGCGCTTCTTTGGCCTTATGCGTGGTTGCTTTATCGGCCTCAGTTCCGCCAAATAAGGTCTGCTCGCCAGCCTGACCCATCAGATCGTTAACAATACGCCATGCACGATTGAGGAATTTATACATTCCCGCTAGGCCATCTTCATTCCATAGCTTTTCTTTGTCGGGCGGGCCCATAAACAGCACGGTCGCACGCACGGCATCAGCACCGTAATTGGCAATCATTTCCTCGGGAGAGACAACGTTGCCCTTAGATTTGCTCATGACCTCGCCGTTTGAATCAAGCACCATGCCCTGGCACAGCAGGTTGGTAAAGGGCTCATCAAAATTGAGCATACCTAAATCGCGCAGCACCTTGGTAAAGAAGCGGCTGTACAACAGATGAAGAATCGCGTGTTCAATGCCGCCGATGTATTGATCCACAGGCATCCAATCGTCGGCCTTGGCCGAATCAAACGGTGCCTCGCTATTATGAGGATCAGTGTAGCGCATGTAATACCAGCTTGAGCAGGTGAAGGTATCCATGGTGTCGGTCTCGCGACGCGCAGGACCGCCGCACTTGGGACAGGTGCAAGCAGCAAAGCCTTCATGAGAGGCCAGTGTCTCCCCTGCTGCCAAATCGATGTCCTCAGGCAAGCGAACGGGTAAATCCCCCTCTGGAACCGGCACGACGCCGCACTCTGGGCAATGGATAGCCGGAATGGGGTTGCCCCAGTAACGCTGACGGCTGATAAGCCAATCACGCAAGCGATATTCAACTTTACGACGGCCTCTGCCACTGCGCTCGAGCTCGGCGACAACTGCCTCTTCGCCCTCGGAATGTTTACCGCCTACCAAGCCGGTATAAGGGCCTGATTGCACCAGCACGCCTTCTGCCGCATAAGCATTTTCCCAGTCGACCTCGGTTACCACCCGTGCCTGCTCATCTTTGAGCTGCGGATAAAGGGGATCATCCTTATCGAGAATAATCGGAATAATGGGCAGATGGTATTTGCGAGCAAACTCAAAGTCGCGCTGATCGCCACAAGGAACCGCCATAACAGCGCCCGTGCCATAATCAGCCACCACATAATCGGCAACCCAAATGGGCACCTGCTCGCCGTTAACAGGGTTAATAACATAGCGGCCGGTGAAAATGCCATGCTTTTCGCGATCGCCCTGAGCGCGCTCTAACGCTGTTACCTTTTTGGCTTCCTCAACAAACGCCAAAACATCCTGCTCATACTCGCTCCCTGCCACCAAACGAGGCAGATCTTCATACTCTGGTGCCAAAACAAAGAAGCTGCAGCCAAACAGGGTATCGGCGCGGGTAGTAAATACCGTAATGGTCTCATCGGTAGGGGCACCCTCGGCATCGCACAACACAAAATCGACCTCGGCACCTTCCGAGCGGCCAATCCAATTAGCCTGCTGCTGTTTAACACGCTCAGGCCAACCATCCAACTGATCAAGATCGTCCAAGAGCTCTTGGGCATAGTCGGTAATCTTGAAATACCACTGCGTCAGATCGCGCTTTTCAACTTCAGAGTGGCAGCGCCAGCAACGCCCTTCAATAACCTGCTCGTTGGCCAACACGGTACCGCAGTCGGGGCACCAATTAACCGGCGAATTGCGGCGCTCTACCAAGCCCTTTTCCCAGAACTTCAGGAAGATCCACTGCCCCCAGCGATAATACTCAGGATCACACGCCACAACGCTGCGATCCCAGTCATACGAAAAGCCCATGCGTTTGAAACTGGCTTTTTGGGTCTCGATGTTGGCATAGGTCCACTTTGCTGGATGACTTTTATGCTTGATGGCGGCATTCTCTGCCGGCAAGCCAAAGGCATCCCATCCCATTGGATGCAAAACGTTGTAACCGCGCATCTTCGAATAGCGCGCGATAACATCGCCATAGGTGTAGTTGCTCACATGACCCATGTGGATATCGCCCGATGGATAAGGAAACATCTCGAGCACATAGCGCTTAGGCTTTGAACTATCCTCGTCTACCCGATTGGCGTTCGTGTCCGCCCAAACCTGCTGCAAACGCGGTTCAATCTCATGAGGGTTGTATTCTTTCATGGGCAATCCTTTGACCGGTTTTCATACAAAACAAAAAAGTAGCTCTCTCGCGTACCGTTTGCGATAGCACGAAGTGAGCTACCCTCGTATAAGCACTGTTGGCATTATAAAACGTATTTTGCTTCGCGCGGGTGAATTACCTAGAGAATACGATAGGAAACGGTGCGAACGCCCCACGCCTGGCAGGTGCTATAGCCGAAAGCTTTAAAAACACCTGGTTGCAAATCAAGCGCACGCGCGCCGCCAGCCAAACCCCCGCAATCGTTGATGGTGGCAACAACCGTTTTGCCTCCATATTTGATCTCAACCGCATGACCAAAATATGAGCGGTAGTTTGACCAGCTCATGGGAACCGCAACCCCCATTGAGCTATCGTTGCAAATCGAACCATTAGCCGTGCGTCCTGGGTTCGGAGTATTCGGATCGCTCGATCCGCCGTAGGCAGAAGCAAGCCCTGTCTTCCAACCATTACTCGATGAGCTCGACTCTGCAGAGGAGCTGGAAGAGCTAGAAGAGCTAGAGCTGCCGCTTGATGTATTACCCGAAGAGCTAGATCCCGAGCTGTCGTTATGTACGGTAGTAGATGGACGCTTGTTGTTTGTATTCCAGCCCGCAGCATTGCTACTGCTGGATGAAGAGGTATCTCCCTGGCTTAAACTAGCTGCTTGCGCCTGAAGATTCTTAAGAGCCTCTTGAGCTTGCGCTTCTTGGATGGAAGAAACTTTTTGACTTGCCGAAGACACTACTACTTCAGCTTCGGCCTTCTTTGCCTCAGCACTGTCGAGTTTTGTCTGCTGTGCGTTTCGTTTTTCATCAAGCTGATCAAGCTTCTCGTTGAAGGTGTCACGCAACTCTTTTTGCTCAGCAACCAGCGCAGCTTGATCTTCCTTAATGGAAGCGTAGTACGTCATGTTCTTCACAAAATCGGAGACGTCTGTTGAAGTGAGAAAGATATTAATCAGTGAGAGCGAAGAGTCGCTTTTATACTCTGACAGAACCGTGTTGCCCAGAAGTGTCTGCCCCTCCAGCATTGCACTCTGGGCATCTTGAACCTGTGCGGTCATATCGCTTATTTCTTGGTCAAGGCGAGAGATCTCACTTTGAAGGCTGTTATATTCGCTGGTAATCGTGCTGAGCTCTTGTGAGGCCTTGCTGAGCGTAGCCTGCGCATCGGCCAGCTCATCGCCATGAGCGACAGATGCCGGAAGGGCAAACAAGACTATCGCTACGGCAAACAAACCGCTTATCAAAGCAGTGCGAAGGGCATGTGTAGGTTTGGTATCCATAGGCAAAAGTTTAGCGTAGATGGTTCCTTGCGCCTAATTTGCATGGTTGAGTCTTCAAAGGCTTCTCTGAAACCATTTCGCATAATGCCTGTTCAAGATATAAATATCTCCCTGCTTCCACTTGAAGAAAACAGGGAGATTTTGTGAAGACGCGCTCTTTAGCGAATGGTGTTACCCA
The DNA here is from genome assembly GCA_964504115.1 of uncultured Cryptobacterium sp. Taxonomy (GTDB): domain Bacteria; phylum Actinomycetota; class Coriobacteriia; order Coriobacteriales; family Eggerthellaceae; genus Anaerotardibacter. The sequence continues at coordinate 8,852 of CAZDCX010000028.1, forward strand.
CGTAAGGCGTTTTATCCTTCTGCAGGACATCATGAGCCCCGCCCTCAACAATTGAGGTAGAACTAATAACAGTAAGCTTTGCCTTCTCCTGCAGCTCAGGAATAGTTAAAGCGCCACAGTTACACATAGTTGATTTAATTTTTGACAAAGTGAGCTGAACGTTATCCTCCAGTGCACCAGCATAAGGCACGTAGGAATCAACGCCCTCTTCAAACGTCATGCCCTTCTTTGAACCACCCAAATCGTAGCGCTGCCAATTGCGAGCACGAGCAGAACCCTCGCCCCAGTACTCCTTCATATAGCTGCCGTTGACGTTAACCTTGTTGGTTGGACTCTCGTCAAAGCGAGCAAAATAGCGACCCAACATAACAAAGTCAGCACCCATTGCCAAGGCAAGGGTCATATGGTGATCGTATACAATGCCGCCATCTGAACAAACTGGCACATAAACTCCCGTTTCGCGGAAGTACTCGTTGCGAGCCTGAGCAACCTCAATCAAAGCGGTAGCTTGACCGCGGCCAATACCTTTTTGTTCGCGCGTGATACAGATTGAGCCGCCGCCAATGCCAACTTTAATAAAATCGGCGCCAGCATCAGCCAAAAAGCGAAACCCTTCAGCATCAACCACGTTGCCAGCACCCACCTTAACCGAATCGCCATAATGCGCGCGAATCCAGGAAATAGTGCGAACTTGCCACTCTGAGTACCCCTCAGAAGAATCGATACACAGAGCATCGGCACCTGCCTCAACCAGAGCCGGAACACGCTCGGCGTAGTCGCGCGTATTGATGCCTGCTCCAACCAAATAGCGCTTATGAGAATCCAGCAGCTCATGGGGGTTGGATTTATGCTGCTCGTAATCCTTGCGAAACACCATATACAACAAGTGATCATTCTCATCCACGATGGGTAGAGAATTGAGCTTGTTATCCCAAATAATATCGTTTGCTTCTTTGAGGCTGGTTTGAGCCGAAGCCACAATAAGCTGATCGCGCGGTGTCATAAACTCTGAAACGGGCGTATCCAAATCCATACGAGATAAACGATAGTCGCGACCCGTTACAATACCCAGCAATTTACCCTGAGCCGCGCCGCCTTCTGTGACGGGCATAGTGGTGTGGCCACTCTTCTCCTTCAAAGCAACCACATCACGCAAGGTTGCCTCGGGCGTAAGGTTCGAATCGCTCCGAACAAACCCTGCCTTATGATCTTTAACGCGGCCAACCATAGCCGCCTGACTCTCGATACTTTGCGAACCGTAAATAAAAGAAAGGCCACCCTGCTGCGCCAGCGCTACAGCCATGCCATCATCAGAAACAGCCTGCATAATAGCAGATACCATGGGAATCGAAAGAGAAATGGAAGGCTCCTCGCCTTGCTTATAGCGCACCAAAGGAGTTTTTAAGCTCACTGCTTCAGGAATGCATTCCGAGGAAGAATAACCGGGAACAAGCAGATACTCGTTGAAGGTACGAGAAGGTTCATCAAAGAAATAAGCCATGAAGTACTCCTTATTTGGGTTTGCAGTATCGAGCCTCTTATCCATTGCGCTGGGCGCGGCAACTACAACCATTATCGCACCAAGCGTAATCTTAACGAGGTGTCCCTATTATAGTCACGCGCGCCCAGAAGAACCATGCCAACCGTATAAAAAAGTAGCGGGTATGTGCCGAATGCACACACCCGCATCCTTCTTGTTTGCTCTGCTCTTTGTGTCTATCCCCTTACAAAAGCTCGCACCTGCTTACTGCATCACAAAGAAGCCTAAATCCTAAACTGGCTCACGCTTTCAAAAAAGCCAGGTACCCTTTGTATGCCTCAAAAATATCAGCTTTAGAAGTTACCTCCCAGGGGGCGTGCATAGAAAGAACCGCAACGCCCGAATCGATTACATCCATGCCGTACTTGGCAGGCAGGTAAGCAATGGTTCCGCCGCCACCCGCATCAACGCGACCAAGCTCGGCGGTTTGGTATACCACATGCGCATTGTTCATTATGCGGCGCACGTAGGCTACGTACTCTGCCCGAGCATCATTTGAGCCGCTCTTACCTCGTGAGCCCGTATATTTGTTAAACACGAGCCCGCGACCAAGGTAAGCAGAGTTGTTGGGTTCAAATACATGGGCGTAGGCAGGATCGAAAGCCGCCGAAACATCGGAGGAAAGCATACGCGAATGAGCTAAGGCACGGCGAAGCAACAGATCGCCCTCTTCGCCTGCAGCGGCCATAAGCTCAGCTACGGTGTTCTCGAAGAATTGCGATGCCATACCTGTTGCACCCACGCTGCCGATTTCTTCCTTATCAACCAGCACGGTAAGAGCAGTGGTGCGTGGCGTATCAAGTGCCAGCTGAGCCACCAAGGAGGTGTAGGCGCACACGCGGTCATCTTGGCCATATCCTAAAACCATGCTGCGATCAAACCCTAATTCACGAGCAGGACCAGCGGGCACTACCTCGATTTCGGCAGAAACAAAATCTTCTTCAGTGATGCCATACTTTTCTGCCAGCAGCTGCAACGCTAAAGCCTTAACAGGCTCTTTGTGCGCATCAGACGAAAGAGTATCACGTGCATTCGTTTCCTCCGCAGAGCTGTTGGCTACAGGCTCTTCTTGGTTACCACCCAAGACAAGCGGCTTGTTGCCAATGAGCACGTCAAGATTTTCCCCTTCAACTACCTCGCTTGCCTTTTTCTCCATTTGTTTATTGCCCAAATGGGGCAGCAAATCGCTTACGCAAAAAACAGGATCGCCCGCATCATCGCCCACGTTGACGTTAACAACGCTCCCATCGGTTTTTACCACAACACCATGCAGTGCCAAAGGTAGCGTAACCCACTGATAGTGCTTGATGCCGCCATAATAATGCGTGTCTAAATAGGCAAAACCATTGCTTTCGTAAACGGGGTTTTGCTTTAAATCCAAACGAGGGCTATCAATATGCGCCCCTAAAATGTTAAAGCCCTGCGATAAGGGCTCGGTGCCGAGATGAGCTAAAATCAACGCTTTGCCATGAGCGCGCGCCCATACCTTATCACCTGCTGCAAGACGGCGCCCCTCGCTTATGACCTGATCAAGGGCTACATATCCTGCCTGCTGCGCCAGAGCAACCGCTGCATCAGAACAGCGGCGCTCGGTTTTGTTTTCCGAAATAAAAGCAATGTACTCGCTGGCAAGGCGCTCTAACTCCTGCACCTGTTGCTCGTTATAACCTTCCCACGCATTTTTATGCTCCATATCACACCTTTCTCGCATATACCTTCCTCGCACAGCCTACCACGGTTTACAGCTGGGATGCACCGACCCATCAATTTCGCAAAGCTCTAACGAATTGTTTTCAGGCGGCATATATGCCGTCAGATCGTGCTACGATAAACATGTTTTGAATTGGACGAAAGCACAAGAAGAAAGGAAGTTGATAAGCATGAGCCAGCCAAGCAACTTCAATGTAGTGCCCAATAGCACTACTACCGTGGGTACCACCCTCGAAAACCTCAAGGCTGCCGTCACGGGAGAAACGGGTGCCACCACCAAGTATTCTGCCTATGCCGAGTGGGCCGAAGAAGCAGGTTACCCGCAGCTTGCTCGCCTGTGGCGTGCTACCGCTGCAGCTGAAAAGATCCATATTGAGATGGAATACAAGCTGGTACAAAAAGAAGATCCTGATTGGCCTCGTCCTTCCGCAAGCGCCCCTGCCGCTGCCCCTGCCGATGTTAATCTGATCGATTCAGCTCAGGGCGAAATTTACGAGACCTCTGATATGTATCCTTCATTTATTAAGCGCGCAGAGGAGGAAGATCGCAAGGATGCTTTGCGAGTATTCACCTTTGCCAAGAAGGCTGAAGCATATCATGCCGAGCGCTACCTGGAGGCCTACAACAACATCGATAAGCCCGATGATGAGTTCTATTACGTATGCCCCGTATGTGGCTACATCCACAAGGGCAAGGCTGGCATTGAAGCCTGCCCGATTTGCGGTATGCCTATTGACAAGTTCCAGGAGTTTTAGGATATACCAGCTCAATCGCGCAAACTGGTGATGGGTTTGCATGACGCTATTTAATGTGGCAATTCATCCCACACATGTGACGAGGCCCCTGCGGGCCTCGTCTTTTATCATGCGATATGTTTTACGCGCAGCAAACGCACGCAACGCACCATCTGCAGGTGCGTGCCTAGGATCTCTCGGCCTGCTATACAGCCTGAGCAACCTGCTTTTCAAGGAAAGACCGAAGCAAGTCAGAGCGGCTCACAGTACCTACCAAGCAACCAGCCTTAATAACAGGAACCTTTTTAACCTCACGGTTGGAAAGCACCTTGCACACTTCTTCGAAGCTGGTGCTCGCATCAACCGACACAACCTGCGTTACTGCCAGGTCCATAACGTTCAAACGCAAAACCTCGCTGTAACGCTTTGGCGTGTCGCTTTGAACCATTGCCTGCATAAGCGCATAGGAGGTAGATATCATGCCCGTATGGGCTTCGTCACCAGTCATATAACGAACAATATCGCCATCTGAAACAAAGCCCACAACATGGCGGCGATCGTCGACGATGGGCACGCTACCTGTATGAGTTTGGAGCAACAAACCAATCAGCTCGGCCACCGTTGCTTTGTGGGAGATGCAATGCACATCGGTTTTCATAATGGCATCAAGCGAAAGCACGCCTGCCTGAGCCAAGGGCTCCATAGCAGGTGCAGCAACATAAGAACGCGAAAAGACGATACCGACAACAACGCCCACAACTGCAAGCGCCGCAGCCACCCATACCGCAGCTGAAAAGCCATGCGCTTGAGCCAAAGCTGCGCTCAAGCCCAATGCCTCTTCTGAAGCAGCAGTTGATGCCAATACACCGGTAAATAAAGCCGGGCCTAAACATGCCGCAATTTGAATAAACAAATTCATAATCGACACGCCGCTTGCATGTTCTTCGTGGGATAAAACACCTAAACCTGCTGTTTGCGCAGGGGCAAATACAAGGCCAACACCGGCATAGGTAATAACCGCTCCTGCAACAACCAGCCACAGCGCCGAGTCGTATGACACATAGGCAATAAAAGATTGCCCGATAACGATAACTAAAAAGCCCAGGGGAATAAGAGGCCAAGGCCCACTCTTATCCATAATTCGACCGCCAATAACCGCAGTCAGCGCATTGAAGAGCACCGGCACAAGGAGCAAAGCGCCTGCAACCAAAGCTGTCAGACCCAACGCACCCTCGAAATACAAAATGAGGATTACGCTCATGGAAAACGTGGTCATCATGGCAAAAATTGCCAAAACGGAGCCAAGAATAAACACGCGCTTGCTCAAAGGGCGCAAATCAAGAATGGGGTGCTTGGCGCTGCGCTGGCGAGCAATAAACAAGCCAATGAATACACAACCAAGCACTAAAGCGATTAAAGCAGGAACGAAAGTTGAAGTAAGAGCATTCAGGCCAAAAACAAAAGCGGTCAAGCCCAATGCTGAGAAAATGATTGAAGGGATATCAAGCTGATCATGCACCGGCTCGTTGAGACGCTTTACCACAAAAAGCGACACGATCATAACTAACAGCACTACAACGGCAGGAAAAACAAAAACGTAGCGCCAACCTAATGCCGTTGCAAACAACCCTGACATAACGGGAGCTAAGGCCGGCCCAAAGGTAATGCAGCAGCTACCGATGGACATAAAGGTGCCCAGCCGCTGCTTGGGGGCCAAAGCTAAGATGTTGGTCATCATAAGGGGAATAAAAATGCCCGTTCCAAACGATTGCAGCAAACGGAACACCAACAACATAGGAAAGTTAATCGCCATAAAGCAGCCAATAGAGCCAACAATCAAAAAGCCCGACCCGGCGCATACTAACTGCTTGGCGGTAAAACGACGAAACAAAAATGCAGTAATAGAAACCACAATGGCAGTGATGATCATATAACCCGTTACCAACCATTGTGCAGTTGACGTTGACACCGAAAAGGTCGACATAACGTCGACCAAGATAACGTTAATGATGTTCTCGTTAAATGCAGCGATAAAACCTGCGACGTACAAAACAGCAAGCATAGAACCTGCACCCTTGCGCATGGGCATACCTCGTTTCTTTTTTTGTTGTACAGAAGACCATAATCCTCATGCTACACACTTCAGAAACGGACACTTACATGCTTTGCATTGGGAGTCAGTTCACGTATATTAGGCAAATCTCCGCACGATCGTAAGCGCCAAAGCGGGCCCACCACGGTTTCTTCACGAGTTTCATTGCTGATGTTTGGAAGCCACAAGTTGGGCTCCGACCCATGAATATCGTTATAGGTATTCCTCTTGCAGCTTTTGCAACGTGCCATCTTCGTCCATAGCTTGAAGGGCATCGTTAATAGCTGACATCAGCGCTTCGTTATCAGATGAAAGGACAAACCCAAAACGCTTACCAGTCTCAATGCGCTCAAGCACCTTATACTGGCCAGTTTGCTGCTGTAAATACGCCTCCGCAATTGATCGATCCAGTACCACTGCCTGCACTGAACCGCTCTGCAGAGCCTTAAAACAGTGATCGACGCTTGCGTAAACAATCACGTTGGACTGATCAAAGGCTGAGCATGCATATACGTCGCCCTCTGTTTTAGCAACAGCCGCAATCATCTTATCTTCAAGATCGCTCGCCTGATCAAATGCAGCACTCTGGCGCACAACCAAAACCTGACTGTCGATGTAATAGGCGCTGCTCATAGTAAGGCCCTCGGCATCGGTTACCAAAGACGAAAGAGAAAGCGCCACGTCATAGGTGCCCTGCTGCACCTGATCAGGTATGGTAAGTGCCTGCCCCGATTCAATTGAGCAAGCAAGATCTAAACGCCGAGCAACCTCTTGCGCAACTGCCACGCTGTATCCTGAAAGCTCGCTCGTGTTCGCATTCTCACACGACGCCATCGGAGCGCCATCAACCGACACCACAACGCTTAATGTGTTTTCGTGAGCAAGTGCATAATCGTGCTTGTTATCGAAAAGGCCGCAGCCACTGAGCACAAAACAAACGATCAGTAACGCTCCTGTCACAAGCGCGCACAGAGCCCTTCGCGGGAGCCCAAGTTGTTGGTGATCTTGCTGCAGTATAGTGCGCTCCATAGATTGGGATTATGCCTCCACAAGGCCAGGCGCACCCGATGAAG
>CAZDCX010000029.1:0-14726 GCA_964504115.1 uncultured Cryptobacterium sp.
TTGGTCGCGGGGGCTGGATTTGAACCAACGACCTCCGGGTTATGAGCCCGGCGAGCTACCAAACTGCTCCACCCCGCACTATGTATGTGTGTGCCGCTTGATATTACATATAAGAAGCACAGCGCTTAAGCGCGTCTGTCTATTGTACGAAAGAGCCTTTTACAGCACAAGGCAAACGTATTCTATTTCAAAATACCTTCACAACGTGGGGTAACGTCAAAATCCAAGCAAGCTTTGTGTGTTTGAATTCGCCACAACTCCCGCCGCTTCCGCAACAGTACGATGTCGCCATATCAACGAGGACCAACCGGAACAAACTGGAAGCCTTACCCTGCCTTGCATATCCACGACAACACCATGTTGTCGCACGAGCTAAAACAGCAAGAAGAGCTCTGCCAAAGCAAAACCAATAATGCCGCACCCTGGGAAGGTAAGGATCCACGAGAGCACCATGTTGCCAACCTTGCCCCACTTAACATTGCGCAAACGCTTTGATGCGCCCACACCCATAATGGCCGTGGTGGCCGTGTGAGTAGTTGACACCGGCATGCCAGTAACATTAGCAAAACCAATACACAAAAACGCAGCTAAACTGGCCGAAAACCCTTGATGAGGCTCCATTTTTACCATATCAAGGCCGACGCTTTTGATAATCTTTTTGCCGCCAACAGCAGTTCCAACGCCCATAACGCCAGCGCACAACAGCACAAGCCACAGTGGGAACTCCATATTCGACATATCGGTACCCATGCCCATGCACAGCATAATGCCCAGCATACTAACCGATAAGAACTTCTGACCATCTTGAGCACCGTGCATAATAGCAACACCTGCGCCAGCAGCAATCTGCGCACCACGCCAAGCATCCGAAGACTTACGACGATCAAGATTACGAGCCGCACGTTCAAGAACTTTGTTGCAAATCCAGCCCGTTATAAAACCGCACACAATGGAGATAGCCAGGCCGTAAAGCACCTTAACCCACTCGGCAAAGTTGATACCATCAATACCACCCTGAAGCGCGATGGCCGCTCCCGTAAGGCCAGCTATGAGCGAATGGCTCTGCGAAGTAGGGATGCCCAAATACCACGTAAACACGCCCCACACAATAATGGCCACCATTGCGGCAGCCAAAGCAAGAAGGGCAGCATCGTTATCGCCGCCCCAGTTCACCATGCCAAAAATAGTTTTAGCTACAGCGGCACCAATGGCGGTAACGCCTATAAGGCCAATAAAATTACAAGCCGCTGCCATAACAATAGCAGCCGTAGGGGACATACTTCGTGTGCCCACGATGGTTGAAATTGCGTTAGGCGCATCGGTTGCACCATTAACCACCGTTGCGGCAAGGGTGAGCGCCAGTACAACAATCAAAACAGGATTCCCCATCAACGCCGTGAGAAACGACCCGAAATCAATCACCAGTAAGCCCCCGTGTCTCAAGCGTTCCCAACAACGCTCCCCCGTGCTTCTTACAGTTCGCGCATAGCATAAACTGCGTCAAGAGCAACGATACTATAAGGTTTACATTAATTTATGGTAAATCTTGAATATTTGTAACAATTATGCCTCAATTGGATCATTTGCTTTCGGTTTCTTATTCGCGCGCCGCCGTATAAGAAATTTTTGCCCCACGTATCCAATAGTGTAGATACTGGCAAGGGTGGGAATGATAGGCAACAAGTAGGGCACGTAACAGAGAAGCGTCAAAATAAGCGTGCCTGCCACAGCGGCAAGTCGGGGCGAGCGTTTATGGAATATCTGGCACCCCAAGGCGGCTCCCGCAAAAGGAATAGAGAAGAGCCACACCGTTACCATAACAATGCCCATGAGCACCACTATAGGCAAAGTTACTATCGGAACAATGAGTACCACCGCCAGCAGCGGCGTTGCAAAAAACACAACCAAACCCGTCAATGCCAGCGACCCCACGTGCTCGCGCGACATAGTTGCGGCATCGCGAATAACATCTTTCCCGAAATACCAATACACCAAGGTAAGGAGCACGTGGGCAATGCAGGAAAACACCAGCAATCCCAACACAACCGCTAAAGGCATCCCTTCAGCGCTGCCCGATCCTACCAAGCCAGACGCAACAACGTCGTTTGCTTGCGTTTTGTCGCCGCAGGTAAACGAAGCATCTTGTGGGATATAGAGTGTGCCTTTAATGTTGGCCGTATCACTTAAATCAATATGTGCGGCCGATATATGCACGTCCCCCTCAAACGTACCCGAAAGCGTTACCGTATCGGCTGATAAAGAGGCGCTTTTATAGCTTCCAGCGATATTAAGGGTCTCGCCCGCGGCATAAAGGCCCTGTGCGCTCACGTTTGAAGCTACCGAAATTGTTTGCCCCGCAACGGTAATGTTGTTTGCTATCTGGCTGCTGGCAATATGCACATCCATACCCGCTGCGCGCAGGCTACCACGGATTTCGCTGTGAGAGAGCGTAAGGTTTTGGCCTGCCAATAAGGCATCGCCGCTACCGTTGGCTCCTGTTGTTATGCCAGAGGCCTTAAGCGTTTCTCCCGCCCAATACAAATCACAGCCAACAGTTACATTGGTCACGTCTCGGTTTACCAAAAAGGCATTGCCCGAATAATCATCAAAGTACTGCTGCGTTTCGCTTGATGTTTCGTCAAACGCCGAGTTGAGAGCATATGCCGCATGCGGCGCGCCTAAACCAACAAACAGCGCCAGCGCACCCACCAGCAGCGCCAGCGCAATGCGATGCGCAGGCCTCGTACTGATATTGCCAGCCTTCATGGTTGTAAGCGTGCCAAACATAACCTCTCCTTCTTTATTGCACGTTGTGCCATTCTTCAAAATATTATGGTGGCAAATCGCCCCAAGGCGCCCCATCTACTCACCCGGTTTTTTGCAAGTTTTGCTCGCGCACCAGCCTACTATCTGCTCTCAGAACCGCTTACAAGCGTAACTTCGTCCACAGCAATAGAGCGCACGTATTCCTTATTGAGTTGACACCCCAGCCCTGCCGAATAATCAACCCGGTTGATGCGCAGCTCGCCCTGCTCAAGCTCAAGGGCAGGCAAAGCGCAATCATTGGCAAAATAAGCAGAGTAATCTGAAAGATCGCCGGGCAAGTCCATGCCAGGCAGGGTGGAAAATGCAGCATGCATGCGCTTCGAAACGCCGGTGTCAAACATGCCACCCATCCATACCACTTTGCCCTGTTCCCGCATCCAGCGGTACACATCAAGCGTGGGTTGGATGCCTCCAAATTTGGCAATTTTTAGCACATAGCATCGCAGGTTGTCGTACTTCATGGCAGCCTTCATGTCGGCCGCCGTTACAACCGACTCATCCAAGCAAACAAGCGTGCGCAAGGTTTTTTGTAGCGTCGAAAGACGAGCAAACAGCGAGCGCTCACCACTTTGAGGCACATACGCTGGGTCGTAGGGCTCTTCGATGCAAGCAATGTTGAAGGAGTCGAGCTTGTGCAGAATATCAAGATACGTTTCGTTAAATGATTGATTTGCATCCAGCATAAGCACAATGTCAGGGTAACTGGCTCGCACGGCGGCAACTACTTCAAGCGCAGTTTCAGGCCGCACCTTTACCTTAACGCGGGTATACCCCCGCTGCACTGCCGCATCTACCGCAGCGCGAACTTCTTCCACAGAGCCAAGCCCCACAACGGCCCCGCCCAAAACCTTTTCCTGATTGGAGCCTCCAATAAGCTGCCGCAATGATTGCCCAGTGATTTTGCCATACAAATCCCAAAGCGCGGGCTCAATGGCCGCCTTGGCCATGGGGTACGACGCTAAACCAGGGAAGGTAGCAAGCGAAGCGGCCACCTCGCGTGGATGAAGGTAGCGCTCATTCATAACGATATCGGCTATGCGATCACGCACAATGGTGTAATCTTCGTCGATAGTTTCTGGCAAATACCAGTTGGTCGCAAAAGAAACGCACTCGCCTATGCCTGTGCGCCCTGCCCAATCCTTTACCTCAACAAAAAACGATTCGCGGGTTGTAATCTCTGCCTTAGCGGTTTTGATCGGATGGACAAAAGGCTGCTTTACGCGATATAACGTGACCGACTTTACATCGATGCGTTTATCGTATGCTTGCTTCAGCGCAACTCGGTCTACCTTGCCCGCCACCGTACGAGGAAACTCTTTCATAACCAGAATATGCTTGGGGTGGTGCAAGTGCGACATGCAAGACTCAAGGTAGGCATGAATGTTATGCGCAAACTCCTGCGGGCAAGAAGCGGGCTCAATGGTTATCTCGTCGCCCTCAAGCCCAAGCGCCTTCTGGTCGGCAGCAATTGATGCGGGGGAATAATCCGCCTCAACAAAAGCCACTGGGCGATAGCCCCACGTTTCATCTGCCGTACCAAACACGTAGGCATCTTTAACGCCCGGAATGCGCAGCAAAACCTCGCGAATTTCGGCAGGATAGATGTTCTCTCCTCCAGAAATAATTAAGTCGTCGGTACGCTCGTACACAGTAAGCAGCCCCGAGCGGTCAACGCAAGCCCGATCGCCGGTAACAAAGTAGCCATCGGCACTCATGGCCTTGCGCGCGTTCAGGTAACGCGAGAATACGCCTGGCCCTGTTACATGAAGCTGCCCGATGCCTCGTTCATCGGGACGCATAATACGCACATCGTAGCCCGGCAGCACCTGCAACGCCCCAGAAAACCCTTTGGTCACCGGCGCCGCAGCAATAAGGCTGGCGGTTTCGGTCATGCCATAACTTGCATATACATTCGCTTTGGCTCGTAGTGCCCTGCGCAAGGTTTTTTCGTTTAAACCCGCCCCGCCAAGCAAAATGCACGCATATTGGCTGACGATCTTATCGTGATCGTTTTCCAATAAATCGGCCAAGATCTTATCCACAACCGAAATGTGGGTAACCTGAAAGCTGAGCACATCATTGAGAATACGAAGCGGCTGGTAGCGTTCATACACAATAAAGGTGCTGCCATTGAGTACCGAGCGCACCATAATCTGAAAACCGCCAATATGGCACATGGGCAAAACAAGCTGCCACACGCCACGCCCCTCGAGCCCCAACACTTCATTTGCCGATTGGGCCGACCCCACAATAGAGCTCCAGGGCAAAAAGGCTGCCTTGGGCGTACCCGACGAGCCAGAAGTAAACATAACAACGCCCGTTTGACTAGGGTCGAAAGCTTGCTCACGCGCCGTGGCATAAGCCTCCAAATCGAGAACAAATTGGGCAGGAGGCATCTCTTCTTCTGCAAGCGCCGCAAACGCATCCAGGCTAAAACCGGTTGCGTCAATCATAAGCCGCTGCACGGTAGCCTCATCGAACGTAACCATCTTGGCTCTGCCCAGCGCGTTGGTAAGCTCCACCAAACGCAATCTGCGCTCGTCGTAGGATAAACGCGGGTTGAGCAGTGCCAGCGTAAAACCGCCATAAGCAGCCGCTAAGGCCAAAAGCACCACTTCGGCCCCGTTATAGAGGTTACACGCCACCGTTGAGCCTTCGCTTATGCCATGTTTTTTGCACTCGCGCGCTAAAGCTGCCGCCGCAAAACGCACACGCCGATAGGTAAAAACAAGCGAGCGCCCATCGCGTTGCACATAAAAAAGAGGCTTGCTTGCCTTGCGGCGCGCCGCATCAGCCAAATAGGTAATCATGACAACCTTTCATCAGGGAAACTTGGGGAACTGGTCAAAATCAGGCGTGCGATGTTCCTTAAAGGCATCGCGTCCCTCTTTTGCCTCATCGGTGGTGTAATACAGCAGCGTGGCATCGCCGGCAAGCTGCTGTAATCCAGCATAGCCATCCGTTGCCGCATTAAACGACGCCTTCAAAAAGCGCAAGGCCGTTGGTGAAAGCGCCAACATTTCGCGCGCCCATGATACACATTCTGCCTCAAGCTCATCAAAGGGCACCACCTTGTTTACCAGGCCCATCTCAAGCGCTTCTGCAGCAGTGTATTGGCGGCACAAATACCAAATTTCACGAGCCTTTTTCTGGCCCACAATGGCAGCCAAGTACGATGCGCCATAGCCGCCATCAAAACTGCCCACACGTGGCCCAGTCTGACCAAACTTAGCTGTCTCGGCCGCGATGGAAAGGTCGCACAAAATATGCAGCACGTGGCCACCACCAATGGCATAGCCGTTAATCATGGCAATCACAGGTTTAGGAACCACGCGGATAAGGCGCTGCAGGTCAAGCACGTTTAAGCGCGGGATATTGTCCTCGCCAACGTAGCCGCCGTTGCCGCGCTTTTTTTGATCTCCGCCCGAGCAAAATGCCTGGTCTTCCGGGCGGCCGTCGTGATTGGCGCCAGTTAAAATAATCACGCCAATACTGGCATCATCGCGCGCAATTGAAAACGCATCAAAAAGCTCGATGTTAGTTTTGGGTGTAAAGGCATTGCGCCGCTCAGGGCGATTGATGGTTATTTTCGCAATGCCATCATAGGTTTCGTAGATGATCTCATCGTACTCTTTGCCTTTTTGCCAGGGGAAACTGCTCATCCGCACACTCCTTACGTTGCCTGATTTCTAGCGTAGACCCTTGAGTTCAATGGTGCTTAAAAATTGTTTAACGCTTTCAAGATACGCCATAGGGGCTTCAAGGTGAACATTGTGCCCAACCCCAATCGCACTCACATCAAAACCTTCGCGGGAAAGCTGGTGAGCCGGGCGCTCACAGGTTTTATCTTGTGCACCCCAAATATACTTGACCGGCAACCATATACTTGCCAGGCCGCTTACCGTGTCTGACTCCAGGGGCATAGCATGCTTGCCCATGCCCTCTAAGCACAAGGCAAGCGCTTCAGCATCGTTAGCAAGCCGCTCGGGGCGAACTTTTGCCGCCAAGTTGCGCTGCTTCTGCGTTTCAAAAAGGGGCAGCTCCTCCCAGAGGGCAACAAATTCCTCGATGCCTGCCTGGCGAAGCTTTTGAGCCCAGTCTTTATTGCGCGCTTCGGCCGCAGCTCGCTCTTCTTCATCGGCAGGCCCCAAACCGCTACTCTCAAGAATCACAGAGTACACGTTTTGTGGGTTCAAAAGCGCCACCTGCACCGCCACGCGTCCTCCCATGGAGTAACCCAGTACGTGCGCTTTGCGCGGATCGTGCGTTTCGGGGTGGACACACGCAACTTCTCGCAGGAAGGCTCCAACCGCCTCAACAACGCCGTTGTAGTCGTACGCTTTACGGGTATGCGGCTTATCGCTTGATCCATGCCCCACAAAATCGAGCGCATAAATACAATGCCCTTGAGCCAATTCCGGTGCCACAAAGTTCCAGGTGGCCGCCGTTTGCATAAACCCATGAAGAAGAACGAGCGGCATATCGGAAGAATCGCCCCACTGGCTTACCTGCCAGGTCGTGCCCTCGTGCGTAAACTCAAACGTGGTAAAGGCAGGCTGCTTGTAATCGTCATCTTCTATGCCCCATAAGCCCGGATCCATAACATCAGGATCAAGCAAATTGGCAAGCGAGAGCGAGGTTGACGCCATATCGTCATGATCGTGGTCGTGACCGCAGCAACCATCGTGATGACTATGATGGTCATGATTATGGCCGTGGTCGTGATGGTCGTGGTCATGGTCGCAGCAAGCATCATCATGGCAGTCATGTTGATGGCCAGACTGATGGCCGCCATCCTGCTGGCTATCAGGTAAATCATTATTATCGTGGTGTTCATGCTCGGGCATAAACAATCCTTTCATTTTTGTATCCTACCCCTCTCGCTTCCCTCAAGCAGGCAGGGGTGGCTCAGCAGCTTCGCCACGCTATGGAGCCTTGAGGCACGAGTGGCACCCTTTTGCGCCTCCATGCGCCGATAGCGTAGCATCGCGACGTCGCAGAGCTAGGGCTTTGGTACCGCAGTGCTGCGATCCCCGCAACCTCCCATCCAAGAAGCATGCAGGCGTTTGGTAAGGCGCGATATTGTTCAATTCAATTATGACACGATGCTATGAGCCTGACGAACGCGAAGCGCTCTCTGGGTTCCAATAATCATGGTAACGCGCACGCACTCCCCTCAAAGGGACCGGCACCTCAACCAGCGTTATGCCCGGCACACCCCACGCTTGCGAGCACGCTTGCCCGAACTCTTTTACCGAGGAGACCCTCCGCGCTGGCACACCGAAGGCATGTGCCGCTGCAGTAATATCAACGCTGTGAGGGGTAAGAAAAAGCCGCTCAAAATAAGCATCGTCCGAACACTGGGGGAGCATATCAAAAATTGCGCCTCCCTGGTTGTTGAGTACCACCACTAAAATGCTCGGGCGGCGAGCGCCAGCCTGCTCACGCAATACCATCTCACCCTGTAGGGCCAGCGCATTAACGTCGTGGATAAAGGTCAAATCGCCCGTGAGCAGCACACTTTGCTCGAAAAACTGCGCTGCACCAAAGGCGGTTGAAAGCGTTCCGTCGATACCGTTGAGCCCTCGGTTTGCTAGCACCGTGAGCTCTCGGCCAGGTACTTGATAGAACGTATCAAGAGCACGTATTGCCATACTATTAGCAGAAAAGAGCAGCGATTTTTGGGGGATATCTCGCAAAAGCGCCGTGATATAAACGCCCTCAAATTGATCGTCTGGTTCAAGAGCTGCTACCCGCTGTGCATAGGCTCGATCGAGCGCATCCCACTGATTACATGCAACCGCACAGGCTTCGCTTGGCACGCACGCACCAGCTTCGCTTGAGGCCGCCGCTTCCAACACCGCCACCACAAAATCAAGAGGATCAGCGGCAACGTAAGTTGTGGTTTGAGCGTTAAAGTCTCGGGTGCTACAGCTATCGACCACTACTTGAGTTGCAGCGCGCGCCGCAATAACCTGCGTGAGTCGCTTTGAAACCGGGTATCGCCCAAAACGAACCACAACATCAAAATCGGGCACCGCCTTGCTGGTAATAAACCCATCGTAGCCAGTAATAAGAGCCGGATTGCTAAACTCGCGCAGTTGCGAGAGCGGGTCGGCCAGTATGGGGGCATCAAAGCGCTGAGCAAAAGCAAACAATGCTTGCGCCTCACGCTCGCGGCGATCGTAGTGCGCCACCGCCTCAGTGGAAAGCGTGCCCTCTCCTGCCAGCACAAGAACGCGTGCCTCATCAAAAAGCTGTACAAACCGATAGGCATCATCGGGCATCAAAAATCCCTCGGCACGCAACACCGCAGGTAGCGTATCGGCTGATTCAGCGCGCCCTAGCACAAAGAGACCTTCTGCCGTGCAATCGGGCACAAGAGGCTCGTCAAAGGGCGCATTAATGTGCACCGGCCCCGCCGCATGGGTAAAAGGCGCCGCTGCAATGTACGCCTCGCGCGCTACCTGGCGGGCATATACAAGATGCTCGGGCGCACAGCTTGGCTCTGGCAGCGCAAAGAAACCTTTTACATGGTCGGAAAACGCTTTTACCTGGTCGCAGGTTTGAGGAGCGCCGACCTTCTGCAAACGTGCAGGTCGATCGCCCGAAACAACAATCAATGCTGCCCGCGAGCTCTCCGCCTCCATAACAGCTGGATAATAGTTTGCCAGCGCCGTACCAGAGGTACAAATAAGCACAACAGCGCTGCCGCTTGCCTTAGCCAAACCAAGAGCAAAAAAAGCAGCTCCTCGTTCATCAATATCAACATACACATCAAGCTTGCTTGGGAAGCGCTGCTGAGCTTCATATGCCACCATGGCAAGTGGGGTCGAACGCGAACCAGGACTGATAACAACCTCATGTACCCCCGCTCGCATAAGCTCATCAAAAAAAGCCGAGACATACACCGCTATATCAATCTGATTGTGCATGCCTTTTTACGCCTCCTTGTTTGTTTGCGGGCTGCCAAAGCAAGAAACCGAATTGGCAGTTTCAAGCGCGCTATCGCTGGTGGCTGGCAAAGTGAAAGCACCGAGAATCGTTTTGAACTTCGCATTGATTTCGTCAAATTCGCTGCGTGCATCGCTGCCTTCTACAACGCCGCAACCAGCATAGATCCACCCTTGCTCGCCATCAAAAACGCCCGAACGGATAGCAACCGAAAACTCTCCATCGCCCCTGCCATCAACGTAGCCAACAGGGCCACCAAAAAATCCGCGGTTATAAGGCTCAATATCACGCAAGGTCATCAGAGCCTCGCCCACCGGCGCCCCCGATAAAGCAGGCGTTGGGTGAAGCTGCGAAGCCAGCGAAAGAAGCGAGCAGCCCTCCATAACACAAGCGCTCACCGGCGTACATAAATGATGAACATAACGAAACGTGCGAATCTCAGGCTCGGAAGGAATATCGACGTTGTAGCAATTGCGAGCAAACACCTCGCGAATAAAGCGCACTACGTAATCATGTTCCCGGCGATTCTTGTTATCAGCAAGGAGCGCTTGAGCACTTCGGGTGCGCTCTTCAGGCGTTGTGCCAGCCAGACACGTACCCGCCAGACACATGCTTTCAACATGGCTGCCTTGCTTACGCACCAAAAGCTCGGGCGTGCAACCACAGAAAAATACATCGCCGTAGCGATACAAAAACACCGTGCCCCTGGCGTCGCCGTCAAGTAAATTGATAAGAAGGTCTTTGGATGAAAAGGGTGTTTTAGCCTGTACGCGCATACGCCGCGAGGGCACAATCTTTTCTATGCGACCAGCATAAATACGTTCAAGCCCAACGCTCATAGCCTGGTTCCAAGCGTCAAACGAATCGGGCTCTAGCTCATACGAGATAGCGCGATGGACGCGCGGGCTGGCATTGCGTGCATGTTTTAAAAAGCGCTCGACGCGGCCCTCATACACCGGCCCGAGGCTGTTAACCTGCAAAAACGCCCCTTCAGAGCATTCAAAAAGCACTACTTCGGGCAGCATTAAACGCAGCCGCGGAAACGCCGCCATCATCGAATCGGTTGGGCGCGGATTTTCAGCATCAAAGCGGTTGAACGAAAAGAACAAAGGGGCATACTCGGGCAAACCTTGGCATACAAAGTCTGCCTCCCCAAGAGAAGAAAGCGCAATGCAACGCCCTAATCCCATTAACCGACAGGGCCGCTGCTTGTCGTAGTACACAAACTGGTCGGTAAAGCCCTTCTGCAAGACGCAAAAGGCATCAATCATATCGGTATCAAGCGCCACCGTATAGGAATAAAGCTTAGTCATGGCGCTTCCCGCTCTTGCTTTGAGCGCTGCCGGCCTCGCCGTAAGAAACACCACTGTTCGCAGCATCGGAGCGGGCAGCATCGTCTTGAGTATCGATTTGAGGAGCGCCGGTTTGAGCTGTGCCCCTACCTTCGCCACTTCTTGTTGCAGCACCGGCACACTGCACAGCGTGCTGCTTGGCCTCATCCCACAATGCTTGCAACTCGGTCATGTTCAGGCTCTCGAGCGAAACACCGCGCGACCACGCAACGCCCTCCATAAACGCCCAACGATCGCGGAACTTGTTGCAGCTGGCGCGAAGTGCCATTTCGGCATCGATACCACTCTTGCGCGCAACGTTGACCAGCGAAAACAAAATGTCGCCAAACTCCAGCTCCATAGCTTGCTTATCGCCGCTTTGAAGCGCCTGTTGATATTCGGCAACTTCTTCCTTCACCTGATCCCAAACCGCATCAACCGAGTCCCACTCAAACCCGACCGATACCGCCTTGCGAGATATTTTGTACGCTTGTAGCAGCGCCGGGAAGCTCACCGGAACACTATCGAGCAAACCAGCTGGTTGTTGGGTTGGCTGCTGGGCTCCCTGCTCGGCATCGCTGGTGCTTTTTTCTGTCAGCTTGACCGCATCCCAAATATCCAGCACTTCTTCGGCCGACTGGGCGCTGGCATGTTCACCAAAAACATGCGGATGCCGACGGATCATTTTTTCGTTCACATCGCGACACACATCAGCCACGCTAAACTCGCCGGCATCGGCCGCTATTTGACTTTGCAGAACAACCTGAAGCAAAACATCGCCCAGCTCTTCACGCAAATGCGCTGTTTGCTTGCGCTCAATGGCATCAACCGCCTCGTAGGCCTCTTCGATCATATTGCGCGCAATGGAGGCGTGTGTTTGCTCGCGATCCCACGGACACCCGCCCGGGGCGCGAAGCGCAGCAATGGTATCAACAAACGCAGAAAAAGCCTCTCCCGCTTCAGGTGCGCACGAAACTCCCTGCGCACAACCCGAAGATTCAACAGCTGTTTGTGTTTCTGCGTCCATGTGAAAACCTGCTTACTTACCTGGCAACATTAAATCTTGTACATAAATTGGAATACATCTTCGCGCTGAAGAATAATCTGAACACCCAAATCTTCGCCAGTTTGAGTAAGAGCCTCTTGAACCTCGTTAAAGCTTGCCACTTCTACATCCAGCCGTACCAGCATGGTCATGCTAAAAATGTCATCTAAGATTGTTTGGCTTATATCGTCAATATTGGCACCTTTTTGAGCCAGCACATTAGCAATGGCAGCAACAATACCGCTTCGATCCTTGCCAAGAACCGAAATTACACAACGCATACAGAGTCCTTCCTCTTTGCTGTACAGCATAAATATCAATAACCTTTGAAGCAGAAATAACGAGGCACCTTCGGCTCGACCCTTGAGCACTTGCTCTTATTAATCGAGCACGAAATGCAAAAAGCGCCCCTATCTGCAGCTTAGCGCCCCATGAGCAACGACAGAGCTTCGGCACGTGTTGCTGCGCTCGCACTGCTTTTGAATATGCCGCGCACGGCACTGGTGGTGGTTTTGGTTCCTGGCTTCTTCACACCTCGCATGTTCATACACAAGTGCTCGGCCTCCATAACCACAATAACGCCTTGTGGATTGAGCTGCTCCATCAGGGTATCAGCCACCTGGGAGGTAAGACGCTCTTGCACCTGAGGGCGACGAGCAAACACGTCAACCAAGCGCGCCAGCTTTGAAATTCCGCAGATATGTCCATCGGCGGCAGGGATATAGGCCACGTGAGCCTTGCCAAAGAAGGGCACCAGGTGATGCTCGCAAAGCGAATAAAACGGAATATCGTGCACCAGAACCATATCTTCATGATGCTCATCAAACGTGGTTTGGAAATGAACCGCCGGATCTTCGAAAAGGCCCGAGCAGCATTCCTGATACATGCGAGCAACCCGTGCTGGCGTTTTTTTCAAACCTTCACGATCAGGGTCTTCGCCCATGCCTTCAAGAATAAGGCGCACGCCCTCTTCGATCTTTTCTAAATCCATGCCTTCTGCCATTACGTGCCTTCTCAAATCGCTTAGTGAACTCGTATCCTCGTATTGTAGCAGCAGACGGTAAAGAGCGCTTTATAAGTACTCGCGAATGTAGCGTTCGATACCCTTGACACACGCAACCAAAGTCTTATTAACAGGCGTTGAAATACCATATTTGGCTCCCTGCGCCACAACAGCCCCGTTAATAACGTCAACCTCGGTAGGGCGATGCTTTTCAAGGCTCTGCAGAATTGAGGGTTTAAAGTCGGCAGCGATACCTTTGCGGGCTAATTCCAGCGAATCGTGCGGATCTTCGTAGGTGAGGGTAACCCCGGCAGCATGGGCCACATCGATGGCCTCCTGAACAGCAGCAAGAGCTGTTTCAACAAGGCGCTCTTCCTGGTACATATCGCCGTAGGGCAGATGAGTTATGCCACATACCGCGCCAGTTGCCACGTTGATGAGCAGCTTATCCCAAATAACGCCCATGATGTTATCCGAAACAAGGCAATGCATGCCCGCCTCTTCAAAGGCCTGGCCAAGCGCTTGCACGCGTTTAGAGAGCGTTCCATCCAGCTCGCCGATAATCGTGTCTTTAAGAGGAATGGTAGCCTGCACGCGGCCCGGCTCAAGCAACATGCCGCCGATATAGGTCTTACCCCCAATAACGTGCTGGGCGCCCACCATGTTGCGCAAAACCTCTTCGCCACCAAGACCATTTTGGAGGGAAAGAACCATGGTGTCCTGCCCGATAAGACCCTTGCTTTGGCTTATTACTTGCTCGGTATCAAAAGCCTTACAGAGCACCAGCACTAAATCGACCACGCCAACCTCGGCAGCATCGGTGTGCGCATGCAGATCAACCACGTGCTCGCCATCGGCGGTAACCATAGTCAGGCCATGCTCTTTAATAGCGTTCATGTGTGGTGCGCGACCCACTAAGTGAACCTCATGGCCTGCTTTCGCGAAAGCACCGCCTATAGCACTTCCTAGTGATCCAGCACCTAAAACCCCGATTTTCATTCTTGCCCCCTTGTGCACCGTGCGCCCATAGCGCGCTTCTGCCTTCATGTGCCTACTCTTTTAGCCCCTGCGCCCACCTATAGTGTTTCCTAACGTTGTCACCTACCATCGCCGTTGGGTGAATCAGCGTACCGAAGCCCCTCAGGATTACTGGGCGCCCAAGCCGGCTAGCTTAATCTTCTGCAAAAAACTTTAAGATGTGCGTGGCAACACATACCACAACGCCATCCTGATTGGTCATGATCACATCGGCATACGTTTTCATGGCCTCTTCGTCCACCTCTTTAACGGTATAGGTAGCCGTAATGGTGTCACCAAAGAATACGGGATTGGTAAAACGCAAGTGGTCGTACCCATACGAAGCGCTCGGAATAGGGGATTCATACTTTTGTTGGATCATGGTTGATGCGGTGCTGCCAAGCGCGAAAGTCAAAACGCCGTGCACAACGCGCGTACCATAAGGCGTTGTTTTTGCCACTTCTTCGTTAAAGTGCATGGGGCTAAAATCGCCCGTCACACCACCAAACATATACACGTCGGTTTCGGTGAGTGTTTTGGTAAATGAACA
>CAZDCX010000029.1:14826-15991 GCA_964504115.1 uncultured Cryptobacterium sp.
TGCGCTACCACATCCATATCCTGGATCGAAGTCATAACGAAGGGCACCACTACACGCTCGGGAGGCGGAAGGTGCGTTACCGCTGTTGTGGAAATGACTGAGTTGGGGATGATAACCGTCTCGCCTAAGCGATTGGTAATCGTGGTATGGCGCCACGTTATATCTTGCACAACGCCCTTGCTGGTGCCAACTTGAATGTTGTCACCTGGCTGGATGATGCGCATAAACGATACCTGAATGCCGCCAATAAGATTTTTGAGGGTATCCTGCAAGCCCAAAGAAAGTGCAATGCCGCCAACACCCAAAGCGGCTACCAAGGCTGTCACATCAACGTCGAAGCACGCTGCCAAAATAAAGCAGATCCCTACGCCCCACATCACCACGCGAATAATGTTAATGAAAATTGAGGTATTGGGCAGCGCTACATCATCGCGGCGCATAATGTGGCGCACCCACTTAACCACCAGGTGCGTAACAACAGCCAGCGCGCATACCAGCACAGCGGCAATGAGGGCTTTGCCCAAAATGCTACCGCCGGTAATGCCAGCAATGGTATTTTCAACGCCGTCAAGATTCACGCTACTTGTTAGCCCTTTCCTTTCGCTTGGTGCAGGCCGCGGCTGCCGGCGCGATGTTGCGCCTCTCTGTGCTATCGCGCTTGGTGCCACCTTTCGCCTCTGTTCATTATTACCTCTCCTTTGCCCACTCGGCGGCAGTATCATGGAAAATCCGAAGGAAATAAGAGCTAGCGCCGTCAAGCGCATACAATAGGGCAAGGTGACAGTCGGAAAGGGTCGTGATGAATTACAACGTGGTCGAATTTAAGGGAGCTTATGGTACCTCCGCTCAGATTCCCCCCTCAACACGCCCCGAAGTATCGTTTGTCGGCCGCTCAAATGTGGGCAAATCGTCGCTCGTCAACAAGCTCTTCAATCGAAAAAAGCTTGCAAAAGTTTCTTCGATGCCCGGCAAAACAAGCACCATCAACTTTTTCGGAAACGACGAGATTGACTTCGTTGATTTACCTGGTTATGGCTATGCCAAGGTAGCCAAATCGGAGAAGGCTCGTTGGTCGGAGATGATTAACGGCTACTTTGATCAGTACCGCTTTTACGCGCTGGTGGTTTCCCTGATCGACATTCGCCATCCCGCCACTGCGCTCGAT
>CAZDCX010000030.1:0-15621 GCA_964504115.1 uncultured Cryptobacterium sp.
GTAAGAGCCGCAACAAGAGTGCCAATAACGTACAGCACAATGACAGTACGCATTGATTTGGGCGCTTTAGTGCGAGCCATGGCATTGATTACCAGGAAGAACACCAGGATAGGTGCGATAGCCTTCAAGGCTGAAACAAATAAGCTGCCAAGCAAGGCAACAATAGCCAAATCATCGGGGGCAAACAGGCCCATGCTGGCGCATACACCCAACACCGTACCGATAACAAGGCCAATTACGATGCGCTGGATAAGACTCAAACTTGTCCAAGCATTCACGATACTTTTCACAGGTAGACTCCTTACCGGAGATAGATAGATGGACAATACACAAAAGAGTATACCGTTTCGAGCGTTCAGTAATACTTTAAGCTGTGTGAATGGACACTATCGGGCGGTGGTTATGCGCGAAAAAAATACCCCCGACTCGCATATCGAGTCGGGGGAAGTGCTCAAGCTGAATAATCCGGTATCTGCCTGAGCCGGGTTGGTTTGAGTTGAAAGAATAAAAGGATTTATGCCTTATACTTCTTTACCAGCTGACGACCTGCAATGTATTCCATGATTTCGGTCGTGCCGCCGCCCATTTCGTTGCCGCGGAGGTCGGCCCAAATGCGGCCTACGCGAATCTCTTTGGTGTAACCAATAGCTGCATAAATTGCCATAGCCATATCGGCAACCTTGGTAAGCTCGCGGCAGGCATAGCCCTTAAGCAGTGCAGACTCCAAGCGAGTGGACTCGCCGTTGTCGATCATGGTAACAACCTGATACAGACGAAGGCGTACGTTTTGGATGATGTTCTCCATCTCGCAGAGGTGCTTCTGGATAGCAGCCTGATGTGCAATAGGCTTCTTGAAGCAGATGCGCTCGGAAGCATAAGCACCAGCGTCATTCAAAGCAGCCTGAGCCAAACCAAGAGAGGAAGCAACAACGAGGCAACGCTCAAACTCGAGCTTCTTCATCAGCAGCTTCCAGCCCATGCCCGGCTCGCCAAGGCGCATATCCTCGGTCAGAACAACGTTGTCAAAGAACTGATCAACGAAGGGGATTGCCTGCTGGCCAACCTTCTCAAGGTGAGCAACGGTGAAGCCAGGAGTGTCGTTAGGAACAAGCCACAGGGAGTACTTGTCGTTCTCGTACGAAGGATCTTCGTCCTTGGCAACAACCATGGTGTACAGAGAAAGGCCGCCCAGGGTAACCCAAGTCTTCTGGCCGTTGAGCAGGTAGGTGCCGTCGGGCTGCTTCTTAGCAACGCAGGTCATAGCGTTGTTGTCGGAGCCAGCAGCAGGCTCGGAAATAGCGGAGCAAGCAATGCAGGTGCTCTCGACGTTCTCGATAGCATTCATGATCATTTCTTGCTGCTCTTTGGTACCAAAGTCAATAACGTCGGTAATGGTATTGAAGTCGGTTACGAAGGGAAGCGTAACGCCTGTGAACTCATGGAGCTTTTCAACAAGCAGAACCTCGGTGAGCTTATCTACTGGAACGCCGCCTACTTCTTCAGGAAGGCCCAGGTACATAAAGCCTGCCTCGCGATAAGCCATAGCGGCCTCAATGCTGATGTGATGATCGACCTCATAAGCCTGCTTAACAGCTTCATCGGTAAAGTAGCGAGAAGCGTATTCACGTGCGCTTTCAATGAGCAATTCTTGCTCGTCGGTCAGCTTAAAATCCATAGTGTGATCCTCTCCTTAAACCCTTGATCAAGAATGGTTAAAACTCGGTGTAACATACCAAATTCAGTAACCTTTATAACAATCCTAGCATTCGTTTACAGGTGCTTCCAAGCGTTTAACTATTTTCGTTTCGTATACGATTGGGGGCATTTTTAAACTTCTCGTTATACCTCTATAAAAGTGAGTGTGAACAAGCTCATATAAAGCCTCTTACTAATATATACAAGAGTAAGAAGGCTCCTATAGTGCTCACCAATCATGCGGCAAGAAGGCCTCATCAAAGCTAGCAAAACTAATAAAGGGGTCGCTAGCGCGCCTAGCCAAGGTGGCAGGGGCGATGCAAAAGGGACACTCGCCGCGGCCGTCAAATAAGCTACGATGGTGCCGATTGTCAGGGTGTTTATGGAACTTTTGCGGAACTTTCAATCAGCTGGTATTTTTCTTGCGCCCTCTGCTTTTTCTCAGTATAATTCTCGGTTGCGTCTGGTTGTTTATGGATACACCCGGGCGCGTGGAAACTCGGAATCGTCGGGTGCTTTCTCCCAAAAGCCCTCTTGGCGGTGATGGAGTCCACAGGTAAGTCGAGGGTGTTCGCCGTTACCGTTCACCCGTAGAAAGGAAAAAAATGGGAGTAAAACAGTACAAGCCCACAAGTCCTGGGCGTCGCTTCCAGACTGTTTCGGACTTTGCTGATGTAACCAGCACCAAGCCCGAGAAGTCTTTGCTAGCACCGTTGCCCAAGAAGGCTGGTCGTAACAACAACGGCCGTATTACCACCCGTCATCAGGGCGGTGGGGTAAAGCGCCGTTATCGCGTTATCGACTTCAAGCGCAACAAGGATGGCGTACCTGCCAAGGTTGCTACGATCGAGTACGATCCAAACCGCAGCGCACGCATTGCTTTGTTGCACTATGCCGATGGTGAAAAGCGTTACATTCTGCATCCAAAGGGTCTCAAGGTTGGCGAAACCGTTGTCTCTGGCTCAGATGCAGATATCAAACCCGGCAACGCTTTGCCGCTGTCTGCTATTCCAGTTGGTACGCTTATCCATGCAGTTGAATTGCAACCTGGTCGTGGCGCAGCGCTCGCTCGCTCTGCTGGTACTAGCATCCAGCTTATGGGCAAGGAAGGCGATTATGCAATTTTGCGTATGCCCTCCTCTGAAATGCGTCGTGTTTTGGTAACCTGCCGCGCCACCATTGGTGAGGTTGGCAACGCCGAGCATGGCAACATTAAAATTGGTAAGGCTGGCCGCAATCGCTGGAAGGGCATTCGCCCGAGTGTACGCGGTACGGTTATGAATCCGGTCGACCATCCTCATGGTGGTGGCGAAGGCAAGAACAAGTCTTCCGGTCGTCATCCTGTTACTCCATGGGGTGTATCTACCAAGGGTCATCGTACTCGCAACCCCAAGAAGGCTTCGAGCCGCTTGATCATCCGTCGTCGCAAGAAGTAGCGATTAAACGCTTAAGGAGAAACATTGAGCAGAAGTTTGAAAAAAGGTCCTTTCGTGGAGCCTCGCCTTCTCGATCGCGTTGTGGCGATGAACGAAGCAGGCGACAAAAAGGTCATCAAAACCTGGTCCCGTTCTTCCACCATCTTCCCAGAAATGGTTGGACACACCATTGCTGTGCATGATGGTCGCAAGCACGTACCGGTATACATCACTGAATCCATGGTTGGTCACAAGTTGGGCGAATTCGCCCCTACGCGCACGTTCCGTGGCCACGACAAGTAAGAAAGGGTGAAACATGGAAGCTAAAGCAGTAACTCGCTATGTACGCGTTTCACCTCGTAAGGCGCGTATTGTGCTTGATCAGATTCGCGGTAAGAATGTTGTTTCCGCTCAGCAAACGCTTCGTTTTACGAACCGCGCTGTAGCCGAGATCATTGAGAAGACCCTGAACTCTGCTGTTGCTAATGCAGAGCAGAAGGGCGCCTCGAACCCTGACAATCTTGTAATTAAGGCATGCTTTGCCGATGAGGGTCCAACGCTCAAGCGTATTCGTCCTCGTGCAAAGGGTTCCGCTTCGCGCATTCGCAAGCGCACCAGCCACATTACCATCATCGTTGCAACCCGAGAGGAGGCATAGAATGGGTCAGAAAGTAAGCCCTACCGGCTTCCGCCTTGGCGTTACCGAAGATTGGCGCAGCCGTTGGTATTCCGACAAGGACTATGCAAAGAACCTTGAGAATGACCTGGCAATCCGCAAGTATTTGGAAAAGCAGCTGGCTCATGCAGCCGTTTCTCGTGTAGAAATCGAGCGTGCTGGCGACAAGATTAAGGTCATCATCACCACGTCTCGCCCCGGCGTTGTTATTGGTAAGAAGGGCGCTGAGGTTGACGCTCTGCGCAAGAAGCTCAACCAGATTGCAAACGGCACGGTTTCCGTCGAGGTTATCGAGGTCAAGCGCCCCGAGCTCGACGCAAGCTTGATTGCTCAGTCAGTAGCCGAGCAGTTAGAAAATCGTGTGGCATTCCGCCGCGCTATGCGCAAGGCAGTTCAGTCAGCTCGCAAGAGCGGTGCAAAGGGTATTCGTATCCAGTGCTCCGGTCGTTTGGGTGGCGCTGAAATGAGCCGCCGTGAATGGTATCGCGAAGGCCGTGTGCCGCTGCATACCCTGCGTGCAAAAATCGATTATGGCTTCTCTACGGCAGCCACCACGATGGGTTCCATTGGCATCCAGGTGTGGGTCTACCATGGCGAAGTTCTTCCAGGCCAGAAGGCACCTCAGCCTGCGCTTGAGGGCTCTTCTCGTCCTAACCGTTCCCGTCGCCGCAATAACGATAGGGGTGATAAATAATGCTCGTACCTAAGCGTGTGAAGCACCGCAAGGTGCAGCGTGGCTCTATGAAGGGCAACGCTAAGGGTGGTACCACCTTGAACCACGGCACATGGGGCATTCAAGCTCTCGACCGTCATTGGATTACCAATCGCCAGATCGAAGCCGCCCGTGTTGCTATGACGCGTCGCATGAACCGTACTGGTAATGTTTGGATCACGATTTTCCCTGATAAGCCTATTACCCAAAAGCCTGCTGAAACGCGTATGGGTAAAGGTAAGGGTAACCCCGAGGGCTGGGTTGCGGTAGTAAAGCCTGGTCGTATCATGTTCGAGATTGACGGCGTAGATGAAGAAACTGCACGTGATGCACTTCGCCTGGCTGTTAACAAGTTGCCCATCAAGTGCAAGATCGTACATCGCGAAGCAGAAGGGCAGGAGTAAATGAAAGCAGCAGAGATCCAGAAACTTTCGTCTGAAGATCTTCAGGCGAAGCTGAAGGAAGCACGCGCAGAGCTTTTCAACCTGCGCTTCCAAATGGCTACTGGTCAGTTGGATAATACCGCTCGCATCAAGCAGGTCAAAAAAGACATCGCTCGCATCCAGACTGAGATGCGCGACCGCGAGCTCAAGGCTGTTCAGGCTTAGAGTTGCGATAGGAAGGTTTGAATAGCATGAGTGAAGAACGTAACTCTCGTAAGGTTCGCCAGGGTGTTGTAGTAAGCATCTCCGGCGACAAAACCTGCGTCGTGCAAATCCACGAGCGCAAGCCGCATCCGGTATATGGCAAAATGGTTAACTCCACCAAAAAGCTTCATGCTCACGACGAGAATAATGAAGCTGGTGTAGGTGACACCGTTACTATTATGGAAACTCGCCCGTTGTCGAAGATGAAGCGCTGGCGCCTTCTCGACATCGTAGAGAAGGCCAAGTAGTCACGTTTTGTCGTGATTATTTGGAAGCATTGAAAGGGAAAAGCACATGATTCAAATGCAGAGCATGCTCGCCGTGGCTGATAACTCCGGCGCACGCAAGGTGCAGTGCATCAAGGTTCTGGGTGGCTCGAAGCGCCGCTATGCAGGCCTGGGCGATGTCATCATTTGCAGCGTTAAGGAAGCAATGCCAAACGGCAACGTTAAAAAGGGCGATGTCGTCCGCTGTGTCGTGGTGCGTGTTAAGAAGGAAGTTCGTCGCGAAGACGGCAGCTATATCAAGTTCGACCAGAACGCTGCTGTTCTTATCGACGCAAATGGCGCTCCTCGCGGCACGCGTATCTTCGGCCCTGTTGCCCGCGAGCTTCGTGACAAGAAGTACATGAAGATCGTGTCCCTGGCACCTGAAACGCTGTAGGAGGAACATCCATGGCAAAAATGAACATCAAAAAGGGTGACAAGGTTAAGGTTCTTGCTGGCAAGGATCGCGGTGCAGAGGGCATCGTTATCGCCGCTAAGCCAGAGTCTCAGCGTGTCACTGTTGAAAAGGTAAATCTGGTTAAGAAAGCATTGCGTCCTACGCAGGCCAATCCAGAAGGTGGCATTGCCACAATGGAGGCTCCTATTCATGTCTCCAACGTGAAGCTTATTTGCCCCTCCTGCAAGGAAGCAACGCGCGTAAGCATTAAACGTGAAGAAGGCAAAAAAGTTCGCGTTTGCAAGAAGTGCGGCGCAGATATCGATTAAAATATTTCGCTGGACTTTTTATGACCCTCAAACGGTTTGAGGGACGCAGGGTCGGAAATCCTGT
This sequence comes from uncultured Cryptobacterium sp., assembly GCA_964504115.1. Taxonomy (GTDB): domain Bacteria; phylum Actinomycetota; class Coriobacteriia; order Coriobacteriales; family Eggerthellaceae; genus Anaerotardibacter. Next base: position 6,202 of record CAZDCX010000030.1, read on the forward strand.
GTTTAATTCATCGAGAAAGGTATTACAAAACAATGGCTACTCCTCGTCTGAAGGAAAAGTATGTAAACGAAGTTGCCCCTCAACTCTTTAAAGAGCTGGGTTGCGAGAACGTCAATCAGGTTCCCCGTTTTGAGAAGATCGTGGTGAACATGGGTGTCGGTCGCGCAGCGGGCGATAAGAAGCTGCTTGATGGCGCTATTGCTGATTTGCGTGTTATCACCGGTCAGCAGCCCATGGTTACGCGTGCTAAGAAGTCCATCGCTGGCTTCCATCTGCGTGAAGGCCAGGCTATTGGCGCTAAGGTTACGCTTCGCGGCGACCGCATGTGGGAGTTCTTTGACCGCTTGATGTCAACAGCACTTCCTCGTGTGCGTGACTTCCGTGGATGCAACCCTAAGAGCTTTGATGGTCGTGGTAACTACACCATGGGTTTGACCGAACAGCTTATCTTCCCCGAGATTGAGTATGACAAGATCGACCACACGCGTGGTATGGACATCACGTTTGTTACCACCGCAGAAACTAACGAAGCAGCCAAGGCATTGATGGATGCCATGGGCTTCCCGTTTAAGAAGGAAAACTAACTTCTGTCTTAGAAGTAGTTAAAGAAAGAAGGATCTTGAATGGCTAAGAAATCGATGATCGCCAAGTCAAAGCGAGAGCCGAAGTTTTCGACACGTCAGCACAATCGCTGCACTCGCTGTGGTCGCCCTCGTGCGTACTACCGCAAGTTTGGTTTGTGCCGCGTCTGCCTTCGCGAGCTCGCTAACAAAGGCGAACTACCTGGCGTGACCAAGGCTTCCTGGTAAGAACACGAACCCTATCACGTTGCTGAGTGTCGAGAGTCAAGGCGGATGCATCATGGGTGTATGCGAACCGGCTTTTCGGCTCATCACGAACAAAGGAGAAACACAACAATGAGCATGAACGACCCCATCGCAGATATGCTTACGCGTGTGCGTAACGCTAACTCTGCTGGCAAGCAGACGGTTTCCATGCCGTCAAGCAAGAAGCTTGTCGAAATCGCCCGCATCATGCAGGAAGAGGGCTACATCCAGGGTTACGACGTTGAGGCGTCTGACCCTCGCGACACGCTTGTTATCACGTTGAAGTACGGCGAGAAGAAGGCCCGTACCATTCGCGGTTTGAAGCGTATTTCTAAGCCTGGTCTGCGTATTTACGCTGGTAAGGATGAACTTCCTCGCGTACTTGGCGGGTTGGGTACCGCAGTTATTTCAACGAGCAAAGGCGTTATGACCGATCGCGATGCGCGCAAGGCGGGCATCGGCGGCGAGGTTGTCGCCTACATCTGGTAAGAAGGGAGGAGCACAGATGTCACGTATTGGTAAGTTGCCTGTTGCTATTCCCTCCGGCGTTGAGGTTACTGTCGACGGCCAAACGGTTACCGTGAAGGGTAGCAAGGGCGAATTGCAGCGTACTTTTAATGAGCTTATGGCTATTAAGGTTGAAGACGGCAGCGTTATTGTTGAGCGTCCCGATGATAGCCGCGAAGCAAAGAGCTTCCATGGTTTAACTCGTACGCTTATTGCAAATATGATCGAAGGCGTTTCCAACGGCTACTCAAAGAAGCTTGAGCTGGTTGGCGTTGGCTATCGTGCTGCTTTAAAAGGCACCGATCTTGAGATCCAATTAGGTTATTCTCACCCGGTTGTCGTTAAGGCTCCAGAAAACATCACCTTCGAGGTTCCAAGCCAAACCGAGATTATCGTTAAAGGTATCAGCAAGGAACAGGTTGGCCAGGTTGCAGCCAACATTCGCGCATGGCGCAAGCCCGAGCCTTACAAGGGCAAGGGTATTCGCTACGAAGGCGAGTATGTCCGTCGTAAGCTCGGCAAGGCCGCAAAGTCTGATTAATCAAGACGCAGTAGCGAGATTTCGAAGGGAATGTAGTAATGAAAAAGCTTCAAAAGAAACAAGCTGGCCTGCGTCGTCGCCACACTCGCGTTCGTGGCAAGATTTCTGGCACGGCTTCTCGTCCGCGTTTGTGCATTACACGCTCCAACGCGAACATGTATGCTCAGGTCATCGATGACGTTGCTGGCAAGACCATTTGCGCTGTCTCTACCCTGGGTCCCGATTTCAAGGCCACTGAAAAGGGTGGTGGTACCGTCGAGGGTGCTGCTGCTTTAGGTGAGCTTATCGGCAAGAAAGCACAGGAAAATGGTATTACCGAGGTCGTGTTTGACCGCGGCGGTAATCTGTATCACGGTCGCATCAAGGCAGTAGCTGATGGTGCTCGTGAAGCAGGCCTGAAGTTCTAAGAGAGGGTTGGAGTCCATGGCTCGTAAGCAAGAAAACCAGGCAAACGTTCCCGAACTTCAGGAACGTGTTGTCTATATCAATCGCGTCTCCAAGGTAGTTAAAGGTGGTCGTCGTTTTGCTCTGACCGCTTTGGTTGTCGTGGGAGATGGCAATGGCCGTGTAGGTATTGGTATGGGTAAGTCCCAAGAAGTTCCTACCGCCATCAAAAAGGGTGTTGAGGATGCCAAGAAGAATATGTTCACCGTTCCTTTGACCCCTGCAGGCACCTTGCCTCATGACATTATTGGTGAGTATGGTGCTGGCTATGTTGTTATCAAGCCGGCTGCTCCTGGTACTGGCGTTATCGCTGGTGGCCCGGTGCGTGCCGTCATGGAATTGGCTGGCGTTACTGATTGCCTGACCAAATCTTTGGGTACGAACAATGCTATGAATATCGTCAAGGCAACCGCTGAAGGCCTGAAGAATATGCAGAGCCCCGAAGAGGTTGCTCAGCGTCGCGGTCTTTCCGTTGCTGAGATTTATGGCTGGAAGGAGAACTAACCATGGCTGACGCACAGAAGACTTTGCGTATCACCCAAGTAAAGAGCTCCATCGGCTATAAGTATGATCAAGGTCGTACCCTCAAGGCGTTGGGCTTGGGTAAGATCGGCCGTACGGTCGAGCAGGTAGACAATCCTGCAGTCCGTGGCATGATCTTCAAGGTTAAGCATCTCGTTGAAGTAGAAGAAGCTTAACTTCATATTGACATCATGAACATCGGCTCGATTATGTGCGGGCCGATGTTCGTACATAAGTAAGTTCGTCGGCGGCGAGCTGCCGACCCCCAAATAAATAGGGGATAGCGAAAAGGAGAATTACCCTATGGAATTAAAAGATTTGCAACCGGCTGAAGGCTCCAAGCGCAATCGCAAGCGCATCGGTCGTGGTCCTGCTTCAGGTACGGGCAAAACCGCAGGTCGTGGTTTGAACGGCCAAAAGTCTCGTGCTGGTGGCGGCAAGGGTGCCGGTTTTGAGGGCGGTCAGACTCCTCTGGCACGTCGTTTGCCAAAACTGCCCGGCTTCCGCAATATCAACCGTGTTGAGTATGTTCCGGTTAATGTAAGCCGTATCGATGCTTATTTCGAGAATGGCGATGTTGTTGATACCGATGCTTTGGTGGCTAAGGGTATCGTTAAGAAGTCAACCGATTTGGTTAAAGTTCTTGGTGATGGCGAAATCACTAAGGCAGTAACGGTTAAAGTAGACAAAATTTCTGCTGCCGCTAAGGCGAAGATTGAGGCAGCTGGAGGAAAGGTCGAAGAGCCTTGCTAAGTTCTCTCGTACAGGCATTTAAGGTCCCAGAGCTCAGGAATAAAATCCTGTTTACTCTGGGTATCTTGGCGCTCTATCGTTTAGGAGCGTACATTCCTGTGCCGGGTATTCCCTTTAGGGCGTTTGCCGATACCTTTTCGGATCAGGGCGTGTCCATGGTTATGCTCGACTTGTTCACAGGTGGCGCTCTTTCCAACTTCTCGGTGTTTGCGCTTGGCATCATGCCCTACATCACGGCATCCATTATTATGCAGCTGATGCAGGGTGTTATTCCTGCTGTTGGGCGTTGGGCACGCGAGGGCGAAACCGGTAAGCGCCGCATGACTCAGGTTACGCGTTATTTAACGCTGGGTTTGGGCCTTATTAACGCCGTTGGTTATTTGTTCCTGTTCAAGTCTGAAGCATATGGTGTTGTATTCAGCACTGCAGTCCCTGAGATCGTGACTGATCTTCTGGTTGTGTTCACGTTGATTGTGGGCACGGCACTTATCATGTGGATGGGCGAACTTATCACCCAGCGCGGTGTTGGCAATGGTATGTCGTTGATCATCTTCGTTTCCATTGTTTCTTCCGTGCCTTCCGCGATCTTCTCTTCCATCAACCTTTCGGCTGATTTTGGAATGGGTCTTGCGGTTACCGCTCTTATCCTGGTTATCGTGGTGCTGTGCGTCCCAGCAATCATCTTTGTTGAGCGTGCTCAGCGTCGCATTCCAATCAGCTATGCTAAACGTGTTCAAGGTCGTAAGGTTATGGGCGGTCAAAGCTCGTACTTGCCGATGAAGATTAACGCCGCTGGCGTTATTCCTATCATCTTTGCAAGCTGCTTGATTTACTTCCCAGCTCAGATTGCGGCATTGTTTAACATCGATTGGCTCACATGGGCTGCTAATGCTATGTCGGCCGGTTGGGTTAACTGGATAATGACCTTCCTGCTCATTATTTTCTTTGCGTATTTCTACACTTCGATTGTGTTCAATCCAGTTGATACGGCCGAGAATTTACAGCGTCAGGGCGGTTTTATTCCTGGTATTCGTCCGGGAGCTAATACGGTGCAATATATTAAAGATGTTTTGCACAGAGTTACGCTGCCAGGCGCTATCTTCATTGCCTTGATTGCTGTTGTGCCTTCTATCTTGTTCTATTTCACGAACAACACCCTTATTCAGGCCTTCGGTGGTACGTCTATTCTGATTATGATTGGCGTAGCGCTTGATACCATGAACAAGATTGAGTCGCAGTTGAAGATGTACAACTACGATGGTTTCTTCAAATAGTGCGTTTACAATAGAGCCACGACAGATTGAAAGGACTTCCTATGAACATCGTGTTACTGGGCGCTCCGGGCGCCGGTAAGGGCACGCAGGCTGCCAAGCTTGTTGAAAAGTATGGCTTTGCTCATATTTCTACAGGCGATATTTTGCGTGCTGCTGTTAAGAATCAAACTCCGCTGGGAATCAAAGCTAAGACGTACATGGATGCTGGCGATCTGGTTCCTGACGATCTCGTTATCGATTTGGTGAAGGAGCGCTTGCAGGATGAGGATACCGCCAAGGGCTTTATCTTGGATGGTTTCCCCCGCACCTCTACTCAGGCCGTTGCTCTTGATTCCGAGCTCTCCACGCTTGAGCGCCCACTTACGGCGGCTCTTCTGGTTGACGTCGACAAAGAGGTTATCATCAAGCGTTTGACCTCGCGTCGTATGTGCCGTGTGTGTGGTCATATCGGTTCTGACGCTGATGCCTCCTGCCCCAAGTGCGGTGGCGAAATGTACCAGCGCGACGATGATAATGAGGCTACGGTACGCAATCGTCTTGATGTGTACGAAAGCTCCACGGCTCCGCTCATCGATTACTATCGCGGATGCGAGCTCTTAATCAAAATCGATGGCGATCGCGATCCTGAGGTAGTATTTGAGGCTGTTCAGGCGGCTTTGAACCTCTAAAGCTTTTTTAAGCAATTACCAGCCCTCTTGTTCTCTGCTTTGCAGGGGCAAGGGGGTTCTTTTTTATAAGAGATATATCGGCAAAATATTCTTATTTCAATGGTATTGTTTGAGTAGAAGCCTTTGAGCGGGAATAATCGTTGGTTTTTGCAAGAGGCGGGCTGTTGCTTTTGCATAGATACGTCAGGCAACCGTTCGCCTTACAAACTCGACCGACCAACGTTGTTCTTTCCCGTCTACCGACTCAAATCGAACAGGTTCGGAAAGCAAAGCTTGTCCTTTTACTGAGTCGCTAGAATAGAGGGGCTTGTTTTATAGCAAATTTTGAGGCGAGAGGAGAGGTATGTCACAGTTGACCGAAATCCGCTGGCACGCACGTGCTGGCCAAGGTGCGGTTACGGCGGCGAAGCTCGTTGCGGACACAGCGCTACTGCAGGGCAACTACATCCAGGCCATGCCCGAATATGGCCCGGAGCGCACCGGTGCGCCCCTGAAGGCGTACACGCGTGTTTCTAGTGAGCCCATTGAAGTTCACAACAACATTCAGAACCCCGATATTGTTATCGTCTTGGACGATACGCTGTTGGATTCTACAAATGTCTTAGAGGGTATGCATGAAGATGGCTTGGTTATCTTCAACACCACTATGACAGCACAAGAGGCTCGTGCAGCTGTAAATGCACCAGCATCCACCCGCGTTGCGGTTGTCGATGCATCAGGTATTGCGCTCGCCACCATCAAGAAGGATATGCCTAATACTCCTATCGTAGGAGCATTGGCTAAGGTGGCTGGCTTGTTCCCGCTCGAGTTGGTTAAAGAGCGCTTGGTTATCACATTTGGTAAGAAGTTCTCTCAAGAAATGATTGATGCCAATCTTGAGTCCGCAGAACGTGCATATCAGGAGGTGCAAGAGTAATGTCTAAGTACGACTTCGACGGTTCCGATTACGATAATTGGAAGCCTTCCGATATGCCGGTTGGGTATGTATGTCCTCAAAGCGGCACGTCAACCAATTGCTATACCGGCGGCTGGCGTTCTATGCGTCCTGTTTGGGATAGCGAAAAGTGCACCAATTGTATGCTGTGCTGGGTGTATTGCCCCGATTCATCAGTTTCTGTAAAAGATGGCGCTATGACCGGCATCGATCTGTATCACTGCAAGGGTTGCGGTGTGTGCGTACAGGAATGCAAGTTTGGCGCATTGGAGCTTATCCCTGAAGCGCAAGCTCAGGCTGAAGATGCGGAGAAGGGAGAGTAGCTATGGCTGAAAAGAAGATGTTTTCCGCAACCGGTAACCAGATGGTTGCCGATGCGCTGCGCCAGGTAAATCCTGATGTCATGGCGGCGTATCCTATCACTCCGCAAACAACTATCGTAGAAGGCTACGATAAGTTTGTTGCCGATGGCAAAGTTACCACCGAGTACGTAGCGGTAGAGTCTGAACACTCTGCTCTTTCGGCATGTATTGGCGCTTCGGCTGCTGGTGCTCGTGTAGCAACCGCTACCAGCTCTCAGGGCCTGGCCTACATGTGGGAAGAGTTACACATTGCTGCTGGTATGCGCTGCCCCATTGTTATGGCAAATGCAAACCGTGCTCTTTCTGCACCTATTAACATTCATGGCGATCACTCCGATATCATGAGTGCTCGCGACACTGGTTGGGCAATGATGTTTGCCGAGACCGCTCAGGAAGCTTACGACAACACTATTATTGCTTTCAAAGTTGCCGAAGATCCCGATGTTTTGCTTCCGGTGCTTACCACTCTCGATGGTTTTGTTACCACGCATGCTATGGATTGCTGCGTAAGCGAAGAGGACCAAACGGTTAAGGATTTCGTTGGGGATTATCACCCCCTGTATCCGCTCTTGGATACCGAAAACCCCGTTGGTCATGGCATGTTTGCCACGCTTGGCAATGGCTATATGAAGTACAAGCTTACCGAGCGTCACGCTCTCGACAATGCTCTTGCTGCTTTTGAAAAGCACGGTAAAGAGTGGGCCGAGATTACTGGTCGTCCGTTTGAGCTGGTTGATACATGGGGCACTGAAGATGCCGATTACCTGATCGTCGTGTTGGGTTCTTGCGCTGGCAACGCTCGTCACGTAGCTCGTCAGCTTCGTGCAGAAGGCAAGAAGGTTGGCGTGGTTCGTCCGCGTATCTTCCGTCCGTTCCCTGCGCAGCAAATTGTGGAGGCATGCAAGAATGCTAAGGCGGTAGCGGTTATCGACCGTTCCGATTCTTATGGTTCGCCTCATGCTCCGTTGGCTCTGGAAGTACATGCCGCCTTCCATGCAGCTGGCTTGGATACTCCGATCAGTGATTACCTTGCTGGTTTGGGTGGTGCCGATATCGCGCTTGATCAAATTGTTCAGGTATACAATGAGCTCGAGCAGCGTGCTGCTGGTACATATGACGGCTCTATCACCTATCTTGGTATTGAAGAGTAAGGGGGTCAGGTAATGGCTAACATTAAGCAACTTTCTGCTCGTCCAAACGATTTGGCCCCAGGACATCGTCTGTGCGGTGGCTGTGGTGCATCCATAGCAGTTCGTCAGGTTTTGATGGGCCGTGGCGATTATGATGTGGTCTGCTCGTGTGCGACGGGTTGTTTAGAGGTTTCCACCTCAATTTATCCTGACAATGCATGGGAAGTGCCATTTATTCACAACGCTTTTGCAAATTCTGGCGCCACCATTTCAGGTGTTGAGGCTGCCTACAAGGGTTTGCAGCGCGCTGGTAAAATTCCTGCTGATAAGAAGCTGAAGTTTATCGCTTTCGGTGGCGACGGTGGTACGTACGACATTGGTTTACAATCGCTTTCGGGTGCTATGGAGCGCGGTCACGATATCGTATATGTATGCTACGACAACGGCGCATACATGAACACGGGTATCCAGCGTTCATCTGCTACACCAAAGGGCGCTTGGGCTACCACTGCTGAGGTTGGTAAGGTTTTGCAGGGCAAGATCGAGGCTCGCAAAGATCTTACTTCCATCATGGCTGCTCATGGTATTCCTTACGTAGCTCAGGCTACGGTTGGCAATTGGCGCGACCTGGTTTCAAAGGCTGAAAAGGCTATCGCTGTTGATGGCCCAGCATTCTTGAACATCATGGCTCCTTGCCCTCGTGGTTGGCGTTTAGACTCTAGCCAAACCGCTGAGATCTGCCGCTTGGCAGTAAACTCGAAGTTCTGGCCGCTGTTTGAGGTTGACCATGGTAAGTGGAAGCTCACGCCGGTTCGCGATAAGAATCTGATCCCTGTGACCGACTTCTTGAAGCCCCAGGGTCGCTTTAAGCATCTGTTTAAGCCTGGCAACGAGCACATTCTTGAAGAGATTCAAAATGATGTTGATGCCAACTGGAAGTATCTTGAAGGCCGCGTAGAAGGCTCAAAGGATCTGTAAGTTTAACGGCTAACCTGTTTTTAAAGGGCGGAGTTGCACAGCAGCGCTCCGCCCTTTTGTTTTGTATTGAGCAGATCCAACAATTAAATATTGTTACTGTGCTCGTGTATCGGGGATGCAGCCTTATGTCTGCACTGAATAACGAATGCGAACACCCAATCTAGCATTATGAGCCCTCGGGGAAGAGGTCGCACCGTCAGCTTCCGCTTTCCCTTTTCTGTTCAATTTGCAGAAGCGCCCCGAGTAGATGATGCTTGGCTTGCCTCAAGGCCTTCTCCATAACAAACATGAGCCAAATACCTAGCAAAGAAGCTCTTGGGGCAAAAGCTTGCGCGGTCAACTTCCGCTTGTTTCGGTTTTCAAGAGAACATAAGGGCACAAGCGAAGAACGATTTGACAAAAGGTTCAGGTCATCCCAAAACACTTGCTCAAACAACCGGGGCTTGTGCTTTGTATTGTTCTCTTGAAAACCGCGCTCCA
>CAZDCX010000031.1:0-15043 GCA_964504115.1 uncultured Cryptobacterium sp.
GCCAGTGAAGAAGGCGGCATCGTAGTAAATGGCATGAGCTGCTATGCGCGTGATGGCCAAAACGCCAATGCCGCGCTGTTGGTCAACGTCGACCCTGCCGATTTTGGCAGCCGTGATGCACTTGCTGGTGTTGCCTTGCAGCGCAGCATCGAGCAGGCAGCGTTTCGCTTGTCGCAAACGTATGGTGGCCAGCCTTATCAGGCGCCCTGCCAGCGCGTAGGAGATTTTCTGGCATCCTATCAGGCAGCCACCCAAGAAGCTAGCCAACAAGGAACATCTCAACGTGCGGCCTCACAGCAGGCAGCCTCCCAACAGGCGACCACCTGCCAGGTTGCCTCACAGCAGGCAGTCTCCCAACAGGCGACCTCACACACCACCACGCACGCAGGCGCGCACAGCACCACGCTTACAGGCGCTTCGCCGCAGCCAACCTATGCGCGCGGGGTGGTTGAGGCACCAATTGCGCAATGCCTCCCTTCCTTTGTGACCCGTGCACTTGCCGAGGCTCTGCCGCTTATGGGGCGCAAGCTCAAGGGCTTTGACAATCCGCAAGCGTTGCTTACGGCGCCCGAAACCCGGTCCTCTTCGCCTGTTCGCATATGCCGAACTCAAACATTTCAGGCGTATTGGCCCACACAGGAAGAAACCGGCATCTACCCGTGTGGCGAAGGCCCTGGGTTTGCCGGGGGTATTATGTCGGCTGCCTGCGATGGCCTGCGCGTTGCACAAAGCCTTGTCGAAGCCGTGTATGGGCAGGCGAGCCTTCGGTAACCCTTTGATAATCGAAGCGTGCATTTTCCCAAAAGAGCATGTACGAATAAGGGGCAAGGGGGTATGATGAAGTCCCTCTGTTCTGGAAGGCACAAATACCAAGGTGTGTAAAGTTCTTGGTTGAAAGTGTAGATACGTTATGGCGCAGATTCATACCCCTCAAGAAGCTCTTCGTGCACTTAAACGTGGTGAGCCGATAATCTTTCCCACCGATACGGTATATGGCCTCGGTGTTTCAGTTGAACACGCAGAAAGCCCCGAAGTTCTTTACACGCTCAAGCACCGTGAAAAGCGCAAGCCCATTGCATGGCTGGTTGGCAGCGTTGATGATTTAGGCCGTTATGGCAAAGTTGTACCCGATTTTGCTTTTGCGCTGGCCCGCACCTTTTGGCCAGGCCCGCTGACCATCATCGTAAAAGCAAGCGATCAGGTGCCTCAGGCGTTTCGCTCTGCAGAAGGTACCATCGGCCTGCGCATGCCAGCCAATCCAACCGCACACGCTCTCATTCAAAGCCTTGGGTGCCCTCTTGCCACAACCTCGGCAAACGTATCGGGGCACAAGAATCCGATGTCGTTTGAAGCAATTCCTGCCGAGCTGCTTGAGCAAGTAGGGGCAGTTTTGAACGACAACGAAGAAAAAAGCGGCATTGCTTCTACTATTGTTGATTGTTCATCGGGCCATCATCCTGTTCTTATGCGCGAGGGGGCTATCACCATTGCCGATATCAAGGCCTTGGCATGACCGGCAAAAGCGCTCTTGAAATAACCCGCCTCGAAACATCAGCTCTTTCTTCCGACGATCATTCGTGGTTGCGCGTTATGGTGTGGCTGCCTCCTGCTGGCTATACTCGTCGCGCAGTTGTGCAGCTGGTTCATAGCGTGGCGGAGCATATGGGCCGCTACGATAGTTTTGCCCGCTTCTTAGCAGGCTTGGGTTATGTGGTGTTTGGCCACGATCACATTGGCCATGGAAAAAGCGTTGCTACGGCCGACGAGCTTGGATGCATGCCTCTCGAAGGTGGCAAAGATATTCTGATTGAAGATATAACCATTGCCCGGCAGGCGGCCTTGCGAGCAAGTGGCGCGGGGGAGGGCTTGCCGCGGTTCCTTTTTGGGCATTCTTTGGGTAGCTATATTGTACGCGCGTATATCGCCAGGCAAGCAGCCGGGCTTGATGGGGTTGTTCTGTGCGCAACAGGCAATCAGCGCCCTGCTGCCGTACAAGCTGTGCGTACCCTTGCGCGCTTTATGGGTAGTGTTCGCGGAGCTAATTTCCGTTCGCGCTTGCTGGAGGGGGCATGCGCTCGCGCCTTGGCTCCCGCCATCAAAGATGCGCGCACCAATTGCGATTGGATCTCTACCGACCCTGCCGTTGTGGATGCGTATCGGGCCGACCCTTTGACCGGCTTTATGCTCTCTGCCGGCGCCGTTGCAACCCTAACCGACCTTGTGGCCGAGGTGGTAACGCCGGCAAGTGCAGCGGCCCTGCCCCCAGATCTGCCGCTCTTGTTCATTGCTGGCGCTGAAGACCCTCTGAGTGCAGGTGGAGCCGAAGTTAAAAAGGCCGCCGAGCTATACAAAAACCAGGGCGTTAAAAACGTTCGTACGATTATCTATCCCGATATGCGCCACGAAATACTCAGCGAGCCTCGCCGCGAGGATGTGTATTGCGATGTTGAAGCGTGGTTTACCGAGCGCATGGTTATGAGGGCAGTTCAGGCCTCGTAATACCCTAATCGCGCGAAGAGGCTTGTGCGCACGATTGATAGCTCTGTGTGTGCTTATAACCTAGCGCGCTTGGAGCGAGCTAAGCGATTGCATCCAGGCAATATACGTATCGGGGAAGTGGGCAACCAAAATACGGTAGACATCTTCTGATGCGAGGTCTTTCAGCACGCTGGTAACTCCGCCTGCGGTAGCAAGCGATGCGGCATCGGGCACCTGGCTTGCGATTTTATCAACCACAGTATCGGCCATGAACGGCTCGCCGGCAACATCCGGGTTACTGTTGAGGCAGCCTGTGTTAGCGGCGCGCGCTTCTTGCATAGCTTCATAGGCTGCATCGAAGCCCTTATCGTTAGAGCCAGGGAAGAGCAGCTGGTTACCATAGCAGGTATAACCCCATGCTGCGAGAGGGAGTTTGGGTACGATGTCGGCCGGATTGATCACATTAAAGATAGAAGCATAGGTGCTGCTGCTTGCATCAGGGTTGGTGGTGCAAGCTGATGCGGCAAAGGTATACGCAAACAAGTTGTTAGGGGCCACCAATTCATCGCTGGTGCCCATAGAATCAACGAGCGACTTTGCAACCAGATTGGCTACCGACCCCCCGCGGCTGTGGCCGCACACCAGCACTTTGGTGTTCGCAGCGCTGAGATTATGCTGGTCAATATAATCATCAAGAGCAAGCTCAACATCGAGCGAAGCGAGAAAGTAACCAGGGTGATCATCGGAAGCTTCGCTCCACACGGCATCGTCTATGCGTGCATCTGATACCCATTCGCTTCCAAACGAGCCTCGCACGGCAACAGCTACCAAGGTGAAGCCATCATTGAGCTGCTTTGAAGCCAAGGCGTAGGCAACGGTGTCTTCAGTGCCATCGGCTAGCTTATCAATCTCTTCAGTTGCGGTGCTGACGTTAGCATAGGAGCTTGTGTCGATATCGGTAAAGCCAAAAGAGGTAAAGGCATCTTCCATATACGAAGGGGCATCGCTGACGGCATCGCCATAATACTGCGATTCAGAATTGGCTACTGCGGCAAGAATCATGGCAGTTGTGGCAAGACTGTGATTGTACGTGCGGCCATCGGCCTCAAACCAGCTATCGTCAAAATAGGCATAGGTACACGTGCGCCCTCCGTCGTTGGAGTTTGCCAGTACTTCACTGGTATAAGCTATAGGCACGGCGCCTTCAGGGAGGTTGCCACTTTCATAATCTATCTTTGTGCCGGGCGCCTCAACAAAGGGCGATTGATTGCGCTGGATAAGGATGCCGGCCACCACTGCAACAATAAGGGCACACAGCACCACAACAATAAGTAAGCCTATCAGCACCTTGCGCTTCTTGCTCAGAGCCACCGATGCTCCTTACAACCGGGTGGAAATGGACGGATCTATCGACATACTTTGGAAGCGATGTGCCATCCACGAGTTGTCGAAGTATTGAGCGCAGAATTGCGCGAGCCACGAATCTGGGGCGACGTCGGCTACGCGCTCAAACCAGCAATCAAGCGTTACCAGCGTCATGGCGCCATCGAAGAACATCAGCGCTGCGGCTATGGCTGTTATGGTGTAGCGCCATTTCCATGGGATGAGGTTGACCACTTTGAGCACGAGGGGTAGGAAGGCCTTAATCCAAAGCACGCCCAGTACTCCCCACATACACATAAACATTAAATTGGTGCGCCCGCCTATGTTGAGGAAGGTGCCCGAGTAATCCCAAGCAGTAACGCCAAAGGCAAATTGCAAAAACCAGCTGACGCAGTACTCAAACGCGCCGCCAATAACAGCGCTCACCAAAAAGACAACAATAAGGTGTGCCTTATGAAACCGATTGAGGGCAAGGGTCATCAAAAGGGCACCAAAACCATAGATGGGTGAAAACGGCCCCCAAAGAAGGCCAGCGCGAACTTGGTAATGACCGGGATCAACCACGGCAACATGGTAAACAGTTTCAACGAGATCGCCCAAAATGCATGCAATAACAAATATCCAAAACAGATTAAAAAAGTCGAGTTTGATAAAGCCGGCACCACTCTCATCTCGCCCTAAGGTGCCAGCGTCAACCTCGCGCTTGAGCTCGGTTTGCCGCTCAAGGTGGGCCTGCGTGCGCTCGGCAGCAAGGTCGGGGTCGATATAGGTGAGCAGCGCTATCAAGACCAGGGCTGATGCCAAGTAAAAGAGAAGATCAACTTCCATGCCGTAGAGCATCATAAGAGCCAAGGCATTCAGGATAAGCGCAACAATCAGTACCAGGGCAACTTTTCGTGCATTCTTGCGCTTTTTCCGGATCAGGGTTATGCCAAATATCAACAGGCACAGGGGCATGGCAATGTTGAAAATAACAATAATCACGCACAGCGCTATCGTTACCGCATCCTCGCTGGTCAGCTGGCCAGAGGTGATGGCAGCGGTTGAGACAAACGCCGTGAGCACCGATTTTGGGATCAGCACCAATCCGGCAAGTATGCACAGCACTCCTAGAATCGCGAGCCCGCGATTTTTATGGGCGGCGTTTTGCATAGGATGATCCTTTACTGCTTAACCCAAGATGACGGGAATAAGTAATATGCCAATGAGGATAAAGGCAAATACGATAAGTATGATACCGCCGGCTTTAGAGGTGCCATTCTTGCTTGCTCTTGAGATAAGGATAAGGCCTACTATAAAGAAAACAATAATAGTAATTATGGCGCAAATAGTAGTTTCGCTCATGGATGGCTCCTTACTCAAGGGCGTTTAATAAGAAGGTTGCGCTGCAACAAGGCAAAGTTTGCCCGACTTACCTTGTAATTATCACATACTATAAATTGTTTTGTGTAAAGAAACCAATAACCCTGGGCGCCAATGCATAAGCGTATATGATGCGGTTTATAGACACAGCCCTGCTGCTGCAAGCTGTTATGAAAGGCCTTATTGCGCCCGACTTCTTGAGCTCGGCAGAGAACCCTTGGTATTACATTACCGGTGCGGTGTGTCTCTTTTTTGCGGCGCGGGCGCGGTTATATATGCAACGCTTCCAGCAAAGCCCGCCGTTGTTAAGGCAACGGGCAAAAAGCTCTTCTTGCAGTAGCCCACAAACATGACAGAACCGTAACGTTTCTTGTGAATTAGCACTCTCGGCTTGAGAGTGCTAATTTTGCATGTTATAACGTACCTGTAACAAGAAACAGGCGCAAGACGTACAGGATCTTATACGACAGCACATGACGAAAAAGGAGCGAATGAGCTTACCCCCTGTGCGTGCTTGCAGCCAGATAACAAGGAGTTGATTGTATGTCCGTTTTAGTGCCTGCTCGCACCAATACCCCTCGTAGCCTTTTGAACACGTTGATGACCGATCCTTTTGAGGCCTTCTTCGATACTCCCGCACATTCTGCTTCGCCTACGCTCATGCGTACCGATATCCGCGAGACTCCTGAGGGTTTTGAGCTGGTTGTTGATCTACCCGGCTTCAAAAAGGAGGATGTAAGCGCAGAGCTCAAGGATGGCTATCTGTCCATCAGCGCACAAACCCAAAATGAGACGGAGTCTAAAAGCGAGTCAGGCAAGTGGCTCCGCAAAGAGCGCTTCAGTGGCACTTGCAGCCGCAGCTTCTATGTAGGCGAAGATATCGCCGAGGAAGACATCCATGCTCGCTTTGAAGATGGCCTGCTCAAGATTGAGGTGCCTAAGAAGCAGCCCGAGCCAGAGCCCGAGACCAAGCGTGTTATCGCTATCGAAGGCTAGCGGCCTGCAGCCTGCTCAACAGCATGCAGAAGCGCTTTGATGGTGCGATGCAGCAATGAGCAATCAGCCATGGCTTTGCTGCGTGCCCAATGCGCCGCACGGCTCCCACGGCAAACGTTGGCGAGCTCTCCGGTTCTTAAAAGGGAATCGGGGGGCTCGCTTTTTTTAGCGGCGCGGTTGTGCTCAACCGCACAAACACAGAGGCCTGCTCACCTACTCAGATGGGTAAAGGGGCACGTCCGCCTGTGCAGATGAGTGCGGGAGATGTGCCCACCTGCGCAGGCAAGTGCAGGGATATGCTCACCTGAGCAGGCAGGTGCAGGGCGCGTTCACCTGCGCTAACACAGTGGTGCGGCTGTGCTGGCAAAAAATGCGCTCACGCAAGCATGCACAGAGGCGCACCCCTACAGGCAAACCTGGCTTACGTAAGGGGGAGTTCTATCGTAAATTCAACAGCCTGCCCATCGTGGGTACTTCTGGCTGAAATGGCGCCTTTGTGGTTTTCAACAATAGCGCGCGCGATAGCTAGCCCTAGCCCAAAGCCGCCCTTGGATGAGCGCGCTTGGTCTGCGCGGTAGAACCGATCAAAAATCTCTGAGTAATCAATTTCATGTGCGCCAGCGCAGGTGTTTTCCACGGTAAGGACCGCCTTTTTGCCTGAGCTGAGCGTAGCGGTTACCTGTCCACCTGCCTCGCAATACTTAAAGGCGTTATCGGCAACAAGCGACACCAGTTGCCGGATGTCTGCCTCGTTGCCCCGTATGGTAATACCTTCCTGCACCTTGAGCGTGAGCTCCTTGTTGGCTTTTTGCGCGACGCCTGCATAGGCCGAGAAGGTCTCTTGAGCGATGTCGCTCAGGTTTACGGTAGAAGTTTGGGGCGCTTTATCTTCCTCAAGCTTTGCAAGGGTGATCATCTTTTCTATAAGGGCGCTCATCCGCTCTGTTTGACGCGCGATGCCCTCTGACCACTCGTTTGTTCCATAGATGGTTTGTGCCAGCTCGTTATTGGCGGAAATAACCGTAAGCGGAGTTTTGAGCTCGTGCCCCACATCCGCCACAAACTGCCGCTGCCGCTCGTAGTTGCGCACCATGGGGGCTACCGCCCGTTTTGACGAGAACAAAACCACCAGCGCTACGATTGCATAGGCGGCAAGCCCGGTGGCCAGGGTGATAATAAGCAGCGAAGAGGCCTGGGAGTGTAAGGACGAAACATCAACAAGCACGGCCGTTTGCTCTTCTTCGCCCACAATTCTATAGGCATAATCCGAGTACGTGCCTTCGGCCTGATCAAGCGCGAGAATCTCATTTACAATGGCAAACATTGCCCGGTTATCTACCTCGGCGGCGTTATCCAAGCGTATTGCTGAAACTTCCCCATCAGCCTCGATAGTAGCTATGAAGTAGCGCAACGTGGGCACAAGCGCGCCGCTATCGTTTAAGGCATCAGGAGGGGAGCTGCTTTCTATATCGTCAAGGGAGGGGGCATCATCTGCAGTAGGGGCAACCTTGCGAAAGGCGCCCGAATCATCTGCTTTATCCAGGCTGCTACCCTTGAGTGCTTTTGGTCCTTTTTCGGAAGTGCCAAGCTCAGGCGCCTCTGCTTGTGTTTGGGCCGTTTCACACAGCACTTCAAGCATGTTATCAACGCGTTGCTCGGAAGATACTGCGTTAAACACGTTGATCGACACAACAACAATAACAACGATGGGAAGGGTTACCGCCAGCGTTGTGCGTACAAAGCGCCATCTGAGTTTGTCTATCACGCCTGTTCCTTTAACATATAGCCCGCGCCGCGCAGGGTTTCGATCGTGGTTTGCGCACCGAGCTTTTTGAGCTTCTTTCGAATGTTGGAAATGGTGACCCACACCACGCCCACATCTACCTCAGACTCCCATCCCCAAACCTCGTTCATAAGCGTCTCAACGGTTGCTATTCGGCTGGGATTGTTCATCATGTTTTGCATCACGGCAAACTCGCGTCCTACAAGCGAGCAGGAGGCATCGCCGCGCGAGAGCACATATGCGCTGGTGTCGAGTGCAATATCGCCAAACGTTATAACGGTAGGCGCAAACGAATCGCGCCGCCGCAACATGGCACGCACGCGCGCAAGGAGCTCCGATACCGCAAAGGGTTTGGGAAGGTAATCATCGGCTCCAGCATCCAACCCCGCCACGCGGTCTGAAATGTCGCCCTTAGCGGTAAGAAAGAGAGCAGGGGTAGAGTTTCCTGCTTGCCTGAGCTGCTTTAACACTTCAACGCCATCCATTTTAGGCATCATGATGTCGAGGATAAGACCATCGTAGGGGGCGCAGGTGGCATAATCAAGGGCGTCGCGGCCATTATGCACCACATCAACCGCGTAACCCTCGCGCTCAAGAATTGCCTCGAGGGCCCGCGCGATATCGCATTCATCTTCGGCAACAAGAATCTTCATTCAAGCATCTTTCACTCGCCTGCCTAAAGCGTACCGTGCCCGCTTTGGTATGGGTGTCTAGCAAGCATTATCCGCGCTTTCCTAAATTTGACCTAAAGAAATTATGCCGAATCCCACGCTGGTGAAACAAGGTTTTTTAGGTTGGATTTAGGGGCTAGGCGTACCCTTACCCATGGCGCACGGGTTTTACCGCGCTGGTCAGCGTATACATATGCGAGCCTGCCGCATGAACTCAAGGCAAGAAAAAGTGGTATCTCTGGTGCGCCGTGAGTAAAGCAACTCCCCAAGAAAGTGGAGGTTTTTGATGGCCAAAAAAGCGCTGCGATTCAAGCGCCTCAAACGGCAAAAAGCACCAGGCGCGCAGGGCATGCACAAGGCGCAAGGGTCTGAGAGCACGTTTGGCGCAAGCCAACCACAGCGCGAGCACAATATGCCAGGTGCGCATAATTCGCCCAGCAGCCAGCCGACCCAGCAGCTACCAAGGCTGGTGCAGGGGGAGCATCAAAAAAAAGGCGGCTCCCTTTTGCAGCGCTGGAAGGCACTGCCCACAAAGCGCAAAGTGGTACTTGTGGTGCTGCTTGTTTTAGTTGTAGCCACCATTGCAGCTGCGGTTATCATGCTTACCCTGCCCAAGCAGCAAACGTCGAGCCAAGAATCGGTGGAGTCGGCGCTTGTCGAGCAAGGCAGCGTTACCACAACCGTTGTGGGCACGGGCACCCTTGCCCATGGTTCGAGTGCGGAGGTCGAGGTGCCCGCAGGGGTCAAAATCAAAGACGTACTGGTGACCAGTGGCGATACGGTAGAAGAGGGCGAAGCGCTTGCTACTGTGGAGGCATCCTCGGTCGCTCAAGTTTTGCTAGAAGTAAACGAGGAGCTTGATAGCGTTGAGGAAGCTTTGAGCTCGGTATCGGGCTCAACGGCAAGCGTGAGCTCTTCCAGTTACCTTGAGTATGTGGTGTATACCCAACAGAAAAAAGATTTGAAAGCGGCCAAAACACTCCTAACCACGCTGTTCAGCGATCCTACGATTTATGCCACGCAAGCAGGCACGATTGATGAGGTAAACGCTGCGGAAGGGGCAACCATCGGGGCCTCGGTGTCTAGCTCGGCAGCAAACGCAAACACTTCAGTTACCACCACCTCTGGCACCACCACAACGGCAAGTATGACCACCTCTTCTTCTGACGCTTCCGCAAGCAGCAGTGCCTCCGAAGCGTCCACCTCAACAGGCTCTTCAACAAGCACCACAAGCGATGCAGCATCTTCAACATCATCCGCCGATGAGCAATCTTCGAGCGCAAGCGCTTCAACCTCCCAGGATTATGCGGATGCGGTTACGGCTGCCTTCACCATTGCAAGCGATAGCGAAATGGAAGTAACCATCAGCATCGACGAGGCCGACATCTTGTCCATCGAGGAAGGCCAAAGTGCAAGCGTGACCCTAGACGCTGTGGACGATGCAGAGTTTTCGGGCACCATCACCGATGTTTCGACGCAAGCAAGCTCTTCGGGCTCGGGCAGCGCAAAGTACACGGCCACAATCACCCTCGAAAAAACTGAAGATATGCTGGCGGGCATGAGCGCCTCGGCAACCATCACCGTAAATGAAAGCGAAAACACGCTAGTTATTCCATCGGCAGCCTTGCAAGAGCGCGGAAACGAGCTGTTCGTTTATACCGCGCTTGATAGCGAGGGCAACCTAACAGGGCAAACAACGGTGGAAACCGGCCTTTCGAACGGCACCCAAGTAGAGGTTCTCAGCGGGCTAGCTGAAGGCGATACGGTGTATTACCTGGTGACAAGCGATTCGTCAGATGATGAAGAAGGTATGCGGGGCATGGCAGGCATGGGCGAAATGGGAGAGATGGGCGAACTGGGCGATCGCGGCTCAGGGCGGCCTGACAACGCCGATAACGCAGATGGTGGCGCGCCCTCTGCCCCGAGTAACTAAAGGCGACCCTATGCAAACCCTGATTGAGTTTCAAAACGTATCGAAGGTTTACACCGTAGGTGGCGAGCAGGTGTATGCCTTGCGTGATGTGAACTTTCAAATTGAGCGGGGCGAATTTGTGGCCATCATAGGGCCATCGGGCAGTGGCAAATCAACAGCCATGAATATTATTGGCTGCTTAGACACCGCCGATTTTGGCACCTACCTGCTAGATGGGCAGCCAATCGATAACTATTCTGCCTCGCAGCTGACGCATGTCCGCAGCGCCAAAATAGGCTTCATCTTCCAAAGCTTTAACCTTATTCAAACCATGACCGCCGAAGAAAACGTAGAGCTGCCCTTGGTGTACCAGCGCGTCCCCAAGCACGAGCGTGAGCAGCGGGTGCGCGCAGCACTGATGAAGGTGGGCCTTATCGAGCGGCGCCGACACAAGCCCTCTGAGCTCTCGGGCGGGCAGCAGCAACGCGTGGCAATTGCCCGAGCCCTGGTTACGCGTCCGAGCTTGTTTTTGGCCGATGAGCCTACCGGCAATTTAGACTCAACCACCGGCGCAGAAATAATGGCGCTCTTTCGCGAGCTCAATGCTGCTGGAAACACCATTGTGGTAATTACCCATGACAGCGATGTGGCGGCAGAGGCCAAGCGCTGCATCCCCTTAAAAGATGGGCGGGTGGTTATATGATGGCTCAAGCGCTCAAAATGGCTTGGAAGGCAATTTCGTCAAACAAGATGCGTTCGTTTTTAACCATGCTTGGGATCATCATTGGCGTTATGGCCTTAGTGGTGTTGGTATCTATCGTGAACGCCACCACCACCTCGGTTACGGGGACCATAGCCAATATGGGGTCGGATTATCTTACCGTCACCGTGAGCGACGATAAGGGTAACCCTTTGCGCTTGGCGGACGTGGCAGCCTTGGCCGACGAGGAACAGATAGGTTCAGCAGCCCCTATGGCAACCATAACGGCTAGCGCAGCCAATAGCTTAAACGAAGAAGACGCTACCGTTTATGGCACCACGGGCGCTTATGCAGAAATTGGCGGCTTAGAGCTTGCTTCGGGGCGCTGGCTCAATGCAACCGATGTGGAAAATCATACCTATGTTGCGGTCATTAACGCAGGGCTTGCACAAGCGGTGATGGGCCGCATGGATGTTGTGGGAGAGACCATAGCCCTTGATGGCATAAACTGCCTGGTCGTGGGCGTGCTTGCGGCAGACGAGAGTGACTCTAGCACGACCGAAACCTACGAGGCTTACGTTGCCTACACCACCCTTGTCAGGCTGTCGGATTCGGTGCCTTCTACTATCAGTACCTTTTTTGTAAGCAGCGCCGAAGGTGAGAGCCTAGATAGCGCAGAGCAGGCTGTTGAGAGCGTGCTTCTTGCCCGCTTTGCTGAAGACAGCGATGCGTTTACCGTGATCAACCAATCAACCATTGCCGATGCCGTGGAGAGCGTAACCAACACACTTGCCTTTATGCTGGGTGGTATTGCGGCCATCTCGCTTCTTGTCGGGGGGATTGGCATCATGAACATCATGTTGGTGTCGGTTACCGAGCGCACGCGCGAGATAGGCATTCGCAAAGCCATTGGAGCAAGCCGCGGAACCATCATGCTGCAATTTTTGATAGAGGCACTTGTCTTGAGTTTGATGGGGTGCGCTATAGGTGTTGCTCTTTCTTGGATAACGCTTGTGGTTGTTTCGGCTCTGAGCGAGGGAGTAAACTACGCTATCTCATGGGGCGTGGTTGCCGTTGCGGCGGGATTCTCGCTGGCCATTGGGGTGGTGTTTGGTTTATACCCTGCAAACAAGGCCGCCAAAATGAAGCCTATTGATGCCCTGCGATATACGGGATAAGAGGGCTTTGCCAGTGCGCTTACCGCCCAAGCCGCGGCAGTGAGGGGCGCATTGCTTCAGGCTTGGGGGCTTGAGCTTGCGCGCGCTTGGTGGCGCCTTTGCTGGCTCTAGACACGGGGGTTTGGGCTCGTTCGCGCTCAGCGGCGCCTTTGCTGGCTTCAGGCGCAGGAGGTTTGGGCTCGTGTGCGCTCGGTAGCACCTTTGCTGGCATGAGCCTGGGCGTTTGGGCTTGGTAGCACCTTTAATAGCGCCCGTGCCCTGCATCAATATCCTCTAAAAAGTGCGGTGATTAACGCTAAAAGTTCAGTGGGCGCACGTGAGCACGTATTATCGCCCGTTCGGGCGGAAATGCCAAGCGATTTAACAAACTCGAAACACTCTCTTAACTATACTGTGCGCACGTTTATAAGCAGGGGTAAGCCAAACAAGTAAGGGTTTTGCTTGGTCAAACCTGCGTTGAGCATTAAGTGCGCATACGTAAAGGGCTGCCGTGCTCGTAGGTGCGCACGTTTGCGAGAAAGGATTATCATGACCGATTACTTTGACTTAACGGGCCGCGTTGCTATTGTTACCGGCTGCTCCACCGGCTTGGGCGTGCAGATGGCACGTGCACTTGCTAACCAGGGTTGCAACATTGTTGCCGTGGCTCGCCGCAAGAATCTTATCGACGAGGTTGCTGCTGACATCGCCAAGGAATTTGGCGTAGAGGCCATTGGCGTTCAGTGCGACATCACCGACAGCGATCGCGTTGAGGCAGCAGTCAAAGAGGTTCTCGATCACTTTGGTCGCATCGACGTTCTTATTAACAACGCTGGTACCGGCGCTGTTGCTCCGGCTGAGGACATTACCGATGCTCAGTTTGATAACGAGCTGCAGATCGACTTGTTTGGCACCTTCAAGATGTCCCGCGCAGTGGCTAAGCAGGCCATGATTCCTGCTGGCTATGGCCGCATTATCAACATCGCTTCTATGTATGGCCTGGTTGGCAACAAGATGGCTGGCTGCGCACCTTATCATGCTGCAAAGGGCGGCGTAGTAAACCTCACCCGCGCACTTGCATCTGAATGGGGCGTAAAGGGCATTACCGTAAACGCTATTTGCCCGGGCTACTTCTACACCCCGCTTACCACCGAGACGCTTGATTCGCCTGCATTCCAGGATTATGCCAAGACCATGATCCCTGAAGAGCGCTACGGCAAGGAAGGCGAGCTGAACACGGCCGCTATCTTCCTGGCTTCACCTTCAAGTTCCTATGTCAACGGCATTATGGTTCCTGTTGATGGTGGTTACACCTGCATGTAAGGTTGTTCTGCCTGGCGCAGCGCTGCCCATGGGTGCAGAAGGCTCGTGGCCCACGCCCAAGTAGCGTGGCGGCTGTGCCCATGAGATGTGCCGCACGTAACGTGGCGGCTGGGCAACATCCTTAAAACCTTAAGGTACGCAAAACTTTGGTGTACCTGTTAAACAAAAAGAGGCTAGGGCTCGCAAAGGGCTCTAGCCTCTTTTTACGATGCCGCCGCATAAAACTACATCTCCCGCATATGCAACAACCGATTGCCCCGGTGCCGGGCGGATAATCGAATCTGCAAAATGGACGCGGGCAGTTCTATTTTCCTGCAAGGTAATAGCCCCCAAAACAGGCTTTTGCTTGTAACTGGTTTTGAATGCGGCCTCGTAGGTTGCCGGCTCATACTTGCCCGAGATCACATTTACGTCAACAAGATCAACGCTATCAACAAAGAGCTCACTTCGCGGGGCAACAATAAGCTCATTGTTTGTTGCGTCTTTTTCCAGAACGTAGAGCGGCTCTGAGCTGGCAATGCCAATGCCCTTGCGCTGCCCAATGGTGTAGTGCACAAGCCCCCTATGCTGGCCAAGCTTTTTACCGCTGGTATCAACAATAGCGCCCGGCTCGCTGGCAGCGGGGGAGGTGCTGCCGGGGTTTTTAAGCGCGTCGAAGCGATTGATGAAGGCCGCATAATTACCATCGGGCACAAAGCATATATCCTGGCTTTCGCGCTTTCGGGCATTTTCGAAGCCTGCGATGCGCGCAAGCTCCCTTACCTGAATCTTTTTATAATCGCCCAAGGGGAAGAGCATATGCTCAAGATCGTCTTGAGTGAGGTGATAGAGCACATAGCTTTGATCTTTTGAGGCATCCACTCCGCGCAAAAGTTGCCAGGTGCCCGTTGCCTTATCAAAGCGCCTGCGCGCATAATGCCCTGTGGCAACGTAGCGCGCGCCCAACTCCCTTCGCCTTTGCTGGAGGCCAGCAAACTTCAAATAGCGGTTGCAATCGATGCACGGGTTGGGGGTCAGGCCTGCCTTATATGAGTCGCAAAACCGCTGGATTACATCCTCTTCGAAGCGCGTTTTAAAGTTGAGGGTGAAGTGGTTAATCCCAAGTTTTTGGCAGGCACTGCGGGCATCTTCCACATCGTCGAGCGAGCAGCACCCCGATTTTTGGTTGGGGCCTAAAATATCGTTATCAAAAAGCTTCATGGTTATGCCGGCGGCCTGGTAGCCCTCGCGAAGCAAAAGCAAGGCCGTAACAGTGCTATCAACGCCCCCGCTCATGGC
>CAZDCX010000032.1:0-14882 GCA_964504115.1 uncultured Cryptobacterium sp.
ATAATGGGCGGCTGTATTCGCCGTTCGTAGATAGCTTTCAGGCACAGAGCCGTAAAGATGAAAGCATAACCCAGAATTGCCGCATCGTAGGAATACGAGGAGGTTACATGGAGGGTCATGGGTAAGAGTGCGATAACGATGAAGATATTCTTGCCCACCGGGGTAAGGCGAACAGCCCAATACGCCAGCACGACGAAGAGTGCAAAATTAAACAAGCGTCCAAGATAGAAGGTGAACAAGGGGCTCAGCCCCAGCACTTTTCCGAGGGCGACGCCTGCAGCCGCAGCGAGGCGCACTTGTGGTGGATTGCCGCTCATCCCGAAATTCGACACAGCGGTAATAGTAGTAGGCGTGGAATCGCTTGCGAACACGGCGATTTGTTCACTGGTTTTATCGTAGTTTGCAAGATCGACGTTTGCGCTCATAGTGGCGATGTATTCCGCATCGCTTACACGTACTTCAAGCTGCTTATCGACAAGCGTCGCTTTCCCATTGGAGTATGCATAGGAAGATTCAAAGTGGTGGATTTCGTCGGGTACGGTGCCTGGAGGGAAGATAACCATGAAGCCAAGCCCTAACGAAATAAGAGCAAAAAGGAAGAGTCGCTCTTTGTGATCGCGGTTGCGCAGTCTGACATAGAGCAGATAAGCTACTACCACCAGCGCGATGCCAACTGCAGCGAATAGCAGGACTGAACGGGAAGTTGACTGAGTGAAGCGGTAGAACGCATGGACAATCATGAGCACGATACCAAGGAAGGGCGCCCACACATGGGGTAACTTCATTGAGACTCGGTTCAAAGTTTTATTCATTAATACTCTTCTTTCAGACCGTCCGTCATGGTGGTGGAATTATCGGTCTGGCAACACCGGTGATAATTTAGGGAATGCAGTATGCGCCAAATAGATCGCAGGCGTGCATTAATCCAACCGATTGCCATAATAAGGCAAAACTTTCATAAGGTCATGTGCTCACGAGAATCTTTGGTGAAAAGCCCTAAAAGTTCGCGGCTTGGGAAAGTTGTCAAAACAATTACCTTTATAATCGAGGTCGATACAAACACAAGAAGAAGGTGGATGCGCAAGCATGAAGGGCATAATTCTTGCAGGTGGCTCGGGGACTCGTCTCTACCCACTCACAACGGTAACCAGTAAGCAGCTGTTGCCTGTCTACGATAAACCGATGATTTTCTACCCGCTCTCAGTTCTTATGATGGCGGGTATCAAAGAAATTCTCATCATTTCAACTCCCACCGACTTGCCAAATTTCGAGCGGCTTTTAGGCAACGGCTCTCAGTATGGCATCGAGCTTTCCTATGCAGTTCAGCCCTCTCCCGATGGACTGGCCCAAGCATTCATCATTGGCGAGGATTTCATCAAGGGCGATTCGTGTGCGCTCGTGCTGGGCGATAACATTTTCTATGGCAACGGCATCAAGCGGCACTTGCGCCAGGCGGTGGAAGATGCCCAAGGGAGCAAGGGGGCAACGGTCTTCGGCTATCACGTGGACGATCCTGAGCGCTTTGGTGTTGTTGAATTTGACGAGAATTACAACGCTATCTCTATTGAAGAAAAGCCTGAAAATCCTAAGTCGAATTATGCGGTTACAGGGCTCTATTTTTACGATTCGCGCGTATGCGATTTTGCCAAGCAGGTAAAGCCATCTGCGCGTGGCGAGCTTGAGATTACCACCC
Organism: uncultured Cryptobacterium sp.; assembly: GCA_964504115.1. Lineage (GTDB taxonomy): Bacteria > Actinomycetota > Coriobacteriia > Coriobacteriales > Eggerthellaceae > Anaerotardibacter. The sequence goes on from CAZDCX010000032.1 coordinate 1,694, forward strand.
TCAACCAGATGTATCTTGAAGATGGCACACTGAATGTGGTCACGCTTGGTCGTGGCTATGCGTGGCTTGATACTGGCACGATGGAGTCGCTCTTCGAAGCTTCTGAGTTTGTGCGCGCGGTCGAGCGCAGCCAAGGCCTTTCAGTCTCTATTATTGAGGAGATTGCCTTTGAAAATGGCTGGATCTCGCGCGAGAAACTCTTAGAGGCTGCAGAGAAATACGGCAAATCTGTTTATGGGCAGCATTTGAAGAAGGTGGCAGAGGGCCGTATTGTCCCTCACAAGGAGCATGCCTGACTGTCGCGTACGCGCACACGCGCCGGGAATGTACGCGCGGGCGTAATTGTGTGCCCATCGGATGCGTACAGGCAAGCGTGGTTGTGTGAGCCTGCCGGAAGCGCACATGCGCGTGCGGACACGAGTGACGGGAGTGTGCAAGCGAGCGTAATAATGTGCGCCGGGCTGCATGCGAGGCAGGGTGTGAACAGCGCGCGTCGCAAGCGTAGAGGCGAACTCAAGCAAGGGCGTGGCGGCCGCGCCGATTTCGGAAGCCGCCCATTGTAGATACCGCACAGGAGAAGTGGATATATGAAGATTCTTATTACTGGAGCCTCGGGCCAGCTTGGAAACGAGCTAAAACGCCTTATTGAAACGGGCAAGGCCGAGATTGGCCCTATACCCGATGCGTATCAGGCAGCGGAGGTTGCCTATACCGATGCGCCTCAGCTTGATATCACTGATGCGGCGGCGGTTGATCGCTTCGCACAAGAGTTTGCGCCAAACATCATTATCAATTGCGCGGCCCTTACCAATGTGGATGGCTGCGAGACGCAAGGCGATCTTGCCCGCGCCATCAACGCAGAAGGACCAGCAAACTTGGCTCGTGCGGCAAAGCGCGTAGGTGCGAAACTGGTCCAGGTCTCCACCGATTATGTGTTTCCCGGTAGCGAATCGGGCGATCGTGTAGAAAGCGATACGGTAGGGCCGATCAGCGCTTACGGGCGCACGAAGCTGGCCGGAGAGCAAGCGGTGCAAGAGGTGCTCGATCAACACTTCATTGTGCGCACTGCGTGGCTCTATGGTTATTTGGGCAAGAATTTTGTGAAGACCATGCTAGGCCTGGCACAAACGCACGATCAGGTTACTGTGGTGGACGATCAGCTGGGCAACCCCACCTCTGCAAACGATCTGGCTTACGAGATCTTAAAGCTTGCCCTTACGGATAGCTACGGGGTTTATCACATCACCAACGAAGGCACCTGTTCGTGGGCTGATTTTGCTGAAGCCATTATGCAAGAGGCCGGGACGGGGTGCGCGGTAAAGCGCTGTACAAGCGCAGAATATAAGCAAATGAACCCCGCAAGTGCCGACCGCCCGGCATTCTCGTCGCTTGCAAATGCGCATTTGGCAAGCACAATTGGCAACGAAATGCGCCCATGGCACGTGGCACTCAAAACCTACTTAAAAAATTACAACGAATTGGCAGGTTAAGGTATGACTGAAGCATGCGATCCAAAGCGGATTATCGTAACGGGTGGAGCCGGATTCATCGGCTCAAATTTTGTTCACTGGGTAATCGATCATAAACCCGATGTGCACGTGACCGTGCTCGATAAGCTCACGTATGCGGGCAATCGCGAGAACCTTGCAGGCATTCCCGAAGACCGCTTGACCTTTGTGCGCGGCGACATCTGTGATGCCTGTGTGGTAGACGAATTATTCACCGATACGGATGCTGTTGTACACTTTGCGGCTGAATCTCATAACGATAATTCCATCGCGAACCCGGAGCCTTTCCTGCATACCAATGTGGAGGGCACGTACACCTTGCTCGAGGCGGCGCGAAAGCACAACGTGCGCTTCCACCATATTTCAACTGATGAAGTATACGGAGATTTGGCGCTTGATGATCCGGCAAAGTTCATCGAGGAAACGCCCTATCATCCAAGCAGCCCCTACTCATCTACTAAAGCGGCATCTGACCTGTTGGTTCGGGCATGGTTTCGAACGTATGGTGTGCCCGTTACCATCTCGAATTGTTCAAACAACTATGGGCCATATCAACATATTGAGAAGTTCATCCCGCGTCAGATTACCAACATTCTCGATGGGCGTACGCCAAAGCTCTACGGTGATGGCTTGAACGTGCGCGATTGGATTCATGCGCAGGATCATTCGTCTGCGGTGTGGACCATTCTGACCAAGGGCCGCCTGGGTGAGACATACCTCATTGGCGCCAACGGTGAGAAGAACAATCTTGAGGTATTGCGCGCCATTCTGGCCGAGATGGGCAAGGGCCCCGATGATTTTGATTGGGTGCGCGATCGCCCGGGGCACGACCGTCGTTACGCGATTGACGCCACTAAGCTTGTAACCGAGCTAGGCTGGCAGCCAGAGCACACTGATTTTGCGGCAGGATTGCGTGACACCATCGCGTGGTATGCTGATAATCGAGCCTGGTGGGAGGAAACGAAGGCTGCCACTGAAGCAAAATACGCCAAGCAGGGGCAATAGCCAAGAGCGCTGCTCATGAGTGTTGAGAGGGACGAGGTTATGGCCGATCAAATAGTTTCAGGTAATTTCACCTTTACCAAGACGTCGATTGAGGGCGTCGTGGTGGTTGACGTGAAGTCGTACGGGGATGACCGCGGGTACTTCATGGAAACGTACAAAAAGCCCGATTTTGTTGCCGGCGGCATCGATGTTATCTTCGTGCAGGATAACCAATCTTCTTCCACGAAGGGTGTACTGCGCGGGCTCCATTTTCAGATCGAGCATCCGCAGTCAAAGCTCGTGCGTGTTGTTTCGGGCAAGGTTTTCGATGTTGCGGTTGATCTGCGGCCAGGCAGCCCCACGTACGGCAAGTGGGAAGGGGTCGTACTATCGGCTCAGAACAAGCGCCAGTTCTTCATTCCGCGCGGCTTTGCGCATGGCTTTCTCGTGCTGTCAGACACGGCGGAGTTTTGCTACAAGTGCGATGACATCTATCATCCAAACGATGAAGGCGGCCTGATGTGGAACGACCCGGCCATCGGGATAGAGTGGCCCGCGCTCGAGGGTGACGATGTCTTTGATGAGGCCAAAATTATTCTAAGCGACAAGGATAAAATCCATCCTCCCTTCAAGGCACGGTGAGGCAAGAGGCGTATGAGCGATTCCGCATCCATAGCACGCCCACTTTTCAGTATTGTGCTGCCAACGTATGGGGTGGCGGATTACATTGCGCAGATGCTTGCCTGCCTGCATGCGCAGACGTTTGCAGGTTGGGAGGCGATTGTTGTTGATGATGCTTCGCCTGATGAGAGCGCTCGCATTGCGGAAGAACTTGCAGGATCGGATGCGCGCATTCGTGTGGTGCATCACGCGCAGAACGAAGGTCTTGCCACAGCGCGCAATACTGGTATCAAGGTAGCGCAGGGGCGCTATATCACCTTCTTCGATCCCGATGATACCTGCGAGCCAACGTTGCTTGAAGCAGCAGCGGCATCGCTCGATCGTCAGCATGCGCAAGTTGTACTATTTGGGCACACGGAAGACTTCTATAACGCAGGCGCCTCTTCTGCGGCAGCCGATAAGCCGGGGCGTTCAATTGCCTATCCAGTTTTGACGCAGGCAAGCAGCCAGCCGCACAACCAGCAGTTCGATTGTGCTGATGCGCTTCGACCCGAGGTGCTTTCTTGGGAAACGGGCATCCACTATGGGTATGCCTGGAACAAATTCTACGAGCTCGATAACCTACGGGGTAAGGGCATTGTCTTCGCAGATGACCCTCTGATTGAAGATCTTGAGTTTAATGTTGCCGTCTTCCAGGATCTTGAGACGCTCAACGTAGTCGCCCAACCGCTCTATCATTATGCCAAGCGCGAGGCGCGCAACCTTACCAACAAGTTCGTGCCGCATTACTTCGAGCTGCACCGGAAGCGCATCCAGCTCTTGGTCGACCAGCAGAAGAGCTGGGGGCTTTTCGACGATCACGCCCGTGCGGTGCTGGGGGGTTTGTATGCGCGCTTCATTGTTTCGGCGCTGGAGCGCAATCATACATCTGAGAGCAAGATGTCCCATGCGAGCCGAAGAGCATGGGTGGGGCAGCTCTTCGCCGAACCGCTCTTCAATGAGCTCGTCCCGTACGCGCAGGCAGAAAGCGCGCTGCTCAACGTGGCGTTCAAGCCGCTGCGCGCAAAATCGATAACAGGCACGCTTGCCCTGGGTCGAGCTATGCACTTTGCTAAGCGCAATGCTGCAGGTGTGGTTCGCCGGGCAAAAACGAAGCGCTAGCTTACTTCTTGAATTTATAGGCCAAGAGTTTGAGGATAAGCGGCATGCCGCCCAGCTGGTAGTAGTGCCTGAAGGTGTTGCGTTTGCCAGCTTTTGCGAACTTTGCGCGTGCTTTTTGGAAATCTTCTGGCGCGTTCAAGAGTGCCCGCAGATCTGCCTCTGCCCATGGCTCGAACAAGGTAAGGTCAACATCTCCTCGATCAAGATCCTCCTGGAATTCGCGGGCCGCGCGTACCAGGAACTCGGCACGAAGATCTTCGGCAAGGCGATCGTAGTTCCACATATAGGTATCGAACTTCATACGCTCCTTAATGCCTTCGAGTTTTGCGCGTTTTTTGGGGCGCTCTTGCAAATAACGTTCCATCTCGGCGTACTCATCGCAGGCACAATAGACCTTCCCGGGCGAATTGACCGACGATTGCTCGTTATCCTGGCGGTATTTAAGCACCGGTTTGCTGCTGAAGATGGCGCGATCGGCGCTGGCAAGGGCCTTGAAGTTAAACCCTGCATCTTGGTAGGCAGCCCCGGGAGTTTCGAGAAAGTCAACTTGGTTCGTCTCAAGGAAGTCGCGGCGATATAAGCACGACCAAATGCTTGGCTTTTGGTAGAAAATGGCAGGTTCTTGTTCGGGGCGCACGATATGCCCTAGCGATTCGGTGGGAATGACCTCAAATTTCTCAAGGCGCTCCTCAGGGGTTGACCAGTAGAGCCAAAAATCAGCCTTGGCAATTTGTGCGTTGTTCGTTTCTGCCAAATAATAGAGGTGCTCGAGCGCATCAGGCTCGAAGATGTCATCCGATTCAAGGATTGCGATATAGGCGCCGCGGGCAGCACGGAGCCCCCGGTTCATGGATGCGCCGTAGCCAGAGTTTGGCTTATCAATCACGCGGAAGCGCGGGTCGGCATCCAAATAAGTTTGAATAATCTTACGCGAAGCATCGGTTGAACCATCGTTGATGCAGATAACTTCAAAATCCTTGAAAGTTTGTGCTTGCAGTGAATCGAGGCACTCTCCCAGATACGCTTCAACGTTGTAGATGGGAACGAGTACCGAAATACAAGGTGCTGCCTCGGCTACCTCCTGCTCAGAGCGCAGAGGGTGGTGCAGGGATGCGGTATTGATGGTTGATTGTGACAAAGCGGCAAACCTTTCACGTTGGTGTTGCCTAGATTCTACCTGAACTGGCAAGAGGAGGGGCGGTTATTGCGCGCTTCTTGTATCCGCGCACATCAGCAGCAAAATACCCTTTCATTCACCGAGGGCATAATATGCGTTATCGCGCGCAAGATTCGGGTTTGAATAAGGGTCAATCCCACTGAAGTAATCAGGCCAGCGATGTGCAAACAGGTCGCGTTCGCGGCGCCAACGAGCCTCTTTTGTCGGATCTGCTGTCTCGCGGCCGCGGGAGACAAACTCGTAATGATAGAGCTCGGCATAAGGCGTGAAGGTGGTTAGATACCCTGCTTGGCGAACGCGCAAGCAAAAGTCGGCATCGTTGAAGCCAACCGCCAGGCTCTCATCGTAGCCCCCTACTAGATTGAACGTTTTGCGCGCCACCATCTGGCATGCGCCGGTAACTGCCGAGAAGTTCCCCGGGCGTACCGCGCGGCCAAGGTAGCCTTCGCGCTTTGACCCGAAATCCTGATTCACGTGTACCAGTGCATCGTAAGGGCCAACTTCTATGCCTGCATGCTGCGTAAGGTGGTCGCGGAAGTAGAGCTTAGCTCCCACAACTCCCACCTCAGGGCGTTGCAAATAGCCCAGCATTTCTTCAATAAAATCTGGCGTGATAACCTCGGTGTCGTTATTGAGCAGCAGCAAATATTCTCCGCTTGAGTGAGCAACGCCAAAGTTAACAAGAGCCGAATAGTTAAATGATGCGGCAGCTTGTGAAGGTGGCTGCCATGTTTCAACTCGTATGCGAGCATCGCTGGTTTGCAGCCTTGTGTAGGCGGCAAAGGTTTCCGGGTCGGTGCTGTTGTTTTCCACCACCACAATTTCTAAGTCGCGGTAGGTCGATCGCTCCAAAATGGAGTGAACGCACGCTTCGAGCAGGGTGTGATGATCTTTGCTGGGAATGATGATACTTACACGCGGCTGTGTAGCAGGCAAATCGTAACGCACACGATACACAAAGGGTGCATCGGTGGACTCTACCTTCGCAGCAAGGCCCCGTGCTGTGAGGTGCTGCTGCAAGGCAAGCTTACCTGCTGCATCTGCATAGGGCTTGCTTGTGGCATTATCGCCGCTGGTAGATTCTGCGTGCTCGCGCCAGTGGTACAGCACGCGCGGCACATGCACAATCCTGTCGAATACCTGATCGATGACCGAGCTTCGCGCTTGCTGGTTGGTTGTATCCGCTGCGGCGCCTACGCATTCTTCTTGGGTTTGGTTTTGGGGTGCGCCCCCTGCCTCGGGTTGGTTCTGTGCTCGACCCTCTTCTTGGGGTTGGCCGCACGTGCCCTCCTCTTGGGCCTGGCAATGCGTCTTGCTCTCACTAGCTTCTTTAAAGATTTGGGCAAACGCGCGCAAAGTGAGGTCATAATCTTGAGCGCCTGTTACCTCTTCTGCGGAGGGGCCGATTGCGTCCATCATCCGGCGCGAGATCATCAGGAAGTGTGTGATGCAGTTGTGGCTGTAAAGCAGATCGATGTTGAAGGTTGATTTGAATATGGGCTGGATAAAGTGGCCTGGCTGCGTAAAAAGATCCTCATCGCAGAAGAAAAGGCTTGCATGTGGGTGGGCGTGCAGCGCTTCAACATAGCAAAAGAGCGCATCGGGCTCAAGGATGTCATCGTGGTCAAGGAATGCGATGAATTCCCCGCGTGCTTCCTGGATCCCCGCATTGGTGTTGGCAACAATGCTGCCTTCGCCTGGCAGTGCATAGTAGCGAATGCGCGCATCATTAAACTTTGCATGGATGTTCTTTACCACCGGGCTGGAATCGGGCGTTGCGTCGACCAGTATTGCCTCCCACTTCATATAGCTTTGATGCATCAGCGAATCGAGCAGCTCTGTTAAATATTGTTCCTGCGACTTGAAGCACGGCACTACGATGCTGATAAGTGGGCTGTACTCAAAGTGTGCTGCCCGTTCGCGCTGCTCAGCCAATACTTGCTTGTTTGCACGATGGCGGGCGAACCATTGTTGATAGGCATCGTCGTTGGCACGCGCATCTTTCATATACTTCCACGTTTCGTATTTGAACGCTTCATAGGTGGCAGCATTGATTGCGCAGAATCCTGGCGCGATTACATGCTTGGAAGCTGGGCTCTCTGATTGTGCATTATCTTCGGGGTCTGTTGCCGTTAGGAAGAAGTAACGCTGTTCACGGGGCAGCTCGATTGAAAGGAGCAGTGTATTAATAGCGCGCGGATCACTTTTGGCGTTATCAGGCTCCAACGCGGGCTGGAATTCGAAGAAGTATTCTTTAAAATCTATGGGATTGCCAAATCCGTTGTAGGCGCTCAAGCGTGGGCGCTCTTTCGCATCACCCTTCCAACGCACTTGCATGCGCCACACAACCGAATCATTGCCCTCAAGAAAGCGCCGAATGCGCGGCTGATACTGGTGATCGAGGAAGTTTTGTTCGTAATCGCGAATACTCGCGCAGAGCCTCTTGCGCAGGCGATAGTTGAGGCGAGATTCCCACTTGGCACGTTCGAGATCGACCGTAAACTCATGCAACAGTGCTTCTTTGGCGCTTCGGTTGGGATTAAGGGAGCAAACCTGAACCCTGATCTGCCTCGTTTCTAAGAGCGGAAGCTCAAGAACCCAGTATCCTTCCAGAGGGGTTTCATAGGAGCCATCGAGAAACGGATAGAGCCCTGCGGGGATCTCTTTGGTTCCGTGCGCGGCGTTTGCTACAGGCACATATGCTCTTGCTACGAGCTGTGCGCCTGATACCTGTTTGATACCTTTGAGCTTGAGCTTCACATAGAGTTTTCCGTCGCCTCGGCAACAACCGAGCATTTTCACCATGGTTCTACCTTACGATCAATTGCTTCTGTTCTATCTTAAAGGCTGGCTCAACGCCGCAAGATCCGATTCTTAACTGCCCCAAGAATCTGTCGGGCAGTTCTCGTACTCCCGCGATAACGCTGAAGCATTTTGTGTGCATCACGATCATCGATTGGGACACCTGAAAGTGCTGCCAAAACCAGGGCTGCTGTCGCGCTATTGAGCACTGCGTTTCCTGCCTCATCGCGCGCAAGAAGCGCTTTGTCTACCGCATCAGGCGTCCAGTATTGGCCTAGCATTTCAGCGATACGTGGCATAAGCTTGGCGCGCTGATCTTGCGGCAAATCGAACGTTTCATTCAAAAGAAATTCGGCTACCCAACCCATCATATGCGCAGGATACTGATCGAGTAGGTGCGTGGCGGTAGCGTCACTTAAGATAGCCGCTGTGATGGCAATGTGCTCACGCATTTTTGTATAGGGATCATGCACAATGCGATCCATGAGCGACCCTGCGCGTGCAACGCGATAATCATAGAGCTTGTCTGAAAGAAGGACCGTTTTTGTTGCGCGCGGATAGAGCGCAAACTGCCATACTTGGTCTTCACCGAAGGCAACCGACTCATTGAAGTAGAGATCGTTGTTCTTTAAAAATGCAGTCTTGCATGCGGTGCGCCATGCAAACGGGCGTGACATCTCTTCAAAAAGCAATGCTGGTTGAAATGCTTCGTAGACCGCATCGCGCGGAGAGAGATGTTCAACGAGCCACGGGTACCCAGCCTCTTTGGGATAGCAGTTGGCTCCAAACGTTACAACATCGGTATCGCTTCCATTTGCCTCGAAAGCATGCACAATCGCCTCGCAGGCACGGGGCACAAAGCGATCGTCGGAGTCAAGGAAGCACACGATATCGGCCGAAGCGGCGTCAATGCCCGCATTGCGCGCCGATGATAAGCCCCCATTTCCCTTATCAATGATTACGATGCGCTCATCGCGCTGTTGATGATCTTCAAGAATCTGTCGGGAGGCATCGGTCGATCCATCGTTGACGCATACGATCTCAATGTCTTCGAATGTTTGGGCTTTGAGCGAAGCGAGGCACCACGCCAGATAATCCTGCGTGTTGTAAACGGGAATAACCACTGATAGTTGAGCCATACGTGCTTCGTAACTTCCTTTTCTTGCTGCCTTGTTAAGGGCGCCTCGTAAAAGAGCTTGAGAAAAGCTCCATCTCAACGTGCTGCGATGTCTTTTACCGCTTTGAAGCCCCCTCTTTTGAAATAATACTTCAGTTTTGCTGTGCGGCTTGGATTGAGCGGATAGTCTGCCAAAAACTGTTGAGGCTCTTCAAGGATAAACTCGAGATTCTTCTGCTGATAGTAATGAAACCTGCGCGGATCGTAGGCGCCCTGCTCGTAGCCAGCCTGTAGGGCAGCTAACATTGTTGTGAAGAAGCTTACCCGTGCGGTTTCATCGAGCCGTTGAAAGTTCCACAGGTAGTTGTCGTAGATAATGCGATATACAATGCCGGGCAAAAGACGGCGCTCACCATCTGGCAATCGTTTGCCTATTACCTTGGCCGCGCGGCTGATCTCGTCAAGCTCGGGCACAATGCATTCCGCTTTTCGGGCGTCATTTACCGATGAAGATTCGTTGTCCTGCCGATAGTGGATAATCTCGTCCTCGATGATTCGCGTGCGATGGGTGTTCGCCCATATCTTGAACGTGAAGCTCAAGTCTTGGAAACTTGCACCGGGCGTTTCTAAGAAGCGAATATCGTATTTATCCAAGTAGCTTTTTCGGTAGAGGCCTGACCAAATGGTAGGGGGAACGAAGAATATATCTGGATCTTGATAGGGGTCGAGGATGCGCCCAGTCATGTTCTGCTTAAGCGAGCGGATGGGAACATTCTTATCGTCCCGAGTCCAATAGAACCAATAATTTGCCTTTACAACATCGACGTTGAACGTATGTGCTGCATCGTATACAAGTTGAAGCGCATTTGCTTCCAAAAAATCATCGGGCTCTAAAACGGCAAGGTAATCGCCCCGAGCTTCGCTCATACCGCGATTCATAGAAGCCCCGTAGCCGGAGTTCTCTTTATCGATTACCCTAAAGCGCTCATCAGAATCAAGATAGTGTTGAACGATGGCGCGAGATGTATCGCTCGAGCCGTCGTTTATGCAGATAGCTTCAAAGTCTGAAAACGTTTGTTCAACCAAAGAATCAAGCGCCTGAGTTAGGTATTGTTCGGCATTGTAAATGGGTACAAGCACAGATATCGCGGGGGTATGGGGATTATTAACCATAAGGGCTCTTTCGTATCGATGTGAAGTTATGTCTCAGTATAGCGGAGATGTTTACGTGAGCGGCCGGTAGGTGGATGCTCGCATGAGCGGCGTTCCTTGTGGCAGGCGGCTATCATGCCAAGGGGCCGATTTGCCTATATCGGCTGCTCAAGAAACATGATTCCCGGTATGTTCCTGGTAGTGGATAACTGCCTTTTCAAAGGAGTCAAATAGTTAGGGCGCACTTCAGCAGACAGCTACAGCAGGTGCCTCAGACTGCTCTGAGCAAGTGGCCGGCGCTCTTGCTAGCGATTGGCCTTTAGGCGCGCAAAAATATTAGTGCTATGTTGCCGCACCCATGAAATCAGAGCGCCCTCTGCCATAGTGAGGTTCACGTTTCCCTTGCGAAGCGGGGCCAAGACGATGCTCATCATTTTTGTGCGAGGTCGAGCAAGCGCAAGAGCCTCTTTGGCCTGAGGGGTGGAAATCATACCGCGAATAGAGGAGAGCTTTTCTGCCCTTGAAAGGCTGCAGTTTTTGTTGGTAACGTTTTCAATGCAGCCCACCAGCCGCTCGGCGTAGCGGCGCGCTAAGAATTCCTTCACCTCGGGTGTGTTAATACCCCAATAGGCATAAAGCTCGGTCATCCAGCGGTGTTCTTCCTCGCGCTTGTCATACATATCGGCACGGTAGCGAGTATTTTCGCTTTCGGCACGGGCTCGCAAAAAGTGGTAATAATGCCCGTCAAGGCACCCTACGCGCTCAATATCACGAATCACATCCAAGTTAAAAGGCAAATCGTCCCAAAAGGTTGTAGGGAAGCGCAAATGGTGCTCGTTCAAATATGAGCGACGGTACAGTTTGTTCCATGGTGCATACAGTAGCTGAGCATCAAACAACTCGCATGCGGCCATGCGAAATTCATCGCGAGAAGTAAATATGCGATTGGGCGCATTGCGCAGTTCGCGGTAAAAATGCCCGTCGTCGTCATAGTAGGTATCGATGGTAAACCCGGTAACCAGCAAATCAAGATCGTGCTCGGAAGCTGCGTGGTACATATCGGCTAGCATGGTAGCTTCGCACCAGTCATCGCCATCCATGAAGTATACGTAGGTGCCGCGTGCAACGGATATGGCAGCATTACGCGCACGTGCAGCGCCGCTGTTTTCCTGATGGATAACGCGAATGCGTGAATCTTCAGCTGCCAAGGAATCGCACAACTCACCGCTGCCATCGGTGCTGCCATCGTCAACCAGAAGTATTTCGTAGCTTAAAAACGTTTGATTCTGCAAAGAGCATACAGCGCGCTTGAGCCAGTTTTTAACATTGTAAACTGGAATGATGACACTTATAGAGGGGTTGTATGACAACGAATCTCTTCTCCAAACAATTTGTAAGCAATTGCGTAGGTGCGGGTTCCTAAGAAAAGAATTGGTTTTCACGCGCTAAGAAAGGGCGGATAAACCTGCTTCTTTGCTCACGACAATTCTATACAAAGCTTATGAAGGCGCCTCGGAAGAGCCCATGCGTTCAAAGTACCTCCATTTCTTTTGGGTGGTGCCTGGGTCCTTGCGCAAACAAAGACTGTACGTGGTAATTTGCTTGGTGGTTGAGTGAGGCAAAGTGAATTGTAATTGTTGTGGTAAAGGGCAGCGGGTGCGTGCGTGTCTATACGGGTTACGGCGTGTGGCACGCGGTGCCTGATATGTGTGGCGCTTCTTGCTATTTGTGCGATAATCGCTTGCAGTACATGGAATACCCATACGAAGGGAGGCTGCTATGAGCGGCGAAGAAACTACGATTGATCGGAAGGCATTTCGTGCGCTCAGCTCGGGGTTGAGCCTGATTTCAACGTGTGCCGAAGAACGCAAATATGGTTGCGTGGTAAATACCCTGGTTCAGGTAGCATCCACGCCGGCAACGCTTTCGGTGTCGCTCAACAAAGAAAACGCTACTACCCAGGCCATAATTAAGAGCAAGCGCTTCGTGGCCACGGTCCTTGCGCAAGAGGCCCCCATGGAGCTTATTGGTACGTTTGGCTTTCATACCTCAACTGATACCGATAAATTTGCAACCTACCAATATGCCCTTGATGGCTCGGCTCTACCTTATGTGACCGAGCATACCTTGGCGCGTTTTTCGGTTGATATTGACGAGACTATAGATGTGGGCAGCCACTATATGTTTGTGGGTAAAGTGCGCGAAGCCGAGGTGCTGGCTGCGGGCGATCCGCTTACGTATGCCTACTATCATGCAGTAAAGGGCGGCAAAACTCCGCCAAAGGCTGCAACCTACAACGGTGGCGATGAGGCGAATGACGGCGATAAGACGGCTCCGGCGAGCTCTAGCGAAGCTACGCCGTCGGGTAAGCGCACTGCTTGGCGCTGCACACTCTGCGGTAAGGTGGTGGAGGGCTACCCTGATGGCTTACCCGAAGATTTTACGTGCCCCATTTGTGGTGTTGGCCGCGAGATGTTTGAGCGTATCGAGTTGTAAGTGAATATGACGAACCTGTGATGATTTGCGCAGCTCAGAAAATACCGTTTGACACCGCCTGATCAAAATGTGAAAATATTTCTCGCTGAAAACGCGCCGTTACCTCAGCTGGATAGAGGGACTGACTACGAATCAGTACGTCGGGGGTTCGAATCCCTCACGGCGCACCAC
>CAZDCX010000033.1:0-14333 GCA_964504115.1 uncultured Cryptobacterium sp.
AGTCAATGGGCTTTAAGACGTTTTTTTAACCAGCTTTGGAACTTTTTTCAAGGAGCGTTCATGGTTTACTCGATTGGAGAAATGGCAAAAAAGCTCAACGTTGCACCCTCAACGCTGCGCTATTACGACAAAGAGGGGCTTTTGCCTTTTGTGGAGCGATCCGATGGCGGCATACGCACGTTTAAAGATTCGGATTATGAGTGGCTCTCAACGATTCAATGCCTTAAGAAAACAGGCATGCCTATTAAAGAAATCAAGCTCTTTATTGATTGGTGCATGGAGGGCGACTCTACTATCGACAAGCGCCTTGCCTTGATTGACAAGCGAAGAGAAACTGTGTTGCAGCAGCTCAAACAGGTGCAAGAAACCTTAGAGGTGCTTGATTACAAACACTGGTATTACGAAACAGCCAAGGCAGCTGGAACCTGCGATGTCCACCGCACTTTATCGGAGGCTGATATACCAGAGCAATACCATGCCGCGATCAAGAGGTTGAAAGGCTTTGATGCGCAGTAATCTGGAGGTGCGCAAGGTTTGAAGGCGAGCTGGCTACAGGCCGAGCTAGCCACGCACGCGGACAACGGCTGCGTTGCTTGGCGTGAGAGTTGAGAGGGGTTAGTGATGAGCGAATCTGCTGAAAAGATTATGGATGTTGCCGAGGTGGTGGCTTGGGAAAAACGCATTGCCGAAGAGGGCACTCCGCTTGCTACTTTGATGGTGCGTGCTGGCCAGGCGGTGGCGCGCTGTGCTTTCGATATGCTGCAAGAAGCTGCCTTGAAGTGCGCCCTTGCCAATGACCTGGCAAGTTCGTGCGGCACAGATGTGCCAAAGAGCACCCCTGCCAACAATCAGGCAAGCTTGCATGGCGCGGACAGCCTCAAGTGCACGCCCGTTAACGATCAGGCAAATCCGCATGGTGAGAGCGCGCCCAAGCACTCACAGAAGATTGTAATTTTGTGCGGAACAGGCAACAACGGAGGAGACGGCTGGGTTGCCGCTAAGGAGCTGAGCGCACAAGGCTATCCCGTTACGCTTGTTTCAAAAGTTGCGGCCTTTGAGCTTGCGGCAGAGCCTGCACATACCAATGCTCTTGCGGCCATGGATGAGGGAGCGTTTGACTTGGTAGTCGAGCCAGATGCTCAAACGCTCGCCGGCCTATGCGATTCTGCGAGCCTGATCATTGACGCGATGCTGGGAACAGGTTTTGCCTACGATACGGTTCGCGAACCGCTGAGCACCTGGATCAATTGTGCCAACGATGCGCGCGCAAACCATGATGCGATGGTACTTGCGGTTGATTGTCCAAGTGGGCTCAACGCACAAACTGGCAAGCCTGCACATGAGTGCGTGAAGGCTGACCTTACGGTAACCATGCTTGCTATTAAAACCGGCCTTGTCGAGCCGTGTGCCGAGCCTTTTGTTGGCAAGATTCATTTGGCCTTGCTTGGTGTGGACGGGTAGGAACTCTAGTATTTGTAGGTGTGCGCATGTTACATTCGGGGTCAAGTGTTTGTAGGTGCGCGCACATGACTCTTTGGCTCAAGCATTTGGTAGGCGCACACATAGCAACTTAGCCTCAAGCGTTAGCAGGCGTGTATGCGAAACCCTGTGCATGACGATGGCATAAAAACAAACGCTTGGCAGGAGCTCAACGTATAAGTCTCGCCTCTGCCAAGCGCATGGATGCTTTGCGAGTTGTTTGAATCCTGAACGGTCAGCTTTAAAGGCTAACAATCAAATCAAAACCACTCTTCTTTGCCTGCCTGCTAGCTTTGTTTCTTTGCAGCGTAGGTGTTTACGGCGTAACGGGTGATGTTTGAGCGATTGATAATACCGACCATATTCCCGCCAGAGAGGACCGGAGCCTTTTTGAGGTGGCGCTCGGCAAGAATGCGGGCTACTTCACCCAGATCATCGGCTATATCAACCGAGATAACATGTTTTGTTGCGATGGCGCTTACCGGCAGCTTCATTACCTCGGAAAGTGTTGCATCGAAATCGTCATTTTCGCGTTCCACTACAAATGACCAGGCAGATTTAAAAGCTGGCACTTGGTCGGCAAGACTTGCCATAATGTCGCCGTCGGAGATAAATCCAACAACGTGGCTCAGGCTATCCACAACAGGTACGCCAGAAATGCCCTTTTCCGCGAATAACTCCATAGCCTCCGCAACGGTGGTGCTTGGGCTGACGGTGTACACGTTGGTCTTCATCAAGGAAGCAAGGGTTCCTGGTAGCACCTCGGCGCTGACCTGTTGCTGGCTGCTGGCAGCGGCCTTGCGAGAACGCTCGACGCGGCGAATGTAAAATGCAATCACAAAACCAATAAGAGCAACAACGCCTACGAGTATGCCGGCGGCCGTCATACCCTGGGTGGTGGCCTGGAATGCGTTCATTCCAGAAGAGATGCTGCCAGCCGTTACGGCAGCGTAAACCCCCGTAAATACCGAAGAGCCCACGCATCCTGCAATCTGGAAGCCGGTTGACATAATCGTAACGCCGTGCGGGTTCATTTCATTCGAGAGCTTTGAGAGGGCAAAGCTTTGCACTGGCCCAATGATGAGGGCAGAGCCGCAAATCACTGGAATGTAGAGCAGGGCAAGGATTACCGGAGAGGCGGTGCTGATAAAGAGCGATACCAGTACCGAGAAGACTGCGATGCAGGCAAAACCAATGGGCAAAAGGGTGCCAGCTCCATGCTTGTCGTAGATGCGCCCTGCCAAAGGCGAAACAGCGCATGAGCACAGGATAGCGGGGAAGAGCGTCAGCGATGCTATCAGCGGCTCAGTACCCAGAACACTTTGCATGAACGTTGGCACAATGATGTTCATAGCAAAAATGGTGAGCAGCGAAAGCATATTTGCGATAGTGCCGATGGTGAAGGGAAGTACCGTGAGAGGCTGCAGATTGATCAGTGGCTCTGTCAGCTTGCCTTGGCGGCGGACAAAAAATGCAAGAGCAACGATACCGACAATAAAGGTGGCAACAGCAATAGCGATGCTGGCGGTAAAAATGGTTGATACGCCATACAGTATGCCAATGAGAGCAATGCCAATGAGTGCAACTGATGCCGCATCAAGTTTAGGATGCGTGAGATAGGCAATGTTGCGCAGGAATACTGCTCCAGAAAGAAGGCAGAGTGCAGAAAGGCCGGCAAACACCCACAAGAGCATATGCCAACCAGATAAAGCCAAAATCACGCCTGCCAGGATTACGCTCGATGAAGGGCCAAGGGTGGTCATTGCTCCCATGATTCCCATGTAGGTACCAAGCTTTTCACGGGGGGCAACCTCAAGGGTGATATTCATGCCGATAGGAATAAGCATGCCCGTGCCAAGAGCTTGAACAATACGGCCAATGAGCAGCACTGTGAAGTTTTGAGCGCATGCTCCGATAAGTGAGCCTACAACCAAAAATGCACAGGTTACGCAAAACAGCGGCCGCGTTGGGAATGAGCGATAAACAAACGCCGAAACGGGTACCATAACGGCTGCACCGAGCATATAGGCGGTAGCCAGCCATTGTACGGTGGCCACTTCTACGTTCAAATCCGCCATTATGGGCGCGAATCCTACATTGAGAAATGTTTCGTTAAAGGTTGCCAAAAACGCCGCGAAAGCGGCAACGGCAACTATGAGCTGAGGGTTGTTATATTTTTTGGTTTGCTCAGACAAAAGAGCCTCCTTCCGCGCTCGGAAGGCGGCAAATCTCATTAAGACAGAAAGAGGCACCCGTGCGCCTGATAATCACGGAGCCTGCCTTCTGTTCCGTGATCAGATTTATGCGCCACGAGCGCCACATGTGTCGTTTACAGTAAATATTGAGTTGTAAATTGGGATAGTAGCACAACTGTTGCTATTTGGACGGCGGTTTAATCCGTAAACGGCACGCTAGCAAAAAAGTGGGGCGTGCAGCTAAAAGGATTACCTGATGTTGGGCTGCTTGGCGCTGAGGAAATAATCGAGTAACTCTTGGTTGCTGTGTACGCCAAACTTGCGATAGATGTGCTGAATATGCGAGCTAACGGTGTTTTCAGACAGCACGAGTATTTGAGCAATACGCGGGCGGCTGCGCCCCATCAAGATGAGGGTTAGCACCTCTTTTTCGCGTTTTGTGAGATTGTGCTCCTCGGCTATGCGTTCAATCTTGTTGGCAAAATCAGGCCGAAATTCTGTCACATTGTCGTGATCTGCTGAAGAAGATTGGGCGGCCATGAATGCATTGGTTCGAACAAGGCTCCACAGCT
The DNA here is from genome assembly GCA_964504115.1 of uncultured Cryptobacterium sp. Lineage (GTDB taxonomy): Bacteria > Actinomycetota > Coriobacteriia > Coriobacteriales > Eggerthellaceae > Anaerotardibacter. The sequence goes on from CAZDCX010000033.1 coordinate 4,247, forward strand.
CGGAATTGCCAACAAACAAGAGCAAGATAGAACAAGCATAGAGCAGCCCCATTGTGCCGAGTATAAGATTTTGGTACAAGAGGGGAACCGATAAAAAGCCAACGAGGACATAGGCCACCGAGCCCACTGCTGCGCCCAAAGCCATGCTTGCCACGCTTGCTCCCAGACCCACGGTAATATCGTTTTTGATCTGGTATGACAATTCGGTAGTAGTGAGCCATATTGCGATAAACATTCCAACAAGCCCAACAAGCATGAGCGCGCAAGCAAGAGCAGGCACCCCCGCCAGTTCAGCGGCAGGAAACCAGAGATATCCAGCCAGCCCCATCATAATTACTGCTCCCAGTGCTGCCGAGGCGATGCGCGGGGCAAAGAACACGACAGCCCAAAGAGCCAGCATGATAAGGCTAGGCGCTATGAAGGACAGAGAAGCGAAGGGCTCCGATGAAGAGGTGGCGGTGTACAGGGATAAAACCTGCCCGTTAAAGAAACCAGCACATATTCCAACAAAAATACCTGCTAGTACGAGGGAGGGAGACATACCCAAAATAAAATGTGATGTTTGCCGAAAAATTTTTTCAATCGAGCGCGCTGCGTCATCCTCGTTTTCAGGTTCGGTTAAAAGGGGAGATCCACCTATTGAGGCTCTTTGTTGAGCAATACTCTCTTCGTCTTCTTCGCGGGAGGCGGTAATCACCGAAAGAATGAGTTTCAAAAGCCCAACTATTGCCACGGGCATAATCACGATACAAGTGGCTGCAATAGGAAACGGCAAAAGGGCTACCAAACCTGCTATGGCCGTGCCTATAGCAAGGGCAAGAGTTAAGGCAACACTGGATGTTCTGGATCCGCGTTTTGCATACATGCGACCCCACGCAAGGAGAAAGCACATATTAGTTGGCCCAATAACTACCCCAGCAATCAGAAGCAAAATAAGGTTATGAACATATATCCCTATCAGCATCAGTGCCGCGCCAAGAGAGGCTATTCCAACAACTGTTAATTCTGTTTTGAGCGAAGAGAGAAAACGCAGCGCGATCTCGGAATGTTTGTATGACGAAAGGGCAGTAATACCGCCTGCAACTACGCAAACAATGAGATACAGCTCATATTCGCTGAGGTTGATTTGCGTTCCCCTGAATTGCAAGGGGTATAGCAGCGCGAGGATAGTCCACGCCCAGTACAGCGAAGAGGGAAGCGCAAGGGTATTGTCTGCGAATGAGCGCTTAGGGTTGTTCTGATGGTATGCGGAGGGCACGCGAAATCGCCTCGACTTCCGGTGCTGACAAATAATCTCGTGAGAAAGGGTTACAAGAACAGTAATGAATGGCTTCATTGTAGCAGAGAGGGCTGCTAGGGGGGCTGGTTTAAATGAGGCGACCTCCGTGGTGGCTCTTTGATGAGAAGTGACGTTATACCACGTCAAAGCCATCATCTGAATCTAATGAGAGAAAAAATCATCAATTTGGTGTGAAGAGTGAGAAAAATAATCACTTCATTGCAGGGTAGTTTTAGGTGCTGATGGTGTGCGAAGGTCTACCTGTCAGGCAGCAAGTCCCCCGACAAAGCGAATCGTTTAGCAATTCAAGGGCTTGGGAACAGGAGTGTTGGCTATGGCTGGTATGTGTAACTATGAGGGCAAGGTCGTTATTGTGACTGGCGCTCGCTCAGGCATTGGTGCGGCAACTGCTAAGAAATTTGCATCATTGGGCGCCCAAGTCGTATGCGCGGGAAGAAGGCCTTGCACCGACACGATAGAGGCTATTAAGGCCGCTGGTGGCGAGGCGATTACTATTAAATGTGATGTCTCTGTTGCAGAGGATGTTCAAAACCTCGTTAACAAGACAGTCGAAACGTACGGCAAGCTTGATGTGTTGGTCAACAACGCCGGTTCGCTTCCTCCGACGCAAGATCTGGTTGATCAGTCGGTTGAAGATTTTGATCACACCATGGCTGTTGATGTTAAAGGCGTCTTCTTGGGCATGAAGTACGGCATCCCCGAGATTCTGAAAGCAGGCGGCGGTGCAGTTGTGAACGTCTGCTCGGTTGCAGGCCTGGTGGCCGATCCTGGAATGGCGCCTTATGTAGCTGCAAAGCATGCTGTTGTTGGCCTTACTAAAGCTGCTGGCATCGAATATGCCGGTAAGGGCGTTCGCGTTAATGGCGTTGCGCCTGGTTTTGTTTCAACGGAGATGACTCAGGGCTGGATGGATGACCCCGAGATGAAGGCGCTTGTATCCAGCTACAACTGGCAAAACCGTATTGCCGATCCGTCCGAAATTGCTTCAGTAGTGGCCTTCTTGGCTTCGGAGGAAGCATCGTTTATGGGCGGGGCTGTTGTTCCTGTTGATGCTGGTCAGACGGCTCACTAGGATTTCATGCGCAAAGCGAAGAGCATGCGCTGGGGCGCGTTTTTGTAAAAGCGCAACCAAAAGTACATCAATACAAACTTGAGAAATGAGGTTAATCATGGCTTTTGACGTTGAATATGATGTGGTATGCGTTGGCGGCGGTGCATCAGGTAAATCTGCCGCATACACGATTGCAACCGAAAGCGATTTGAGCGTTTGTTTGCTTGAGAAGCTCGAAGCCTGCGGCGGTACTGGTATTTATGCCGAGGGTACGTGCGCTTCTGAGTCGTCGGAGCAAGCTGCTCGCCCCCATCCAGACTACCCGGGAGAACTTCCCGAGGGCGCTCACTTCCCAACACACGAAGAGCACGTACAGCGCTATATCGATTACAGCCACCATCGCGCTAACATCGATGTTGTTAAGTCGTTTGTGTACAATTCCCCCGAGACCATTGATATCTACAAAAAACTCGGCATCGATTATACCGATGTCACCATTTACGCCTTTGATCAGCCGGCAGAGCTGTATACCTTCCATCGCCCAGAGGGCTTAGGGCAACACTGCCAGGATTTGCTGGAGCGTGCGTGTATAAATGCCGAGATCGATATCTTTACCAGCACCCCTGCCCAGGAACTTATCGTTGGCGATGATGGCAAAATTGCCGGTGTTGTTGCTCAAGATCCAGAAGGGAACAAGATTCGCATTGGTGCGAAGGCGGTTGTGCTTGCGACCGGCGGTTTTGGCAACAACATGGAAATGGTTAAGAAGTACAGCTGGATTCCTGATGTTGATAAAAAGAATTACCAGTCGGTTCCAACGCAAAACACGGGCGACGGTATTCGTATGGCCGAGGCGGTTGGCGCTCATTTGAAGGACATTGGTGCTCTCATGATTATTGGCTGCACCGATGGTCGTACGCTTGGCTCCTGCATCAACGGGGCTGGCTATCAGCCTAACTTATGGGTTGATACCGCAGGTAAGCGCTTCTGCAACGAGGCGGTGGCTAACAGCTTTGCCGATACGGGCAACACCATTGCCTTGCGCGATGACGGCATTGTGTTCTCCGTCATGGATGATGATACGGTAACTCGCCTTGAGTCTGGCACCGGTTCTGCGGTTGGTTTGGGCGACTTTATTCCGATTCATAAACCAATGCCTACCCTGCGCGCTGAAATTGACGAGGCGCTTGCCGATGGCGCAGCATTTAAGGCAGACACCCTTGAAGGCCTTGCCGAGGCTATGGGCGTTGATGTTGAAACATTCAAAGCTACGGTTGAAAAGTACAACAAAGCTTGCGATGCTGGTAAAGACGAGGAGTATATGAAGCCAGCTAAGTTCCTCCAGCCTGTTCGCAAGGCTCCGTTCTATGCAACCAAGCAGCGTCCTTCGATTCTGGTTTCTTGCGGCGGCATTCGCATTAACGGTAATTTCCAAGTTACCGATAAAAATTACGAGGCAATTCCTGGTCTTTATGCGGTTGGCATGGAAGCAACTGGCTTGTACGGCGATACGTACAACTTGGATGTTCCTGGCACAGCTAATGGTTTTGCTCACACTTCAGGCCGTTTGGCAGCACGTCACATTATTTCTACTTTGGCGTAAAGGTAGCTGCGGTTTAACGCCATCTTTATTGGCTTACTTGTGGGGTTCCCGTACTGCGTTCCTAATGCGGGAACCCCTCTTGTTTTTTCGTTTGAATAAACGACCTGAGAAATACGCACGTAGGTGAGATTGGAGCAAACATGAAAACAGCAGTGGTGTTCAAATGGTGCAAAGACCCACAGGACGCTCACGTTGCCGCTGATGGTATGGTGTCGTGGCCTGGCGTGAAACTCTCGCCAACCGACGATGATCCTGCGGCTATGGATGTTGCCCGAGGTCTTTCGGTAGAAGAGGACATTGTTGGAATTACTATCGGCGATGGAAAGCCTGAGTGGGCGGCGGCACGCGGGGCTGCAAGCACGGTTGTGGTAGAAGATGCTCTTGGCGGAGCCGATGGCTCGGCTGCTGCGCGAGCTCTTGCTGCAGCAGTGCAAAGCGAAGGCGATATCGATGTAGTTGCCATTGGCGATTCTGATTGGGATCGTGGGGTTGTGGCGGCTTTGATAGGGCAGCTGAATTGGAAGGCTTACGCCAATGTGATAGCCGCCGAGCCTGATGGAGAGAGCATACGTCTGACCATAAAAACTCCGACAGGAAACCGTATCGTGTCGGCTCAGCCTCCTCTGGTTATTGCCGCGCAGGCGCTGGGGCAGGAAGCAGCGGTGCCAGGAATAAAACAAACTCTTGCTGCTCGCAAGAAGCCGGTAACCAAAAAAAGCGTTGATAGTTTGAATATCGCTGGCGGCATTGCCACGAGCTTGGGTACGTGTTTGCCCGAGGGTGGCAAGGCAATCATCTTTGATGGTTCCGACCCATCAAGCGCTGTTGCCCAGCTTATGGATGCACTGCATGGCGAGGGCGTTTTATAGCAGCGCTGGGTTAGTACTGAGTGAGGTGAAATACTATGGGAAAGAAAACCTGGATAATCGCAACTGAGCTTCGTCGTTTGGGCGGCATTGTTGCTGCCGTACATGATGTGAGCGAGAGCATTTCTATAGCGGTCGTGGGGCCCGATAGTCTAGCGCAAGAGATTGCTGGATACGAGTCTGCTGGGTACGGAGCGGGCCGTGTTGTTTCATTTGTAGTGCCCGAAGATACTCCAACCGAGGCATACGCGTCGTGCGTTGCTGAGTTTATTGCTGCCGATGGCGCCGACCTTGTGCTCTCAAACGATACGGGTAGTGCACGCTGTATTTTAGGCGCAGTATCAGGCGCTCTTTGTGCGGCGGTGGTTGGCAATGTGCAGAAGGTGGGCGTAAGCGGAGACGATATCGTAGCCGAAAGCCTGATTGCCAACGCGAAGGCGCTTGAAGCTGTTTCGGCTCCTAAGATGGCGTGCATCTATACAGGGCCAGATAGCGATCAATCCGTGGGCGCTGCGGTAGCTCTTGAGCATGCAGAAGTTCCGCCGGTGGAAGACCGCGTCATTGGCTTTGAGGAAGTGGCAAGCACCGGGCTTGATACCGCATCTCGCGTTGTTGATGTGGGGATGGGGTTGGCGGCTCGCGAAAACCTGCCCTTGGTTGAAGAGTTATCGCAAGCTATGGAAGCTGAGCTTTCATGCACTCTTCCTTGTTGCGACGACATGCACTGGTTCCCGCCTGAGCGCGTTATTGGATCTTCGCATCACACTACGGCGCCCGATTTGCATGTGGCGGTGGGCGTTTCTGGCTCGCCTAACCACACGTCGGGTTTCCGCGATGCCAAGATTGCCGTTGCCGTGAATAATGATCCTGATGCTGGCATATTCAACAGCTGCAAGTACGGGATTGTGGGAGATCTTTTTGAAGTGGTTCCTGCTTTAACGGCAGCTTTTAAGCAGTAAGCAGCGCGCTGAATGTAATTGGGCTATATAAGGGGCGAGCGCCACGTTTTACCTAGCGTACCGCATAGGTGGCGTATGCTGGGCAACACGTATTGCGGGTAAAACTTTGCCTTACGCGCAGCATACGTGGCGTGCCCCTTTATCCAAGGAGCCTCTTTTTTGCTTCGTTATATTTTTTAACGCGCTCAAGGTCGCGCTTGGAAACATGAGGCAAGCGCGTAATATCGCTGTTGTGAGCAAGGTCGGCAAGCTTTACTTCAATCGCTGTTGTTTTGAAGCTTTGAGAGGGCAAACGTTGTTTCAATGACTGGTTCGTTTCGATGTATGGTGAGCCATGGTGGGTTGAGCCTATCCTGCTCGAGTTGTTCTAGCTCAGAGACTAAACGACGCTCCTTGAGCAGCCATTCACGGTAGTGCTCTTCTATTTTCTTTTGTTCCTGCTTGCTAGGGATTGGCACTCGGACTTCCCGTAAGTTACGCGTTGAGAGCTGCTTAACCGTGCCCGAGACAGCCTGCTCCAAAAGCTTTTGACCAACATCGCTGCAAAGAAAGGCTAGTAAGTAGCAGGGGTTAACCTCTTCGGAAGGTATCAACAGCAAAAGGCTGTCGGATGCGAGGAGGTATTTGTTCACATATGGTATATTCTCGTCGCTTCTGGCACCAAGTTTGAGACCCACTTTGAATGGTGTGCCGATGTTGCTGGCGATGCGGCCTATGAGAATACAATCTTTTTCCGAAGGTATTACATGTTTCGCGTGTTGTGCGGGATCATACTCGAATTGGGCATGGATATCATTTTCGTCAATAATCTCACCATGAGCAAAAGATGATGCATCGCAATAGAAAACCAATCCGTTTTCCGGAGATCTCCAGTCGAAAAGGGTGCCCCGTTTGCCACCGCCCCGCCGAATTTCGGCAATATCACCAAGGCGTGTTCCTTCAACAACAAAGAGAGAGTCACCTGTATAAAGGCATGGCTCAAGATTCCAATCGTGGCTTTCAATAGTTTCAAGGTTGGCACTTTGGTGCGGTAAGGTATCTGGGCTGGTAAAGAGTTCCACCATTTCGTCTTGTTCCATTGTGTGTCTGCCTAAATGCGCGAGCTGCTTTGAAGCGTCAATAAATTCGATGTTGTCGTTTCCCCTTGTTAAAACAACGAGGCATGCATCGGTATTCAATGCGGGGTGTGCGCCTATGTTAATAATTGCTCTGATGTAGCCCCTCTCTGCAAAGGCGCGCCTGTCGGCAATTCCGTAAGCCTGAATAAGCGCTCGTGTTGGCATGAGTAATATCGAGCAGCCTGCATCTCCTGCAATATCCAAGGCAGCAGCAGCGTAGAGCCATTCTGTCATCTTAAGCTGCACTCCAAGCAGATAGTACGCATACATACGCATGGTTTCACTACCAGCAAGGTTCTTTGCGCTCTCGTTTGCGGGGACGGCACAGATAACACAGTTTGCCAATGTAGCAACTGCTCTTTTTACCTCAGCTGTGTCTTCCAAAACGTTGATCTCGATGCTCTTCTCTGGGTAGTATTGCGCCCAATCGAAGAAGTCATCCGCGACAACTTTTTCAGCATCGATTCTTTTTTTAAGCAGATTCTCATCTGCAACTCCGCGATAGAGGTACTGGTGGACGCTATAGAGTTCTTTCTTGGGGAAGAATTTATGCAGGCGGTACGTGAGCCCATCGCCAAAACCGAGCTCCCCGTGTTTGTAGGAGCAAAGCGCATCGATTTGTACCAGCGAGCCCGCGAAATCGGGCGCATAAGCTTTGGCAATAGCAGCAACAAGGTTCGCGCTAACATTAGACCAATCCAAGATCAGCTGGGCACGTTCCAGATCCTGCTCACTTCTTTTGCTCATGTTTCCTATTCCTTTCGGTTGCTTGGCACAACCTGCTTGACCTGTCATAAGACATACTGTACTATAGCACTGGATAAAGAATATCCAAATAAACGTAAATCAAGAATATAGGCAAGCGATATCCAAAAAGAAAGGAGCAGTAGTGGAGCGCAATAAAACAGTAATGAAACGCCGTGACGAGTGGCAGGAGTCATGGTTTGATGACTCTCCCTCTTCTTTGTATGCTGCATCGAGCTTTGGCACGGGGGGTAAGGACTTCACCTATCAACATGGCTTGTACGCGCCCGAACTCGAACTCTTAAGCACCTGCCAGCTTTTCGTTTGTGGCGAGATTAGCGACAGCCTTGCTGCCCGCGTCATCATCCAGCTCAACTATTTGGCCAACATCTACCCTGGTCAAAGCATTACCTTAAATGTGATGTCTCCCGGGGGCAGCGTTTCAGCCGGGCTTGCCATCATCGATGCTTGTCGCACCATTGCTTCTCCGATAACCACTATTGCTTACGGCATGTGTGCCTCGATGGGCTCTTTTATCGTTGCTTGCGCGGGCAACAAGGGCAAAAGGTTCGCCACGAAAAGAGCCACTCTGATGATTCATCAGCCCTCCAGCAGTTTCGGAGGAAAATCGTCGGACGTTTTTGCTATGGCCGACTTTGCCAGAAAATCACGCAGTGTGCTCGATACCATGCTGGCTGAGGCAACGGGGCGTACAGACCAAGAGATTCATGAGGCGACCGAAGTGGATAAGTACTTCGATGCTGAAGAAGCCGTTGCCTTCGGGCTGGTAGATGAGGTATTGCCAGAAGCAAGGGAAATGGAAGACGCTCATGAATAACAAGAATAGCAATACCAATAGCATCGTTGATCAAAAGACGCAGGGGGAGCTTCGCCGCGCAGCACTTGGGTGCGATTACATGGATAGCATTTTTCGCAAACCTGAGCTTGAAAGCTGGCCAATGGTGACCGAGCAGGCTGCCAAGCAGGCGAAAAAAGACTTTCTCGCTGCCTGCGAAGAGCAAGCCGCACCAGCAAAAGAGCGCGGTGTAGACCTGCGTTTTGAGCAGGTGGATGCCCAGGAGCTTGCCGACCGCATAAAGAAAGAGGTCATCGGGCAAGATGAGGCAGTTGAGCGGATTGCTGAGTACTTCATGCTGAGCCGCGTAAGGCAAGAAAAGCTTGCGGATGGTACAGCAAGTAGCACGCTTCCCAGCGTGAATGCGTGCTTGCTCATAGGACCTACGGCCGCTGGCAAAGGGCATACTCTCAAGGTTTCGGCGCGGGCGTTGAGCGAGGGTAATGAGGTAAAGGTTTTTACCATCAAATGCAATACGCTTACGGGAGAAGGTTGGCGCGGGCGCACGCTCGACTCTGAATTGAACCGCGTGTCCACCTTCCTGAAAGGGAACCCAGGCGCACAAGCCATCGTTTTCTTCGATGAGATCGATAAAAAAGCGCTTACCGAGGGTGATTTTTCTGCTGGTGGCTTTAATCCCCAGCCCGATATTATGGCCTTCGTGGAATGCGAGGATACCTACGATGGGCAAAGTGATGAAAAGAGCCAAGGGCGTTTCACTATCGACATGTCACGAGTTTTTATTGTGCTGGCCGGCGCCTTCACTGGTATTGGCAGTGAGGTTGTTGCTCGCCGCTTGAAAAAGAGCGAAGAGGGGAGCGCTATGCTACACGCCTCGCGCGACTCTGCGTGGCACATGGACGAATACGAGTTGCGCCAGCATATCATCCCGCAGGATCTTGCTGAGTACGGGATGATGCCTGAGCTTTTGGGCAGAATTGCCTCAATCGTGAACATGCCTGCGCTTGCCGAGGATAGTTTGGCGGCAATCGTCAACCAATGCGAAAACAGCCTTGAATCAAAGCTTTCGAAGTTGTTGCCTGAAGGTACAAGCTTTGTTGTCGAAGATGAGGCGGCGCGCTTTATCGCCCACAGGGCGTATGACTCACAGTTAGGCGCACGTGCGTTAGAACCCCAATTGTATGAAGTCGCTGCACAGGCACTGGATGCATGTCGCAATAGGGAAGAGGTATGTACGGCACGCATTTTTGTTGAGCGCGAACAGCTTGCTTTGCAGTGCACATCCCAGGCCGGGAGGTAGTCATGAGTTTTGATAAAGCTGAGGGTACCCGCGCAAGCACCGATGTAAACAATTTTGCGCTGTATCCGCTTATTGCCGCTACAACCAGCCACATGAGTCTAGCGCAGATGGCCTGGCTTTCCCAAGGCATGGCAGAGCGGTTACTTGATGGTGCTCGCGCGGAACTTAATTACCCTGTAACAAACTCAGGGACGAAGCAATTCTTGCAGGCAATCATCGCCCTTCTGACGATTTACTTTCCGATTTTCAATCTGCATCTGGGTAGCTTGGAGGTCTTAGCTAATATGGAAGACCCTCGAAGCGACGTTGAGTATTTATCGCCGCTCGAC
>CAZDCX010000034.1:0-10680 GCA_964504115.1 uncultured Cryptobacterium sp.
CTTTTGGAATCTGTTTCGAAGGTTCTTTTTACGCTTGATACCCATAAGTTGTGCTCGAGTCAGTCAGATGAGGAACTGGTATGGGTTTGGCAGTGGTGCTTGTGGTTATGGGCGCGGTGGGGGTGCATATTCACATAAGCGATGTACGCGAGCGCCTTGTGCCCGCAGGGGATCTTGCTGTGTTGTGCGTGATGCGGGTGGCTTTGTGCGTGGGCGCGTGTAGCTTGCAATACTGCGGGAAAAGCTCTTGGGCGGGAATCTACGCTGAGGTGTGGGGTGTTTCGGCGCTTCTTCAGCAGGGGTTGCGCGGGGCTATCTTGGTTGCGCTTGTGATGGCAATCAATGCCGCGCTCTCGCGCAAACAGCCCGATGGTGCAATCGGGGCAGGGGATGTGAAGCTATACTTTATCTGCTGCCTGTATCTCAGCGCCCCGGCTACAGCCTTGTTTTTGGCGGCGTCTACGAGCATAGGGGTCTTGCAAGCGCTGTACTGTTGCATAAAAAAGCAGCGCACGTTTGCCTTTGCGCCTGCCTTGGTGTGGAGCTGTTTTGCTGCACTTTGCTTTTGACTTCCATAGCTCTCATAGTTCATGATTTCTTTTAGCCGATTTGTGCGAGAGTGCATGTTTTTAGTTTTTAATTGCTCGAAACATTGCGAAGAGCCCTTATCACACAGGGTCTGCCGTGGCTTTAATCGTTTAAACCAATTCAAGTAAGCTCGCAACAAGCCGCTTGGCATATTTTTCCCAATTCTTCTATTTTTTCTCGCACCAGCTCGTAAGTTGGGTATAATACAGTCCTGCGCCCGAGTGGCGGAACGGCAGACGCGGCGGTCTCAAAAACCGTTGTCGAAAGACGTGCGGGTTCAAATCCCGCCTCGGGCACCAGTTATCTTTATCAGGCGGTCGCAAGGCCGCCTTTTTTGCATAGGCATTTATTCTTCTGGTAATGAATGCGGCCCATGCTTGAAGCAAAACGTGCGTGCGAGTCATACCTTGTGTGGCCGGATGCCTGGTAGGTAAGGAGATCCTTGAATGACAATGATTAATGAAACCATGTATGGTTTGGGTGCTGCTCCTTCGGCTATTCGCGAACTGTTTGCCTATGGCCTTGAGCGCAAAGCTCAAATTGGCGAAGATAAGGTATTCGATTTTAGTATTGGCAATCCTTCTGTTCCGGCTCCCGAAAAGATTGCAAAAACCATGCACAAGCTGGCCGATATGCCACCTGCCGAGCTCCATGCGTATTCTCCAGCATCGGGGCTTGATACCAGCAAAACCGCCATTGCCAATAACCTCAACGCTCGCTTTGGCACCTGCTATGATGCCCATAATTTGTATCTGACTATGGGCGCTGCCGCGTGCCTTTCTGCATGCATTACCGCCACGGTAAACCCTGGTGATGAGGTTATTGTTATTGCGCCGTACTTCCCAGAGTATCGCGTTTGGATCGAGGCAGCACAGGGTGTGTGCGTCGAGGTACCTGCGCGCAGCGATAATTTCCAAATTGATTTTGATGCTTTAAGCGCGGCGCTCTCTACTCGTACCAAGGCGGTTATTATTAATTCCCCTAACAATCCGGTCGGTGTGGTGTATACCCGCGAAACGCTTGAGCAGCTTGCGCAATTGTTGCACGCCAAGCGTGAAGAGCTCGATTCGCCCTTATTCCTTATTTCTGACGAGCCCTATCGCGAGTTGGTCTATGACGACATCGAGGTGCCGTGGGTTCCGTCAATCTACGACAACACGCTTGTGTGCTACTCCTGGTCCAAATCGTTATCTTTGCCTGGCGATCGAATCGGATATGTTCTGGTGCCCGATGAGGTGCAAGATGCCCGTCGCGTACAACTTGCCGTTGCTGGTGCTGGTCGTTCACTTGGCTATATTTGTGCCCCGGTATTCTTCCAGCGCGTTATCGAACAATGCGTCAACGAGCCCGTCAACGTTGCCGCTTATGCTGCCAATCGTGCTCTTTTGACAGAGGGCTTAGACAAGCTAGGCTATAACTACATAGCTCCTGATGGAGCATTCTATCTGTGGATGCAGGCACTCGAGCCCGACGCTCAAGCATTTTCAGATCAAGCCAAGAAGCACGAGTTGCTTTTAGTGCCTTCTGATAGTTTTGGTGTTGGCGGTTGGGTGCGCGTAGGCTATTGTGTTTCGTCTGATACCATCCGCAATGCAATGCCTGCCTTTGCTGCCTTGAAGCGCGATTACGAATAACACCATGAGCGCTTTACCCTTACAACGCCGCTCACCTGCTATAACGGGTGCCATCTTTGATTGCGATGGCACCCTTATTGATTCTTTAGGTGCCTGGCAAGGCCTTGAAGATTATTTAGCGCATGAGGCTCAAGTCACCGTTACCAATGCCGAGCGCGAACGTTTTGCCACCTTCACCATCCCTGAAGTTGCAACCTACTTTCACAATCAGTATGGCTTATACGGTAGCCAGCGCGAAGTTATCAAATGTATGGATGATTATATGCTCTCGTATTACCGCACCCAAGCAACGCTTTTGGCAGGTGCGGCCGAGCTGCTAGAGGCATGCGCCCGCAATAACGTGCGTATGAGCATAGCTTCATCAAGCCCGGTTTCATATCTTGAGGCGGGGCTTGCTTGTGCGGGTATTCGAGACTACTTTGTTTCAGTGGTCTCAGTTGATGATGTAGGCGCATCAAAACGCCAGCCGGCTGCTTTTGATAAGGCTTGGCATGACATGAAAACCGAAAAGCTCACCACGTGGGGCGTTGAAGATTCTTTGTACGCTATGGATACCTTGCGCAAAGCAGGATATGGCGTCGTGGGAATTTATGACCAAGGGCAGGAAGCGCCCTTCGATGAGGTGCAACAGCGAGCCGATATTGCCATCAGCGCCCTAACTGAACTAACCGTGATCCAAGGGCAACTCAAAGTGCCTACAGGCAATTAAGGCGCGGTTGCAAGGTATTTGCCTGGCCGCTGGCTTTTAGGCGTTATCGCTTCGTTTGGGCCGTCGCAGCTCATCTGGCAACTGTGGCAGTTTTCTTTGACAAGATACAACAAGCGCTATTCGTTTTGGTATTGATATTGTTTGCGCAAATAACAGTACAAGTTCATGCCTTCATCGGCAATGCGCTGAAAATCAACTTCGCTCGTTATTAAGGAGGGAAGTACCGATTGGGCACTCAGGTGCCCAATTTCTTCCGGTGCGTAGTTGCGCGTTGCATAACCCGACATCTCTAATATCAATTTATTGCGCTGTTTTGCATGATAGTGATGTTGCAATCCTTCATTAATTGAGAGGATGGTAACGGCTCGCTCATCGGCAGAGCAGGTATTGAACTCTTTGTTGGTAATGCCGGCGTTTATAACCTTGACGATGTTGAGGTAACTTGTTTTGTAGTGCTTGAAGAAGAAGTCAAATTCTTCAGGTGTTTTATAAGCAGCTTCTTCCATCTCAATAAAGTCGATTGGAAGCTCGCATTTGTATACCACATCATGAACGATAAGAGCATAAAGCTGCTGGGCGGCTTTATTGGAGTGCGACTCAAGGTTTGCAAACGAGGGAGCTAAATTCTCGGGGTGCGTGACGGTTTCCAAAAGTGCTTGCTTTGAGGGAAAGTAATAGTACAGCGAAGAAGGATCCATGCCTACTTTGCGGGCAATTTCACTCAGCGAGGTACTAACGTACCCTTTTTTCTGAAACAGATCGATGGCAGCAGAAATGATGGCATTGCGGACTTGCGTGCTTCTGCGTTTTTTTGAACGATCATGGTTGTTTGCATGAGTGGATTGCTCTTGCGATATGTGGGTATTCTGTGCCAATGATTCTCTCTTATGCTTATCTTCTAGCTTTCTTTTTGATGGTAGCAAACCAGATCGGTTATCAGGCGTTTTGCTTAAAAAAAGTATCAAACCAGGTAAGGCGGCCGTTGAGGGAGAGCCTGTACAAATGAAGCCTTGGGGGTTTGCATTTGGGCGCATTTGCACGTTTTTTATTAAAATGAGTTTCTCTCTCGTCAATCGGGGGCGGAACGAGTAGATTCTTGCATGAGGAAATACTTTGTTTGTACAAGAGCGTGCAGGCAGTCCCCTTACAGAAAGGATGCAAGTATGGATGCTAAGGTATATGAACTGTTAAACGATCAAATCAATAAAGAGCTCTATTCGGCCTATCTTTATCTTTCGTTTGCCGATTATTATGAGGAGGAAGGCCTGAGCGGCTTTGCTAATTGGTATGAGATTCAGGCTCAGGAAGAGCGCGATCATGCGCTGATTTTCCGCAACTATCTTCATGAAAATGGTTGCCAGGTAAAGCTTGGTGCTATTGCTCAGCCCGATAAAACCTTCACTAACTATCTTGAGCCCCTTGAAGCTGCCTTAGAGCATGAAAAATATGTAACTTCTTTAATCAACGATATTTATGCTGCTGCTCTTGCGGCTCATGATTATCGCAGCATGAAGTTCCTTGATTGGTTTATCACCGAGCAGCAGGAAGAAGAGGACACGGCTGATACGATGATTACGCGTATGAAGCTGTTTGGTTCTGACGCCAAAGCACTCTACGATCTCGATCAAGAGAATGCCGCTCGTACCTACAACGTTCCCTCTCCTTTGGCTAACGCATAGTTCAAGCTCTTTAACGGCGCGGGTTTGCGGGAATTATTCTCGCTACCCGCGCTTTTTTATTCCCCAAAAACCTGGGCAAGAGGGGCATCGGGGACGTAGGTTAATGTCCGCGCGGGGAAGAGTTTTTTATCGCGGACATTAAGCTACGCCCCGATATCCTGGTGCTGAGTTTGCAGTTTGTGGGCACTATTTGAAGGCATGGTGTGCCTTTTAATCCGAGGCTCCCAACAGAGAATTCATAAACGTGGAAACCAAAGAGATCACGATTGATGCAATAAAGCCTGATCCAAATGAGTTGATAGTAAAGCCAATATCAAAGAGGGCATCGCCTAAGCCGGCGGCAAGATACAGCAAAATAGTGTTGATAACCAGGTAAAACACGCCAAGTGACAAAATGGTTATAGGTAGCCCGAGTACCTGCAAAATGGGCTTTACGGTCATATTGAGCAGGGCGATAATAATAGCCATGATAACAAGGGCTGCCCATGAATCTTGTGTGCCTACGATGCTAATGCCAGGCACCAGCCAAACGGCAACGCCAACAGCAACAAAAATTGCTATAACACGTAAAATGAACTTCATGGAAATCTACTCCGTTTCATGCGGGGGCTCATTGCTTCCTTGCTACCATACTGTTGCTTCTAAATTTATCGAGAGCAGGGGTATGTTTGCTGTTTTGTTTCCAAGCAGTAGGAATGTCGAGCTTGTTGTTTGAGCATGATATCTGAGTTGGCATAGGGAAGGAAGGCATTCATGATTAATTGCATGGAACACACCATTTGCAATCATGAATTATTCGATTCGGCAACGCCGGTCATCTTAATGGTGTCGGGCGGGTCAGACTCAACAGGTCTTGCGTATGCCATGAAAGATTTGCATGAGCGTAATTTGGTTGGCCAGCCTGCCATTCTGCATGTTAATCATAAGCTTCGAGGGCAAGATGCCGATGATGATCAACGCTTTGTTCAATCTCTGGCCGAGCATCTTAATATGCCCTTCTTTGCTTGCGAAATAGATGTAGGCGCATTGGCGGCTGCTCGCGGTGGCAACGTGGAGGCGGTTGCGCGCAACGAGCGCTATCTTGCAGCCCATGAAGCGCTTGAGAGTTTATGCCGTAACGAGATGATTCCTGTGGCAGAGGGGCGTATTGTTACGGCGCACACCCAAGATGATCGGGTGGAAAACTTTTATATGCGCTCCATTAAGGGAACCGGTCCAGGTGGGTTTCGTTCAATGCTGTACCGCAATGGCCCGGTAGTGCGGCCGTGTTTAGATGTGTCGCGGCAGATGCTGCGTGATTACATCAACGATCTTCCACAAGAAGCCGTGGTGGTTGATGGCAGCGGTCAGCGCTGGCGCGAAGATGCAACCAATGCCCACACCGATCGATTCCGGGCGTTTGTTCGCCATGAGATCGTTCCAAAAGCAAAAGAGCGCAACAGTGCTTTGTTGGAAACGCTGTGCCGTTCGATGAACTTAATCGCCGATGAAGATGATTATCTGGATAGCCTCTCACGTGTTGTCGCGCAAGAGCACCTTGAATGGGCGGAAGCTTCGCCCGATGCTGCGGCCTGGGAAGGGTGTCGTCTGTCACCAGAGTTTGGTGCAGTGGCTCGCCCCTTGCAACGCCGCGTAGTGTTTATGGCGTTGCAGATTTTCTTGGGCTCTGATGCACGCATTGAAGCGGCGGCCGTTGAATCGGTGCTTGAGGCGTTTGACAAAGACGGCAATCCTCGAGCAGGATTTGTTGTTAATATTCAAGGCGATTTAGCGGTAAGCGCCAATAAGCGGGGCGTTCTTATCGAGCCGATGGCACGTTTCCGCGCTCGTCGTAAACGTGATCGCGCCGAGCATGCACAGTAATGGAGGAAGAACAAGTAATGACTAAGGGAACAATCACTTTGCCCATCAATGTGATTTTGGCTTCAAAAAGTCCACGACGCAAACAACTGTTGGAAGAGGCCGGTGTCCATTTTACGGTATACACAGGCACGAGCGAAGTGGACGAATCTTTGGATGCTGACCTTCGCAGCCAACCTGCCGAGGCAGTCAAAAAGCTAGCAGAGCGCAAGGCTGGGGCTGTTGTTCAAGATATTCTTGCGCGCAATCCAACTGGCTTGGGCATTGTTATTGGCGCAGACACAACCGTCGTTCTTGATGGAGAAATGTTTGGCAAGCCTTACAGCGCCGACCATGCCCGAGAGATGCTTGCTCGTCTTTCGGGGCGCACCCATGAGGTGATCACGGGTGTATCGGTGTGGCTTATTATGCTCAACGAATCACAGGAGCACGGCGGCGATGGCAAAGTGTCGCTGGCGTTTCGCTCTTTTACCGAATCAAGCAAAGTAACATTTAAGCAACTTACCACCGAAGACATCAATGCATATGTGGCCACTGGCGAAACCATCGATAAGGCAGGAGCCTATGGGATTCAAGGCAAAGGCGCCGCATTGGTGGAGCACTTGGAAGGTGATTACAACAACGTGGTCGGCTTGCCGGTGGATGCTCTTTTGCGCAACTTCCCTGATATCATGCGGCGCGAGATTGAGGTTGAGCTGGTAGAAAAGGATGCTCAGCCCAGCAACGCTTCGGCCAGTGATGCAACCGGTGCCGCAAGCGATGATGCTGCTAGTGATGCAGCCGATGCCGCAAGCGATGATGCGGCCAGCAATTCGGGCAGCTCGGCAAAAAGCGATGCCGGCAGCGAGGCTTAACCCTATTGTCTGAGCGCCTTGTATGCAGCTACATCTAGGCGGTTGACAGGTGAAGATTTGTTGCAAAACGGCGCCGTAAAGCTCTCTTTGACGATGTGCTTTGAGGGGTTTTGTTACACTGTCAGTTTGTATATACCCGATGCACCCACTAAAGGGCGAAAGAGAGGCTTTCGTGGAGCAACATCCCGATTTGGATCGTGTCCTTTTTACTGAAGAAGAGATTCGCACCTGCGTTAAAGATATGGGTGCTCGCATAACGCAAGATTATGCGGGGGAAAGCATCATCGTAATCTCGGTGCTTCGCGGTGCGGCTATTTTCATGGCCGACCTGGTGCGCGAAATCCATCTTCCCATTGAAATGGATTACATGGCCATTTCTTCTTATGGTAACGGGGCAAAAAGCTCGGGTGTGGTGCGTATCCTCAAAGATCTTACGTCCAATATTGAAGGGCGTCATGTTCTTATCGCTGAAGATATTTTAGATAGCGGGCTGACGCTGCGCTACCTCATTAAAAATCTTGAGTCACGCAATCCAGCCTCGCTTGAAGTGGCTACATTGTTGCGCAAGGATACGCCAAACCAGGCAGACATATCCTGTAAATATATTGGCTTTGAATGCCCCGATGAGTTCATTGTGGGCTATGGTCTCGATTACGCCGAGCGTTATCGCAATTTATCGTGCATTGGTGTTTTGAAGGAAGATTTGTATAAATAGCAGACTTATTTCGCACATGGGTATACAAAAGTAAGCAAAGCGAAAGCGTAGGGAACAGAACCTTATGGCACAAAATCCCAATCCAAAAAAGAAGCATTCTAAGCAGCCTGAGAGGTCAAGCTTTGTTACCGTTGTGGTGTTTGTCATTATCGGTATTTTCTTTATGGTCATGATGACCCGCAGCATCACTGGCGCTTCTGGCGTTACGCAAACCGATGAACTCATTACCTCTGAATTTATGCAGGCTATCGAGCAAGATCGCGTGAGCACTGCGGTATACGATACCGGGTCAAGTACGATTACCGGCACGTATTATCCTGCTTCAACAGCTGGAGCAGCTACAACCAGTGCATTCAACGAGGCGTTTGATGCGCTCAACTCTTCGCTGGGTAGCATGACGCATGACGCAAGTCGTCTCAATATAGTTAAAACCCAAGAGCTCACCGCAGCAACCTTAGGCTCGGAGCATAACTATACGTGTACATGGGTGGGGCAAGATTCGCTGGGCGAGCTCATGGCCGCGCACCCCAATGTTCAGTACAGCGTGCATTTGGCATCGGGCTGGGGCTCAATTCTTCTTTCGCTGTTGCCCGTTTTGATTATTGCGGTGCTGTTCATTTGGTTCTTCACGCAGATGAACAAAGCCAACAATTCTCAGATGTCGTTTGGTAAGGCAAAGGCGAAAAAGAACATTGAAGAGCATCCCGATGTGAAGTTTAGCGATGTGGCCGGCGTGGATGAAGCGGTAGAGGAGATGCAGGAAATAAAAGACTTCCTGGAAAATCCCGCTAAGTATCAATCGCTTGGTGCCAAAATTCCGCGCGGATGTTTGTTGGTTGGCCCTCCCGGTACCGGCAAAACGCTGCTTGCTCGAGCGGTTGCAGGAGAAGCGGGCGTGCCCTTTTTCAGCATCTCGGGTTCCGATTTTGTGGAGATGTTTGTTGGTGTGGGCGCCTCTCGTGTGCGTGACTTATTCAAGCAGGCAAAGGAAGCAGCTCCTGCCATTATCTTCATCGACGAAATTGACGCAGTTGGTCGTCAGCGCGGTGCTGGTTTAGGTGGCGGGCATGATGAGCGCGAACAAACGCTCAATCAGCTGTTGGTTGAGATGGATGGCTTTGAAGCAAACGACTCGGTTGTGCTTATTGCGGCCACCAACCGCTCCGATGTTTTAGACCCCGCTTTGCTTCGTCCGGGCCGCTTCGATCGCCAAATTGTGGTAGATGCGCCTGATGTTAAAGGCCGCGAGAAGATCTTGGATGTTCACGCTGAGAACAAACCGCTGGCCGATGATGTTGATCTGAATCGTTTGGCGAAGCTGACACCAGGCTTTACGGGTGCCGATTTGGCTAACCTTTTGAACGAGGCAGCAATTCTTACCGCTCGTCGCAATAAGCATGTTATCTCCGATAAGGAAGTCCAAGACTCTATGGAGCGTGTTATTGCTGGCCCCGAGCGCAAAGGGCGCGTTTTGGATGAGCGTACGCGTACAACTATTGCCTATCACGAATCGGGTCATGCTTTGGTTGGGCATCTTTTACCTGGTGCCGATCCGGTGCATAAGATCTCGATCATTTCGCGCGGACGGGCGCTGGGTTATACCCTTTCAATTCCCGATGAAGATAAGGTCTTAAACAGCCGCAATGAAATGCGCGATGAGCTGGCCGTATTCCTTGGTGGTCGTGTTGCAGAGGAGCTCTTCTGCGACGACATTACCACGGGTGCTTCCAACGACTTGGAGCGCGCCACCAAGATGGCTCGTGCCATGGTAACAAGTTACGGCATGAGTTCTGATTTGGGCGTGCAGATTTTTGGCCAGCCGAATCACGAGGTGTTCCTCGGTCGCGATTATGGCAACACGCAGGATTACTCGGAAGAAACCGCTCGCCGCATCGATGAAGAAGTGGCACGCATCATGAAAGAAGCCCACGATCGTGCGGCAGAAATTCTTTCCACCAAGCGTGAGCAGATGGATCTCATGGCTTCGGTCTTGCTTGAGCGCGAAACAGTTGATGGCGAGGCTTGCGAAGCTTTGCTTGATAATCGCTGGGCTGAATACCTGCAAACCGAGCAAGATAAGGCTCGCGAGCTTGAGCCCGCCGCCAAGAGTGATTCTCAAAGCGATGCCACGCAAGCTCCTGGTGAGGAAGCGCCGCAGCCCGATGCTTCGGCTTTAGAGCAGGCAGCTCAGCCGGAGGTGGCGCCGCCGCCAAGCGAAGAGGAGCAGGGCGAGGGGGAAGCTATCAATCAGGGAGTACCCGAGCCCACAGAGCCCTCCGCTTCTTCTGAGCAGCCCCATGATGGCGAGGAGCCAAAAAATCAGCCCCCAGCTTAAGAGGTAGATAAGCACCAGCCACCCGCACGCAAAAGGCGGGTGGTTTTGTATGAAAGAGAGGTTTGCTTTCATGATTTGGAAGTGCGGCCAGTATCATTTCGATTCACGTGTGCCCGTCATCATGGGTATCTTGAATGTGACACCCGATTCATTCTCTGATGGTGGTTCATATGCCTCTGTTGAGGATGCTTATAACGCTGCCTTGCGTATGGTTGATGAAGGAGCATTGATCATTGACGTTGGGGGAGAATCAACGCGACCAGGCGCTCAGCCGGTGTCCATTGAGGAAGAAAAGCGCCGTGTTCT
>CAZDCX010000034.1:10780-12787 GCA_964504115.1 uncultured Cryptobacterium sp.
ATCACGCTCATGCGCAATTATCAGGAGTTTGCACGCTTGGGGTATCCGCTTATGGTGGCGGTGTCACGAAAGGGGTACATCGGTTATGCCTACCATATCGATGAGCCCCTCAAACGCGATGATGCTTCTGCTGCGGAGGCTTTGATGGCTTGTGAGCTGGGGGCATCGGTTATTCGCACGCATAATGTTGCGCTTACCAAAAAATCGATCGAGGAGCATTTACGTCCCTTTGTATTTGTTGGCATGGGGTGCAATGTGCCCTTGGTTGCCAATGAAGGGGAAGAGCTTGAGGGCAAAAAGGCCCTCTTAAATCAGGCTCTTTCCGACATGGTGATGCTGCCCGATTCTCAGATCATCGATGTTTCAAGTTTCTACGAAAGCCAGCCGGCTTATTTTGAAGATCAGGATACGTTTGTCAATGCGGTGGTTCTTTTGCGAACAGGGCTTCCTCCGCAAGAGCTTTTGAAGTATTTGCAGGCTATCGAAAACAGTCTGGGCCGTGTTCGAGTTCGTGAAAACGGCCCGCGTACCTGCGATTTGGATATTCTCGATTATCAGGGTTACGTGTGTGACCATGAAGTGCTGGTGTTGCCTCATCCAAAACTGCAAGAGCGCGATTTTGTGGTAAAGCCTCTCTTGGAGTTGGCTCCTCATCATGAGCTGGCCAATGGGGTTGCTGTCACGTATGAGAGCGTCAAAGTGGGGAAGGCCTGGAAGTGTTAGACATTGCTCCCCTTGTGGTGCCAGAAGCTGCTCATTCAACGTTTTGGGATGTGCATGCCTATGGCGGGCTTTCTTCAACCAACGATGCCGTAAAACAAGCGTTACGAGAGGGCGCTGGGGAAGGCTACTGCGTCACGGCTCTCTATCAAAGTGGTGGATATGGCCGGCAGGGGCGCGCGTGGGCAAGCCCAGTGGGTGGTTTGTATACCTCTTTTGCATTGTGTCCCAATATAAGCCGCGGTGATGTACCCTCGTTGAGCTTGGTGCTCTCGCTGGCGGTGCGCGATGCGTTGCTTGTGCAAGTACCCTCGCTGGATGTGCAGGTGAAGTGGCCCAACGATGTTTTGTGCGCTGGGGAAAAGATATGCGGTATCTCTCTAGAAGCTGGAGTAGGTGGCGTATGTGTTGGGGTTGGTATCAATGTATTTCATCCCCTTGAAGAAGAGACGCCCTCGGGCAAGTATCGCAAGGCCTATTTGCTCGGCGAGCAGGTAAGCGGCGCGTTAACTGGCCTTCAACGTGCAACCATGGTTGAAGTGCTTAGCGCTTTGCTTTGTCAGGTGGAAGCGCGCTATCAGGGCTGGCGGGCGTTTGGATTTAGCGCCTATAAGCAAGAATATGAATCGCTGCTCGCGTATAAGGCCTGTCACGTTACGATGGACACCATCGATGGAGCCCATCTGTTAGAAGGTACCATCCATTCCGTTGATGAGCAGGGGCGGCTTTTGATAAAAACCCATGAGGAGGATTTGGTGCCTGCTGCTTCGGGTGAGGTACACATTACCACCCTGGGATAACACGACTAAGCCCCTAGGACAAGAACTTACTCGGACAACTTCTTGCCCAGTTTCGTTCCTTCCAGACAGCGACCCGAGCAGATACTACCAACCAAACCATGGAGCCCTTGAGGAAGAGGTCGCGCGGTCAGCTTCCGCTTGTTTCGGTTTTCAAGAGAACATAAGGGCACAAGCGAAGAACGATTTGATAAAAGGTTCAGGTCATCCCAAAACACTTGCTCAAACAACCGGGGCTTGTGCTTTGTATTGTTCTCTTGAAAACCGCGCTCCAGATTCCCTCGCAACCTCTTACCCCAAGGGCTTCGTCGTGACACAGGATCTTGAACTCGTCGCTGCAGGGGGTATCGCTCTGAGCAGCAAAATGAAGATGCGACGCATGCCAGGGTTCCCTCTTTGCATGGCCCTTTCTTGCTGCAGATGGCTAAACCCGCATAAGCCCCGAGTAGATAATGCTTGCAAGCCGCATTGCGAAGCGCAAGCTTTTAGT
>CAZDCX010000035.1:0-12153 GCA_964504115.1 uncultured Cryptobacterium sp.
TGATCCTCGCCGAGCACATTGGTAATTTGGCCAATCATGTTTGGCTCGTTGCTGTGCAAAACAGCCAAGCGCTTAACACCTGGGCGCAGCGTGCCCATATCGCAAGCAGGGTAGTTAACCGAATTGGTAATGTTGCCATTCTCGAAGTAATCCATGAGCTCACGCACAGCCATGCTAGCGCAATTATCTTCAGCCTCAGCCGTAGAAGCACCCAGATGAGGCAAGACAACGGCATTCTTCATCTTCATAACCTCAGGCGTTGCAAAGTCGGTGATGTAAGTCTTTACGCGCCCCGAATCAAGAACAACCGAAAGAGCAGCTGGATCAACCAAGGTATCGCGCGAGAAGTTCAGAAGAACAACGCCTTCCTTCATAAGGGAGCAAGCATGCGCATCAATCATGCCGATGGTTCCCTTTACCGCAGGAACATGCATGGTGATGTAATCGCAGGTGCGGAAGATATCGGTTAGGTCGGCAATATGATGTACGGGGCTCGAGATCTTCCAAGCTGAGCTTACCGAAACAAAGGGATCGTAGCCATATACATCCATGCCCAGCTCAACGGCCACATTGGCAACTTCCGCACCGATAGCACCCAGGCCGATAACGCCAAGCTTTTTGCCCTTGATCTCTTGGCCAGCAAATTGCTTCTTTGCCTTCTCGGCCGCTTTGGCAATGTTCTCATCATCAGCATTTTCGCGGCACCACTGAATGCCCTCAAGAATGCCACGACTGCCCAACAGCAGCGAGCACAATACGATTTCCTTAACAGCGTTGGCATTAGCGCCCGGGGTGTTAAATACAACAATGCCCTCTTCGGCGCAGCGATCCAGCGGAATATTGTTAACGCCAGCACCAGCACGGGCGATAGCACGCAGATTTGGAGGGAACGTCATGTCGTGCATGGCAGCACTACGAACCAAAATGCCATCGGCCTCGTCAAAATTATCGGTAAGTTCATACTCATCAGTGAGTAAGTCAGTGCCTTGAGAAGAGATGTTGTTCAGGCAATGAATCTGCTTTAGTTTCATGCATGGCTCCTTAGACCTAGCAACGTATGTGTTTGAAACGCCTGCCACTTTTTCAAGCGGCACCCACCCTTAGCATACGCATCAATGATTTCTTGATTGTTTCATTAATGCTGTTATACCAAAAAGCGCCCCGTAGGGCGCCGTTAGTGCGTAATGGTGCGGGTGAAAGGACTTGAACCTTCATGAGATTGCTCTCATACGGACCTGAACCGTACGCGTCTGCCAATTCCGCCACACCCGCATGTGCAGCATAAAGTGCGTAGGTCAGAATATCCCACTTCCCCAAACGGCGCAAGGGGAAAAATAGCAAAATGCCTAAAGAGATCATAGACGATGCAGTAAAAAGGAAGCGGTACTCAGGCTGCCATAATTGCAGGCACTGCGCCCGCAGCGCATCTAAAGCCGCACCCATCTCGCCCAAAAAGCGCGGCTGTAACTTGATCGCGAGCCCTATAGCAACTTTTGCTTACCTTGCCCTGTGCGCTCCACTCTTGGCTCTGTCAACGCAGGCCCCTGATAATACGGCGAGGTAACAGGTGGTAACCCCTGCTTGAGAGGAAGCAAAATTTAAATGACGATGGCATGTAAAACACAACCCACAAAGCCTTATCTTGCATATTTGTGGCAAGATTGTTATTTGGGTTATTGGTGAAATTACCCATTACCATATAATCTGCCTAATAAGGACTATATATAAGGAGAGCAGCTATGGGGTTTTTCTCAAGATTTGAGCGCCGCGTCGAAGACGGGTTCGAAGGAATGGGCGATAAGCTCTTTGATGCCCCTATTAGCCCCGTTCAAATAGCTAAGAAAGCCGAAAAGCAAATGCGCCGCGAGAAGATGGTTGGCGCCGGTAAAGAAATTGCCCCTACGCTCTACACCGTATTGGTAAACCCCGATGATGATGAGCGCCTTTTTGGTTACTACCCCACCCTTGCTGGCGAAACTGAAACCTATCTTCGCGCCAAAGCTCAAGAATCGGGTTTGGCCATGGATGGCGACCCTCTTGTTCGTTTTATCATCGATGATGATTTAAAACACGGAAAATTCGATGTCGTAGCCGAGTTGGTATCGTCTTCAATTATCGAGCAGCTTCGCGCAGAGGAAATGGAGCGCTACGGCCTAGCGCAAGGTCAAGCGCCGATTCAGCAAAATTACGATCAGGCGCCCTACCAACAGCAAAATGCTCCCCAGCAAGCAGCATATGCTCCTCAGCAAAATTATGCGCCGCAACCCGCCTCGCCTGTTGCACCCGTTGTCAACCAAGCGCCTGCAGGTGGCTATGCCAGCACCGGCATTGATGTTATGGCAGACGACCCTATCGTAGACAACCGCGCTGTGCCTCAAACGGTGCGCTTCGATGACCAGGCAGGCTATGCGGCCGATACGGTAGTGGCGCGTCATGCACCGCAGCAACCCAGATTGGTCGATCTCACCACCAACCGCTCGTTCCCTCTTACCCAAGATCGCATACTACTTGGGCGTGCGCTGTCAAGCAATATCGCCATAGAAGATCTCACCGTAAGCCGCACGCATGCTGAGATTCGCCATGAAGGGGCTATGGCCTGGAGCATAGCCGATTTGGGGTCCGCCAACGGTACCCTGGTTAATGGGCGCCACATTGCTTCGGTTATGCTGCAAGAAGGCGATCGCATCACCGTGGGCACTACCACGTTCTTGTTTACCTTCCAATAAATCAGGAAGTGCTCTTCTGACCATTTCGACGATAGGCAGTTTTCGTGATCGATATTATTCTCCTGATAGGTAGACTTCTTTTTGTTGCTCTCCTGTACTTGTTCCTTTTCGCCATTATGAAAACTGGCATCGGGCTCGTACGCGGTCAAAGCAAGAAGGAGAAAACCTGGACGGTTGCGGTCGAAAAAGGCCCCAAAGAGCTCCGCGGCGTTAACATTGCCGTACGCGGGCCGGTTATCGTTGGACGAAGCCCTGGATCGGATATTGTTATCGGCGCCGAATATGTTTCATCCAGGCACGCTCGCTTTGTGCTTATGGGACAGAACCTTTTTATAGAAGATTTGGGCTCTACCAACGGCACCGCCGTCAATAGTCTGTACGTATCCGAGCCTACCGCGCTTAAAAGCGGAGATAAAGTTACCGTTGGCGATGTGACCATGCGGGTGAGGTTTGCCTAATGAAGAAGATTCAGCCCAATATGCCCACTCCCCGACCTGCCGATGGAACAGAAGCACCGCGCCTCTCACGCGCGAGTTCTTTTTTCGGCAGCCGCACCGAAGTCGGGCACGTACGTGAACATAATGAAGATAGTTTAGTGGTTATGCCACCGCTCTTTGCTGTTGCCGATGGCATGGGTGGCCATGAGGCCGGCGAGGTAGCATCTGAGATTGCCATCCGCACGCTTTCCGATTTGGCGCCTGATCATGCAAATGCCAACGAGCTAGCGCAAGCGGTCGTAGCCGCTAACCTCAACGTGATAAAAGCCCCTCGCGAGGGTATTGGCCGCGAAGGAATGGGCACAACGCTTACCGCCGCCATTTTGGAGAAGGAACGCCTCCTTATTGCCCAAGTAGGCGATTCGCGCGCATATCTGCTTCATCAGGGGTCGCTGCAACAACTAACGAGAGACCACAGCCTCATGGCTGACATGATAGAAGCCGGCCAGCTCACCGAAGAAGAAGCGCGCGTGCATCCCAATCGCTCGGTTATCACCCGCGCCATTGGCTCAGACCCTCACATGCAGCCCGATATTTACGAGCTCAACGTCGAAACCGGCGACCGCATTTTGCTGTGCTCCGATGGCATTTGCACCATGCTGGAAGATCCTTCGATCGAACACATTATGGCTCGCACGCATTCGCCACAAGAATGTGCCGACGCCTTGGTTGAGGCTGCCCTCGACGCTGGCGGCTACGATAACGCAACAGCTGTGGTGGTCGATGTTGAAGGCTTCAAACAAGTCCA
The DNA here is from genome assembly GCA_964504115.1 of uncultured Cryptobacterium sp. Classification (GTDB taxonomy): domain Bacteria; phylum Actinomycetota; class Coriobacteriia; order Coriobacteriales; family Eggerthellaceae; genus Anaerotardibacter. The sequence continues at coordinate 3,972 of CAZDCX010000035.1, forward strand.
TGAAAAGAAGGCTGCCCGTAAGTCGCGCACCTTTTTCGCTGTTTTGATAGTTGCCATCTTGGCTGTTTTTGCCCTGGCGGGCTTTGGCCTTTATCAATACGTCAATAATTCGGCTTATCTCATCGACGAAAATGGCACCGTTTCAATCTATCGCGGGGTTAACGATGTCATGCTAGGCATCCCTCTTTCGTCTTTGGAGGAAACCACCACTATCGAAACCGATAAACTCCAACCTGGCGTTGCTAATCGCATCAAAGAAGGCATGGCTGTGGGAAGCATTGATGAAGCAAAAGAGCTCATCAAAGAATATGAAGAGGAGATCGCCCGATCTGAGGGAGCCTCCGACACACAAGACACCGCCGCACAGAGTGGCGCCAACACAGCGAGCACACAAAACGAAACTACAACATCATCTGCGCAAAACACCACACAACAAAACACCAACAAGCAGCCATCCGCAACCACTGAGGATGGCGATTAGCCTATGACGCGACGCAATTCTGAACTTCTCCTTCTATGCATAGCAGCACCGCTGGTTATTTTGCTGTTTGCCATGGTTGCCCTCAACCAAGCAAGCCAGCTTACCTTAGATAACCTCACGGTTCCGCTGGGCATGTTTGGTGCGTTTATTATTGCTCATCTGGCAATTCGCAAACTTGCTCCCGGAGCAGATCCTGCAATTTTGCCTCTCTCATTTGCTCTTTCAGGCATTGGCATTGCCTTCATTACCCGCTTAGCGCCCGACTTGGCTATGAAGCAGGTTGGCTGGCTGTTCCTCGGTGTTTTATGCATGGTGATAGTGCTTATCGCGGTGCGCAACATCGATAAGCTGGGCAATTACAAGTACACCATTATGATTGCGGGCATTTTGCTGCTTTTGTCGCCGCTTGTACCCGGAATCGGCAAAGAGTTTTATGGCAGTCGCATCTGGCTTTCGATCGGCGGGTTCTCGTTTCAACCAGGCGAGTTGGCCAAGATCTGTATTGTTATTTTCCTCGCAGCTTACCTTGCCCAAAACCGAGAAATGCTCTCAGTGTTCACCCACCGTTTAGGGCCCTTCCATATTCCCGACCTGCGAGCAGCGGCGCCGCTGCTTATCATGTGGGCCATCGCCCTTTTGGTAGTGGTATTCGAAAAAGATTTGGGCTCTGCGCTGGTTTTGTTCTTTGTCTTTTTGACCATGCTGTATGTGGCTTCAGGCCGAAAGCCTTACGTTGTTGTTGGCTTTGTTCTTATCGCGCTCGGTTTTGTCGCGGCATACTTCCTGTTCTCGCACGTACAAACCCGTGTCGATATGTGGCTCGATCCCTTCTCTGATTACAACGACAGCGGCTATCAAATCGTGCAATCTATCTTCTCCATTGCCGATGGCGGAATGTTTGGCGTTGGTATTGGCAATGGCCTCTCCGATCGCATCCCTATTGTTGAATCGGACTTTATTTTTGCTGCTATCGCTGAGGAAACCGGCCTGCTTGGCGGTGCCGGGCTTTTGCTGCTGTACTTGTGCTTTGCGATTCGTGGCATTCTTACCGCCGCGCGAGCTAAGTCGGACGTAAGCTCTTTCATGTCGGTTGGTTTAACGGCCATTATTGTTTTGCAGGCCTTCATTATTGTTGGTGGTGTAACTCGGCTTATCCCCTTAACGGGTCTGACCTTGCCCTTCGTGAGCCAAGGCGGCACTTCGCTGCTCACCAGCTTCATTATTGTAGGGTTTCTCCTGCGTGCCAGCGACCAAGGTACTGGCGTTGGAACCGAGATCGCCTCGGGCACCGGCACCATTGACTTTAATGGGACCTTGGGGCGTATCGCTTTAGGCAAGCGCCTCACGGGCACCATGATTGTATTTTCGGTATTGTTTGCAGCGCTGGTTGCCAACCTCACCATGATTATGGTTATCCAAGCTGACTACTATCAGAACATGGCCATCAACAACCACACCATTGCGAAAGAATCCAAGATTGAGCGCGGCACTATCTCAACATACGACAATGTTGTGCTGGCGCAATCGGTCTTGCAAGAGGACGGCACCTACCAGCGCGAATACCCTGCCGGCTCGCTTGCCTCGCATGTTGTGGGCTATGCTTCCGACACCTATGGCACAGCAGGGATCGAAGCTGCTTATAACGACACCCTAACGGGTACCAGCGATTACGCCTCTTGGATTGATGTGCTCAATTCTTACACCGGAAACGCCGCCGCTGGCAACGATGTGAAACTTACAATTAACTCGAGCATCCAAAAAGCTGCACAAGAGTCGCTGGAAGGTTATTCAGGGGCTTGTGTTGTTATGGACCCTGAAACCGGCGCGGTACTCGCACTGGCCTCTTCGCCCACCTATAGCGCGGGCGATGCCGAAGAGCTTCTTTCCAGCAAAGATACCTCGTCGGCGCTTTATAACCGCGCCACCCAGGCGCTTTATTCGCCGGGTTCCACCTTCAAGATTGTTTCGCTTGCCACCGCGCTTGAGAACAATATCGCCCAGGAAGATACCGTGTTCTCGGCTCCGGCAACCATAGATATTGGCAACGCACCGGTAACCAACTTTGGGAAAACGTCGTACGGCGACATCACCCTTGCCCGTGCAACCGAGCTTTCGGCCAACACGGTCTTTGGTCAGCTCGGCACTCAAATAGGCTCCGATTTGTTGGTTTCCTCTGCAGAGAAATTCGGTTTCAATCAAGATATTGCGTTCGATTTGCCGCTTACCACCTCCTTAATGCCCGACCCTGAAGAAATGACTGAATGGGAAACGGCATGGGCTGCAGCCGGCGAGCCAGTAGGCGAGCACGAGAGCCCTGCCGGGCCGCAGGCAAGCATCCTTGAGCTTGCTCTTACAGGATGCGCTATTGCCAACGATGGTGTTATCATGCAGCCATATATAGTTGACAGCATTTACAACGCCGATGGCGCCAACAGCTTTATTGCTACGCCCTCTGCAATGTTTACCGCCTGCTCGAGCGAAACTGCTCAGCGAGTAAAAACCGTACTTGAAGGCGTTGTCGACCGCGGCACTGGTACTGCAGCCAGCGTTAGTGGCGTAGAAATTGCTGGTAAAACGGGTACCGCCGAAACTGGCAAGAAAAAGGATGACCGCCTGTTTGTGGGCATGGGTCCTTCTGAAGATTGCTCGGTTGTGGTAGCTATTATCTTAGAAGAAGCCGGGGATGATTTAGCAGGTGGCGCGGCAGGGCGCGCGCAAAACGTACTAGAAACGGCGCTTACAATACAAGGGGATCTCTAATGGTTATGGATTCCTTACAACTGATAAGAGATGGTAACCCAACCTTCGAGTTGGTGTGGTATTAAGATATGCTGAAGCATGGGAACTTGGCATAGGTTAAAGGGAGACAAACGTGGCTGGAAGTATGATTGGCAGAACCTTCAATAACCGCTACGAGCTAACTGAACGAGTTGGCTTAGGAGGCATGGCTGAGGTTTATCGGGCGCAGGACAAAGTCCTTGGGCGCACGGTTGCCGTAAAGGTCATGCTCCCACAATATGCGGCCGATCCAACATTTACCAAGCGTTTCCGCCAAGAGGCAGCTTCAGCTGCAAATTTACAGAGTCCTTATATCGTTAATATTTACGACTGGGGTCTCGACGGCGAAACGTATTACATCGTTATGGAATTCCTCAAGGGCACCGATCTTAAAACTGCTATTCAAGAGCGAGGCGTCATCAACCAGCGCAAGGCAGCAGAGATTGGTTCTCAAATTGCCCAGGCTCTTTCGGTTGCTCACGAGGGCGGCATCATCCACCGCGATATCAAGCCTCAAAACATCATGATTCAGCCCGATGGCAATATCAAAGTCATGGATTTTGGTATTGCTCGTGCTGGCGATGCCGGGCTTTCGCAAACGGCCACAGTATTGGGCACCGCCCACTACGTATCGCCCGAGCAAGCACAAGGCAAAGAGCTAACCGGTGCAAGCGACATCTACTCGCTTGGCGTTGTGCTCTACGAAGCAACCACGGGAAAGCTGCCTTTTGATGGCCAAGATGCCGTAAGCGTAGCCGTCAAGCAAGTCAACGAGATACCCGCCCCTCCTCGAAGCATCAATCCAAATATCGATCCTAATCTTGAAGCCATCATCATGAAGGCTTTGGAGAAAGATCCTGAACGTCGTTTTGCAAACGCAGCCGAGCTCCGCCATACCTTAAACGAGTTCCTTGCAGGCCGACCTGTTTATTTGGGCGATGACATCAGTGGGTTGGAGACGCAGGTTCTTAATCCCGCCGACGGCACTAAGGTAATGAACCCTGTTAACCGCACCGCTGCTGATGCAACTAAAACGTCCGCTATGCAGCACAACTACACCGCGGACGACAAAACCCCTCAAAAGAATAACAAGAAAGTAATTATCGGCATTATTGCTGCTGTTGTAGCTATTGCTGTTATTGCTTTTGCCGCCATCGCTTTGAGCAACAGCGGCGATACCACAGCTGTGCCCGACGTTTCCAACAAGCCTATTGCCGAGGCTCGCGCCGAGCTGGAGCAAGCCGGTTTTGCTATCGGCACCGAGACCGAGGTTTATAGCTCTGAGGTTGAAGCGGGTAACGTAGTAAGCACCAACCCTTCCGCAGGCGAGCAAGTTGCTAAAGGCACAAAAATCAATATAAGCGTATCAAAGGGCACCGAAGAAGTTGAGGTACCGGATTTGCGAGGCAAATCTGCTGATGACGCCCAAAAGACTTTGGCAAATTATGGGCTTGTTGGAGAAGAGGGCGACAAGGTCTACTCCGATGATTACGAAGAAGGAAAAGTTGCCGAGCAAGACACCAAAGCTGGCACCAAAGCCTATAAGGGCGACACCATCGTATTTCATCTTTCTAAGGGCACCGAGCAAATTACCATTCCTAATGTAGAAGGCAAATCACTTTCCGACGCTCGTTCTGCCTTGGAAAACGCTGGTTTCTCAGTAGCCACCTCGAAGGATTACAGCGACTCTGTAGAAGAGGGGGCTGTTATCAGTCAGAGCAAAACAGGAAGCGCTCCACGGGGAACGAAGATTACTCTTACTATTTCGCTGGGAGCCAAAGATACTTCAGTAGATGTGCCATATGTTGTGGGCGAATCACTTGAGTCGGCAGCAGCAGAACTGTCCAATGCGGGATTACGCTACGATGCAGGCGGCGCCACCAGCGGTACTGTAACGGCGCAAAGCCCCAGTTCGGGCACCGTGAAAGAAGGATCTACTATCAAACTGACGGTGCAGAGTGATTCTTCATCAAGCAAGAATGGGAGTGCTACAAACGGCTAGAATCGCGGTATCACAGAGTACCGGACTGGCGCACGTTATATAAATGCTTCCAGCAGCACTTCCTTTATGGAAAATATCCATCGAGAATCGGCCTTCCTGTGATGGCCGATTCTTTTTTACCCATGTCATTAGGCAAGCATGATAAGATAGCAGCGCTGTTGCTGTGCTTGAGAGTTCTTTTGCGCCGTTAACAGCTCAAAACCCAACGCCCCCGTAGCTCAGCGGATAGAGCGTCGGTTTCCTAAACCGTGCGTCGGTGGTTCGAGTCCACTCGGGGGCGCCATTTTTTTATTCGCTCGTAAGTTATTGTGTTATATCCCTGAATTCCGGGCCATTATGACTGCTGCTTCTCTCATATCGTTTGATCACGTTTCGTTCTCATATCAAAACAAGCAGATTTTCAGCAACCTTTCCTTCTCTATAAAAGAAGGTCAGTGGGTGTGCCTGCTGGGAGCAAACGGATCAGGCAAATCAACAATTGCGCGCCTGATAGATGCTCTTATTTTGCCAGGCGAAGGCACGGTCACGGTTGCCGGGTACGACACTTCCAACCCTGCAAGCCACATGGCTCTCCGAAGCCTTGTTGGTATGGTGTTTCAGAATCCTGATGACCAACTCGTTGCTACATTGGTTGAAGATGACGTTGCTTTTGGATTAGAGAATACTGGCCTTGAAAACCCCGAACTGCGCATGCGCGTCACGCACGCCTTAGATGCCGTAGGGCTTGCCGGATACGAAACGAAAAGCACAAATTCGCTCTCGGGCGGTCAAAAACAACGCGTTGCTCTTGCAGGTGCGCTTGCCCTCTGTCCGCGTCTCCTCATTCTTGACGAAGCTTCATCCATGCTCGACAGCCAGGGGCGCGCTATGCTCCTCAAGATATGCAAAACGCTCCATCAGCAAGGTGTGACGATTATCATGATCACACATTTTATTGATGATGCTTTAGACGCCGACCGAGTCATGGTGCTTGATAAGGGCTCACTTGTGCTTGATGGAGAGCCTCGCACCATTCTTGGAAACGTTGAATCTCTGACTTCAAGGGGGCTCGTCGCACCCTTTGCTTGCCGCCTTTCCCAAGAGCTGTGCAGCCGCGGCATTTCGCTTCATCCTACCCTTACCACGCTCGAGCTTCAGGAGGCGTTATGCTGCTGGTCTGCGAACAGGTAAGCTTTTGCTACGACCCTCCCACGCCTCGCCAGCAGCGCCAAGGGCTCAAAGCAGAATACGTGCTCAGTGATATCTCTTTTACGCTTGATAAGGGAGAGAGCTTAGCATTCACGGGGCCAACAGGTTCAGGGAAATCTACCTTGGTTCACCTCATCTGCAGGCTCCTCCAACCAACCTCAGGTAGCATCACTTGGAGCGGAACCAATACGGCCGGCTCCGCAAGCGCTACAGCAATGCGCGGCCGTCTCGGGGTAGCACTCCAGTATCCCGAGCGACAGTTGTTTGCAACCACTGTTTTTGACGATATTGCTTTTGGTCCCCGTAAAGCAGGTTTATCAGAATCCAGCGTCAAAGAGCGGGTTTTCGCCGCCCTTGACCAAGTAGAATTGCCCGCTGGCCTTGCAAGCTGCTCGCCTTTTACTCTATCTGGCGGAGAGCAGCGCCGTGTTGCCTTGGCAGGAATACTGGCTCTAAGCCCTGACGTCCTCATTCTTGATGAGCCTACCGCTGGGCTCGATCCCCAAACACATAACTCTTTTTTGCGCCTTTTGCTCAACCTCCGCGAGCAAGGTATGACGATAGTGTTTACCTCGCACGACATGGACGATATTGCCCTGCTAGCTCATACGGTTCTTGTACTAAGTCGCGCCGCCTGTACCTTTTTAGGGACGCCCGAAGAGTTGTTTTTGAAGCACGCAAATGAGCTTGCCGAGCAGGGATTAGCGCTCCCCCGGGCCCTGCAGTGTGCCAATGAACTGCGAGCAGCAGGAATACCCCTTGCCCCCAAACTCTATTCTCTTGAAACGCTTGCTGATGAATTGACGCGAATTCTCTTACCTGATCAACACACAGCGCACTATGAGCGCAATGAAAGCTGATCAACTAGCTGACGAGCCGCATCGCGTACCGATAAGCCATCAATATTTATTGTCAAATCGGCATACTTTTCGTACAAGGGGATACGCTCCTCATACAAATCGGCAAGACTCATGCCTATGCCGTTTTTCATAACAACGCCGCGCTCGTACAAACCACCGAGACGGCTTTCCAGCTCATCGTAAGAGACCTGCAGGTACACGATTGTCCCAATGGAACCTAGGTGCTTCATGGCTTCATCAGAATAAACAGCCGACCCACCCGTTGCAATAATGGCTCGCTCGGCTTGCAGGGTGCACAATACCTCGTTTTCCACTTCGATAAAACCATCGGGGCCACAAGCATCAATTATCTTTTGCAACGTTTTATCAAGCTTGCTCTGAATCAAGATGTCAGCATCAATAAACTCATAGCCTAATATCTTTGCCAGCACTACCCCTAACGTGGACTTACCGGCACCAGGCATTCCAATGAGCACAACGTTTTTGAGATTCTCGTTCATGCAGAACATCTTCCTTAGATCAACCAACACTCGCGTGTCACTATAGCATGTTTTACAAAACCAATTCCACAGCAAGCACACCGAGTCAGGGCGGCGCGCGCATCCACGAAGAGTTAAAAGCCAAATGTCACCAGAAAAAGCATTTGGAGGGAGAATAGCGCCCGATCGATTTCGGGCTCAAAGATTATGTCTTTTGAACTAAAAGTGTGGTTTTGGAGTGCGATTGTTCTTGCAAGTTAGAAGTTAGCAAGTTATTATTTTTATTCGCATATTGATCCAAGGAGAGCTGACCGAGAGGCTGAAGGTGCTCGCCTGCTAAGCGAGTATACGCCACAAGCGTATCTGGGGTTCGAATCCCCAGCTCTCCGCCACC
>CAZDCX010000036.1:0-2500 GCA_964504115.1 uncultured Cryptobacterium sp.
CAAATCATGAGAGTTTGTTGAAGCATGCTCTTTGTGAGGGACATTTCCTTAGTATATTGAGCAGTGTTTTTTCGCGACATTGCAAACCGTTTGGTTGCTGGCGCATACATATGAAGAGGTACCATCATGAATCACTACGATTATCAAACCGAATTCACCTGTGCTCGATTGATCAGTTTCGACATGGGCGATGACACCAGCGTGCATAACATCAAGTTTACGGGTGGCTGCAATGGCAATCTAAAGGCCATCTCAAAGCTGGTTGATGGCTGGAAGGCTGAGGAAATTGAAGAAAAGCTCGCAGGCAACCTTTGCGGGCAGCGCCCCACGTCTTGCGCCGACCAGCTGGCAAAGGCTGTTCGAGCAGCAGCTAATAAACAAACAGCAAACAAAGAAGCCTAGCGCGCTGGCAAACCTATAAACTCACCCTTGCCACACCACTAGGCAAGCACAGCAAGGTCTTACATAATCAAAGAAGGATGAAGAAGGAAATTCGGTAGCACAAGAAGGGATGTTGTTACATGGGTCTAACCCGTAAACAGTTTTGTATCGTAGCGGTTCTCTTAATTGGAGCTTTGCTTGCGGTTCTCAATCAAACGCTCCTCTCGCCTGCCTTGCCCGTTATCATGAACGATATGCAGGTTGATGCCACCACCGTTCAGTGGCTTACTTCGGGCTATTCCATGGTGGAAGCAGTTGTTATCCCTCTGTCTGCCTATCTGCTTGGACGCTTTTCCGTGCGAAGGCTCTTTATTATAGGAATAAGCATTTTTGCAGCAGGGTCATTACTTGCCGCTTTGGCTCCTGCGTTTATCTTCCTTCTGCTTGGCCGCATGTTGCAAGCAAGTGCTGCAGGTATCGTTATGCCTATGGTGTTCACCTGCATCCTCCTCATATTCCCGCGTGAGCGCCGTGGCTCGGCCATGGGCATTGTTGGCCTTGTTATCGGCTTTGCCCCCGCAATCGGCCCCACCCTCTCAGGCGTTCTTCTTGACGCAGTAGGCTGGCGCGCACTTTTTGCTATCGTGGTAACCCTTGCTGTTATCATTATTATTCTTGCCCTCTTCGCACTTGAAGATTACGGCAACTTTGAGCAAACAACCTTTGATAAGCCTTCCGTTGCCCTGTGCTCGCTCGGCTTACTGAGCTTGCTGTATGGACTTTCGTCCATCACTTCAGCCGAGAATATTGTTTTGCCGATCGTGCTTATCGTTTGCGGCGCAATCCTGATGACGTTCTTTGTACGCAGACAGTTTAAGCTCGAAGTACCCCTTTTGCGTATCGAGGTACTTAAGACGCGCAATTTTGCAGTTACGGTAACGCTTGTCTCTACCTTACAGGGCGTTCTTATTGGTACCGGCGTGTTGCTGCCTATCTACATTCAAACAATTCGTGGGTTCTCGGCCCTTGAAACAGGCCTTGTTATGCTCCCCGGCGCTGTTATTGGAGCTGTCGTAGGTTTGATAGCCGGGCGCCTTTTCGATCGCTTTGGTGCGCGCAGGCTGGTTATCCCCGGAGCGTTTTGCGTATTCCTTGCGGCCGTTGGATTTACCCTCTTTAACCTCGACACAACGCTCTTAACCATCTGCGGCGTTTATACCCTGCTTGCCATGTCGATGCAATTTATTATCAACCCCATCAACACCTGGGGTCTTAATTCTCTCGACAATCGCGTTATTCAGCACGCCAACGCCGTTTCAAACACCTTATTACAAGTGGGCGGCTCACTTGGTACAGCTGTTTTGGTGTCGGTCTCGGCTCTCTCAACGATTATCTATCCTGATGTAGCAGCAACTGAGCAGGCCTTCCTGGGCGATCACATTGCCTTCTGCGTTACGGCCACCGTCATCTTCTTGATCTTTATCGCAACCTGCGTGCTTGTTCGCGATCGCAAGGTTGGCAGTGCAAGCGAGCAACTTGGTGGCGCCACCTTTACCCCTGCCACTCTGACCGGCAACATAAGCGTAGGCCTTGCTATGAGTGAAGAGCCCTATTTCGTAAAGGACACCGATACTATTCGCGTTGTTGCTCAGATTATGGCTCAATCTAAAACTTCAGGATTGCCGATCGTCAACCAAGACAATCAGGTTGTTGGCTACATTTCAGACGGCGACATCATGAAGTACATCGGGCGCAACGATCAATCGGTTCTTGACGCTACCATGATGGTATATCGCGCCAATGATACCGATACCTATGCCCAGCGCGTTGCCGAGCTGATTGATTTGAACGTTATGAAGATTGCAACGAAAAACGTTATCTCTGTTGAAGAAAACACTCCACTCGAGGATGTGTGCCAGGTATTTGCAAAGCGTCGCCTTAAAAAGGTGCCTGTTGTCTCACAAGGAAAGCTTGTCGGCAGTATCTCGCGCTCTGATATTATTCGCTCCACCATGGCAAATTTGGCGCTTGTTGAAAAGGCTGCCCACTTGCAAAGTGAACCTGCAAACTAAACCAACAAGCATCACCTGCCTTTGAGTAAGGCAGAACGCCACTTACC
>CAZDCX010000036.1:2600-12087 GCA_964504115.1 uncultured Cryptobacterium sp.
TGAGCATCGGAGCCTACCGTTAGCAAAACGCCCGCTGCATGAAAGCGCTTTAAGAGCCCCTCGGCCGGATAAAAATCATGGAGCGATTTCATGAGCCCTGCTGTATTTATTTCGACATGAACCTTTGATTCATGGGCAGCTTCGGCCATCTGGTCCCAATAGGGCTCTAAAGCACGAGTAGGCGCATGGCCCTCCACACTAAACAATCGCGGCAAATCAGGGTGAGCCATCGAATCAAACAAGCCGCTCATAGCTGCTTCGCACCACTGCTCGGTATACAAACGCCATACCTCATCGGCCCCCAACTCTTCCCAGATGCGCATATCTTCATCCCAGTCGATGGCCTTTTCTTGCAAATAGTGCACCGAGCCCAACAAAAAAGTAGCATTGCCGCGCGTTTGGGCTAAATCTGCCGCGCAACCCTCGTACCAATCCGCCTCGAGGCCGTAAATAAGTTCCACCGCGGGATATTCCCTGCGCATTTGTAGAATCTGTTGCTCGTATTCAGGCAAACGCGCTTCGGCTATGGAGCAATCAACAAACTCTGGCCTGCCCCAATGATCGGTACACGCCAGCGTAGTTATGCCCCGCCGAATAGCCACGGTAAGATTTTCAGCAAGCGTGCTTTTTCCATCGGAGAACACCGTGTGCGAATGACAATCAACAAGTTCTGGGGTCACAGCTATCCTTCCAACCTGATCAAGGTTTGTTTTTTACCGCCGAGCCTTCATTATCTACGCAGGCAAAACAAGCGTTTCTTTGAGCCTGGAGCTAGCCTGCCTCAAGATGTTTAACAAGCGCTTTGCTCGGGCAGCCTTTAAGCGCCTATTTCTTGCACCTCAGCCAGATTACCAAAGGCACGGATGTAGATACCCAAAGCGCGCTTGAGCTCTTCCTCACTAGTTCCCTCATCGGCGCCGTGCATGCCGCCCACCCAAGCTGGTTTTTCGCATGCACCTTCCTCGGCAGGGCCAAAACTGACCGCATGCGGAAACTCTCGCGCATAGGTGGCTCCGCCCATGGTGAAGGGCTTGGCCTGTTTGCCCGTTGCTTCGTTATATGCTTGTAGCAAGGCCTGCACAGCCTCGGTATGAGGGTTGACGATAAAGGGCTCCTGATTGCGCGTGACTTCGAGCGTTGCGCCAGCACGCTTGGCAACTTTCTCAAACGCGCAAACAAGTGCGCTGCCACTGGTTGCCGTAGGGAAGCGAATATCAACGGTAAAATTCCAACGAGTGTCTTCTTTGCCAGCAATACCAACTACGCTGGTCAGAGCACCAAAGTCGTCATCTTGCGCAGCCACTTCTGCAGCCGATCCATCGGTTGTGGCAGCCATGTGTGCCACAACTTCAAGCCAAGCTCGTTCCTCTTTTGAGCCAACGCGGGCATCAAGCAGATACTTCGCCAACACCGCAATGGCGTTTACGGTGCCTTCTGGCATTGAGGCGTGGCCGCTTACGCCCTGTGCCACGATGCGCGCCTTGTTTGGTCCCAGCGATTCGACCTCTATGCGCTGTGCGCAAGGCAACAGTGCCGCATCCGCATATATCACCGCGCTTGCACAGGCAGGCACCGCATTGGTTGCCGACCCACCTTCAAAGCTCTCGATACTGCCTGCCGCAATAGTTTTTGAAAGCGTCACGCCGAATAATCCCTTTTCGCCATAACACAAGGGAAACTCCGCATCGGGGGTGAAAAGAAAGTCGGGCGCACCATAGTGCTTGAGAAAATACGGCACCTCTTCCATACCCGTTTCCTCATTGCAGCCAAAGATAAACCGCACGTTATGACGCAGCGAAACACCCGCATCGATCCAAAACTTCAAGGCATAGAGCGCACAGAGGAGCGGGCCTTTATCATCGGTTGTCCCGCGCCCGAGGAGCATGCCCTCCTTGCGCGTAAGCGCGAAAGGCGAAAACGTCCACCCTTGCCCTGGCGGTACCACATCAACGTGGCCGATAACGCCCACCGTTTGAGCACGGGGCGGCGTAGCATCTGCGTTGGCTGCGGCTAATTGGGCGGGTAAATCGGCAAAGCCCGCATATCCCTCGCCATCGTGAGGCTCGAGGCCTATGCGAGCGGCAATACCTAGTATCTCATCCAAGGCAGCACGCGGCCCTGCGCCAAAGGGAGCCCCTTCGGCGGCGGTTGCCTTGTCAAGGGTGCTATCGATGCTCACCAAACGGGCAAGATCGGCAAGGTAGTGCTCCCACTCAGATTCGATATAGCTATCGATGGCTTGTGCTGAAACGTGAGGCATACCCCAGACCCTTCTCCCAAAAAAACATTCTCGCGCAGAAACATATAACCGTAACTCTACGTTTGACAAAAGTTTTATGCAAGATACTAATCGAGCGAGAGAAACCTCACCGCGCGGCCGATAAGGGCACGCGCGAATCGCCCCGGCCTACCACCACGTGATACCCAATACGTTCCATACGATTTTGTAAACAAAAACGGCACTCAGCAGCCTCTTCACCCGTACAAATTTTGTTATCGTACAGGTCGTAATCCTTGCGGCGGGCGACGGGCGACAAATTGGGCATAACCACATTAGCTCCCGCATCCATGCCTTTTTCGCGCCCGCGCGCATCAATGGTGCCCAGCGCCGTGGTAGCTGGCAATAACGCTTGTGGCAACATAAGACGCAGGCACGCAAGCATATAAAGCGTTAGCTCCAAAGAGCCGGCAGGCTCATGCGCGAAGGGCGTATCGTGGTGCGGAATAAAGGGGCCAATACCCACCATGTGGGGTTGTAGGCTTGCCAAAAATTGCATATCCTCCCCCAAATGGCGAGCTGTTTGGCCAGGCGTGCCCACCATAAAGCCGCTGCCCACTTGGTAGCCAATCTCGCGCAAATCAAACAGGCAACGTTTACGCCGCTCGCTGTGCAGAGCGGGTGGATGAAGAAGCGCATAGTGCTCAGGATTGGCGGTTTCATGGCGCAGCAAATAGCGCTCCGCACCAGCATCAAAGAGCCGCTGATACGATGCGCGGCTTCGCTCGCCCACCGACAGCGTTATGGCACAATCGGGGAACCGGGCGTGTATGGTTGCCACAATATCGCTGAGAACTTCATCAGTAAAAAACGGATCTTCCCCGCCCTGCAACACAAAGGTACGAAAGCCAAGATCGTAGCCATCTTTGCAGCACAAAAGAATCTCGTCTTTACTCAAGCGATAGCGGTTGGCATGGCAGTTACTTTTGCGAATTCCGCAGTAGTAGCAATCGTTTTTGCAGTAATTGGTAAACTCAATGAGTCCGCGAGTATAAACATCGCGCCCATATTCAGAATCGCGAATAGTCCGCGCCCTCTCAAACAAAACAGTGCATACTCCAGGCTCGCGGTAGGCTCCAATAAGCTGCTCCCACTCATCAAGCGACAATGTATGCGCCTGCTCCAGTTTATCTATGAGATCAAATGCCATCAAACTGCTCGCCACGCTCCTTGCCACGGGTGTGCCAACCTTTACGTGCTCTGCCTTCCAAGGCTCCTGCCCCAGGCTCTCAACTCCCGCCTGTTTACGCGCACACCTTAAAAGCGCAGATCACGGGTGCCCTGTTTGATTTCCTCTAAGTTTTTGAGAGTTTGCTGATAGGTGCGTGCCTGCTGCACTTCAGGCCGCGTTAACTCTTGAGCTATCAGAGCCTCGCCCAGCTCCTTGGTATGCAGGGAAGCATAGTCGAGCAGATATTCTTCAAGGGTCATGAGCGCATTAGGGTGACAGAAGGCAGCAATTTGCTCGTTCTTGCATATTTCCATAAAGCGATCACCCTGGCGCCCCGCGCGATAACATGCTGTGCAAAAACTGGGCAGGTAGCCCAGATTCATCAGCCATGCCACCACCTCGTCAAGGGTGCGATTATCGCTCACTTCAAACTGAGCCGAGTCCTCCTCAGGCAGCTCGGGCTCTACATAGCCGCCAACGCTGGTTTTGGAGCCGCCCGAGATCTGAGAAATGCCCAGTTCAAGCAGGCGCTCGCGGCAGGCCTGATTCTCGCGCGTTGAGATAATCATGCCAGTATAGGGCACCGCAATGCGGATACACGCAACTACCTTCTCAAAGATATGGTCGGGTACGCCATTATCAAAAGTGTCAGGATCAATATCGTTAGCAGGACGTACGCGCGGCACGCTAATCGTATGGGGCCCTACCCCAAATACCGCCTCAAGGTGCTCGGCATGCATCAGCAAGCCCGCAAACTCATAGCGGTAGCCCTCCAGCCCGAACAAAACACCCAAGCCAACATCATCAATGCCTGCTTCCATGGCGCGATCGTGCGCTTCGGTGTGCCAAGCGTAATCGTGCTTGGGGCCTGTTGGATGAAGCTTAAGGTAACTTTCCTTATGGTAGGTTTCTTGGAAGAGAATATAGGTGCCAATTTCGGCATCGCGCAGCTTGCGATAGTTCTCAACCGTGGTGGCAGCGATATTAACATTTGCACGGCGAATAGCCCCGTTTTTATGCTTGACCGAGTAAATGGTATGCAGGCTTTCCAGCACATACTCGATGGGGTTGTTGATAGGATCCTCGCCCAGCTCAATAGCTAAACGCTTGTGCCCCATATCTTGCAAAGCGGTAACCTCGGCAGCTATTTCCTCCTGCGTGAGTTTTTTGCGAGCGATGTCTTTATTTTTAAGATGGTACGGGCAGTACACACAACCATTCATGCAGTAGTTTGACAAGTAGAGCGGCGCAAAGAGCACAATGCGATTTCCATAGTAATCGCGCTTAATATCGCGTGCTATGGCAAACATGGCCTTATTGCGCTCGGGATCATCGCAAGCTAGCAACACACTTGCTTCGCGATGCGTTAAGCCCTTACCTTTGCGAGCCTTTTCCAAAATGGCATCAACAAAAGTGAGGTCTTTTGCTTTTATGTCGGCCCAAGCAAGCGTTTCGAGAATCTCTTCATGCGAAATAAACTCTTCTGCCTTGCGTGAAGCAACATCGTACATAATCGCTCATCCCCTTGTTTGTGCGTTTCTTTGTGTTGCGTGATGTTCGCCCATTAATTCGCGCTGAGCCTTGGCGAAAGCCGCGCAAAGCCCAGCGCGATAGGGTAAGTACTCGTATGCATGCAAGCGCTCAGCTGGCAAGCCCAAGTGCGCCCCTCAAGTACCCCTTGCTATACACGTGCGGGCGGCATATCCCACAAGAAGTGATCGGAGTGCAAAAGCTTTTCAGCCAACTCGGAGTTCGGCTCACCAAAATAGGTGTTGTAGCATTCGATAACCGAAGGATTCTCGTGGCTAAAGCGCAACGCCGACTGAGTATCAATGTCGCGCAAAATAAGCTCTCGCTCAAAGGCACATTCCTGCCCTTCGTGAATGGGCTGACCGCCGCCGCCAACGCAGCCACCAGGGCAAGCCATAACCTCAACAAAGTCGTAATCAACCTCGCCGCGCTCGATGGCACAACACAGCTGATGAGCGTTCTCTAAACCGCTCGCTATAGCAACCTTGAGCTCCTTGCCAGGCAACATAAACGATGTCTCACGCCAGCCCTCTTTACCGCGTACTGCGCTAAACGCATCTGGATCGGGGTTCTCGCCCGTGACGAGGAAGTAAGCCGAGCGCAAAGCGGCCTCCATAACGCCGCCCGTTGCACCAAAAATGTGGCCTGCACCCGTTGCGGCACCTAAGGGCATATCAAATTCTTCTTCAGGAAGTGAAGCGGCATCAATAAACTGCGTTTGTATCATGCGCGAAAGCTCACGCGTGGTAAGCACGGCCTCTACGTCTAGACCGGTGCCCGTTGTGTCCATATCGGCATAGGTGCATTCCATCTTCTTAGCCACACAAGGCATAAAGGAAATCACGCACAGCTTTTCAGGTTCAACCTGCAATAGCTCGGCATAGTAGTTTTTAGCAATAGCACCAAAAATCTGCTGAGGCGATTTGGTTGTTGAAAGATGCTTCACCAAACCAGGATGGCGGGCCTTTAAGAAGCGCACCCAACCCGGACAACACGAAGTAAACATCGGCTCACCAGGGCATTCCTTTAAGTGATGCAGAAGCTCGGTGCCTTCCTCCATGATGGTCATATCGGCTGCAAAATCGGTATCAAATACGTAGTCAAAACCTAAGCGACGCACCGCTGCCACCATACGGCCCACCGTCGCTTGCTCTTCTGACAAACCCAGCAGCTCACCCCAGGCAGAACGCACAGCCGGAGCAATTTGCGCAATAACAATGCGATCGGGATCGGCCAACACCTCGCGTACACGCTGAGTATCATCACGTGCTGTGAGAGCACCGCAAGGGCAATGGGTGATGCACTGGCCGCACAGCGAGCACGAAGCTGTCTCAATGTCGGGGGCAGTTGCAGCGCCCACATGAGCATAGGAGCCAGTGCGCGTTAAATCCCACACGTTGAGATTCTGCACCTTTTTGCACTCGTTGACGCAGCGCATACAGCTGATGCACTTGGTTGCATCGCGCACCAGCGGAAACGTAGTGGAGTTGCGCTGAGTATCGCAGACCACTGGATAAGGAAGGGTGCCTACATTGAGCGCATGGGCAGTTTCTTGTAAGGTGCAATTACCACTGCGAACACAGGTTGTACACTCGCTGCGATGACGCGACAAGATGAGCGCCATCGTTTCGCGGCGGGCATTGATAACGCGCGGCGAAGCAGTGCGCACCTCCATGCCTTCAGCCACTTCGTTGTTGCACGAAGAAACCAAGCGATCGATTCCCTCAACCTCAACAACGCAGATGCGGCAAGCACCAATTTCGTTAATATCTTTGAGATAGCACAGGGTGGGAATTTGAATACCCGCCTGACGTGCCGCTTCAAGAATAGTCGTTTTTTCAGGTACGGTAACCGACCTTCCGTCAATATTGAGCGTTACCATGTGCGGGTCCTCCCTCCCTTGAAAGCGCCATAGCCAAAATGATCGCACCCTAAGCAGCGACCTGACTCCTGCATCATCTCTTCGTGCGACATGCCAATCTCGCACAAATCAAAATCGGCAACGCGCTCGCTACCAGGACGCTCTTTCATGGTGACACGCCCACAGGGTGTGCGATCAGCCAGGTTGGGAGCCGGCAGCTCAATATCGGTTGTGATGGGATGGGAATAACCCAAATAGGTATCGATGGCGCGTGCAGCTGTTTTGCCACCCGCAATAGCGCGAATAACCGTTGCAGGACCCCATGAACAATCGCCGGCGGTAAAAAAGCCCGCCTTACCAGGAATACTGGTATCGCTTTGGGCGGTAAGCTGCCCCCGGTTGCAGGGCAAACCAAACGATTCGAATGCGGCAGAATTGATGCTCTGGCCGATTGCCACAATGATGGTGGTAGCCGGGATGCGCACCTCGGGTGTATCGGCTGGCTTAGGTGCCGGGCGACCCCTTTGCACGCTTGATATCATCTGCGGCTGGCCCCAAAGCGCAACCGCTTGACCTTCGCTGTTAGTTTCAATACGCACGGGCGCCACCAGCTCAACCAGCTCGCACCCATCGGCAATAGCACCATCTATTTCTTCGTCGAGAGCCGTCATATCAGCGCGGCGGCGGCGATAGACGATTTTGACCGACTTGGCACCCATTCGCGCTGCTGAACGGGCGGCATCCATAGCCACATTGCCGCCACCTACGACTATAACGTCCTGCCCCGAATAATCGGCAACAGAGCCATCGCCAATAGCGCGCAGCATACGCACAGCAGAAACAACCCCTGGAGCCTCTTCGCCTGCGATACCCAGCGTTTTGTTGGAATGAGCGCCAATACTTACGAACACCGCATCAAAATCGTTTTCGATGCTGTCAAGCGTTACATCGCTACCAACCGAAACACCTGTGCGAACCTCAACACCAAGGGAAGTGATGTGCTCAATCTCTTGCGCGAGTAAAGTTTTGGGCAAACGATAATTGGGGATGCCGTAGAGCATCATGCCGCCCAGCTTCTGCCGCTGCTCAAATACCGTTACTGCATGGCCCATACGCGTTAGGTAGTAGGCTGCCGTCAAACCAGCCGAGCCACCGCCAATAACAGCTACGCGCTTACCCGTCGCCTGCGCCACAGCACAAGGGCGCTGGGGCTGCTCATGATCGACCGCAAAGCGCTTTAACCCGCGAATATTAATGGCAGAATCCACAAAACCACGGCGGCAGGTTTCCTCGCAAGGATGCTCACAGACATAAGCACAGGCAGAGGGGAACGGATTATCCTTACAAATTAAGTCGACCGCATCGTCGTAGCGACCTGCCTTAACCAGCGCAATATAGCCTGGAATGTCAACGTTGGCAGGACAGCTGCTTACGCACGGGACGGGATGCTCTGAGGTACATATGCATCTGCCTTGTGCGTGCAGCTCGTAATCGTCGCGGAAGCCTTTAACGCTGAGCAGGACCATTTCGGCTGCCTGATATCCCAAAGCGCAATCGGAGGCAACACGGACGGTTTCAGCTAAAGACTCGATGCGTTTGATTGCATCTGCTTGGGCGCTGCCATCCAGAACTGCATCAAGTAACTTCTCTAACTGAGCTAGGCCGATGCGACACGGTGCACACTTGCCGCACGTCTGAGCGCGACACAGCGAAATCAAACCATGCGCCATGTCAACTGGACAAGCACCCTCAGGATGGGCAGAAAGGCGCAGCTCCATATCGCTACAAAGCTGACGCATAGTTTTTTCTACAACACCCGGGGTACGAATTTCTAACGGGCTCATGAAACTCTCCTCGGTTACGTTGTGCCAGCCCAAAAGTAGGCCAGCACGAGCTATAACAACTTCTACAATAGGGCTTTGCGCTTTGGCCTCTTCTTACCTAAAGCGCAAAGCCTTGTTTTTTAGTACCTCTTCCTCCTCTTCCCTCAAACCTGTGCCTCAACATTATCTAAAACACACTGTTGTTGCTCTATTAATTCCGCAATTCCCGGAAACGCTTTGATAGAGCGCTCAAAAATGCCGTTTAGGTATGCCAGCGTCAAACCGTAATTGGTAATCGGCACTCCCGCTGCAATGCACGCTTCTATGCGTGAGAGCATGGTGCGCCGATTAAACATACAACCACCGCAATGAATAACCAAATCATAGGAAGAAAGATCACAAGGAAAATCTTTTCCTCTCACATGATCGATGCGCAGCCCCTCTCCTACGCGTGCACGCAGCAAACGAGGGATTTTAACCGTACCAATATCTTCCTCGATGGGATGATGAGTGCATGCCTCGGCAATAAGCACACGCGACTGCTCGGTGAGTTTATCAATAGCTAAAGTGCCCAAAGCTTGAGTGGGCAAGTCGCCCTTATAGCGGGCGAACGCGACCGAGAAGCCGGTGAGCGGTATCTCTTCGGGTACAAGGCGTGCAACACTCCCAAACGCTTGGGAATCGGTTACCACCAGAGCTGGCGGGTTTTTGAGCGCGGCAAGTGCTTGCGAAAGCTCGGTATCGCGCACGGTATACGCTGCACAGCCAGCATCGAGCAAATCGCGAATAACCTGAACTTGCGGCAAAATCAGCCGCCCTTTTGG
>CAZDCX010000037.1:0-9328 GCA_964504115.1 uncultured Cryptobacterium sp.
CGCGGATTGGGCGGGGTTATACAAATAACCTGCTGGGCACACGGCAGCAAAATATCAATCATCTCGGAATAATCTTTATCTTGCAAAACGCCAAGAACGAACACCACCGAGTGGGAAGGATAGCGAAGGGAAAGCTCATCGACCAATACGTGAGCTGCTTGAATATTATGCGCGCCATCGATAATAACATCGGGGCTGCGATGCACGATTTCAAAACGGCCCGGCCAAGTTACTCGAGCAAGGCCCTGTTTTACGGCCTCATCAGGTATATGCCACCCCCGCTGGCGCAACACCAAACATGCTTCAAGCGCAGTTGCAGCATTGATGCGCTGATAGCTGCCTTCAAGCCCAAGGGTCATATGGCGCCATGCGCGATAGGAATATACCTGCGTGCTGGCCTCAATGGCTTCTTCATTGACGAAGGTGATCGTGGTGGTTTGCCGAGCAGCCTGCTGTAAGAATACCGCCTTTACCTCATCAGGCTGAGGCGCGCTTACTACCGGCACCCCTTGTTTGATAATGCCTGCCTTCTCGGCGGCGATTTCGGCAAGGGTATTACCTAATAATTGTTGGTGATCAAAAGAAAGCGGCGTCAAAACGCTTACCTCTACCGTAGAGATAATATTTGTGGAATCCAGTCGCCCACCCAAGCCAACTTCGGCCACCACTATATCGCATTGCTCCTGCGCGAAATGGAGAAAGGCAACCGCCGTCATCAGTTCAAACTCGGTGGGATGGCTCTGCATGACTTCTGCCTCGTCGCGTACCTGCTGAGTTACCTTATATAAAGCATCATGCGAAATGTTGACGCCATTAACGCGAATACGCTCCTCAAAACACACGATATAGGGGCTGGTAAAAAGGCCTACCTTATAGCCTGCCTCTTGTAGAATCCGCGCAGTAAACGCACAGGTGGAACCTTTCCCGTTGGTTCCTGCCACATGTACAAAACGAAGCGCATCCTGAGGATTGCCCAAACGCGCCAGAAGCTCTTGAATGCGCTCAAGTCCTAAGGTCATGGTATGCCAGCGCGGTTCGTTGATATAAGCCACCGGATCAAACAACAGGCGTCCAATCTTTACCAACCACAACTTGGATATCGGTTGTAAGCGAATAGTACGCGCTGGCCGAAACGGCTCGGCCAATACCTAGATCTTTAACGATTGCCTCGGCCGCAGTTTTATCTTTGTCGTCAGCGTAAATAACCAGTGTCTCGTTGTAGACAAACGAATTTGCGTTGCCCGTATCTTGAATAGTGTAACCAGCATCGGTGAGCACTTTTGCCGCCTGAGCACTATACCCATCGGTACCCGCGCCATTGAGCACAATGATGGACAGCGCCGACTTATCTACCCCACTGGTATCAACTGAGATATCCATATCTTCGCCCGCGTTGAATTCGTCTAACACCTGCGTCCAATCAGACGACTTTGACCAAAAGACTGCGTCCCCCGATACCACTTGGCTCCCTGGTGCAGTAGCGGCATAAACTGTTGCCTCAGAATATAAGGTAGCAAGCGCGCTTAAGGTGTCGTAATCCATATCGGTTGAAATAAGCCCCGAGATATTATCGGCGCTAAACGCAAACTCTATGCCACCCTTTTCCTGCAAGGTAGTAATAAGCGCTTTCAGGACAGCTGTTTGAATAGAGGCACGCTGACCAAATCCATCGGTGTAGTTTTTAGCGCTGACATAGGTAAGAGCTTGCTGGCCAGAAAGTGTTTGCTCACCAGGATCAAGCACAATGGTGCCTACCGTCGGGTCGTCGACGTACTCATCAACCGTGATGGTCAATCCGCCCAGCGAATCGACAAGAGTAACAAAATCTTGATCGGTGATGCGCACATAATGATTGATATCTTGGTCAATCAGCGAAGAGACCTTCGTTACCAATTCACCCTCGTCGGCGGCATGAGGCGCATCACGCAACATGTCATCGCCCGACGCAGCGCCGCTATACGAAGCGGCCATACTGCTGGGGATATTGAGCAACGAGATCGTATTATTGGCTGCATCAACACGCATAACCATCAGGAAGCTTGCTGTTGATTGGGTATCCTCATTGGCAATACCCGCGAGCAAGAGGTAGTAAGGATCATCTTCGGAGGCAGGCGCGACCAAGGCATTTGAAACGCTTTCATCGTCGAGCGCCATCGAAGAGGAAAGAGAATTGCGAAAAGCACACGTACCCAAGCCCAGCGCGATCGCAATAACAATGACAATAATAGCCACAAGAAAAATGCGATTGGAATAAACGCGACGCTTTACCAGATGCTCGGTACGCGAATTATTGGACTGATAGTACTGACGCCCTTGAATTGAGCGGGTATCAAAATCCACCTGGTTAATCTCACCAGCGCGACCCCGAATCGATTGAGCCGAATGGGCTTTGCGTTTACTGGTGCTGCGGGCGCTCTTCCGCGTAGACGAATGCGCAGGCGCAGCATGAGTGCCCACAACCGACGAAGACCAATCATTACGACGGCGACGCGATGAACGTGAATTCACACTCCTGGGCGATGAAGAGCTGCTGTAACTGCTGCGCTGCGAACGCTTGCGCTTGTTTCCAAACATAGGTGTGCCCACACCCTACCGCGTTACCCGCTCGATGCGAGCGCCTAGAGCCTGCAATTTACCAACGTAATCTTCGTAGCCACGATCGATGTGGTGAATATCGTGAATTATGGTTTCATCCTCGGCAGCAAGCCCGGCAATAACCAATGCTGCACCCCCGCGCAAATCAGGCGAAGATACCGGAGCACCTTGCAAAGTGTCTACGCCCTGGATGAGGGCATGATGACCCTCCACCGTGATGGCAGCTCCCATACGATTAAGCTCCGAGGCAAACATAAAGCGATTTTCAAAGATGTTCTCTGAAATAACCGAATTGCCCTGCGCTAATGAAGCTAGGAGCATAAATTGAGCTTGCAAGTCGGTGGGAAAACCTGGATGCGGCAGGGTCTGAATGTCGGTTGACTGCAAGGCCTGCGTGCGAGATATGGTTATGGAGTTTGCCGTTGTGGAAACATCGCAGCCCATTTGCTCGAACTTCATTAAGGCCATCCGCAAAAATGAAGGATCGACTCCTTCAACCGTCACAGGGCCGCCAAGCAGTGCACCAGCCGTTAAATAAGTTCCTGCCTCAATGCGATCGCCTACCGTAGTATGCTCGCAAGGATGCAGATCTTCCAGCGCGACGCCCTCAACGGTAATCGTAGGTGAACCGGCCCCTTTGACCTGCGCGCCCATCTCGTTGAGCATGTTAGCTAAATCGACAATCTCGGGCTCGCGGGCAGCATTATCAATGACAGAAGTACCCGGCACCGTGACGGCGGCCATGAGCATGTTTTCCGTGGCACCAACACTGGGAAACTCCAACAGCACGTTTGCCGCACGAAGGCCTTGTGGCGATGAGGCGTACAAATAGCCGTGGTCGTTTTCAAATTCAACACCGAGCGACTGAAGTACTTTGAGGTGCATATCAATCTTGCGTGCACCGATGTTGCAACCACCAGGCATGGCTACCCGTGCACAACCAAAACGCCCAATCAAAGGCCCTAAAACAGATATGCTCGCCCGCATCTTAGAAACAAGTTCATAGGGCGTTTCATGCCCTTCGGCATGAGTGGTATCAATGATCAAAGAGTGGCCATCACGCTCGACCGTTGCACCCAAGCTTCGGAGAACTTCATTCATAATCTCGATATCGGAAATATGCGGAACATTATGAATGATGCTCTTTCCCTGCCCCAGAAGTGCGGCTGCTATAAGTTTTAATGCTGAGTTCTTTGCACCACCAATGGGCACGGTTCCTGAAAGAGAATCTGTTTTGTGCGCAATAATAATATCTTCAGCCATATGTCTCATATCCAATCTACTTGGAAACAGACCGACACAACTCGTTTGCAAAAACAAGCATAACGCATAGCGTTTCTGCTATCCCATTATGACAGCAAGCCCTCCCGAATAGGATTTTTTCTCAAAACCTTCGGGAGGGCTTACGCAAAAACTAAAGAAAGTTATAGGTTTAGCCTACTCACCTAACATGAAGCGCGTGAAGGCAACAATTTCGATGGTAGTACCCAACTTCTTGGCAACCTCTGCCGTATACTGATTAACCGACTGATCAGGATTTTTAACATAGGCCTGCTCGGTCAGGCAATTCTCCTTGAAGTACTTCTCAAGACGGCCTGTTGCAATCTTTTCCTGAATCTTCTCGGGCTTGCCCGTCTCAGCAGCTTGAGCCTTGTAGATTTCCTTTTCATGCTCAACGATGGCTGGATCAACCGATTCGCGCGTTGCGGCAACAGGATTAGCTGCAGCTACCTGCATAGCAATGTCGCGACCATAGGTCTTGAAATCAGCGTTGGTAGCAAAGGAAGCATCGCCGAGCTTAAACTCAACAAGAACGCCAATCTTGCCACCGCCATGAATGTAGCTTGAAACAGCGCCACCATCTTGCTCTACATAAGCAAAGCGCTTCAGCTGAATGTTTTCGCCCAACGTGTGAATAGCGTCGGTTACAACAGCCTCAACGGTTTCGCCTTCCACTTCAGCGGCCTTCAAAGCATCCAGGTCGGCAGGCTTATGAGCAAGTACAGCCTGAGCCACTTTTTCAGCATAAGCACGGAATTTCTCATTCATGCCAACAAAGTCGGTTTCGCAGTTGAGTTCAACTAAGGCACCAGCATTGCCCTGCTCGGAAACAAGAGCCAAAACCGTACCCTCATTAGTTGCACGACCAGCCTTTTTGGCAACAGCAGCCAAACCGCGCGTACGCAGTACGTCGACTGCCTTATCCAGATCGCCTTCAGCCTCAACAAGAGCCTTCTTGCATTCCATCATGCCAGCGCCTGTCATCTCGCGCAGTTCTTTAACGAGAGCAGCAGTGATTTCTGCCATGGTAGTTCCTTTCATTGTTCGGCCTGCCTAAAAGCAGGCATAAGGGATAAAAACAAAGCGGCAGGACGATATAGATTATCCCGCCGCTTCAGTAAAGACTAAATTACTCAGCAGCAGGAGCTTCAGCTTCCTGTGAAGGCTGCTCTTCAGCTGCCTCAGGAGCCATTTCCTCAACGCTTACCGGAGCACCTGTGCCAGCGATAACGGCATCAGCCACGAAATCAGCCAAGAGGCGAACGGAGCGAATAGCGTCATCGTTTGCAGGAATGCCATAATCGACATCATCAGGATCGCAGTTGGTATCAAGCGTGCCAACAATCGGAATATTTAGACGACGAGACTCATGAATGGCAATTTGCTCGCGATTCGTGTCGATGATGAAGACCATATCGGGAGCCTTCTTCATGTTGCGAATACCATTGAGGTTGGTTTGCAGCTTGGCGAGCTGCTTCTTCAAAAGGATTTGCTCCTTCTTAGGCAAAACCTCCATGCGGCCATCGGCCTCCATAGCCTCCAGCTCTTCCATGCGCTGAACGCGAGAACGAATGGTTACAAAGTTGGTTAACATACCGCCAAGCCAACGAGCATTGACATAGGGCATGCCGCAGCGATTAGCAGCTTCGGCGATAGATTCCTGAGCCTGCTTCTTGGTGCCTACAAACAACACCGTGCCGCCCTTTTCTGCGCAACGAGAAACTGCAGTGTAAGCAGCATCAAGGCCGTAGAGGGTCTCTTTGAGATCGATAATATAGATATCGCCACGGCTACCGAAAATGTAGGGCTTCATCTTAGGATTCCAACGGCGCGTCTGATGGCCGAAGTGAGTACCTGCATCAAGCAAGGTCTTGATTGTGATCTTAGACATTCTTACTCCATTCGTTGTTCCTCTGTGTAAGATCTTCCCAATGCTCGCAACTTTCTTTGTTTGAAAGCCACTGGCAAGCACCAGTCCCTCACACATGTGTAATAAAATAGCCTTTGCAGTATAGCAGCCTTATTTTTGGGGGCAAGCGCGCGAAAAGAATTCCGCAGAGCGCACACAACGCGCATATGCTCAATATGCCACGATAGGCCTCAAAAGGTAAAAGGGGAAACCATCATGCCAGCCTTGATTACTCATGATTTATTTGGACGCGAAGTACTTGAAGCACTTCGCCCCGCCTTTATTACCACCAAGCAAGAAACCGAAGCCTTTCTCTTGGGCAATCAAGGCCCAGACCCTCTGTTCTATTGTGTGATCAATCCCGCGATAGGCACCTGGTATAAGCTTGGTAGGCACATGCACCGAAATGCTCCCTCAACCCTGCTGGCATCGATGTCGCATGCCATTGATGAGATGCCCACACAAGCACAGCCTATCGCACGCGCCTACAGTGCAGGATTCTTGTGCCACTACTTTCTTGATAGCACGGCGCACCCCTTCATTTATGCCCAGCAATATGCTTTGTGCTCGGCCGGGATAGATGGCCTGACTGAGCAAGACGGTAGTGAAGTACATGCGGTGATTGAAAGCGAGCTGGATGAGATGATGCTCTACACGCGAACGCATCTAACTATTGCCACGCGCTTGCCCCACCGCAGCATCTTGCAGGCAGACGAGCATACCTTAGCCGTTGTTTCATATTTGCTTGCACGCACGATGCAGCGTGCCTATGGCCTTACAATTTCCCCCGATTTGTTTGCTCAAAGCGTGCATGCCTATCGCTTCGTGCAGGGCGTATTCGACTCGCCAACTGGTTTCAAGCGCGCCGTTCTAGGATCGCTTGAGCGCATCGTGCGCCGCCATTCGTTTGTGCAAGCTATGCAGCATCGACCTGTCGCATTAGAGACGAGCCGATTTGACAATCATGAGCATCAAGAGTGGGTAAACCCCTTCACAGGAACATCGAGCACCGAAAGTTTTGTTGACCTGTTCACACAAGCCCAACAAAAAGCGCAGCAAACGCTCCCCCGTTTTGCAGAAGAAGGATTGACTCTAAAAGCATCCCAAGCGTTAACCCAAGGAATTAACTTTGCAGGTATGCCGAGCGAATAGACCGCGCACAGCCGCATTACCAGTGGCTACCTCTCAGAATCGTGATCAACCGTGCGCCACGGAAGCATGAGGCTGGCGGCCACCACAGCAACCAGGCCACATATTATTATTGGTACAAGAGCTAGCGGCTGGCTGAGGAGAACAGCTCCTTGTGTTTCTACCAACGAAACAGCAACGGTAGCGCCCACCAACAAGGCGATACCCAGCACAACGCCTATCACACTGAGAAAGCGCCTTCCTATCGTGCAAAGAAGCGACACAACCACTGCCGCGCAGATCCAGCCTATCGCTATAATCCACGGTTTGGGCTGGGTAATAAAGGCGATAAAAAGGCTCTGAGGGTTGCTCGCCATATGGAGCGTAAGAAATTGCCACATATCCCACCCGGCCATAGTAGCAGAACCAAAGCTGGCCATAACCATGGCAAAACAGGCAGCGAAAGCTGTAGTGATGGCAGCGCTTCGAGCCTTGAGCAAATAGCCCGCCAAAAAGGGCGCCGCTACCCCCAAGCCAACTGATCCGAGCAAAAGAGGCGCCATGCCCACATTGGCGGCCTCGGTCGACGTGCGGCCATCAAGCCACCACCACAGTGCAGCCACAATCATAAGCAAAGAGCCCGGCACCGGATCGCCATGTACGCAAAGCGCAAGCCCTACGCCTTCACAGGCAAGCAAAGCCCCCACCGTAGGCACAATGGCAGCCACAGCCGCAAACACGCAAAGCGTAATCCAAACAGCAGCACTATCAAAGCCGCCCATATCGATATTGTTGACTACAATCAAAGCCGCACATAAGGCAGATGCTGCGCTCCATAATCGCAAGAGCACCGATCGAAGCCGAGGCGTTAAAGTACGAGAAACGGGCAAGGGCTCTTCTGGGATGAGAACGGGTTGCTCTTCCTCCTCTTCATCGCCCTCTTCTTCGGAGCGGCCAACTATGCGCTTTAAGGCAGTTGTTCCCTTTCGCGGGCTCCCGAGGCAGGGCTGCATTTGCGCGGCAAAATCTTTTACCGTGTCGTAGCGCTCACAGCGATCGGGATCAAGGGCGCAAAACATGATATCGTCAATGCTTGGATCAAGGTCCTCCATGCACAGCGAGGGTACAATAAGCTCAGCCCCATATATAACATCTTCGGCTTGATCGAGAGATTCCACCACGAAGGGGTTGGAGCCAGTAATCATTTCATACGTTAAGCTTGCAAGCGCCCACTCATCGCAGCGCTCATCAAGCTCGCACTGATTCATCTGTTCAGGAGGCATGTAGCCGATGGTGCCACCAGTAGCAGCGCCATACCCTGCTTCACCCGCCAAACGAGCAAGACCAAAATCGGCAACTTTAACCTGGCCTTGTGTGTTGATAAGAACATTTTCCGGCTTGATATCGAGGTGGAGCACCTGGCTTTTATGTGCCACTTGCAAGGCATGCGACACCGCCTTAAACACAGCAGCCACCACATCGGCATTGATATAGTCGCCGTAGTAATCAAGCACGTCACCCAAGGTCATGCCGTCAACGTATTCCAAAATGAGGTAGGCCATGGAGCCTTGCACCTCAAAATCATACACTTGCACGATATTTGCATCGGAGAGCATTGCGGCGGTGCGAGCCTCATCCAAACCGGGAATACTTGAAGTATCGAGGGGAGTATCGCCCATCAAAATACTTCCGCGCGCGGCTAAAGCAGACCCGCCCTTATCTTCGAGGGGCATGCATTTTATAGCCACGCGCCGCTGAATGCGCGTGTCCCACGCAACCATAACCGAGGCAAAGGCGCCATATCCCGCCTCGCCCTCTACCCGATAGCGGCCCAACAGCAACGCCGAATCGGCCGCTGCTGATTCATCGCCAGCCTGCGATGCGCCACCGTTGCCAGCAAACACGCTCGAGGCTAACTGCGACTGTGAACGAGGAAGATGAGAGAGTTGATCTGCCGGCTCGTCAGGCGATTCCTGCTGAGTGTGCGCACGTCGATCGCCCTCTGCAGAAAAGGGCTGCAAAACAGCAGTGCGAACGTCATGAAGCCAACCCATACGACCCAGCTGCTACCCTTCAAAGGCGGTGACGAAGTGCCGGATCAAAGCTGCTGATGTTGGGGTACAACGCTCGCCTGGCAACCGCGTTGAGCACAAGGGTATACCCTGTAAAAGCGCCGCTGTGGCAGGGGCCGGAAGCGGCAAAACCCCGTGGGCACATTCAACGCTACCCTGCCCCGGTTGAACAGGAGTGGCTATAACCTTATCGGGTGCCAGCACGTAAAAAGCCACAACAATAGCAAGAGCGTTGCGAATGGCGCGCGCGTGGCCTACCTCATGAAAGTGAGTTTGGCTGACTGGGCAACCATGTACCTGCGCCTCCGCTGTTGCCAAAAGACCATATACTGCGCGCATATCT
>CAZDCX010000037.1:9428-10993 GCA_964504115.1 uncultured Cryptobacterium sp.
AGCACCAGTTGATAGGTGGTTAATAAGATGAGCCTGAAAACCAGCGCCAAAGCCGTTGTCGATATTGACTACGCTCACCCCGCTTGCACATGAGTTAAGCATCGAAAGAAGCGCCGAAAGGCCATGAAACGAAGAGCCATATCCCACACTGGTGGGCACGGCGATAATAGGGCACGACACCAAACCGCCTATCACACTTGCCAAAGCGCCCTCCATACCAGCTACTGCAATAATAACTTGTGCTCGCATGAGCTCATCAGTATGGGCAAGAAGGCGATGAATTCCCGCTACGCCCACATCATACAAGCGCTGCACCCTATTGCCCAACGCCTCGGCAGTAAGCGCAGCCTCTTCCGCAACTGGCAGATCGCTGGTACCTGCTGCAGCAACAAGAATCGTACCGTTGCCAGTAGGATGGGGTAAAGAGCCCACAACGCCAACGCGACTTAAAGGGTCGTACGTAAGATCTTCAGATGCACTGAGCAGCGATGCTGCCTGCTCGCTCATCCGTGTTATAAGAACAGTTTTTTGCCCACCCTCGCGCAGGGTTTGGCAAATTCCCTTAATTTGTTCAGGGGTTTTACCGCCGCCGTATATTACCTCAGCCGCACCCTGACGCACGGCTCGGTGGTGATCAACTTTGGCATACCCCAAATCGGTGAAGGGTTTTTGCCGAAAACTCACCAGGGCATCTTCAACCGACAAGGTACCCGCTGCAACGCGCTGTAATATATCCTCAAGATCCTGCGCTTCCACCAAGCCTCCTGTCATAGATATTCGTACTGCTCTTTACTATAGGAAACGATGCTTGTGCTCTGCGATTCTATACTGCAAATAAGAGAAAGACCTGCTTTGCGAAAAGAATACGCCTTGGTAGCCACCGATACGAGCCAGCTTACCTGTAGCCTTTAGGAGCGCTCGGTATTAAGCAGCTCGTCAACCCGAGGGAGCCACTCGCTGATGGCAATATGCTGCGGACATATCTCTTCGCATGACCCGCAGCTGGTGCAATGTTCAGCTCGGCGCCCGTAGCTTGTTACCTCTTCAGCATAAAACTCTTTAGCTAAATCCATGTTGCCATATAAAACGCCCATGTTATAAGCACGGAAGTTATAGGGAATGGCTATTTTGTTGGGGCACATATCAACGCAGTAATTGCAGCCTGTACAGGGAATAGCCGCACGCGCATCAAGAGCTGCTTTTGCCTGATCGAGAGCCTGTTGCTCGCCAGGGCACAGCATGCCGACCTTTGCGCGGTGCATCGAAGCGATGTTTTCCTCCAACTGCTCGGGTGCGCTCATGCCCGAAAGCACCACAGAAACCTCGGGCATATTCCACAGCCAATCGAAAGCCCACTCGACATTGCTATGCTCGTATCCCGATTCATCAAAAGCGCGCTGTGCCTCTTGGGGCAGATCGGCCAAAAGGCCACCGCGCAAGGGCTCCATAATCACAACGCCCATACCCCGCTCGTGAGCCAGACGCATGCCTTCAAGCCCTGCCTGATAATCGCGATCATAGTAGTTCAATTGGATTTGACAAAAGTCCCAATCGGCTGCATCAAG
>CAZDCX010000038.1:0-10877 GCA_964504115.1 uncultured Cryptobacterium sp.
CGTTGCAGTAGGGGCAGCGATAACAGTGAAGCCCGGTAGTGCCCCATTCGGCACACGATTGAATCGCAGCTTCTGCCTCGCTTTTGCTGGAATAACGGTTTTTCGACTCACAAGTTTTTTTGCGCAGGGCGGCCTCTCTGGCTTGATCCTGCTTGCGCTTGCGTTTGGATTCTTGCGCAAATACTTCGTCGTTCATGCCACCAAGATGTTGGTTGAATTCTCGCTTTTGTTTGGCCCATGATGCTCGTTTTTTGCTTGCCATACTGCAACCTCCCTTCGTTGGTGAAAGTATAGCGGGAAACGTAGGCACACATGCTAGGTATTGTATGTTTTGCTCACGAGAAATAATTTCCTGTCGCTCGCGAGACGAGTAGCGGATTTCGCTACAGTAAAAAGACAGCGTGCAGAGCCGCGGGGTTGAACGTCTTTCATTTTTTTGCGGGCTACGATAGGATTTGAACGAGTATTTGTTTTGCAACACAGCTTGCATCGTAATTGGGGAGGGTACTTATGAATGGGTACAACAAGCTAACCCCCGAAGTAATTGACCAACTTGCGGCAGTTCTTGGTGAAGGTAACTGTTACACAGGGGAAGCTATCAGCGAAGATTATTCTCACGATGAAATGCCAATTTATGGCACAAGCATGCCTGAGGTAGTGTGCTTCCCCGAAAGCACCGAAGAAGTGGCTGCTGTTATGAAAATCTGTTACGACAACACCATTCCGGTTACCGTGCGAGGTGCGGGCACTGGCTTGGTTGGTGGCAGTACTCCTTTGTACGGCGGGGTGGTTTTGTGCACCATGCACATGAATGCCATTCTCGAGTACGACATGAATAACCTCAACGTTCGCGTTCAGCCTGGTGTGCGTTTGTGCGAGCTAGCTGCCGATGCTCTTGAGCACGATTTACTATACCCGCCTGATCCGGGTGAGAAAACAGGCTCCGTGGGTGGCAACGTTAGCACCAACGCTGGTGGCATGCGCGCCGTTAAATATGGCACCACCCGAGATTATGTGCTGGCTATGACAGTGGTTTTGCCGACGGGCGAAGTGCTAGAAGTAGGCAGGGCGGTTACCAAAACAAGCTCGGGCTATAGCTTGCTGCACCTAATAATTGGCTCGGAAGGCACCCTGGGTGTTATTACCGAGCTTACTTTAAAACTCTTGCCCAATCCCCAAGAGGATATTAGCTTCCTGCTGCCCTTTGAAAATATCGAATTGGCTATCAGCGCGGTGCCCCAGATCAAGCTTGCTGGCCTGAACCCTCAGTCCATCGAGTTTATGGAGCGCGACATCGTTGATTCTTCTGCTAACTTCACCGGTAGCAAGATTATCCCAACGGTGGTAGACGGTAAGGATGTTGGCGCCTATATTCTGGTTACGCTCGATGGTAACGATCAGGATGAAATCTTCCAGCAAGCCGAGCGCTTGGCAGAGATTGCCGACGACATGGGAGCTTACAACACGCTTGTGATTAGCGATTCTTCTGACAAAGCAGCAATATGGGCTGCTCGCAGCGCCTTCTTAACGGTTATTCAGGCCGATACCGAGCTTTTGGACGAGATGGACGTAGTTGTTCCGGTCGATCGCATTGCAGAGTTTCTTGGCTATACGCATGATCTGGGTATTAAGTATGGGGTGGATATCCGCTCCTTTGGCCATGCTGGCGATGGCAACCTTCATATTTATTGCGGCGCTAACGGCATGGATCTTGAAACGTTTCGCGAGAAGGCAGCAAACGTTATGGCCGATAGTTATGCCAAGTGCGCAGAACTCAGAGGCCAAGTGTCGGGCGAGCATGGTATTGGCTACGCGAAGAAGGCCTATTTACGCGAATCGATTGGCGACACAGCTATCGATCTTATGGCGGGCATTAAGCAGGTGTTCGACCCGAAGGGTATTTTAAATCCGGGTAAGATTTGCACCTAAGCCACGGCATGCTGCGCTCGCGCGTTGCCTGCTCAAGGAGGGCGCATCAGCATATTAAACCAAAGCGCAAATGAGCGCATACACGAGGCCGACCGAAAGTAGTATGTTTGGTCGGCCTTGCTATTTGACGTAGATTCTGTGGGCTCAAGTTACAAAAGCTGCGAATAATATCAGCTAAACCAGTTTGTCGTGTATGAAAAGTTGTTTCGCGCGTAGAATAGTAACTTATCTGTAAGGATATTGAACAAGGAGCTTTTTGTATGGCTACTTCTTCTCAGGAGAATAACGAGGCGCAACAGGGCGCTTTAGATGATCAGACTCTTCTCAAACTTGCCGCCCAACATTTTGTGGGTATGGTGGTTGATTTGCGCGGCATGGCTTGCGTAAACGAGATTGCGCAGGAATATGAAGAAATGTTTGGCGGGGCGGTTCCGGCTGATAGTTTTGTCGATCTGGTGTGCCAGCAGCGCATGACGGGTGCTCCGTATGGGCTGCTCAAAACCGATTCCAGCTGTTATGCCATACATCCCTTTCTTGTCGCAAAGCTAGAGGAGGAACATATTCCTCTTGAGCAAGGTTGCGTTACGGTTGAAGACGATAACGTTCCCACCGTTCTTTCCTCCCTTTTGGAAGCACAAAAAGATTTTGAGCCCTACGCAGTCGAGCGAGACATGCTGGCAGAGGGCTCCCTCTATGCTTGGAAGATGAAGCAGCCAAGCGCCCGTGCTTTGGAAGCGTATTTCAACGAGCGTATTCCTGTAGGCCAGGATGAGGGCTTCACCGAAAAGGCCATGCGCAATATTCTGCAAATGACCACCGGCGGCTACAAGGCTACCGATCTCATCGATTATCTTGCTTCTGAAGGATTTACGGTAGAAGAGAAGGAAGCTGTTGATCTTCTTACTAACCTGCTCAGCGCTATGCCGCGTTGGGATACCAATGGTTGGTCGGCTGATGGCCTGATGTACAAGGAGTATGGTTACACCGTGAGCACGGCTCCAAGTTCGGGCAAGCATGTTGGCCGCAAC
Organism: uncultured Cryptobacterium sp.; assembly: GCA_964504115.1. Lineage (GTDB taxonomy): Bacteria > Actinomycetota > Coriobacteriia > Coriobacteriales > Eggerthellaceae > Anaerotardibacter. Next base: position 2,958 of record CAZDCX010000038.1, read on the forward strand.
GATCCATGTCCTTGTGGCAGCGGTAAGAAGTATAAGAAGTGCTGCGGTCGCTACCTCTAGTTGCTCTTTCTGCTGTGCCGAAGCCTATTATTTTTTGCTTGGAATAAGAAAAAGAGTGACATATCACTTTCAAATCTTATAATACCTATCAAGTTAGTAGGTATTTGAAAGGAAGCCGCGTTGAATTTCGACGCAATGATACAATACCTGCCCCTCTATGAAGATGCTGCACTTCTAACGCTGCGCATCGGGTGGCTGGGCATTTTGGGCTCAATTATCATTGGGCTTGTAGTGGCTATGGTTGTCCATTTTCGCATTCCGGTTTTGCGTCAAGTGTGCCGCGTTTATATCGAGCTGTTTCGAAATACGCCTCTGCTCATTCAGCTGTTCTTTATCTACTTTGGTCTGCCCCGTATGGGTTTGAGCATCGATGCCGAAACCTGCGGCATCGTGGGCCTGGCACTATTAGGTGGCAGCTACATGGCCGAATCATTCCGCAGTGGCCTTGAAGCCATCGAGCCTATCCAGGAAGAAAGTGCTCTGAGCTTGGGCCTGACGCGTGTGCAAACCATGCGCCACGTGATTTTGCCACAAGCGGTTGCTTTAAGCATTCCTTCCTTTGTTGCTAATGTCATCTTTCTGCTCAAAGAAACCAGCGTCTTTAGCGCCATTAGCCTGATGGATTTGATGTTTCTCACTAAAGACCTCATGGGGCTCTATTACAAAACAACAGAGTGCCTCGTTATGCTCGTAATTTTCTATCTCATCATCTTGCTGCCCGTTTCGGCACTGGGAACATGGCTCGAAAGGAGGCTGCGCTATGGAAGCTTCGGCTCTTGATTTCATTTTCAATGGCCTTGGGCTTGATGTTCTGTTTTTAGGCAGCAATAGCTTGCGCCTTCTGCAAGGTTTGTGGGTTGCTGTGCAAATCAGCGCTATCTCCGTGTTGATCAGCTTGCCTTTAGGTGTGCTTTTTGGCATTTTCATGACCTGGAAAAACCCTGTTGCGCGGGTTATTTCTCGTTTGTACTTGGAAATAGTGCGCATTATGCCGCAGCTCGTGCTGCTCTTTATCGTGTTCTTTGGTGCAACCCGTGTTGCGGGCATTAATATTTCGGCGGAGCTTTCCTCGATCATCGTATTTGTGTTCTGGGGCGCTGGAGAGATGGGCGATCTGGTGCGCGGCGCACTCACGAGTATCCCCAAACACCAGTATGAAAGCGCAGAAGCTTTAGGCCTTACTCCTGCGCAAACCTATATTCACGTGGTTATTCCTCAGGCGATTCGCCGCCTTATTCCAACTTCCATCAACCTCATTACGCGCATGATCAAAACCACCAGTTTGGTGCTGATGATCGGCGTTGTGGAAATGATGAAGGTGGGCCAGCAGATTATCGAGGCAAATCGCATGACATCGCCTAATGCGGTATTCGGCATTTATGGCACCATTATGCTGCTGTATTTCTTGGCTTGTTGGCCGCTGAGTATGCTGGGCAATTATCTTGAGAAGAAGTGGAGCTAGGCTGTGGCTGACGATATTTTGCTAAAAATTGAGCATCTTAAAAAGGCCTTTGACGATAACGTGGTTCTCAAAGACATTAACCTATCGGTGCATCGGGGCGAAGTAATTGTAATCATTGGCCCTTCCGGCTGTGGTAAGTCAACCTTCTTACGGTGCATCAATGCGCTCGAGCCTATTCAGGGGGGCATTATAACGCTCGAGGGTAAGGTGATTGACGGCTCGGCTAAAAACATTGCTTCCTTGCGCCAAAAAGTGGGCATGGTGTTTCAGAGTTACGACCTGTTCCCGCACAAAACCGTGCTGGACAACATCACCTTAGCTCCCATGAAAGCCCAAAAGAAGCCAAAAGATCAGGCGGAAGCTGAAGCGCGCGTGCTTTTAGAGCGTGTGGGCTTGGCCGATAAAGAAAAAAGTTTTCCCCGTCAGTTATCGGGCGGGCAAAAGCAACGCGTTGCCATTGCGCGCGCTCTAGCAATGCAGCCCGAAGTTATGCTGCTTGACGAGGTAACGGCGGCTCTCGACCCTGAAATGGTGCGCGAGGTGCTTGACGTTATTTTAGGCCTGGCGCAAGAGGGCAAAACGATGCTCATTGTTACCCACGAAATGCAATTTGCTCGCGCGGTGGCCGATCGCGTGCTCTTCTTCGACGGTGGTGAGATTGTTGAAGAGGGAATACCCGAGGAATTTTTTACGCACCCTCAAACCCAGCGCGCTCAAAAATTCTTGCACACCTTTGAGTTTGATGCAGTGCGTCATCATGAGGCAGCCTCGCTTGAAGCTGCGCAGGCAGACTAGTTGTGACAGGCACAGCCACAGCCTTTACGGCATTGAGGTTGTGCGAGGGGGTTATATTGAGAGAAGGGCCCGCAAAGGAGTAAATACATCCTACTTATAAAAAAGGATGAAATAATACTTGACATAGCCCATAGGAGTAGTAGGATTTGTGATCAAAACAGTCGTAGGTAAAGCGACTCAAGTAAGAGTTTTTGTACAGTAAGGAGATCAACATGACAAAAATTCTCAGCAAAGGAAGGGTACTTGTAGCAGTTGTTGCTGCCTTAGTCTTGGCAATGTTCGCTTTGACCGGCTGTGGTTCAAGTAACAGTGAGTCAAGTGGCTCTGGCGATAGCTCTTCTTCCGATGCGGTATTTCGCACAGTAGACGACATTCAAAGTGATGGCACAATTAAAATCGGCGTTTTTAGCGACAAGAGCCCCTTCGGCTATGTTGATGAAAACGGTGATTATGTAGGTTACGATATCGAGCTTGCAAAGCAAATCGGCGAGGATTTGGGCGTTGAGGTTGAATTCGTATCAACCGAGGCTGCCAACCGTGTTGAGTATTTGCAAACCGGCAAGGTAGATATTATTCTTGCTAACTTCACCGTTACTGATGAGCGTGCCGAGCAGGTTGATTTTGCCGATGCTTATATGAACGTTGCTTTGGGCGTTGTAACTCATAAGGGTAATCAGATTACCGATCTGGCTGAGGTGACCGACGATACCACCGTTATCGTTATTTCCGGTACCACGGCAGAGACCTATCTGACCGAGAACTATCCCGAGATCACCCTTGAGAAGTACGACACCTATGCTGCTGCAAAAACAGCATTCGAAAACAACGACAAGGCTATCTGGGCTAACGACAACACCGAGGTTATTGCCTTCGCTAACGAAGCCAATTCCGATGGTGGCGACGAGTACGTGGTAACCATTGAGCAGTTGGGTAATGCTGATACTATCGCTCCTGCTGTAAGCAAGGGCAATGAGTCGCTGCTCGTTTGGCTCAATGAAGAGTTGGAAAACCTGGGCTCTCAGAACTTCTTCCATAACGACTACGAGAAGACTTTGCTTGACACCTATGGTGCCGATTACGAAGAGACGTTAGTTGTGGAGCCTGGCCAAAACTAAAGGCATCGCCGAGCTTGTCTGCAGCTCATCTTGGTATGAGGGGTTGTGAGCCAGCCACCGGGCAGCACAAAAACGAAGCATAAACAGCAGCAAAAGGTGCACCGGCTGGTAATATCAAGGTGACTGCAGCTACCGATAAGCGGAGTGGATTTATAGCCTGCGCGCGCAAAACAAAGCGCGCTCGGGGTTGTAAGTTCACTCCGCTTTTACTTTTTTGCCCATTAGGGGCAGTTTTGTTGTCTCTTTGGTTTCAAGATCTATCGTTTTCGGTCATATTTGTTGGTTTTTAAGGCAGAATTTGCCCTGATAGGCTTTAATAAACAGAACCTGCCATTTTGAGTAATTGAGAAGGGAGACCTGATAATGCCCAGCACATCGTGCGACGAATCCTCATCGCGCCCGTTGGTTATTGTTATTCATGCATCTGTTGGGTCAGGTCATCGCAGCGCTGCTCAGGCAGTCGCGCAAGCTTTTGAGGATGCCTGCGGAGTGCATCCCTTGCTCCCCGCTGATACCGAAGTGGCTGTGTTGGACGTTTTGGATTACGGCTATATTCGTTTTGATGGCGATAAAACTGTTGGTATAACTGTTTCGTTCAATACGCTCTACGACTTTACGTGGCATCGAACTTTTACCGGCCGGTTGTTATGGGGCGGAGGAACCATTTGGTCGCGGGTAATGTTCTCGCGCTTTACCAAGTTGGTGGAGGCGCGTCGGCCTCTGGCCATTGTGGCAACTCATATCGTTGGTGCTAACGTAGCGGTAGCTGCGCGAATGCTTACGGGGCAAACCTTCCCCATAGCGTGTGTGCCAACCGATTATGGTGCCGAGGGGCTTTGGCCTCATTTGGGTACCGATTTGTTTTGTGCCGCCGATGAAACCATGGTCAAAGAGCTGCTGCCACGAAAGGTCCCCCGCGAAAATATTGTGGTAACAGGTATCCCGGTACGCAAAGGCTTTGCTCAATCTTACGATCGCGCACGCGTGCTGCAGCGCTTCGGTTTGCCAGAAGATAAAATCGTTGTCATAGTTATGGCCGGGGCTCATGTCTCGCAGCCCTACCTGCCTTTTCGAAAGATTTTCAACGAAGTGCTGCCTCTTTTATCGCGCTTTTCGCATATGCATTTTGCGCTGTTGGCAGGCTCTGACCAAGAGTATGAAGCCACCATGCGCAGTGCTTTGGCTCAATACGCCATCGATAATGCGACCGTTTTCAATTACATAGACGATATACCAGCTCTTATGAACGCCAGCGATTTAATCGTGGCAAAATCGGGCGGCCTTGCCACAACCGAATGCTTGTGTGCCCAGTTGCCGCTTATTTTGGTGGGGCATCCCTATGGCCAAGAGTATGCTAATACCGTTACGGTTACTAAGGCCGGAGCTGCCGTGTGCGCCGAGACTTCTACAGAATTGGCAGAAGAGCTTGAGCGTATCCACTCCGATCCTTCCCGTTTGCACACGATGGTGGTGGGCGGAGAATCGCTTCGTCGCCCCCATGCTGCAAACGATGTTGTTGCAGCCACTATGGAGCTTGCTCAAAAGCCTCAATCCTCGCGTAAGCATTTCTTCCACGTATATTGGGGGCATAAACCCTATAGGGTGCGCTAGACTGCCTATAATAAACCGCAATAACACCCCCGAGGCGCTGACTTGATACGGTGAAAGAGGAGCTATGCCTTCAGTTGGAAGATCTACCACCAAAGTGCAAAAGATGCCGCCCCGTGGCCTCATTTTAGCTGCGGGTGCGCTAACAGCCACCGGCACGGGCTGCATCTATATGTGGAGCATTTTTAATAAGCCACTGATGGATGCTTTCGGTTTTACCACCTCGGAAGTGTCGATGGCTTATTCGCTCTTTCTGCTGGCAACATGTTTTGCAGGTTGGCTTGCAGGCTGGCTGCAACGCCGCGTTGAATCGCGTTTTATCGTGCTGGGTGGCGGCATCATTTTTGGCATTGGGTGGTTTGGCTCTGGCTTTGCCGATAATTTAGCAATGCTCTATATTTTCTTTGGCGGTTTTGCCGGAGCTGGTAATGGGTTTTTGTATAACACCATCGTTTCGGTGGTAACAAAGTGGTATCCCGATAAGCGCGGGCTTGCTAATGGCGTGTGTATAGGCGCTATCGGTCTTGGTCCGGTGGTGTTTTCCTTGGGTGGCAACTACCTTATCGAGACCTTTGATGTTCAGATGGCATTCCGCATCGTTGGCCTTATTTGGATGGCTGTTTATCTTATCTTCTCCTGGATTTTGTACGTTCCTCCATCGGGCTGGATGCCAAGCAATGCTAGCTCTCCAGTGCAAGAGGCTGGGCAAAGCTTTTCAGCGGAGGCTCCAACGAGTGAAAACGCTCCCAGTAGCACAAAGAATACAGGGGGCGTTTACGAGCCCGAGGCTACCAGTAAAACGGCAGCCCGTAAAGAAGAAATGCACTTAGAAGAGCCCGCCCCCGAGGTGAACATGCAAGCCTCGCAAATGGTAAAGCAGCCCCTGTTCTACTTCTTGTTTCTCACGCTCATGGTTGCCTCTACCAGCGGTTTGATGGTCACGGGTCACGCCTCTAATATCGGCCAGGAGCTGGCGCACTTAACGGCGTCTGAAGGGGCCATTATGGTAAGCGTTATGGCTTTTGGCAGCTTTTTGGGGCGTTTTGGGTTCGGCTTTTTATCCGATTTCATTGGGCGCTACAACGCTCTTATTATTGCGCTGGCGTTAAACACGCTTGTTATGTTCTTCTTCCTGGGACAAGCTACCACCTTTATAAGCTTCCTTGTTGCTATCAGTTTGGTAGGGGCATGTTTTGGTGGTGCGCTCAGCGTTATTCCTGCCATGGTAGGCGATGCTTTTGGTTCAGCTGATTTTGGGCAGAATTATTCGCTGGTATATCCCGGCTATACCGTTGCGGCCTTTGTGGGCCCTATGGCAGCATCGTACGCTATTGAAGCTGCAGGAACATATGTATTGTCGTTTTCAGTTGCGGGCACTATTTCGGCAGTAGGCATTGTGGTGGTATTTATTGCAAAGAAGCTTGCCGCGCGTCTTAAGGAACAAGCTTGCGCCTCAGCTGCTTCTTCGCTATAATTCTTTGGCGCTTTTGATTTAAGCGACACGTGCGCCAACGTGGCTCAGTTGGTAGAGCAACGCACTCGTAATGCGTAGGTCGCCGGTTCGAGTCCGGCCGTTGGCTCCAGAAGTTTTGCTGGTCAGTTTTTCTGGCCAGCTTTTTTATTGCACGGGTGAGGTATAGCCCTGGGCACAATGTGTGCATTGCCGTGTGATGAGGGGCTATATCACATCACAAAACTTACACATATATACTATGCGCGCAACCCAAGCTGACTCCCCCGAGACGAGCGATGGTGTAAGCCCCCTGCTTCTTGCGATTCTTATAGCGGCAAGTATTACAGGATTGGTAGGTATTGCAATAAGTGCTCGCGCTTTGAACTTGTAACAGGCTGTTTTCATATTCGAAACAAACCCGCTCTAGCCTTTTTCAAGATGGCATTAGTTTGCTCAGATGAGCGTACCGTGACCTAGAAAAGGGCAAAGGTGGCAGCTATGGCAGCTTTTGAGAGAATTGCATGCGGTATCAAGGGCCTCGATCAGGTTTTTGATAATATCCGTTTGGGCGATAATGTCGTGTGGCAGCTTACCCAATTATCCGATTTTTCCTATATAGTCGATCCGTATATTGAGCAGGCCAAACGCGATGGGCGCGATATCGTTTACATCCGTTTTGCAACCCATAACGAGCTGGTGGCGCAATGCCCCGAGGTTACCCGCTGTACGCTCGACCCCCATGTTGGTTTTGAGCCCTTCACTATTGCTGTGCGCAACATTATCACCGAGCACGGATATGGCGCCTTTTATGTTTTTGATTGTTTAAGCGAGCTGCAGGTAGCTTGGAATGCCGATCTGATGATGGGCAACTTCTTCCGTGTGACCTGCCCTTACTTGTTCGAGCTTGACACCGTGGCGTATTTTCCCGTTATCCGCGGTAGCCATTCATTTGCCGCTATTGCAAAAATACGCGATACCACACAGCTTCTCATCGATGTTTATTCTCACGATAATGAGTTGTATGTGCATCCTCTCAAGGTGTGGAATCGCTATGGCGCAACCATGTTTATGCCGCATAGCTTTGATGTTCAAACTGGCGAAGCTAAGCCTTTAACCGATGGCATTGAAGCGAGCCGCTTTTATGACGTGGTCAATGCTGAAGAGAGCAAGGCTCCCGATCGCAATACCGATAGCTGGGATCGGTTCTTCTCAAGCATGCAAACGCTGGACAAGGCAGGCTTTTTGCCAAAAGATAAGTACACCAAAATGTGTACCAAAATGTGCAACATGATGATGACCAAAGATCTTCACATGCGCGAAATGCTTCTTAGGTACTTTGAGCCTGCTGATTACTTTGTGGTACGCAATCGAATGATTGGGACCGGGCATATCGGTGGCAAAGCCTGCGGGATGCTGCTTGCGCGCAA
>CAZDCX010000039.1:0-10640 GCA_964504115.1 uncultured Cryptobacterium sp.
TGTAGTCCGTGGGAGGATAGGTCGTTCTGCTCATGCAGGGCATTCTTGTTTTTTGCGACAGGTTGTATGCGGGCAGTATGCTTGAGAATTCAGGCGCCAGGTTGTATGTGGGCAGCACGCTTGAGATCTCAGGTGCCAGATTGCTATCATGACTCGGTTCTAAACTTGCCTTTCTCGGTAACTAGATTGTTGCTAAATCCTCATTCATTCATTTTGCTGATTATCTTCTGCTAAAATGAACTCCATATGAATGAAAGCGTGATTCCTTGAGCGGGAAGTGAGTTATTTCATTCTTGGTATGCTTTTCGGAGGGTGGCTTAAGCATGAATCTCGCACAGTTGTATTACTTCCGTACGTTGGCGAAGTATGAACATTATGGCAAAGCGGCGGAAGCGCTTTATATTACGCAGCCTTCGCTTTCTAACTCTATTAAAAACTTAGAGAAGGAAATTGGCGTACCGTTTTTCGAGCGTGTTGGTAGAAACGTTAGACTAACAGAGTATGGCGAAGAGTTTAATAAACACATATGCGCTGCTTTAGATGAAATAGATAAAGCTGTTGAGATCATGAAGGCCTACAACTCAGGTTTGAGCGGGCGTATTCGTATTGGCGTTGTTATTAGTATTCAGCGCAACTACTTACCACGTTTATTGAGTGCATTTAAAGCAGCTTTTGGCGACGAGGTTATTTTTGATATCTATCAAGGTACAACCTACGAATGCTTAAAGGGCCTTGAAGAAGGCAAGTATGACGTGGTATTTTGCGGCAAGGTCAACAACATCGACGATGTTGAGTTCATCCCTCAGGTCTCCCAAAACGTTGTGCTCGCTGTTAATTCCAATCATGAGCTTGCTTTGCGCGAGAGCGTTTCTTTAAACGATTTAAAGGGGATTACCTTAACATCCTATCGTCTTCCTTCTTATGCCCGTACCATCTTTGACGGCTTCTTTAAAGAGTACGACTTTGAAATTCGTGATGGATTCAATGATGAGATCAGCGCAGCATCGTTGGTCGCTTCCGATAGAAGCATTGTGGCTCTGATCCTCGAAACGTTGGACGATCTTGTCTTGGAAAACTTTACAACGGTTCCCATCGATGAGCTTACTCAGCCATTCCATATTATTTATTTGGGCTATAACAAAAAGGCCTTTCATTCTCATTTGGTTGAGGAGTTTATCAAGTTCACCCAGCGTCATATTAAATTCCCAGCTGGCGTCGTTCCTTTGGAAGAGGCCTATTTGATTGGAGCAAAAAGCGCCGAGTTCTCAAAATTGGGTAAATAAAACCCCTGGGGAAGGTGCGGTTTATAAGGGGCGGCTTAGAATAGCGAGTGCTTTCTCAATGCCAGAAGACCTCAAGAGAGCGCAAAAGTGGCCAGCGTTATGGTAAGTTGGTCACTTTTTTGGTTCTCTGGGAGCTCTTTGCTGTGTACCTCACTCAATAATTGGCTCCCAAGAGGTTCCAAGAGGTATGAAACGAGCGGAAAGAAACGCTGTAGTTTCCTTTATTTTGGTTGTTGCCGAGTTTCTAAGATATTCTGTCTGGCCATGCGCAAAGCTGCGGGATTGTCAAAGATGATCGGATGCTCAGAATTGCCAAATTTATTCAATAACAATGAATAGCTATATCAGAACCTATAAAATATCGCTAAATATTGAAGAAAATCGCCCAATCCATAGCTGCGGCCTTATAGAAACGCCAAAATGTCGGGCAATGAAGAAATAATATTCATATTGGCTATCGGTTCTCATTGCGAGACAATTAGACCCAGAATCGAAACTAAACGACTATGTTAGTGGCCTCTATTAGGAGGTCAACGGTTTTACTAAGGAACGAGCTCTACAAAAAGCTCCCCTTAGGTATTCAGGAATTAGGAGGGTTTTACATGTCTCAGAATTGGTTTGCTACCACTCCCGGCGAAGTATTTGCTGGCAAGACAGCAGTAGTTATGGGTGGTGGTTCCGGCATTGGTAAGGCAACCGCTCAGGCTCTTGCTGCAGCTGGTGCTAATCTCATGATCTGCGGCGTTCCTGAGCAGATTTGTGTTGACACCGCTGAGGAGCTGAAGGCTGAAGGCGCTAAGGCAATCGGCATGCTGTGTGACGGCACCAAGCAGTCTGACATCGACGCAGTACTCGAGAAGACAGTAGCTGAGTTCGGTGGCATCGACATGGTTGTTTCCACTGCAGGTATTTCTTTGCCTCGTACCAACGCTTTGGATGTTACCGAAGAAATGTGGGAGAAGATCTTTGCTGTTAACGTAAAGGCTAACTGGTTTATCGCAACTTCCGCAGCTAAGTACATGAAGGACAAGGGCGGCAAGATCGTTCTCGTATCTTCTGGCCGTGGCGATCGCGCTATGGAGAACATTGCTCCTTACTGCACCACGAAGTCTGCTGTAATGGGTATGGTTCGTGCTTTGGCTGTCGACTTGGCTCAGTACAACATCAAGGTCAACGGCATCGCTCCTGGCTATGTTATGACTCCAATGGTCGAGAAGGTATTTGCCGACAACCCAGCTCAGGAAGCTTACGTCAAGAGCCGTACTCCTCTTGCAGAGTACACCTACATGGGCGCTCTCGACGAGATGGCAGAAGCAATTTTGTTCTTCTTGCATCCAATCAACGAGTACACCACGGGTCAAACCATCACGCTCGACGGTGGCTGGTCTATCCAGTAAAGTTGTCAATGAGGATAGCTGCAGCGTAGGGGCGCTGCAGCTTGTCCTTAGATGATCCAATCACTTTTTTTGAAAGGGGTACACATGGAAGGTGTAATGAATGCAATTCACTGCGTAAGCCGTACCGAGCCTTGGCAGTATGTAGAGGATGCTCCTATTCCTCAGATTAAGGATGACGAGGTTCTTCTCGAGATCAAGGCTTGCGGCATCTGCGGTACCGACCACTCTCTGCACAAGGGTCAGGAAGCGCTGTTCAATTCTTATGACATTACGTTCCCTGCAATCTTTGGTCATGAGTTCTCTGGCGTTGTAGCTGAGCTTGGTGCAAATGCTCCTAAGAACCTTGAGGTTGGCATGCGTGTTACCGCAAACCCGGTTCTTTTCGACAACACTTGTAGTTACTGCGACAAGGGTATGGTTAACATTTGCGACAACCGTCCATTCTATGGCACTGACCTTCCCGGCGGTTTTGCTAAGTACATGGCTATTCGCGCAACGAATGTTATTCCAATTCCTGACGAGGTTTCCTTTGTACAGGGCGCTCTGCTCGAGCCTCTGGGCGTAGCGCTGAACGCTGTTGAGCGCGTACATCCTGAAGCTGGCGACACCGCTTTGGTTATGGGCCCTGGCCCTATCGGCTTGCTCATGGTTGCTGTTTTGAAGCAGGCTTATGGTATTCAGAAGGTTCTCTGCTCTGGTCTTGCTAACGACGCAAAGCGCCTGAAGGTTGCTGAGGATCTTGGTGCTATCACCATTAACGGCTCTGAAGTAGACGTTATCGAGAAGGTAAAGGAGCTTACCGGTGGTAAGGGTCCTGAGCTCATCCTTGACGCTGCAGGTCACTTCACGGTTGTTCAGCAGGCTGTTGAGATGATCGCTAAGAACGGCAAGATTGGTATCACCGGTCTTCCGGCTCAGCCTTCTAGCATCCACATGAACCCAATCGCTATGCGCCAGATCAGCATCGTTGGTTCTCGTGCATACGAGCGTAAGCATTGGCGTCAGGGCTTGGCACTTCTTGCTAACGGCCTCAACATCGACCCAATTGCTAGCCACGTTCTTCCTTTGAAGGAATTCGAGAAGGCTATGGATCTTATTGATGCTGGCGAAGGTTTGCGTGTTATTCTCGAGCCGTAAAGTCTCTGTTTAGCACTCGCTGTCTTATATCGCACAATAAGACGAGTTGATTACAGGGGGTGCTGACACTCTAGTGCCGGCACCCCTTTTTTATTCGTAGTAATGTATCAAGCGATATGTTACTGATCTTCGATAAGGAGAAGGATTTATGGCAGGATTAGAAGGAGTTAAGGTCGTCGAGCTTACTCAGTATGCTGCAGGTCCAGCTGCTGGTCGCGCTCTGGCCGAGATGGGCGCTACGGTGATCAAGGTAGAGCCTTTCACCGGTGACGAGCAGCGCACCCAGGGTGTTGCTTGGGGTATGGAATTCCGTACCGAGTTTGATGACGTTGCTTATGACTGCGGTTCTTTCAACAAAGAATGGACTGCTATCAACTGCAAGAACCCTAAGGGTCTTGAGGTTATGTATCACTTGCTGGAGACGGCTGATATCTTCTTGACCTCTCTGCGTTCTGGCGCTTTGCAGCGTCTTGGTCTTGACTATGAAACCTTGCACGAGAAGTTCCCCCGTTTGGTATGGGCACAGAATCGTGGCTATGGCGAGCATGGTCCTCTCAAAGATGCTAAGGGCTTTGATGCAACGGCATTTGCTGCTCGTTCCGGTTTTGTAAGCGCTATTCCTCAGAACAATGAGCACTATGAGCCCGGCAACTCCCCAATCGCTTTTGGCGACTGGAACACTGGCTGCGCTTTGGCTGCTGGTATCTTGGGCGCTTATGCTGGTGCTTTGCGTACGGGCGTTGGTGACAAGGTTACTGGTTCTTTGTACCATGTTGGTACGTGGGGTATGACCTCTGCTTTGATTGCTCAGCAGCAGGGTTGCGATCATCCTAAGGATCGCATGGAGGCTAAGTGCCCAACCAATAACTCTTACGTATCAAGCGATGGTATTTGGTTCCTCATGTGCTTTGGTAACTACAACAAGTACTGCAAGCTGGTATTTGACACCATTGAGATGGATCCCAAGTACTACACCGACGAAGAGTACAACACGCTTGAGGCTTTGGCTGGCAACGGCAAGTACGTTGAGGTTGTTGCTCAGATGCATCAGGCTTGCAAGAAGTTTACCTTCGAAGAGCTTGAGAAGCGCTTCCGCGAGAACGATATTCCGTTCGAGAAGATTCAGACCGTTACCGACGTTCTGCAAGATCCCGAGGCATTTGCTAACGACCAGCTCCGTTACGTCAAGTACGAAGATCAAGGTCCGTCGAGCCCCTATGGCGAAAAGGACGATTACGTTATCACCACGATGCCGTTCCGTCTGGACAGCATTGGTGATCCAGTCCTGTATCGTTCTCGTCCAACTGGCTATGACACGCGCAAGATCTTGAACGAGTATGGCTATGACGATGCTACGGTTGACGCTTTGGTAGAGGAAGGCGCCGTTTTGTGCTACACCGGCGATCCGGTGCCTGAGGTTGCTTTGCAGCCAAGCTATGGCCCTAACTCTAAGAAAAACTAGGAGGAACAAGAAATATGGCACGTGCTAACACTCCCTTTTCGGATCTGACCGTTCTCGACTTTTCCCGTTACCTTCCAGGTGGCTATGCAACGCAAGTTCTGGCCGATCTGGGTGCTACGGTAATCAAAGTTGAAGACACTGGCTTGGGCGACTTTATGCGTCACGACTTCCCAACCATGGGTGGCGGCATTTCTTACTATGTAACCGCATTGGGTCGCAACAAGAAGTCCGTTTCTTTGAACCTGAAGAACGAAGAGGTTGTTGAGTGGTTCAAGAAGATGGCAAAGGAAGCCGATGTTATCATCGAGAGCTTCCGTCCAGGCGTTACCAAGAAGCTTGGTATCGACTACGAAACCATCAACGCGATCAATCCTCGCATCATCTATTGCTCTATTTCTGCTTATGGCTCTGAAGATCCTCGTTCCAAGAAGGCACAGCATGACTTGAACATGCAGGCCACGAGCGGTTATCTTTCAGTAAACCATGGCTCTACGTCTCCGCTGCACCTGTGCGACCTTTCTTCTGGTATGGTTGCTGGTCAGGCTATGTTGGCTGCTCTGTATGCTCGCGAGCGGACTGGCAAGGGCACCTATATCGATACGTCTATGTTCGATTGCTTTGTATGGTGGAACTCCTTGCTGGATGCTCGTTGGTGCTTCAACGGCGGCGAGTGCAAGCGTGAGGATCTCGAGTATCCTTCTACGGCATACAACGTTTATGAGTGCGCCGATGGTGGCAAGCTGGCACTGGGCATGGTAGAGGCCAAGTTCTGGGAGCCCTTCTGCGATGCTATCGGTCATCCAGAGATCAAGCCAGATGGTTTGAAGCGTCGTTGGGAAGCTCCTGAGTCCTTCAAGATCGTAGAGGATGTTATTAAGAGCAAGCCGCTGGATGAGTGGCTCAAGTGGCTCGAGGATAAGGACTTCTGCATTGCTAAGGTAAACTCCAAGACCGAGGCTGTTGAGCAGATTACGCGCGAGAATCCTGAGGCTTTGGCTTGGGTTGACTTCCCGCGTGTTGGTCGCGTACTGCAAACTGGTTTGCCGCATCACCTGTCCACGGTACCAGTTAACATTGCCGACTTCGAAGAAGTTTCTGTTCTGGGCGGCGACACCGCTGAGTACCTGAAGAAGGTAGGCGCTGACGACGAGACTATTGCTCGTCTGAAGGCTGAAGGCGGTATTCGTTTGGGCGACGATATTCCTGTTGAGGAAGATCGTGCTCCGATTGCTCCAGCAAAATAAGTATTCACTTTGGTGAACACTATAAGAGGCACCCTCGGGTGCCTCTTTTTTTGCGAAAAAATCAGCCCAGATCTATTCATAAAATATATTGATTTGCCCTAAATCTGAAAGCTAAGTAATTTGATTTAGAACCCGTTCAAGTTCACAATAAAGAAGCTAACAAAAGCGAAAGCTTGCAAACTGGAAAAGGTAAAGGGGGACCATATGAATCCTAAAGCTACCATTACGGATGAGCAATTCCAGGCATACCTTTTGCAAATTCGCGAATTGGCCCAAGGCCCGTTCGAAGAGATGCAGAAGGAAATCGAGGTAACGAACACGTTCCCGGAAGAGTTCTATGAGACTGCTAAGGCTAACGACCTGTATCGTTTCTATCTTCCTGCTGAGTACGGCGGATGGAATCTCAACGAGCTCGAAATCCTCAAGGTTCAGGAAGAGTTCTCTCGTGGCCCTGGTGGCATGCGTATGCACTTGCATCATGCAGCTGACATGAACTGGCGTATTCTTGACGATTACGGCAAGCCAGAGCTCAAGGCAAAGTACATGGACAAGTTCCAGGACAAGACCATCTATTGTAACTTTGCAATTACCGAGAAAACGGGTGGCACGGGTGCTGACCTTCACACCACCGCTATCAAGCAGGAAGATGGTTCTTACCTGTTGAACGGTGAAAAGTGGCTCATTTCTCACACCGACTGCTCTGACTTCACCTACGTTATTGCTGTAACCGATCCTGAGAGCGATAAGGATTCTCGTCTTTCCGCTTTCTTCGTACCGGTTGATGCTCCTGGTTACGAGCTCATTCCAATGCCTCACATGATGGGCTGCCGTGGCGCAGGTCATGCAGGCCTTAAGTTCACGAACGTACGTCTTGACCCGGTATATCTCTTGGGTGAAGAGGGCCAGGGCATGGAAGTTGCTATGCACTCCTTGGCTGTTTCTCGTGTACACATTGCTTGCTCGAACTTGGGTATGTCTCAGCGCATGCTTGAGATCTCCTTGGCTCGTGCCGCTGATCGTGTTACCTTCGGCAAGCCGATCATCAAGCGTCAGGCAATCAAGGTTAAGATTGCTAACATGCAGATGATGATTCACGCTCTGCGTACCTTGGTTTATGACTTCGCTCGCGATTTCGACAACGATCCACATGGTAAGTACATCGATGAGAAGGCTGCTATCTGCAAGCTGTTCTCCATCGACACCACGCGTTTGGTTGGCGATGAAATGATCGAGATCTTCGGTGGCGACGGTTACTTTGAGGATTCTCCTTATGGCGCAACCGAGCGTTTGTATCGCGACAGCCGCGCTATGTGGCTTGAGGAAGGCGCTCCAACCGTACAGCGCATTACCATCGCTCGCGATTGCGTGAAGTATGGCGGCCGTCTGGAGTACTTAGACTAGTCATCGCTTTGCGTGAGGGTTAGCGATAAAGTTGGCTCTTATCGTCGATAGCTATATAGCAACGATGCGAGTTCTGATTTTCGCATAACTTTCGTATCCTAAAGGGCTCCTGTCCGATACACTGGACAGGAGCCCTTTTGTGCTAGATGGATTGCTAACAAAGGAAGCCTTATGAACTTGTCTCAGCTGCGCTATTTTAAGAAACTTGCTCAAGTACAGCACTATACGCGCGCTGCCGAGGAGCTCTACATCACGCAACCTGCACTCTCCAATTCCATCAAGCAATTGGAACGAGAATTGGGCATTTCCTTGTTTGAACAACAAGGCCGCAACGTGAGGCTTACCAAATACGGCAAAGAATTTAACGAATATGTATGCGAGGGGCTTGATGCAATTGATAAGGGCATACAAATTGCTCAAGAGCATGCCAATAGCCTGAAAGGCTCGGTAGATATCGGTACCATTTTTACGGTACAGTCAGATTTTTTACCAGCATTATTGCGCACCTATCGCGACAAATACGGCTCGCAGGTTGATGTTCGGCTGTATCAAGGGTTAACGCAAAGTCTTATCGAAAATCTTGAAGATGGCACATACGACATTGTTATAAGTGCTTATGTTGAAAACAAACCCAATTTAGAATTCGTACCGGTGCTCACACAAGATTTAGTAGCCTTGCTCCACGAAGATAGCCCTCTCGCTCAGAAAGAGCGCATTTCATTTGCAGACTTGGAAGGCTCGGCCGTTGTTACCTATCGCCCTGGAACTCCTATTGGCGATGAGGTTAAAGCTCTGATAGAGGGGCGCAACATCAACGTTGCACAATGGTGCGATGACGAAATCACCTTGGGGAGCATGGTTGCAGTTGAGCCCCACCTTGTTGGGCTTTCACTCGATACGCTTGGCTTAGCTCCTTTCCCACAGCTGAATACGGTACCAATCGACGAAGTAGAGCAGGGGCTTCACTTGGTTTATTTGGTATATCGCAAACATGTGCGCCAAACTCGCGCGGTGGAAAATATGATTGCGGTGGCAACGAGCTTGGGCCGCGATCTTGCCCAAATCAACGCCCCTTCTGAGCAGGATGGCCATGATCAATAAGGCATCGAGCGTTCAGCCCTTGCTGAAGCGAGTGCTCAATATTGCGCCCTATGTTGTGTTTTTGGTAGCACTCTTTTTTGCCGAGTACTATCTCTTTGGTGTGGAAGATGCCCTTTTGGGCATCGTATTTCAATCTTTTGCGCGCACGATGGTTGAGTCAATAGGCTTATCGTTTCGCAATTATCTCAAGCATGCCTGTTTGTTCTTAATTATGAGCTTGTGCTCGTCTTTGGCGGGTTTGCATCCATCGCTTCTCGTAGTTGGAAGCGCACTTTATATGTTTGCCATTACGGTGATGAACTCTGATGATTATTTGCCTCGGAATTTCTTTATGTTGGGGCTTGGCTTTTTGCTGCTCGAGATTTATCCGATTGGAATTTCAGAAATACCGCAGCGTTTGATTGCAACCCTCTTTGCCATTGTGTGTACGACGCTCTTTGTTTATGCTAACCGCTTTATTCGAAAAGAGAGCGAGCTGGTGCGTGATCGCGGGTTTGTAATGCGCGCTTTTGACGATATCGGTTTTCAACTCATTGAGCTTTCAAATGGCCAAACGGAGCAGATTGACCCCCATCAAACCTTTTCGATTGCGCAGGAATATTGCCGCACTGAGTATGGCAATACCTTCCGTCAAGGGGGCATACTCAGTGGGCGGCAGCGTTACACCTTTATGCTTCTTGTTTGTGCCGAGCAGATAGCCGATATGATTCGTGCAGCCTCCGAGCACATCGATGCGATAGACGAGCGGCAGCGGGCCTACTTTCTTGATCTGTCCGAGGTGTTTTTGGGCTTTGGCAAAGGTCGCATCCTTGAGGTGCGCGCTATGGTCCAAGCCCTGGAATCCTTTCTTGAAACGCACACGTTGGAGAATTTACACCATGACACTGCCTGGCGTGCAACACTCGAAGCATTGGTTCGTACGCTCAAAAACACCAAGGCCTCGCGAGATAATGGCTCGCCGTTTGGGCGAGGCGTTTGGTATCGCTTAAAGTACATTCGAGAAAATTTAAGCATTGCGAATTCACAGCTGATGTTTGCGGTACAACTGGCGCTTATTGTGGGGCTTGGTTTTGCGGCATCCGAGGTTGTGCGTCTCTATTTTGACAGTCAGTTTGGCCCGTGGATTCCCATTACTGCCTTCATGATGCTTTATACCTACCGCGATGAAACGGTGAGGATGATGGGGCAGCAGCTCCTGGGCATGCTTGTTGGGATGATAGTGTTTGTGGTGGCTGTTCACTTTGTGCCTGAATCTGTTCGCTTGCTGTGCGTGTTGATTTTGGGATATACCTGCATTTTGATGGATTTTGGCCCTATGGTATCGATGGCAGCAGGCACTCAGATGGCCTTGGTGGCGTTGTATCCTACGATGTCGCTTGGAAATACCCTCTTGGTTCGGTTAGTGTTTGTGCTTATAGGTGCTCTGGTGGTGGCCGCGGTAATATTTTTGTTGTTGCAGGCACAGCGCACGCAGGCCATCACGCACAAAGTGCAAGAAATGGAGCGGGTGGATGAGCGTCTTTTACGTCAGATTCGCACAGATATCGACCGTGGTAGTGCGGGGGACGATCGAGCCATTCAGCTGTTGTACTACTTGCATATGAATGCCGATATG
>CAZDCX010000040.1:0-3799 GCA_964504115.1 uncultured Cryptobacterium sp.
TTTATTTGGTCAGGGCATGAAGCATTGGAGGTTGAGTTTTGTGATTACCACTGATTACATCTCCACTCCGGGAGAAATTCTAAAAGAAGAGTTCTTAATTCCGTTGGGTATTAGCCAGTATCGTCTTGCTAAGGCAATCGGTAAGCCCGAGTCTGCGATTTCTGCCATAGTAAATGGCCATCGCTCCATATCGGTCGAGATGGCGTGGCTGCTTTCTAAGGCACTTGGGACTACGCCCGATTTTTGGCTCAACCTAGAGACTACCTATCAGCTAAAGATGCTAGATACTTCGGTGTTGCCAGAGGTGGTCGCGCTAGCATAAGTCAATGCAGGCGCGCTATTGCGGGTCGCGCTTCATGCAGCGCTCGGTAATAGCAAACTGCGGGTCGCTTATAACATCAAGGGTGTAAAAACCCATGTGCGTGTACAAGCTTTCAAGCTTTTGGCTGTAGGTTTCTAAAAAGCAGGGGATGCCCTGTTGATCAGCATAGGTAAAGAAAGGCTCCATCAGGCGGCGAAAAGCACCACTCCCGCGCTTGTTTGGATCTACTCCTAAAGCGTAAAAGTGAATAAAATCGCTTCCCTGTGCCGCTTCGATTTCCCACGAAAAATTCGAAAGAGCCTCCATGCGCTCCATTTGGCAGGTAAGCAGGCGCGCTTCTTCTTCAGTAAGAACAGTATCTACCAGGGTTTGAAACGATTGCTCCTCATACTGAGCCCATGGCGTTGTGCCCAGCTCGCTGGCAAGATAACCGCCAGCGCATGCGGCCAAATCCTCGGTAGCGTAGCAGGCCTGAAGGGGAGCTGCCACCTCAAAATCGCAAGCAAAAAGAGCGCGCGAAAGAGCAAGCTTGCGCTCGTAGGAGGTTTGAATGCTGTCGAGCCCCTGAAGAAGGAGGCGCGTCCACTCTTCCTCCATGAATGAGGTGCCCATCATGGAAGCAAGGCTGTGTATGAGCTCTTTTTGATAGAGCTGAACAGTTATCAAACCAGGTAATTGCATATGAGATGGCTTTCTTTTTGCTTATTGCTGCAGGGAAGCAAGATTATTAAGATAAGCCTCGGCCGCCGCGATGGCTTTGCCTGAAGCGCCCGTAACAACAGTAATGCCAGCCTGTTGCATGCTTTCGCAATCTTTATCAGAAATAGCACCGCAGAGCAAGACTTTGGCTCCGATCTGACGCAAAAAATTAGCCTGCGATCCACAGAGATGCCCCTGGCTGGGTAAGTTGCGAGAATCGACAAGGCGGTTATCTTCTACCTCGTAATAGTTAAAGTTAGTACAACAACCAAAGTGGCTGCTTACTTCTAAACCTTCGCTTGCTACGGCTATCTTCATGGCTCCCTTAACATCGCCCCGTCACAGGTTCACAATAGCGGCTTTTGATTACGATGCGTGTATCCTTCGCCTAAGGGGGCAAATCTGGGAGCGATCGGAAAGAGGCGAGCCACTGCACATCAATTCTTCTTTTATGCCCTTCAATTTGTGTGGTATCTGTGTTGCGAAAGCCTCTGCAGTTTTTATCGTGGTAGGCTTCTGAGCAGATTAAACCACTTGAGTTTTAGGGAGGCGCACCATGGCTGAGTTTGTAAAGCATCAGTTTGCTGCGCTTACTTATGGTCGAATGTTGAGCTCCCGGGCATGTTATATGGCTAGTGTTCAGTCATGTTTGCTTGCGGCTCAGTATGGTTGTTAACAGTTTCAGTAACTATATTGTTTGCCTTTTGCCCGGGAGTTTACGCAACGCTCCGGGCTTTGTTTTTTCTGGGCTCGGGTTTTTGCGCTCAAGCAATCTTATTTAAAAACTATCGCTACAAATAAAAGGGGAACTGTGATGAGTAAGGAACATGCACCATTTCGCTACGATTACGTTGGAAGCTTTTTGCGGCCTGCAAAACTAAAACAGGCACGCGCCGATTATGAAGCAGGCAAGATTACCAGTGATGATTTGCGTGTTATCGAAGATGAGGCAATCCGCGATTTGGTGGCCAAGCAAAAGGCTGCCGGATATCAGGTAATCACGGACGGAGAATTCCGCCGAGCAACCTGGCACCTTGATTTTATGTGGGGCTTTGAGGGCGTTGGCCACAAAAAAACCGAGACAGGTTTGCCCTTCCACAACGAGCAAGCAATGATTGATGACACCTACCTGGTTGGAAAGGTGGGTCTTGCGGGCGAGCATCCCTTTGTGGAGCATTATCGGTTTGTAAAGGCGCTTGAAGATGAACATACCATTGCCAAGCAAACGATACCGGCACCTGCACAGTTCCTCGCTCAGCTGACGATGCCGTTTGCCCAGGAAAACACCAAAAGGTTCTACAGCGATACTGCACAACTCGTCGATGATTTGGTAGAGGGCTACCACGCAGTAATCAAGCAGCTCTATGATGCTGGTTGTCGCACGATTCAGTTTGACGATTGCACATGGGGAATGCTGGTCGACCCATCGGCACAAGCAATCTACGCTACCGACGAAGAGGGGCTCAAACGCATTCAAGAGCAGTATCTGGATATTAACAACAGGGCCATCGAGGGCAAGCCGGCCGATTTGGTTATCAATACACACGTGTGCCGAGGCAATTATCATTCAACCTATGCGAGCGCCGGCGCATATGATGATGTATCTGCCGTGTTGTTTGCCAAGGAAAAGGTAAACGCTTTCTATCTTGAGTTTGACGATGAGCGCTCTGGTAGTTTTGAGCCGCTGGCCGCGGTTTCTGGCGATAAAAAGGTTGTCTTGGGCCTGATTACCACGAAGAGCCCGAAGCTGGAAGACAAGCAAGCCATAATCAAGCGCATTCACGAAGCAGCTCAGTATGTACCTCTTGATAGGCTGTGCTTAAGCCCGCAGTGTGGCTTTGCGTCATGCGAGATTGGCAACAAACTCACCGAAGAAGAGCAGTGGGCCAAGCTTACTTTGGTCAAAGAGATTGCCCAGGAGGTTTGGCCAGAGTAGCGGCCAGGCGCACCGGCAAACAGAGAATATCCCTGCGAAGGCAGGCGCAAAGCCCCGAAATACCTCGGTGGCAGCGCCTGTCTTTGCGGCTTTTAGGGTGTCTTTTGGGCTGTTTACCCATTTAAAATTGTTAGAAAAGATACTTGCAAAAGTGATCAAGCTTTGTAACAATAAACAAGCTGTTTTCTAACAGAATGTGTCCCCATCGTCTAGCGGTCAGGACGCCGCCCTTTCAAGGCGGAAACACGGGTTCAATTCCCGTTGGGGGCACCATTAGACACGAATAGTCCTGCTTGTCAGGGCTTTTTTTGTTTGATGGGTGGTACGAACCTCATATACCGTTATCCGGAAGGAGGGGTTCATGAACAAGCTTATCGCGCAGTTTTTGCGTTTCAGTGCCGTTGGCGTAACGGCATTTGCTATTGACTATGGTCTCATGATCCTCCTGACGGAATTATTTGCCGTGCCATACCTGTGCAGCGTCACCATTTCGTTTGTGGCTTCGACGGTGTTCAATTATTTTGCATCGATGCATTTTGTTTTTGTCCGCAAAGATGATATAAGCCGCAAGCGAGAATTCATCATCTTTGTCACCCTCTCAACGTTGGGGTTGGTATGGAACGACGTGCTGATGTGGCTAACGGTAGAGCACCTCTATATCGATTACCGCATAGCTAAGATTCTTGTTGCGGTGGTCGTTTCGGTGTGGAACTTTGTTACCCGCAAGATGTTTCTTGAAGCCCACGATTAAGTGCGGGTAGCTGCCTGCTCTTTCGCTCCGTCATCGTTGCCAGCCTTGCCACGGGCATCGTTTCCCTGGCATTGATAGCTATCACCACTGC
>CAZDCX010000040.1:3899-10368 GCA_964504115.1 uncultured Cryptobacterium sp.
GCCGCAGCAAGGGCGTGCACTTCTTTTGTGCATTGGAGGCATTTCCCATGAATTCTAAGATCCCTTTGGTAAACCCGAAGAAAAGCGCGATAATTGAAATCTATTCGGCTCAATCAATGGTATTGAGTTCAGCGCACATGAGAGGGAAGAAGGGAAGCGGAGCTCAATGAACGTATCGTTTAAAACCGTACGTCGTTCAGGTGATAAGGCCTACATCTTGTCCGAAATCTCTGGTTACGACGAGCGTCTTCCTGTTGTGCTGGCCGCCTCGACCGAGCAGGGTGTGCGCATTCCTTCCGATACATTTCCCTATTGCGATATTGACGATACGCTTTCGCTGCAGCAAGTGCTCTTCGACGGTGCGCTTACCAATCACGAGGCTTCGCTGCCGCCCTTGCACGCCAAAAACTCGGCCGACGTACGATTCTTTGTTATCGTGCTGCCGTGGCTTGATATTCGCCGGTGGGTTCTTGATTTTCGCGCAATCGATTCAGAGGGCCACGTTATTACCTCTTGCCATAAGGTGCTCGACATACGCACCACCAACTTCATGTCGTTTGCGGGGCAGTACACCGCGCGCAATGAAGGTGCTCTTATCGAGGAGTTGGATGGGCGTTTTATTCACGACCGCATCCACGTTAAGTTTTTACGTGCTCAAGCAAACGAAACGCAGGTGTACGTTTCAGCCTTGCTCGAGATGCCCTATCACGAAGAAAGCTCAATCGAGCTTGATTTTCTTGATCGGCAAGGCCAGCCCCTCGACATCAAACCCTACGTTGTGGAAGATACGGTTACTCACGCCGTTGATTACGGCTCGTTCGAGCGGCGTTTTATCGAAATCTCATTTGTTATTGCGCGGAGCCGCTCTCAGGTATGTTTGTGCGCAACCGATACCGTGGGCAGCGTAGCGCCAGGCTTTGCCATGCTGGGCAGCCAGACCTTGCCGCGCCTGTTGGAGGAGTTTAAAGAGCGTACTACCAGCGCTTTTGATGACGAGGGCTATCATGAATGGTTTATGCACACTCATCGCGCTGATGTCCCGGTTTTGCTGGAACAAACCTCTTCGCGCTTTGATTATGCCCCGCTGTTCAGCATCGTGTGCGTTTTGGTGGATACCCCCGAGCATCACGTGTTCGATTTGGTCAACTCGCTTGCTCAGCAAAGCTATGGCCGTTGGGAGCTGATCTTGGTCAACGTTTCGGGTACTCATCAGTATCTTTCCGATGTGCGCGATCTTTTTGGCGGGGAGCGCCTCTACATTATCGATGTTGATCAATCCCTTGGCTTGGAAGCCTGTATCGATGCGGGCATGGCGGCAATTGAGGGCGAGTTTGTGGTAATCATGCGTGTGTGCAACAAGCTGGCACCCGATGCTCTGTTTGAGTGCACGCGTGCGATTAACGAATTCCCTGATTGCGATGTGCTCTATTCCGATGTGGATACCTTTGATGCCGAGGGTATTCATTCTCAGCCATTATTTCGCCCCGATTTTTCGCCTGAACTTTTGCGCTCGTATAATTACCTGCGCGATTTTCTCGTGGTGCGCACCTCGCTCTTGAGCAAAATCACCTCTACTCCGCAAGGGGTTGGGGCTCCTGGCTACGATTTGGCATTGCGCGTAACCGAGCAAGCGCGCCGGGTGTGCCATGTTCCTCGTGTGCTGTGTCATCGCCGCTTGGCCACTTTGGAAACCGAGCATGATGCGCTGTACCTGCGCCTTGAGCAGGAAGCGGGGCGCAAGGTGCTGGTTGAGCATTGCAAGCGCATGGGCCTTCATGCCGAGGTGCTCAACGCCGATACGCAGGGCCATTATCATGTGCGCCACGTTTTGGTGGAAACGCCCCATGTGGTAGTGGTAATCCCCTCCGAAAACAATGCCGAGCTCTTGCCTTCGTGCATTCGCTCGCTTTACAACAAAATAAGCTACCGCAACTTTGAAGTTATTGTTGTTGAGGTGGGGCAATCCACCAGCGAAACAAGCGCCTGTTTGGAGCAGCTCAAAGCTCGTTACGAGAGTCTGTCGGTTATTCCGTGGCCCGAGAAGTTTAACCGTGCAAAGGTTGCCAATTATGTGGCAGGGCAAACCAGCGGCGAATACCTTCTCTTTTTAAATGACGATACGCGCATCTTAACCGACGATGCGCTTGAGATTTTGCTGGGTTACTTCCAATCAAGCGATGTGGCAGTCGTGGGGCCAAAGCAGCTGTTTGTGGACGGCACCATAGAGCATGCGGGCATTGTTGTTGGTGGTTCCAAAGGGGTAACACCGCTCTTTCGCCATATGCCAGCCGAGTGGCGGGGGTATCTTGACCGAGCCATGGTGGCGCAAAACGTTTCGGCGGTAACGGGCGATTGCATGATGGTGCGCCGCAGCGCCTTTGATGAGGTGGGCGGCTTTACCGATGAATTTTCGTTCTTTTATTCCGATGTTGATTTTTGTCTCAAAACGCGTGAAGCGGGGTATTACACCGTGTTCACGCCTTATGTGTGCTTAAGCCGTTTTCATAGTGTTTCGCGCGTGCGCAATTATTCAAAAGATGTGCGCATTCAACTTTGTCGCGAAGCCGCTTTACTGGAATCATTCTGGCCTCGCTATTTTGTTGAGGGGGACCAGTTTTATAATTGCAACCTTGATCCAGATAGCTCGTATTTTGCGCTTAAGCACAAGAAAGCTTAAAGGTTATACATGAACGCTCGTATTGAGAGTATGAGCCATGGCAATGGCAAAGTGTATCTGCAAATGGTCCTTGACCGGCTCCACGATGATTCAATGGTGTTGCTCGATGCGCACTTAAAAGATGGTGCGAAGGTGCCATCGCATCTATTTGCCTTTCATCCCCTTGATAGCGCCTCGCAGGCAAATTACGTGGTCGTGCTGCCGCATTTTGATGTGCGCGAAGTTGACCTCACGTTTTTGGAGTACTCGGGGCAGGGCGCCCCGCTGGCGCAAAGCCGCCTGACCGTTGAGCTTAACTTAATGAGCTGGCGCACGTATTTCAATGCCCTTGTTCATAACGAGCTTATGGAGCAAATGTTTGATATCGAGCGCGAATATAGCTCCGATCGGATGAACATTGCTTTTACGGATGCGATTACCGATGGCGATGAGTGCGTCGTTAAAATGCTCGTTGATATGCCGTATGTGCCCGAGGCCGATGTTATGGTCGACTTTCTCGATACGCAAGGCCACGAAATCGATTTGCCGGTATATCCCCTTTTGGATGAGGTACATGATGCACAGCGTGTGGGTGAACGTGCCCGCTTACAGTTGGGATTTTCGGTGCGCGTGCGCGAGGCAACCGATTTTTGTGTAACGGTCTACGATGCAAACGACCAGATGGCGGGCGATTTTGCTTGTTTTTGCGAGGAGACGTACGAGCCCTTGCACGAGGCCTTTAGCTACTACGCTACCGATGCTGCTCGTGACGAGCGCTACGAGCAGTGGTACCGCCACCACTGCGAAACGCTGGCTGGCTTGGCGCAGCAACGGCAGGTGACGTTTCCCTATCAGCCGCAGGTGAGCTTGGTGCTGCCACTCTTTGCTGGCGATGAGTGCTATCTTGGCGCCACCCTTTCAGCCTTGCAGCAGCAAACCTATGAGCATTTTGAGCTGGTCGTGGTTGATGCAGGTTTGGGCGAGGCCGAGTATCAGCGCGCTTTTGCTACCTGGGAAGGCGATGAGCGGCTGGTGCATATCGAGGTGGAGGCATCGCTGGATGAAGCCGCCGTGCGCTTAACGGGGCTCTTGCAATCTTCGGGCGAGGTATGCGCCATTCTTGACCCGCGGGTTATGTTAGCGCCCGAAGCCTTGTTTGAGTGCGTCCGCCGCATCAACGAGGTGTGCAAGCAAGCAGGCGCGCCCGAGGGCGAGCTTGCGCGCGATGCCAAAAGTGCTGATGAGCTGCGCACGTGGGCCGATACGTGCGGCGTGATCTATGCTCAGCACGATTTTATCGATCGCGAAAGGGGCCTTTGCAAGCCCGTGTTCAAGCCGGTGTTTTCGCCCGACTTGCTCTATTCGTACAATTATTGCGGGCCGTTTGTTTTGTTTGCTCGTTCGCTGATTAATAGCATTTCCGCTGGTGAAGGGTTTGCCACTGAAGGTTTTGAGCACGATTTGCTCCTTAAAGCTACGGCGCGGGCACAGCGTGTTGAGCGCATCGATCAGGTGTTGTACCACCTGCAAGACCCAGCGGCCTATTCGCAGGCTGCGGTAAAAGCGCACGCCCGCCGAGAAGAGGAAGCCTTTCGTGGCGGGAGAAAGGCAGTTGCCAATCACCTTCGGCGCATGGGGGCCGAGGCTATCGTGCTATCCGAGGTGGGGGAGCGTTTATACCGGGTGCATTACCGCCTGCCCGACCAGCCCCCTTCGCTTGCTGTTGTGATTTTTAACAAGGATCACACGGCGCTCTTGGATGCTTGCCTGGCGGCGCTTTACGAGAGCGGCGAACAACTGGTGCGCGAGATAGTCATTGTTGATAATAACAGCCAGGACGAGCAGACCCAGGCCTATTACGACCAGATTATCCAAAGCGATGCGCGCATTCGCGTAGAGCCTTATGCCGGCATTTTTAACCAGGCAGCTATGGCTAATGTGGCCATGGCAAAAACATCTTCCGAGTATGTTTTGTTCCTCGACAACGATACCGAGGTAATTACTAGCGAGGCGCTTTCGCTCTTGCTGGCGCATTGCATGCGAAGTGATGTGGGCGTTGTGGGTGCCAAGCTTTTGTTCCCCGACGACACTATCCAGCACGCCGGCTTCATGGTGGGCTCATACGGTGCTGCCGCAGCCATTGGGGCGCACTTGCCCCGCTCTGCACAGGGCTACGGTAAGCGACTTATTTGCGCGAGTAATGTTTCGGCTGTTTCGGGCTCTGCTATGATGGTGCGCCGCAGCGTGTTTAACGAAGTGCATGGTTTTGATGAGCGGTTTCGCATGGGTTGCTTCGATGTTGACTTTTGTCTCAAAGTGCACAAGGCGGGGTATCAGGTGGTGTTTCGGGGCGATGTTGAGCTCTACCATCACGAGCATGCCACGGCAGGCCATGCCCTGTCGCTTGAGCAGCGCTTAAGGGCAGAGCAAGAGCGTGGGTATTTACACTATCGTTGGCCCCGCATATTTGTGGAGGGCGATTCATATTTCAGCGCCTGCCTCAATAAAGAGGTGCCCTATTTCCTTTTGGCTCCCATCCAATAAAAAAGTGGGCGCTCCTGCGAGCTGAGCCACATACATGAGCCTCTGAACAGGGGTTTTATATCTGTCTGATTTTACATTGAGGGAAGGGCCGTGCACGAGCATGTAGCCGAGGAAAGTATCCAATCCAATTACCTAAAAACCCTGGGGAATACTAGGAAAAGGCTTGAATACCCCAATTGCTTGCGATATAGTTAGCGTGCACATTTGGCATACAGTATGAGGAACTAGTATATATGATTCAGATCGAGAATCTTTACAAAACCTTTGTGAGCCCCTCGGGTGAAGCTCACGAGGTCTTAAAGGACATCAATCTCACTATTGAAGATGGCTCCATTTTTGGCATTATCGGCCAGTCGGGAGCAGGCAAATCAACGTTGGTTCGCTGCTTGAATCTGCTTGAACATCCAACCTCGGGTAGGGTTGTTATCGATGGGCGCGACATTACCGATCTTTCGGGCAAAGAGTTGCTGAAGTTTCGCGCATCGGTTGGAATGATTTTCCAAAACTTTAGCCTCTTCCAACAGCGCAACGTACTGAGTAACGTCATGTTTCCTCTCGAGTTGCGCCGGGCCAATCGCCAAGAATCCGAAAAGCGGGCACGCGAATTACTCGAATTGGTAGGTTTGGCCGACCATTGCGAGAAGTATCCCAGCCAGCTCTCGGGCGGGCAGCAGCAGCGCGTTGCCATTGCTCGTGCTTTGGTAAACAGACCTTCCATCATGCTGTGCGACGAGGCAACGAGCGCGTTGGATTCAATGACGACGCACTCCATTTTGAAGCTCTTAAAGGATATTAACGATGAGCTGGGCGTAACCATTGTTTTGATTACGCACTCTTTAACCGTTGCCGAAATGATTTGCGACAACATTGTTGTTATTGACGATGGCCAAATTGTTGAGTCCGGCAAAACGGAAGCGGTCTTTGCCAATCCACAGAGCAGCGTCACTCGTAAGTTGCTGGAGAAAAGGTTATAAACATGGAATTTTTGCAGGTGTTTTTTGCTCAATACGGCAACTTACTTATAAACGGCATTTGGGAATCTATTGCGATGACCCTTATCGCCACCGTGGGCGCCTATGTTATTGGCGTTCCGCTGGGTGTGTTTTTGGTGCTTACCGATCCAAAGAAGGGCTTGCTTCCTCATAGCTCTATCAACGCGGTGCTTGGCTGGATTGTGAACATCGGCCGTTCGATTCCCTTCATCATCTTGTTGGTTGCCTTGATTCCCTTCACGCGTTTTATCGTGGGCACATCGCTGGGCGTGCCGGG
>CAZDCX010000041.1:0-10179 GCA_964504115.1 uncultured Cryptobacterium sp.
AGCAAGCACGCTAGCTCATATGCTCTCTCCTTGATGATAGCCCCAGAGCCGGTATCGGCCACCGTTAAGGGCTTATCATAATGCTCGATCACGCGGCGCTGCGACGTCATATCGATATCATGCGCAAGCACTTCTTCGTGGCAAGCGAGCGGCTGGTGCGAATCAAGCACCAATTCATCAGCGCTGGCAACAAGCGTAAGGCCTGCAATGCCGGTGGTTGACTGATAGGCTGGAGACATACCGCCATCAATAATGAAGGCCTTGCCGCTACACTTCACAGGATCCTCTCCATCCTTTACCTTAACGGGCGTATGGCCACATACGATATGCGATGTTTTAGGATCTAAGCCAAAATCCTCGAAAATGCGAGCCAAGACCTGTTCATCCTCAAGCAATGAATAGAAGGAGTTCTTCACCTCTTTGCGGGCAGCCTTATCGGCAATTAAGTAAAGCTCAAACGTAGCCATCTTGCTTTTTGCGAACAGTGGAGAGCCCTGACCCAGCCAGAGGTACCACAAAAGATCGCGACCACGCTTGCGCATAGCGGCATCATCGCTGTAAAAAGCAGCTTTAACATACCCATCAACCGCCTCGTATAACGCACGGCCTTTATATGTAGTGCCATAGATATTTGTTTCCATGAGCGAGCCATCGGGGTTGAGCGGCACGCAAGCATGGAACATAAGATAGCCATTCGAGATGGAATACAAGCTCCCTTTTTCGAGGAAGAAGCTTATATGACGCTGCAACTTCTCGCACCCTACAAAAGCGCGCTCAAGTTGTTGCATAACTGCTTCCTCGGCAGAGGTGAGCTGGTAAGGATTATCCCAATCAACCGTAGGAAATACGGTATCAATGAGCTTGTATTCAATACCATCTATCACGATAGTATTCGTGGCGCGATCAATGCGATGAAGCAGCTTGCGATCTTCCAAGCCAAAACTGGGATTCTCATCGATGAGCTGGGCTTCCACCTTGAATTGAATAATGGCCATAGCCTTCTGAATTTTAATTGCCAGATCCAGCTCTTCGGGCGTGAGGCCGGGGTTGCCCTTCAAGCCGAAGGCTACACACGGGTCATCCTGGTAAGCCTCAAGCGCAAAGGATGCAAGAGGGCGCAGGTTAATGCCATACGCATCTTCCAAGATAGACAAATTGCCATAGCGCGCACAATTACGCACCACATGGGCAATACAGCCCCGCTGCCCCAGCGAAGCGCCCATCCACACAATGTCATGATTGCCCCACTGAATATCAACAGAAGGGTAGCTCATAAGCGCGTCCATAATGGTTTCAGGGTAAGGACCACGATCGTAAATGTCGCCCACAACATGCAAACGAGGAACTACCAATCGCTGAACAAGATTACACAGCGCTGTTATGAGCGACTCAGCGGCGCCCGCTTGCACAACCTCAGTGATAAGGCTTGATTGATAGGCGGTGCTTGCCGAGAAAAGGAGTTCTTCGATAACTGAAGAAAAATCGGAGCCAAGATCGCTAATAAGTTGACGAAGCTGGCTCGGGGCGTACGCTGATGCAGCCTTTTTCGCAAGCGCCCCTAAACGAGTGAGCGTTGTTGTTTGCCAAGATACGAGGGCAGTTTGACCCAGTGTTTGGGCAATAAGCGGCAGCTTTTCTTCAGAGTAATACACAAGCGTGGCAAGCTCGCTCCGCTCACCTTTAGGCACAGCAGGAAGCACTTCATCTATCAGGCGTTTTATATTGCCAGATCCGCTTCGCACTATGTGAGAGAAGGCATTATATTCGCCGTGAACGTCTGAGATAAAGTACTCAGTTTGCGCAGGCTGCGTAAGCTCTGCCCGCATCGTGGCAAGTTGCGCTGCCGCGCTATCGGCTGAAGGATACTGCTGGGCTAAAAGCTCAAGATAATGCTGATCAATCATATGGTGATTGCCAACACTTACATGCGGCGCTGACGCTGTGGTGCTGGATTGTGCTGCAAACTCTTGTACTGAACTCATAGCTTAGCCCCTTGTTCCAACTAGTTGTTTACAAGCCATAATATCATGGGTCTTGATGGGGCAATATTATATTCGCTGGGTTTAAGCGGGCGCAAGCAACGCTAGGCCGCATCAATCCTGCGCCCTTTTAACCATCAGAAACGCTCTGTGCCATTTGAACTCGCAAAAGTGCCCCCTGTCCTTTGCGCTCTCAGAAACACGTAATTGAGCTACTATTGAACAGTAAACAGCCAGAAGGATTAAGCCTGTGTGCCGGGGCGCCACCTTAAAGTTTTAAGGCACTGCCTCTCAGTTCACAAGAGAAGCTTTTTTCTGATTTCGGAGCCACAGAGGTGCCCCAAGCTTAAGTATTTTGAAGATGTCACCTGGTTTAAGCTTCGTGGTTGTTTGAAGAGGACTTTGCAGGTAAAACACAAGCAAGCGTAACGTTTTAATGGAGAGGATCGTGAGATTAATGGATGCACAAGACTTCATAGATACTCGCAACGCTTTGGCGGCCGAGCGGATTATCGCCCAATTAAAAAAACGCCAAATGAATGGCTATTATGCCCACGACAAGCAAGAGGCTGTTCAAATTGCCCTGAGTCTTATCCCCGAAGGCTCCAGCGTAGGTTGGGGTGGCAGCATGAGCACGGTTGCTCTTGGTCTTAACGATATTTTCCGCGAAGGGAATTATCGCCAGATTGACCGCGACAATGCTCAAACCCCAGAGGAACGCGATAGTTTGGTTCGGCAATGCTTTAGCGCCGACGCGTTTATCATGGGTACCAACGCCCTGACTGAAGACGGGCAACTGGTTAATTTAGATGGCAATGGCAATCGAGTGGCAGCACTGATCTTTGGCCCAAAACGGGTCATTGTTATTGCGGGCATGAATAAGGTTGTCGGTACTCTTGAAGACGCCATCGATAGATGCCGTAAAACTGCCGCCCCCATTAATGCCCAGCGCTTTAACATCGACACGCCCTGTCATAAAACTGGCATATGTGGCAATTGCACGAGTTCGGGTTGTATTTGCGCACAATTAGTTATTACACGCTTTAGCTTGGATCCCGATCGCATTCATGTGATTTTGGTTAACGAAGCGTTAGGCTTCTAGCTGCACGAAAGAGCCCTCCGCCAGGCACGTGGAGGGCTCTTTTTTTGTTATACATGCTAAGCGAGTGGTTTGAGCTGTTGCCAACTCTCTTTTCTTGCGCTACTTGCAGGAAGCTGGTTCATCAAAGGCGCCTGCACAATGCGGGCAGCGAGTTGCGCCTTCCTTTACCTCTTCAAGGCAATAGGGACAACACGGTGCTTCAGGTGCGGCTTCCTCAGGTTTGGTGCCAATCGTGCGCATTTTATTGACGGCTTTTACCAAGCAAAAAACAATAAACGCAATGATGAGGAAGTTGATAATAGCGCTTAAAAAGGCACCGAAATCGATACTGGTACCGGGAACAACAAGGCCACCGACCTCGACAGAGCTGCCACCGGTTACAAACGTAATAATAGGATTAATAATATTGGTGGTAAGCGAGGTAACAATTGCCGTGAAAGCTCCGCCGATGATGATACCAACGGCCATATCCATTACATCGCCATTATCGATAAATTCCCTAAACTCTTTGATAAAACCCATGAGTGTCTCCTCTCTTTTAAAGCTCTCATGTTACCCGTAAGCTGTAAGCAACCGTGACCCATCTATTTGCTGCTAGAAGTGTTTGAGGGTTGTTGGCTGCCTGCCGTGTTGCGGCTGTTCGACCAGATTGCAACCTTTCGACGAGCGAGGGCTAATGCTGCATGGCCGCTGCTAGCTAGCAGCTTGCCGTACAGAGCCGGATCTTTAGGCATAGCATCAAAATCTGCCCAACAAGGCGTTAACGGGTATTTGGCTCTTTCCAAACCGATTATAGCCAAAGAGATAAACCATAACCGATTCTGTATGGCTCTCACCCATCACTCTTGTATACACATTTAAACTGTTCTGCAGAAGAACATTGCGCCGTAATAATTGAGCAACCAGGTTGTCCAGCGGCACAGCCCAATGGCACAGCCACGCAAGTTGTGGCTGACTTGTGATAGTTTACTTTATATCTGATCTAGGGGAACTTGCCCGCCGACTCAATTACCGGGGCTTTAGCTATTTTTTATGCTTCTTCTACCAGTTGTAGGGTGACGGTAAAGCTGCCGCTGCTCCAATCAGAGGGGCCTTCAATCGAAGTATAGCTGTGGCGAAATGAGTACGTTTCGCCCGCCTTTATAACGAATTCCTCCCAACCGTTATCAAAGCCATACCCATGGCCTAAATCAGCCAGACACTTAATCCCTACGATTTGATCGCCTGCTTCGTTATAGACATATTCCAGAAAGGCAACCTCACCCACCTCAAAAGAAGAGTGCTGGTCTTTTGAGGTGATGCAGCTTTCGATCTTATCTGAAGGCACCATAAAGGGAAGATCTCCCCTCTTCCCAACTACTTTAAATTTCACAGTGCACCTCCAGTTTGATTGCCTATCAAGTTTGTCGCTGCTTAAAAATTACACGGCATCGCCACGCAGCAGGTCGATGTTTTGGTTACCAGTTAGAATACTGCTGCCCTCAAGCATCATACCTATTCTGCCAGAAATATGGGGCAAAGCGTGAGCATCCCCTACTCCTCAAGCAGACTAGCTTACAGCTCGACAGAATAAAGCGCCTGGTAGCGAGCACCTTGCTGGCTAAGTGTGCTCTTGAAGAGGGTCACGCGCAAGGCTCGTGCTGGCGAAGGAAAAGCGATGGGCGGAAGCTGCCCTTTTGAGATGCGCGCCCTGCGGGCAAGGGTAATGTGTGGTTTGAAGGGTTTGGCATCAAATGCCACCTCGTGCGCGGCCAATTTCTCACGCACCGCCGCTGCAAGCGCCATGAGCTCGCTGCCCTCGGCAATGCCCAGCCAAAGCGTCGCATCCGAAGCCCGGCCAAACTTCCCGAGCCCGGCAGATGCTACGCGCACTGGCCGCGCACCCGCGCACGCCTCGTCAAGCGCGCTCATCGCCCGCTCGCAGGCTGCCTCGTCAATGTCCCCAAGAAAGGCAAGGGTCAAGTGGTAGTTGCCCCGTGGCACAAACCGCCCCTCGATCGCCCTTGCTAGTGTGCGCGCCACGCCGACCATCTCGCCAACAAAAGCCTCCGGTAGCTCAAGGGCTACAAACGCCCTCATGACTGCCTCCTAAGAGCCAAAAACAACCTCATGGTTGCCCCCTAAGCGCCCGAGGTACTGCGCGCGAGTGCAGCCTCCCAGTCGGGCTCCTTAAAGCCAGGCGTCGCTGGCACGCCATCGACAATAAGCAGGGGGCGCTTGACCAACATGCCGTTACTGGCTAAAAGCTCGTACGCTTCCTCGTCGGTCATGCCGTTGTCGAGCTTTTGCTTGACGCCCAGCTCGCGATAGAGCATCCCGGAGGTGTTAAAAAATCGACGAAGAGGCAACCCTGAGGCCTCGCGCCATGAGCGCAGTTCGCCAGCTGTGGGATTCTTCTCAACAATGTCGCGCGTTTCAAACGTGGCGCCGCGCTCTTCAAGCCACTTCTTCGCCTTCTTGCATGTTGAGCACTTGGGATATTCGATCAAGACGATGCTCATAGCGCTCCTTTCTACCGGGTGTGCACCCCGTTTTGCTGTTGATTGCCGGCAAATTTGACAGTGCGACAAAACGTATTGATAAGCATAAAGCATTGAAGGTAATGGGCAATAACTATGCTTTGTATTCATGGGCAGGAATAAGAGCGCGGTTAAACAATTCCTCTAATCCTGCATTATCACCTGCGTCTAACGAGAGCCTGCTTGCAGCAAGCATTTCGTCGTGTGTGATTTGCGTGAGGTCAAACACATACCCGCATTTCTTGCAAAGTTCCTTGGTGAATTCCCGCTGAGAGCGGCCATTGCCTTCTCGAAACGGATGCAGGGCGTTTAAATCTGCATAACGGGCGGCTAGCACTTTTATAAACCGCTGCTTATTATCTTGAGTCGTTATACAGTCGCTGTGAAAACCCTGAAAAACAACGTGCGCATAATTGTATATATTCCATACCGGACAAAACAGACTCCCTTTTGCAATGTCCACAGTACGAATTTCTCCAGCCCAGTCAAATAAATCCTGAAAGATACGCCAGTGAATGCGCTGTAAGTGCTGCAGATTAAAGCTGCCAGATTCGGGGTATTTTTGCAACTCAACAAGCCTGTTGGAGGTTAGTTCTATTTCTGTTTCCAACAGCTCATCCTCATCCTGTATATTCAGTTTGTTTCTTAAGGTATCCGTGCCAGGATAACAGTACGTTCTATCTGGCATGGTTTGCATGCCTTTCGATGATTTCCGCTGCTATTTGATCGGCTGTTTTCTGCCCCGTCAGAACGTTAGCAGCATTTTGATAGCATCGTTTTGTGAGGAACATGTTCTCAATTGCCATATTTGCTGCAACCTGTGCAATTTGATCCTTCTGGCTATTTGTGAGCTCTTGATTTGGCATAAGTGCTTCTCCCGTTTACTTAATGTACCTCTATAGTCTCAGCATACGCCGCTGTAGGTGATCCAGAAGGGTTTGATTGCCAGCCAGTTGGTTGCTACTCCGAAGCTGCTTCAGGCTGCTCTGAACCCCAATGTTCTCTAAAAGATTGCGTATCTGGTCGCGAGAAGCAGGAATCGCTCGAGCATGCCACCAGTTATTCAGGGTGCGTCGCGTAACACTACCTTTGAAATCAAGGATTCCGGGCGGGGCATATCGAAGATCGTATATATCAGAAATCTTCAGAACTGAATGTGTATCCAGATCATAGGAAAACTCCAACGCTGGTTTATGCTTGTTCATCAGTATATATTTCGCTTCTGCAACCATGCTTTGCACACCTCCTTTTAGAAACTAAGGCCCATCACGCCTACGGTGCGCGGCTACTCTTCTTCTAGCAGCTGCAGAGTGATGGTAAAGCTGCCCGTACTCCAATCAGAGGGGCCATCAATGGAGGTATAGTCATGGCTAAATGAGTAGGGTTCGCCAACTTTTAGGGTGAATTCCTCCCAACCGTTATCAAAGCCATATCCATGGCCCAAGTCGGCAAAGCACTTAACCCCTGTGATTCGATCGCCTGCTTCGTCAAAGACGTATTCGATAAATGCGACCTCACTGATCGCATCTGAACAATGCTGATCTTGTGCACTGATGCAGGCTTCGACCTCATCCGAAGACACCGTAAAGGGAAGGCATCCCCTCTTCCCCACTACTTTGTACTTCATCGTGCACCTCCAGCTTTATTTCCTATAGCAATGTCACTGATTCAACACTACACGACATGGCCGCTCTGCAGGTTGATGATTCGATTACCCGCCAAAATGTAGCTGCACAATATACTAAAACCGTGTTACTAACTTATGAGAAACGCGTAAAACCCGAGTTTCTTTTTGAACTTCTTCGTAGGCGGAGCCGCGATAGGGAACACGCACTTGATTCTGCGTCCGTACTTCTATCCGCCTTCAACATACCTAGCACCGTAAAGACTGGCTTTCTTCCAGTTGCCATCTTGAAGCACCTATACGTAAAAAGACTCGGGAAAATGGCGGCAAAGGATTTCAAGAAAGTCAATTTCATCGGTGTCATCTTCAAACGCTATCAGCGACTTGACGTTTTGCATGACCCACTTTGCGTTAGAAAGCATCACAAGCGATCCGCATTGGGATTCCACTTCGTCACCGACCTTCGCCTTCCATGTGCTATGC
Source organism: uncultured Cryptobacterium sp. (assembly GCA_964504115.1). Taxonomy (GTDB): domain Bacteria; phylum Actinomycetota; class Coriobacteriia; order Coriobacteriales; family Eggerthellaceae; genus Anaerotardibacter. The sequence goes on from CAZDCX010000041.1 coordinate 7,708, forward strand.
CCAATCCGAGTCATGCCATACTTCTCGACGTTCTTTCCCACATATTCGTAGAGAGTTTCCAGGTCATAACCGTTTTCTCTTGCTTTCTGTTCGTCAAACTCTATCGTAAAGCTCCACGGCTGCTTTCGTGTTTCATCCATAACTATGCACCTCCTCCTTCTCAGCGTGTGACGATTGTCAGTTTGACACTACACCGAAACTTATACGTATTATGGTATAAGATATCTCTTGATTGATCACCAATCAGCTTGTCACTGCACCAAAACTCATGGATGCTTCGAAACACTACGCAATGGGTTTGATTACCAATCAGCTTGTCATGGCACCAAAACCTAGATAAGGAGCGTTTAATAATGCGCGATATAACCTATGAAGACGTGTTGAAGCTTTGGCGGAATTTTAAAGTCACTGATTCAAAAACTCTGGACGCCTACTTGGACAATTTCGCAGTTCTTTTTTCGTACCATTCGGGCGCAATCGAAAACCCACACATCACTTACCGGGATACGCATGAGATTTTCGAAAATGGGAAAGTGAACGGATATACAGGCGATCTGCGGACCCTGTACGAGATCAAGAACATGAAAGATGCCTACATCCTTATGTCATCATGGTTCGACAAACGTGCCCCCATTACGAAAGACACTATTCGTCAAATGCACTTTGAATTGACAAAAGGAACCTATGATGAACGCCGCTGGGAACTTGGCGAACGTCCCGGTGAATTCAAGAAGCAAGATGTATGGGGCGTGGGACCGCATGACGTTGCCGCGCCCGTCAGTGAAATAGAGCACGATCTTGATAAGGACATTGAAGAAATCTCCGATGTTGATGATAAAGACGCTTTGGTCGCTGCTGCGTTCTTTCATGCACGATTTGAAGGTATCCATGCCTTTGCTGACGGTAACGGAAGAACAGGCCGAGCAATGATGAATTATCTCCTGCTCTTACACAACCATCCGCCTATCGTGATCCATCAAGAAGATCGCAATCAATACTATTCGGCCTTAGGTCGCTTCGATGAAGATGGAACACTGGAACCTTTAATAACGTTTCTAAAAAACCAGACAGTCAAAACATGGGAGAAGACAGCGCAGCGATATGCCGCAACCCACGAAGCTTGATTTTCAGTCAGGTTGGCGCCTCGGCAAAGCAGAACATATAACTTTTAATATAATCAACCTTATCTAACACAATATATATAATATTAAAAGTTAAAGAATAAAATGGTGTATGGCACACAGGAGTGTTTTATGGCCAAGAAAACAGCAACGCTTATGCCCCAAACATTAGACTTATTGGAAACCATGGGTGCGCAGATTAAACGCGCGCGGTTACGCAGGAAAATCTCCGCTGATCTTGTAGCGCAGCGATCTGGCGTCAGCAGGGCGACGGTATGGTCTGTCGAAAAAGGTTCGCCTTCTGTCAGCATTGGCATGTATGCGGCTGTATTGCACGCATTGAATGGGCTTGACCGTGATCTGTTATTGATCGCAAAAGATGATGAACTGGGACGTAGGCTTGAAGAGTTGGATATACCCATCAGGCAGCGTGCGCCCAAAGCGGCAAGGAGAGAGAAATAACAACGGAAAAGACAATTTATGTTTATGCCGACTGGCTGCCGGGAGAACCTGTGCTTATGGGGAGTCTTTTTGTTGCAAAAAACCGCGGAAAAGAATCCTTTTCTTTCTCTTATTCCCAAGATTGGTTGAAACGACAGGATACGGCTTACGTATTTGATCCCGATTTATTTTTGTATGAAGGGCGACAGTACACGCCTTCGGATAAACCCTTGTTTGGCATATTTGCAGATTCCTGTCCTGACCGTTGGGGCAAGCTTTTGATGCGACGAAGGGAAGCCATCGCTGCCCGCCATGAGAAGCGCAAGCCGCGCATGTTACTGGAAAGTGACTATCTGCTTGGCGTATATGATCAAACTCGCATGGGCGGTCTGCGTTTTGCATTAGAAGAAAACGGGAAGTTTTTATCTTCTGATCAGAGCCTCGCTGCTCCACCATGGACGAAGCTTCGCGCGCTCGAAACGGCGTCTATCGCGTTTGAAAACGAAGACGATCCGGAAGAAGAAAAATGGCTGCGCCAGCTTCTTGCCCCCGGATCGTCTCTTGGCGGAGCTAGACCAAAAGCCTCTGTTACAGCGCCGGATGGCTCTCTTTGGATTGCAAAGTTCCCATCAAAGCATGATGAGTGGAATACCGGGGCATGGGAGATCACGACCCACGACCTTGCAAAGCTCTGTGGACTGACCGTACCGGAAGCGCAAATCAGAAGCTTTTCCAAAAACGGGGGGACGTTTCTGACGAAGCGGTTTGACCGCAACGGAACAAGACGCGTCCACTTTGAATCAGCGATGACCCTGCTTGGAAAAACCGACGGAGCAGAGGACGTTAGCTATTTGGATATTGCGTCGTTTATCCGGTCATACGGTTGTGATCCGGTACATGACTTGCGGGA
>CAZDCX010000042.1:0-9797 GCA_964504115.1 uncultured Cryptobacterium sp.
TCAAAGTAAGTAAGGCCCGCCTGCATGAACGCATCAACCATCTGTTTTACTTGCTCAACATCAACGCTGGTAGGATCATCAGGATTAAGCAAAGGCAAACGCATAAAACCAAACCCCAATTGAGGTATTGCTTCAAAATCAGATCTCATAGCGCGTCTCCTTTGAGTCTTTTATCCGTATACCTGCAGTGCAGGCTGTCGTTCTTCACCTTGTAGCTCTGTCTCTTGCAGGCGTGGCGCTTCCTTTTACAGAAGAGGCTCCGCACGGTGCGCGCCTACCAATAAAAGAAAACGCGCCTCACCGCAAGGCCGAGGAGCCACTCCCTTGGCCGCCGCAGAAGCAACTCTAGACCAAAAAGAAGCCAGCCCCAGCCAAACTCAAGCAAGCCTACTCGGGTTTTATGCCTTTACGCCATAGCTTTGGTAATAGGTATCAAGAGCGGCGGAAATTTCGTCGGTGATTACAACGCGCCCGCATACCTCACGCCCGGTAAGATGCTCGCGCACCTCACCCATGCTCACAATAGAAGCAACGGGGAAGCCGTACTTTTCTTGTATCTCTTGCTGTGCGGTAACAACACCGCCCTTGCCCACTTCCATGCGATTGAGCGACACAATCAAACCGCGCACATCCACCTTAGCGGCGGCCTTGATCAGGGGGTACGTCTCGTCAATTGATTTGCCCGAAGTTGTTACATCTTCAACAATAATCACGCGGTCGCCATCGTGGAGCTCGGCTCCCAGCAAATTGCCTACATCGGCACCGTGATCCTTGGCTTCTTTGCGATTGGAGCAATAGCGCGCCTCTTTACCGTAAAGCTCTTGCAAGGCCATAGCGGTAACTACCGCTAAAGGAATACCTTTGTAAGCTGGGCCAAAAACCACATCAAAATCAAGGCCAAAGTTATCATAAATAGCCTGAGCATAGTAGAGCCCCAAGCGGTGCAGCTGATCTCCTGTTACATAGGCTCCAGCATTCATAAAAAAGGGTGATTTACGACCGCTTTTAAGAGTAAACTGCCCAAAAGTGAGCACATCACTTTCAACCATGAATTCAATAAATTCCTGCTTATACGAAGCTGTCATAATGCACTCCTTGTTTCGCATACCTTCAACCAGCGCGACAAGTTTGACGTGCCTGCCCCTCTTACTTGAGGCTTCCCAGCCCTTGCTCAAAAAGGCAAGCTTGCACTTGGCGCCGCGCCCGCCTGATATCATACCAGCAATAGCAGCTCATCGGCACGCTAAGACCATGCAACATGGCGCCCCAGAACTTCTGCTGGCTTTCTCTTTAGGTGTTTGTAGGATTTTATGCCCTCGCCCCTCAGGGAGCATACGAAAATCTCGCGTCCTTCTATATCAGATCAGACGCTGCGCCTTACTCTCCCCGCTCTTCAAGAGGAACATACGGCCGCTCGGCAATGCCCGTTTTGTAAGCTGGCCTAATAATGCGCTTGCCACTTACCAGCTCCTCAAAACGATGCGCAGCCCATCCAGCCATACGCGCACACGCGAAGAGCGGCGTAATTAAATCTTGCGGAATGCCAATCATTGAATACACAAAGCCCGAATACATATCCACATTGGCACACATACTCTTCTTGGTGCCCTTTTCCCTCAGAATAACCTCGGGACTGAGCCGCTCAATGCTCTTGAGTAAGTTAAGTTCTGCTTCATACTCGGTGCCTTCTGCAAGCTTCGTGGCAAAATGTTTGCAGATTACCGCACGTGGGTCAGACAGCGTATATACCGCATGCCCCATACCATAAATAAGGCCAGTATGATCAAAAGCTTCCTTGTTTACGATCTTGGCAATATACGATGCTACTTCGTCATCGTTTTCCCAATCTTTTACGTTATCTTTGATCTCTTGCTGCATGGCCATAACCTGGTGGTTTGCCCCGCCGTGCTTGCTCCCCTTCAAGGAGCCAAAGGCGGCTGCATATGCCGAGTAGGGATCGGTATCGGCCGACGAAAGAAGGCGGCAAGCAAAGGTTGAGTTGTTACCGCCACCATGCTCGGCATGCAGGCACATCATGATGTCGAGCATACGCGCTTCCTCGGCGGTAAATTGGCGATCGGGGCGCAACATTGAAAGAATCGTCTCGCTTGTGCTTTGACCAGGAATAAAGCGATGCATAATCATCGACTCGTTGTAGAACTTGGAGCGCTTGGCATAGTAGGCCAAAATCATGATACGCGGCAAACGAGATATAAGCGAAATAGCGGTTGTTATCTCGTGCTCGTACGAGCGATCTTCGGCGTCCATATCGTCAACGTAAAGCAACAAAATAGAACGCGCCATGCTGTTCATAACATCGGCTGAAGGAGCAGTCATGATGCGCGATGCCGTAAAACCATCAGGCAGCTCACGATAGCTATCCAGCACCTCGATAAACAACTCCAGCTGCCTTTGTGTGGGCAAATGCCCCATCAGAAGCAAAAAGGCCAGCTCTTCATAACCCCATCGGCGGGTCATATCGCCACCAAGGAGATCGTACAAATTGTAACCGCGAATGGTGAGCTTGCCCTCATCAGGCACTTTATCGCCCTCGTTCATCAGGTAACCATGCACATTAGAGATATTGGTTACGCCTGCAATAACACCCGATCCGTTGGCATTACGCAAACCTCGCTTGATGTCATATTGATCATACAGAGCAGAATCGACTGAATTAACCTGCACAATATTGTCATACAGAGCAAGTTTGCGATCGTTCATGAGTTGTTCCTTTCAACAGCGAGCTGCTATTCTCTCCCCCGCAAAATAAGCATAACGTCTTCAAGGAGTGCTACACTGATTGGCGGTTAGAAAACTCGTATATGAAACGCAATTGTAACCACGGCAAACCGCTTGTGGCGCAATCGTTTCTCATACCCACCCTGCAAGGAGCATCTCATGACCGTTAATATCAGTGGCCATACTCGTCTCTGTGGCCTTATGGGCGATCCTGTTGCCCACAGCCGTTCACCCCAACTGCACAATGCTGCATTCGAAAAAGCTGGCTTAGATTATGTTTACCTCGCTTTTCGCGTGCCCGCAGATGAGATTCAACGCGTTCCTGACGCTGCTCGCCTCTTAAATATGCGAGGGTTTAATCTTACCATGCCTCATAAGATGAGCATTATCCCATATCTTGATCGCGTAGATCATGCCTCTCAGTTAATTGGTGCTGTCAATACCGTCGTTAACGATGATGGCGTTCTGACCGGTTACACCACCGATGGATATGGCTTTGTACGCGCCTTGCAAGATCACGATGTTTCCATCGAAGGCAAAAAGATGACGCTTATCGGTATGGGCGGCGCAGGCACTGCCATCGCTGTTCAGGCGGCACTCGATGGTTTGAGCGAACTCACCGTTTTCAGCCACAAATCTGGCCGCTCTTGGGACCGCGTTGCCGAGCAAGTTGCCCGCTTTGATGCCAACATTGATTCTTGCAAGATCACTTTGCATGATTCCGAAGACCTGGATGATCTTAAGGCCGAACTTGATTCCTCAGATATTTTGGGCAACGCTACCCCTCTGGGTATGGGCGATAAAGAGGGTCTTTCGCCTATTCCTGATGCTTCATTTTTACATGAGGGCTTGGTTGTGCAAGATGCTATCTACTCTCCAGCCGAAACGAAGCTGCTCAGCATGGCTAAGGAAGCAGGTTGTATTGCCTTCAATGGCACCGAGATGTTGTTCTATCAAGGGGCACGCGCCTTTGAAATTTGGACAGGCATCGAAATGCCTCTTACTGCCAAAGATATGTAACGCGCAAGCCTAAAACTACACGGGGGACCTCTATGAATTGGCAGCAGGAGTACGAGCAAAAGTGCATCAGCCTCGATCGCATTTTTGACGAGCACCTCACAGGCAATCAAACCGTTTATACGGGCGGCCTGCATGTACCTGCAACTATCATCAACGAAATGCTGGCTCGCATTCAAAGCGGCCAGCTTTCTGGTATTGATAGCTATGGAAACTGGATGAATGGCAACATTTCCTTTGCCGATATGAAGGTAACCCCACAGCAGTTCCGTTACCACACTTATTTCGCTGGACCTAACGAGCGCACCGGGTTTGCGGCGGGATCGGGTTGTGTGGCCCATATTCCCGTGCATTTTTCTGACACCAACAGGATGATGGAAGAGCTCGCGGTTGATTATGCTGTTGTGCAAATGACACCGCCCGATGCCCAGGGCTACTGCAACATTGGCCCGGTGGGATTTGAGCAGGGCGCCCTTCGGGGGGCCAAGCATATCATCGCCCAAATAAACACGCGGCTGCCCCGTGTGTTTGGCGATTCTCATGCCTATCACGTGCATGATATCGATGCCTTCTTCATCCACGATGAGCCCCTAGAAGATACGGTTACCGCAGCGCCAACCCCTGAAGAAGTTAAAACAGCTGAGTGGATTGTAGAGCGCGTTAACGATGGCGACACCATCCAGCTGGGTATTGGCGGCATTATCAACGCCATCGCCGCTGGCCTCAAGAACAAAAAGCACTTGGGGGCCTTTACCGAGATGTACTCAGATGCCTTTGTTGAGCTTCAAGCCACCGGCGCGCTTGATAATTCTCGGAAAACGTACTTCCCCGGCAAATCGGTGGCGGGATATTCCACCGGGGCGCAACGCCTCTACGATTTTATTAACGAAAATCCCGAGATGTACTACTGCAGCTACGAAACGGTATGCAACCCTGCTTGCATAGCTCAAAACGATAACTTGGTTTCAGTAAACACAGCCGTGAGCATCGACCTCACTGGTCAGGTGTGTGCAGAAAGCATCGGCGCGCGGCAATACTCTGCCAGCGGTGGCCAATTTGATTTTGTGCGCGGCGTCAAACATGCCAAAAACGGGCGCGGCTTTATTGCAGTTACCAGCGTAGCCAATACAAAAAAGGGCCCGGTTTCTAAAATAGTGCCTACGCTTGCACCGGGTAGCGCCGTAACCTCTTTGCGCAATGATGTGCAATACATAGTTACCGAATATGGCGTGGCCGATTTGCGCTGGGCCGATATTCCCACCCGCGCGCAGCGCCTGATCAACATAGCTCACCCCGACTTTCGCGATGAGCTTACCTATGAGGCAAAAAAGCTCGGCTACCTCTATTGATTTAATAGCTCGTAATACCTGCAATCATTTCCTCTGGCTATTGCTTAACGCAATTCATAGATTTTTGATGGAGATAAATAGCTTTAATTTCAATTAATTCTGCGCTACTTTTTTATGAGCATTTTTGCTTTTTCAAACGCATTGTCAAAATGCTGTTAGATACATCAATCCTCTAGGAAAGGAGCACGAATAAACTATGAAGGGACTTGAAGGGATCAAAGTAGTCGATCTAACAAGTTACGTTGCCGCGCCAGCTTGCCCCCGTATCCTTGGCGAAATGGGCGCTACCGTATATAAAATTGAGCCAAGCACCGGAGACGAGTATCGCACCAATGGCCCGGGGTTTGGTATGCAGAAAACCGACATCGACGATCCTGCTTTTGATTACGCTTCGCTTAACAAAACATTTATTAGTATCAACTTAAAAGATAAAGAAGGCGCTGAATTTATGGAGCGCCTTTTAGCTGATGCCGATATTCTTGTTACCAGTTTTCGCGATAAAGCCCTTACCAAACTCGGGCTTGATTGGGAATCGGTACACGCTCGCCATCCCCATTTAGTCTGGGGGCAAATGCGCGGATACGGCGAGTTTGGGCCCGACAAAAATACCAAGGGCTTTGATGCAACCGCTTACGCTGCACGCGGTGGATGGTTTGCCTGCCTGCCTCAATCAGGCGAAGGTTATGCTCCTGTTAATTGGCCCGCTGCCATGGGCGATTGGAATGCTTCGCTGGCTCTTGCCGCAGGCATTCTTGCTGCCTTAACGCGCAAAGATCGCACGGGCGTTGGCGACAAGGTAACCGTAACGCTGCATCATTGCGCTTTGTGGCCTATGCAAATGATGCTGGGTGGCACGCAATTTGGCGATACGTGGCCTAAATCTCGCTATAACGTTACCTGCCCCACCAACAACACCTATCAAAGTAAAGATGGCGTGTGGTTTATTATCTGCTATGGCAGCTATGACATCTTCTACGATCACACCATGCGCACCATTGGCCTTGACGAGATGGTTGGCGATGAGCGCTACAACAAAGCCTCAGAAATCAACAACGGCTCGGGTAAAAACGCCGAAGTTGTTCGCATCTTAGAAAACCAATTCCTCACCAAAACTTGGGCTGAATGGGAGCCTATCTTCAAGGCAAACGAGATCCCGTACGAAAAGCTCTATCTGCCTGCCGATATTTTGGCTGACGAAGAGGTATATGCAAGTGATATTTTGCGTCCCCTTCACTATGACGCTTTTGGTGAAAAAGTTGTTCCCACCTCGCCTATTCGCCTTGAGAGCATGGGCGATCCTGTTTTGCACAAGAGTCGCCCTATTGGCTATGACACCGCTGAGGTAATGCGCGCATACGGATACAGCGATGAGGATATCGCTCGTATGGATGGTAGCGCGGTAACCTGCTACCACGGGCCGGAGTTGCCCGATTCAGTCTTTGAGCCAAGTTATGGGCCGCGTTCTAAGCGCTCTTAATCACTTTGGTACCACCGGATCCACAACACACATGGGGGATAGCTCGCACGAGTAACAGATCTGCGTGCTGTGAGTCCGATGATATGTTTTGTCCGATGAATATTTTTTAAGGAGGAGAAATGGCAGAAAAAATCGCACGACAGGGTTTAACTGTTCGTCACGTTGGCGTCGTAGTCACGATGGCCTTAACGCTGCTCACTGCAGTTGGCATTGTGTTTACTGCTGCAGGTTTGTGCTATCGCCCTGTTTCCGAGTACTTCGGCGTACAAACGTCATCGGTGTCTTTGTACATTACGTTTGTCTACCTTGGTCAGGCTATTGGCGCAGCTCCGGCAGGCAAATTGTTTGATAAGTACAATGCAAAAACTGTCTGCACCGTTGCAGCCTTGATGGTAACCATCCCTTACCTGGGCTTTGCGTTCTATCCTGCTATTTGGTGCTATTGGGTCGCCGGCTTTATTATTGGCCTTGGCCTGGTCTGCATTGAGTTCACCATGACCGCTGGTATTTTGAGCCGTTGGTTCCATACCAATTACGGCACTGTTACCGGTATCGTTTTTGCTATGACTGGTGTTGGCGGCATTATCTGGAATATCGTTGGCCAGTTTGTACTCGGTCCCGACCTGGAAGGTTGGCGTACCCTGTACATGGTATTTGGCGTTGCAATCGCTATCGGCACGGTTCCCTTTATTGCAATCTTTGTTAAGCGCACGCCTCAGGAATGCGGAACGCTTCCCTATGGTATGCCTCTCGACGCAGCTGCAATGGAAGCAGAGTTGGCTGCTGAAGCAGATGCAAAGGCTATCGAAGAGCCCGGCTTTGCCGCTAAAGAAGTTCTTCATAAGCCCTTCTTCTGGACTTTGGTATTAGGAGCAGGTTTATTAAATACCATCACAACCATGTCGCAGCTTTTTGCTACCTATGTTCAGTTCCTCGGTCACGAGGGCTGGGGCGGCGAAGCTTTGGTAGCGTTGCTGTTGCTCTCGGGTACTCTCGAGGCATTTGCAAGTGCTGGCCAGGGCGGCGGCAAGGTTTTGATTGGCTTTATCGAATCTCGCTCTATTATCGCTGCTCAGTTGATCGGTTATGCAGGTGGCTGCATTGGTTTGCTCATGATGTGGTGGCTGCCTCAGCTCTTTGGTGAGGCTGGCATTTGGCCTATGTTCTGCGGTGGTTTGTTCTACGGCTTGGCCTACGCTTGCTCAACCGCTATGTTACCGTTCTTGGTACGCGAAGTATTTGGTGGACGCGACTTTGACCAGATTTACTCTTGGATGATCGCAATCTTCAATGCTATTGGCGCCCTGGGTGCCACGGGTTGGGCTCTTGTTTCCGAGAACTTCGGTTGGCACGGCTTCTTCATCGGTGGTTTGCTGGTCTTGACCATCACGTTTGGTTTGCTCATCTACACCTGGCTGGCTGGCGACAAAGCTCGTCGCGCAAGCTGGTATAAGAGCGACGCCGAATTGGCAGCTGAAGGTAGGGCCGCCGAAGAAGCAGCACAGAAGGCATAAGTTTAGCTGTTTGATATCCCCCCTACTTATTACATGCATCAACCCACGCTTTACCGCGTGGGTTGATGCGAGAACAGGAATTATCATGGGTGACAAAATCGATCTTAATCTTCTTGCCGCCATGCTCAGCTCTGGTATCTTTGTCATTTTGCTGGGCGGGCTGATTATTGGCTACGACACTACCACCCTTATCATTATCGGTGTTGTGGGGTACGGGCTCTGCTTCATCCTGCATCGTATAGCCCGCAAACAGCGACCCGACGCCTCATCTAAAAAGAAAAAAGGAAAGAAAAAGTAGCATTTTGCTTTCCCTTTTACTTTTTGGTCCTTTCATTTTTTTACTGTTTACTTTGATCATCTAGGGGTAGCGCGCAATACCCTAAGCCTCGTGTTACCTGGCTCTTGATCAGCCATTTTCAAGCGAGCCAACTTTTTACCCCGCCCACAACAACGAAAGCACATCTCAGACGTACGTTAGGAGTATTTCATGAATAAGCCGTTCGAAAATCTTGTTGTTATAGATCTTTCTCGTTATCTCTTAGGTGCCTATGTGAGCCTTTATTTTGCCGACTTGGGTGCACGGATTATTAAGGTCGAAGATAACAAAACGGGAGATTATGTTCGCCAAGAACAGCCCATGAAGAATGGCGAGAGCTACTATCATTACGCTCTGAATCGCAACAAGGAAAGCGTGTCGCTCAACTTAAAAGATCCTGAGGTGCTTGATTACTTCTACAAGCTGGTAAAGCACGCCGATGTTTTGGTTGAAAATTATCGCCCCGGTGTAACCAAACGCCTCAATATCGACTTCGAAACACTGCACGCAATCAACCCAAACCTGGTATATGTATCGTTTTCTGCCTTTGGGCAAGATGATCCACGCAGCCTTGGCGCCTTGCACGACATCAATATTGTTGCGCAAACGGGCTACCATGACATCACCAACGGCAACGTTGCCGCCCTGCAGCCTTCCGATTTAGCCTCTGCCATGGTGGGCATCCAAGGCGCCCTGACAGGCCTTATTGCTCGCGAGCAGGCCGGCGGCACGCATATCGATGTTTCTATGTATGAATCGCTTATATGGTGGAACGCCATGCTTGATAGCCGCTGGTTCTTCTACGGCAAACACCTTACCTCAGAAATGCGTGAGTATCCTTCGGTGGGTTACAACATCTATCGCACCAAGGATGGGCGCATGGTTTCTTTTGGCTTCTATGAGCACAAATTCTGGAATGCATTTTGTACTGAAATCGGTCGGGAAGATTTACTTGACACCTTAAAAGACACACCCGAGGAAAACCCAACCGCCTACAACGCCGTTGTTGAAATTGCCGCTTCAAAGACCTTTGATGAGTGGAGCGAGTGGGTTGCCAGCCGCGATTATGCCATAGCGCCCTGCCTCAACAAGGACGAGGCCGTCCAGCTTGTACGTGACACGAGCCCTCGCATGCTGGACTACATCGACTTCCCTCGTTTTGGCACTGCCTTGCAAACTAATACCCCGCATATTATTGGCCCGATGCACTCCGATTTAAAGGATGCTCGCGAGCCTGATACCTTAGGCGGGTCAACGCGCACTGTTCTTTCCGAGTTGGGCTGCCCGGCAGAAAAGATTCAGGAGCTTGAGGCTAAAGGCGCCATCAAGTGCGCTGAATAAGACGCACCGCGCCAATTATTCACAAGCAACAAGGAAGCACAAGG
>CAZDCX010000043.1:0-1264 GCA_964504115.1 uncultured Cryptobacterium sp.
AACGGTTTGCGGCGCATAGCACACAGCACCCCGCGCGTCAGCTCAAACCCTGCCAACTTTTCAATCGCTTCAGAAGCTGCCACCAAAACAGGAATGTTGCTATCGATTGCCTCAACGCGGCCAATAAGCTCCTGCTCGCGCCCAAGCCTATGCTCGGGAACCACGAGCGAGATAGGCTCGTAGCCTGCATCCAAAGCGCGAATGATAACCTTGTCAGATTCGGCAATGAAAATGCCCTTTGCAGGCTCAAGCTTATTGCGAAGTTGTACTTCAGTCAGCCGAGTATAAGCATCAAGACGAGCATCCTCAAGAGTTGTTACGTGTTCTATCACGGCCGCCTCTAAATCACAATCAAAGCAACGATAGGGATGGTTATCAGGGATAAGATCGTGGTCAAAAAAGTGCCCCGCGCCATCACGCGCGTATCGCCGCCATAAGCCAAACAAAGCATAATGCCCGATGATGCTGCCGGCATGGCCGTTTCAAGAACAATAATTGAAAGGATATAGGTATCTTGAATAAAGAACCCAGCTATCACAAAGAGAAGAAGCGGCACAATTAATAAGCGGCACGCCGTTGTAAGGTATGCCCAGCCATCGGTAATCATTTCCTTGAAAGGTTGCTTGATCAGGGTAGAGCCCGTAACCAGCATGGCGGCTGGCACTGTTAACTGGCCCAGGTATTCGCACGTCTTGCCCACATACCCGCTGTCGGTAACACCAAAGAGAGCCAAGAAGATGGCAACAAAGCACGAAAGCATACAAGGATTGACCATCTGTTTTCCGATGATTTTTGCGACATCAAGGGCGCTTCGATGCGACGAGGCTCCCCCTTCACCGGAATACATGATGAACAATATCCCTACCGAGAACATGGCCAAGTTATAGGGAATGTTATAGATGGCGGCATAAAGCACCGCATCATCGCCCATAATGCCAGCAATAACCGCAAAACCGATAAAGCCCGTATTGCCAAAAGCAATCAAAAAGGCATGGGCACCCCGTGCCACACGCGGCACACCACGATACACAAAGCGCACCATAATCCAAGCAAACACGCAAATGCCCACGTACATGACAAACGAGTACACAAGCACCCGCACTATCGTTTCGGAGTTAGGGAGGTTTGTATTGCCCAGTACCGAATCAAGAATCATGCCCGGTACCGCAACACTCATAACAAGCTTTGAGAGAATGGCATCAAATTGATCGTTCATTAAGCCTTTTTTACGCGCAAAGGCACCCAAGGCCACAATGGTAAACAG
>CAZDCX010000043.1:1364-9040 GCA_964504115.1 uncultured Cryptobacterium sp.
CCAGCGCCATTTGCGCCGCCAGCCAAAGCAGACAGATCGGGACCTTCCTGAGGAATCTCGTTGATCGTAGCCTCGGTGATAAGGATAAGAGCAGCTACCGAAGCAGCGGACTGCAAAGCGGTACGCGTAACCTTAACAGGATCGTTAACGCCCATTGCAATCATGTCGCCCGTCTCGCCAGTTGCGAAGTTAACGCCTTCGCCCTTGGCCAAGCCCTTGGCCTTCTCAACCACAACGGAGCCCTCGTAGCCAGCATTGGTAGCAATAGCGCGCATCGGAGCCTCGAGAGCCTTGCGGATAATATTGATACCAACCTGCTCGCCAGCATCAGCGGTATCAAGAGCATCCAAAGCAGGGATAGCATTGATCAGAGCAACACCGCCGCCAGCAACGATGCCCTCTTCAACAGCAGCGCGGGTAGCCTGCAGAGCATCTTCAATGCGGCTCTTCTTTTCCTTGAGCTCAGACTCGGTTGCAGCACCAACCTTCAGAACAGCAACGCCACCCGAGAGCTTAGCCAAGCGCTCCTGCAACTTCTCGCGATCGAAATCGCTATCGAGGCGATCGTACTCGGCGCGCATCTGAGCGATACGAGCGTCAACTGCGGCCTTATCGCCAGCACCATCGACAATAACGGTTGCATCCTTGGACACTTTAACCGTTTTTGCGGTACCCAAAGCATCGATTGTTACATCAGCCAAGGTCATGCCGAAGTCTTTAGAAACAACCTTGCCGTTGGTAACAACTGCAATGTCCTCCAAGATGCGAGAACGACGATCGCCAAAACCAGGAGCCTTAATAGCTACCACGTTTAAAGTGCCGCGCAGCTTGTTCAGCAGCAGCGTGCCAAGAGCCTCGCCCTCAACATCTTCTGCCACGATAAGCAGCGGACGGCCAGACTTCATAATTTGCTCCAGAAGCGGCACTAAATCTTGAATGGAAGAAACTTTAAGGTCGGTCAGTAGGATGTAAGGATCGCTGAGTACTGCTTCCATGCGCTCGGTATCGGTAGCCATGTAAGGAGAGATGTAGCCGCGATCGTACTGCATGCCCTGTACGATATCAATGTCGATACCAAAGGTCTGGCTCTCCTCAACGGAAATGGCGCCATCCTTGCCAACTTCGTCCATTGCTTCAGCAATTTTCTCGCCGATAACAGCATCACCAGCGGAAATAGTACCTACGTTAGCAATTTGATCCTTGGTGGTAATCTCGGTGGCGTCGGCCTTAATTGCCTCAACAACAGCATTGGTTGCCTTTTCAATACCGCGGCGAATACCCAGGGCATCAGCGCCAGCCGTTACGTTGCGCAAACCCTCGCTTACGATAACATCGGCGAGCAAGGTAGCTGTAGTGGTACCATCGCCAGCAACGTCGTTGGTCTTAACAGCAGCTTCGCGAACCAGCTGAGCACCCATGTTCTCCACCGGATCTTCAAGCTCAACTTCGCGGGCAACCGTTACGCCGTCGTTGGTTACAACCGGAGCACCAAACGAGCGCTCCAAAGCAACATAACGACCCTTAGGGCCAAGCGTTACCTTTACTGCATCAGAAAGCTTCTTGACGCCTTCAGCCATGCCACTGCGAGCATCAGCCTCAAACTTAATCTCCTTAGCCATTTATTCAATCCTTTCAAAAGTTATTACCGAAATAAATCGAAAACCTTGTATGTTCAGTCGCCGTGCCTTAAATGCCTCTGCGAATGCGGGAGGGGGTGTACTTCGCGCTTGCTTTGCCACCGAATCGGGCTTTTTAGGCAAGCGCCTCAAGTAAACTTGCGCCCGTGCTGGATTGCTAGCGAGAGCGCATTTAGGAGCACGCCATATGAATGTGCCTAGTCGGTGAAAGCAGCATAAATGTCGTCAGCGCGGAGGATGAGAACCTTCTCGCCATCAACATCAACTTCGGTTCCGCCATATTTGCCATACAGAATGCGGTCGCCAACCTTAACGGGCATGGGGAGATGCTTTCCCTCGTTGTTAACCTTGCCTTCGCCCACCGCAAGAACAACACCCGTTTGGGGCTTTTCTTTGGAATCGGCTGCGATGTACAAACCACCAGCAGTGGTTTCTTGCGCCTCGTCCTGCTTGACCACAATGCGATCACCAAGCGGCTTTAAATTCATAACGTACTTCCTTTCGTAGGTTTTGTGCGCTTATGCGCATGCACGCTTATTACCAACGTTTTAGCACTCTCATGGCTCGAGTGCTAACGAAGTACATATTAGCAAGTTGTTTGAGGAATGCAACCACTCATGAAAAAAAGGTGGACGCTATTCACGAAGATGCGGCAACCCTGTTACCTCTTTGTTAGAAAGTATCTAAACTGCGCGAATTTGCTTGGCTAGCCACTCCGCCCAAGCTTCTACGCCCTCGCCGTTGGTGGCTGAAAGAGAGAAGATAGGGGCTTGCGGGTTGAGATTTTGAATGTGGTTGGTAAACACATCCACATCAAAGGTGAATACCGGTAAGGTATCAATCTTGTTGAGCACGATAGCCGAAGAAGCTTGAAAAATGCCGGGATATTTGAGTGGTTTATCATCGCCCTCGGGCACCGATAAAATCATCACCTTCATGTTTTCGCCCAGATCAAAATCAGTTGGGCACACCAAATTGCCCACGTTTTCGATGATGATAAGATCCAGATTATCTAAGTCAAGCACATCGACAGCGCGGCGAATCATATCACTTTCTAAGTGGCAAGCACCACCAGTGTTTATTTGTACCGCAGCAATGCCCTGAGCCTTGATTTTTTCAGAATCCACCGACGAGGCAATATCGCCCTCGATTACGGCAATATTAAACTCATCGCGCAAGGCTTCGATGGTGGCCAAAATAGTTGATGTTTTGCCAGAGCCCGGCGATGCCAGCAAATCTAAAACGAAGACCTTCTTTTCAGCAAACAACGCACGATTGCTTTGCGCCAATTTATCGTTCTTGTCTAAGATGGGTTGCTTCATATCTATCTGCATCGTTTACTCTCCTTCACAAACACAACTTTGTGGCAAACCTTCCTTGTGCTGGTGTGCATCAAGCGCCGCCTTGCCATTATTGGCGGGGCGAAGCAGGATGAGCAACATCGCCTGTACCCATAAACATGCCCCTGCTATCCCCTGCCAGAAGCAGAAACGCTTTTACGGGTTTGTGTCTTCCTCTTCAGGGATATCAACCTCAATCGATTCTATACGAAGCTCCTTGCCAGCAATAAGCTCCGTAAACCCACTGCCACACTTGGGGCACGTTACATGGAAACGATCATGAGTATACTCGTGGCCACATTCAAGACATACGCTTTTTGGCTCAACCATGGTAATTTCAAACTCTGCGCCTTCGCTCATGGTGCCTTCCGACAAAGCTTCAAAAGCAAACCGCAGCGCATCTTCAATGGCCTCAGTCATAACGCCAACAGTCAAGCTGATTTTGAGAACCTGTGTTGCGCCTGCTTCGCGGGCGGCGGTTTCAACCGATTCCATGACGCCTGTCATAATGCCCAGTTCATGCATACCTTATCGCCCCTCATCGGCTTGAGAGGTCTTTTGCTGTTCCTCGCTGCCCCACAAGTGCTCATCAAAACGTACCTTGAGCTGCTTGAACTCTTCCTTCGCCTCAGCCGCCTCAGCCTCTTGGGCCTTGCGGGCCAACTCCCGAGATTTGATGCGCCGTTTGAGGCCCAGCCGCGCCGCAAGCAAACTCACTTCGTACAAAAGAACCATGGCAGCAAACATCAGGCCCATCGTAACCGGAGAAGCATCGGGCGTTACCATGGCCGAGAAGATAAGCAGCGCAACATATACATAACGCCAGCTGGAACGGAGCTTGGCGTAGGAAATCACATTGAACATAACCAGATAAAACACCACAAGGGGCAATTCAAAACCCAGGCCAAAACCAAGCTCGAACTTAATAATGATGTCAACCCACTGGCTAGCCTCGGGCAAAATGGTGGCAAATCCGTTTGCTTGATCGGTAAGCCACTCAAAAGCCGGGGGCAAAATAACCAGATAGCAGAAGACCGTGCCCGCAATAAACAAAACAACCGCAGCAACAAAGGTTGGAACAAACCATTTGCGCTCGCGCGGCTTTAAGGCTGGCAAGAAGAATGCCAAAATCTGCCACAAGATAATAGGCGCCGTTGCAACAAGGGCAGTCCAAAGCGCCACAGAAAAACGCACCGAGAAGGCATCAAAGGCGCCCAAAACGTTGAGCACGGCAGCGCCCGACTCATCTTGGGGCAAATATTGCGCTACCGGTGCTAAAAGGAATTGCACAACGGTATTGGTGGAAAGATAAAACACCAATGTTGCCACGAGCAAACAAACGATGATACGCACAAGGCGCATGCGCAGCTCGCCCAGGTGCTCCATAAGCGACATGCGAGCCGGTCCGATAGGCATTAGTTGCCCCCTTTCTCGAGCGCGAGGGATTCTGCGCTAGGAAAAGCTCCTGCACCAGAATCGTGCTCCACACCTGAGGCGGACTCCTTATCAGAAGCCGCCGCGAAAGAGGATGCGCTATGAGAAGCCGGCTGGTCGCCCGCCTTGTAGCTTACGCCTACCTGTACACGAGAGTGTGAGTCTGCCGCTTGTACATGCGAGCTTTGATTGGCCGCTGCACCCTGTACGCGAGGCTCCTGGCCAGCGGTTGTTGGCTTTTGAACGTGTGTGCTGTTAACCGGCCGGGTGCCCTCTTGCGATGAGGCAAGCCCCACAGGCTTTAAGCCAAACAGCTCATCGGGAGTAAGGGAAGGCGCCGCGGAATCTGCCCCTTGTGCTTTGGCTTGATCGGGCAGTGGCTGCTGCGAGGTAGCAGAAGCGCTTTCCTGCTTCTGCGGGTTTGACTGAGATTGTACCTCGGCCGCCTTCTTCGCGGCAGCGTCCTTCATCGCACGACGATTATCTTCGATGCGCTGCGCCTCTGATGCGTTCTGCTCTTGCGCGCTACGCTCTTTATCGAAACGTGCTTTGCGCTGGGCAAAGCTTTCCCCCGAAGCTGCAGCGCTGGTGGATTTTGGTTGTGGTTTGGCACTCGCACGGGCACCTGACGGGGCACTTTTTTTGGCCTGTGGCTTTTCCGGGTCAATTACCTCGTCTTTTATAACTGCTTCCATCTCTTCTTGCGCTTGCTTAAACTTGCGCAAGGCAGCACCCACTGTTCGAGCAATCTCGGGCAACTTATCAGGCCCAAACACCAAAAAGCCAAACAGCAATATGATAAAAAGTTCAAATCCACCGATGCCGAACAAAATGAACTTCCCTATCTATCTCTTACCGTCAATGCAGCTACTCCTTTGCTGCTTACCTGGTTACCTTACGTTAAAAACTAGTTGCCACCCATAACCATCAAGGCCATAGTGGGCAGGCTGAGAGCCAAAACAAGAACAACACACACCGCAATTACAAAAGCGCGCTTCAGCATTGAAGTACGGCGCTCCTTCTCCTGGGCAGCTCGCTGGCGCTCAAGAGCACGCTCTTCGCGCTCTTTTAGCTGCTTGGCGCTGAGCTTTTGCTTGTTTGATTTCTTCTTTTTAGCCGTAGCCATACCAATCACTTTCTTCGTAAGTCACGGGACACCTTAACGCAGCCAGCCTTATCGTTTGATTACTTTTCGACCAGAGGAAAGGCTTACGTGTGAATGCCACTTGCCAAGGTACAAGCTGGCAGGCATGCGTCTTAGCTAAAGCCTGAGCCTCGCCGAAGCGCACAAAGCCTACCTCACCATGCCCCTATGAACGCAGGCGACCACGAATTTCAAGAACGTGTGCGATGTTCTTAGCAACCTCGCCCGCAACGTGCCATTTGCCACGCTCGTATAAAACACGGCCATTAACCATAGTCATCATGACATCGCTATTGCTTGCAGAGCTCAGCAGCGCCGAAACCGGATCGGTTGTTGAGGGTTGATGCGAACCCGATAAATCAACAGCTACGATATCGGCTTGTTTGCCAACGTCTAGAGAACCAACCTTATCATCGATACGCAGCACCTCTGCTGCACGCAAGGTGCCCATTTCAATGAGGGTTTTTGAATCGATAAACTCGCCCGTATTGGCCGCACGCTGGATAAGCAATTCAAGACGCATTTCGGTAAAGATATCCAGAAAATCAATGCACCCCGGAGCGCCGGTGCCCAAACCCACGTGCATACCTGCTCGCAGATACTCATCAACGGGCGCCAAACCCATACCAAGCTGAGCATTTAGGCTCGGGCATATAGCCACGGCAACATTGTGCCTTTGCAAATGGCGAATATCAGCCTCGTTTACATGCACGCCATACACCAGCATGACGTTCTTGGCTTCAAATAAGCCCCAATTCAAAACGTAGCTGACGGGCGTAACCCCTGTTGGCAACCAAGGGGGAACCTCCATAAAACCCTGATGGTCATAGCGAGAATCGATACCCGACGTAGCGCCATACTTCACAAAACGATATTCTTCGCGGCTACCCGCTAGCAGCATCGCCACCGGCATATCATTATGCTCGTTGGCATATTGCGCAACACAGCGATATACCTCCGGGTGGCACTGAAACACCTGGGCAGGGGCAACGCCAAGCTGGATAAGATTGCTATCGATCCGACTCGACCATTTTTTCAAATCGGTATCGGCTTTTTTGAGCGCAAAATTAACCAAACGCTTATCTATCGCACTTACTTCACGGTAGAACACGCCACGCAGGCCAAGCTCTTGAGCAGCACGTATGTTTGCCCCTGTTGTGGTTATATCGGCAATGGTTGTTACGCCAGAAGAGAGCTCTTCCAAACCGCCGAGATAGGCTGAATCAAAAATTTCGTCAGTGGTAATACGCTGACGCAAATCGGAAATTTCTTTACGCCATTTGGCATAGGGCTCATCGTGAATAAGCCCGCGAAATGCCGCATCCTCAATGCGAGCATTCAAATCGATGAAGCCTGGCGTAAGCGCAGCCATACCAAAATCTTTTTCTTCCTCATTGGGATAGCGCAAACGCATCACATCGGCCGGACCAATATCAGCAATGGTATTGCCCTGCACCAAAATAGCCGTGTTTTTAAGCGGCTCGCGCGAAACAGGTACAACATATTGAGCACTCAGTAGCATGCTTCTCCTCCTACCAGAGACATATCCTAGTCATGATAGCATTGAACGGCTACCCACCTGATTAATTCATAGAGCAGTAACAGGCTTCCACCACAGATGACGTGCTTTGTTTATAATCAGTGAACGAAATTGGCGCGAGTTTTGGCAAGAGCACCGGGGGTAGAGCCCCATCGCTTTGCCAAGCTTGAAGGCTGGCCGTAGCGCTTCGTGCCACACTCTACACATTTTGACACAAGGTACTCTTCTATGACTCATACCTCCCATACCGATCAAACGAAACAGGATGGCTCCCCTTCGGCCGACCATTCCATCGACACTGCTACCGGCAAACACGCTCCAGCAGAAATCTCATCGAAGCGCGTTAAGAAGATTTTTACCGACATTGCCCAAGATTACGAGCGGTTTAATCGCTACTCCAGCTTTGGGCGTTACCGTAGTTGGCTGCGCACCTTGATTGACGAGTCGCCCATTGACGCTACCTCCCGGATGCTTGATGTGGCTGGCGGCACCGGGGACGTTACCTTTATGGCGTGCGAGCGCAAACAACCTGCTCATATCATTTTGTCGGATTACACGCCCGCCATGCTCGAGGTAGCCCA
>CAZDCX010000044.1:0-6897 GCA_964504115.1 uncultured Cryptobacterium sp.
GATTACAACCGCCACGATCCATCCGCGGCTTTTGCGCGGGGGCGCTGGTTGCGGTTGCGGCGGAGTTGGTTGCGGTTGCGGCTGGGTATACGGCTGCTGAGGTTGTGGTGGCACACCTGGCTGGGGCGCCGGTTGAGATTGTGGCGACATAGGCGGAACGGTCTGCTGCGAGGCCGCATACGGCGGGATGGGTTGCTGGGTATACGGCTGCGGCTGCGGTGGTTGCTGCGATGGTTGCGGTTGTTGCTGGGGCTCCTGCGCCGCCTCGCTTTGAGGAGCCAGCGGCGGAGTTGGTTGCGGTGGCACGGGTGGCTGCGATTTGTCGTTATTATCTTGAGACATATCCCCTCCTCAGCCGGCATTCGTTTGGTATAGTGCGCCCGCGGGCGTTTTGCCACTGCAACGGCGCGTGATTTTTTGTACGCAGGCCATTATACGGCACAAACATGCCCTACCCGCGCATGATGTTTGCCCTTCACTCAATCGCAATCTGCTCGGGGCTACCTTGAGCTCATGTGCATTATTGAAAAGCGCCTACACATCCCTTGGTGCTATGTCGATACTGCTTTAACGGGTTCTTTGCAAAATATAAACGTACATTTATAATTAGGATGTCAAACCAAAACATAAACGTACATTAATATTGAAGGTCATACATGCGAATTATTTCTTCAAAAGATCTAGGTCAGGCTATTCGCAAGCGACGCAAAGAACTTGGTTACACGCAAGCTTATCTTGCAGACCTTTGTAACTGCTCAACACCGTTTATTTCTGCCCTTGAAAACGGCAAACAAACAGCCGAGCTCGAGCGCGCTCTTCGTGTTGCTAACACCTTAGCCATTAATATCTACGCTCAAAAACGAAACGGCGATGATCTATGAATCTTGATGTTTATGCAGAGCTAAAGGGCAAGACCCATCTTGTAGGCATTATAGACACCTTGCCAGGATACGGCGAGGGTTTCACCTATTCGCCTGATTGGATTTCAGATAACAATCCTCCCCTTTCACTTTCTCTCCCCATCACTGAAGCGAGATACTCCGCTAAACAAATGCGCCCCTACTTTGACGGACTTTTACCCGAGGGTGTAACTCGTGCACAGATTGCCGATGAGCTCCATGTGTCACAAGCTGCCTACACCAAAATACTTGCAGGAATTGGCTGGGAATGCATTGGTGCGGTTTCATTTGGTAACCCAAGCAATAAGCCAGCTGATGCCTATATTAGCCTTAACCAGGCTGAGCTAGAGCAACTAACCCGTCAAACATCCAGGCGAGGAACTTCACTTACAAAAGACACGAGATTTTCCATTGCGGGTGCGCAACCCAAAACTTCTCTCTATCTCAGTCAAGATAAGCACTGGTATAGACCTATCGGTGGAGCGCCTTCCACCCATATTTTAAAACCGGTGGGCCCACGCTATGCCGACGCTGCATTGAATGAGGTTTTATGCACCAGAACAGCCGCTAAACTCAACCTTCGTGTTCCCGAAACAACCATAATCCATGCAGGAGTACCCTGCGTCTGCACCAAGCGCTTTGATCGTTGGTTTGAGGTTGATGGCAAGGGTACTCAATTCGTCAGTGGCCAGCTAGTACCTTATAGACTCCATCATGAAGATATGTCTCAAGCATTGGGAATTGTTCCTGAGCACAAATATGAAGAGGAACCCTGCGAATACCTCAAGAAGATGGCAGCACTTATTCGTAGTATTTCAAGCAATCCAGGGGCTGACCTTTTGCAATTATATAAGTCTATTGTGTTCAACGTTTTTATTGGCAACTGTGATGCGCATATGAAAAACTACGCGCTGCTGCTCAATAAGGATTGGAACGAAATACGCCTAGCGCCGTTTTATGACCTCGTATCAACAACTTACTACGAAGGCCTATCACTCAATACAGCAATATTCGTTGGCGGCAAGCATTACATAAATGAAATCAGAAGAAATAACCTTGAGCTAGCTGCGGAGGAGATTCAAATATCAAAAAAGATCGCTTCTGGTGAAACCGATAAAATGATTGATAGTTTTGAAGCAGCACTCAGGGAAAGTGCTCTTGAATTAATAGACGAAAAAATTAACGAAGCATCAAAAATGTCGGAGCGTATCATGGCGCAGGCTGAACTTCGACTGAAGCACATCCAATGATGGGGATTGCTACCAAATAAGCCCTCCGAAGAGGGCTTATTGCGTTCATACCATGTTTTGATTGGGGCATGGGTGCGAAAGGCTGCAGTGCTTTTGGCCAAACTTTCACTTCACACGTCGGCCGCTTTGTGTGCCCGCCATTCGAGTGCGAAAAACCGCTGTGCTCGCTGCAGGTAAATCACCCGGCTCTCGGTCGGGGCAAGGCCACCCTACAGCTCGATATTGCCTTCCTCAAAGTGGCGCGCCTGAGCCTTTTTTGCTGCACGCATCAAAAACTCTTGATTGTTGTTGGTTTGCTGCAGCGATTTGATAAGCGATTCGGTGGCACGCTCAACGTTGTTACGATTTGCCAACACGCGGCGCACGGCCCAAATAAGCGGCGCTTCCTGTGGGTCGAGCAGCAAATCTTCGCGGCGGGTGCCCGAAGAAATGGGGTCAATAGCTGGGAAGATGCGCCGATCGGCCAATGTGCGATCGAGCTTGACCTCCATGTTGCCCGTGCCCTTGAATTCCTCAAAAATAACTTCGTCCATCTTGGAGCCGGTCTCGATCAAGGCCGAGGCCAAAATGGTTAAGCTGCCGCCGCCTTCGATGTTGCGAGCAGCGCCGAGGAACTTTTTGGGCGGATAGAGCGCCGTGGAATCAACGCCGCCCGAGAGAATACGGCCCGATGCTGGCGTGGCCAAGTTGTAGGCACGCGCCAAACGGGTAAGCGAATCGAGCAAGATAACCACATCGCCGCCATCTTCAACCAAACGCTTTGCCCGCTCGATAACCATCTCGGCTACCGCAATGTGATTTTCGCAGGGCATATCAAAGGTGGAAGAGATAACCTCGCCGCGGATAGAGCGCTCCATATCGGTTACCTCTTCGGGGCGCTCGTCAACAAGCAAGCAGATGAGGTGCACCTCGGGGTTGTTGGCGGTAATGGAGGCTGCAATGTCCTTCAAAATGGTGGTTTTGCCAGCCTTAGGAGGCGAAACAATAAGCCCGCGCTGGCCCTTGCCAATGGGGGCACACAAATCGATAACGCGAGCGGTAATAGTGGATTTACCATGCTCAAGAACAAGCCGCTCATCAGGGAATACGGGCGTTAAATCACCAAAACGGACGCGCTTGCCAACCTCTTCGATGGGCTTGCCATTGATGGTATCAACGCGCTGCAGGGCCGCATACTTTTCGTTTTGGCGGGCAGGGCGCACCTGGCCCTCTACCACATCGCCCTTGCGAAGCCCATTGCGACGGATGGTGGCCAAGCCTACATACACATCGTGCTCGCTGGGCAAATAGCCGTTGGTGCGCAAAAAGCCATAGCCATCGCTGAGAATATCTAAAATGCCTTTAACCTCGATAAACCCTTCGGCCTTTACGCTGGCATCAAAAACCGCATCAACCAGCTCGGCCTTTTTCAGGCCCTTGTGCTCAACGCCGAGCTCCTCAGCCTTAGTGCGCAACTCGGCCACCTTGAGCTTGGTGAGCTCTTCGCGCGAAGTTTGCGGCATGACTGGCTCGCGTCTGTTTGGCTGATGCTGGCGGCGGTTGCGGTAATGGCTGCTGCTGCCTTTTTGTTGCTGAGCGTTTTTTTGATACGCGCTTTTACCCTGGCTCTTCTGAGAAGCGGCGCGCGACTTGCGCTGACCTTTTTGGCTGCTACGTTGATGGAAGCGGCCTTCATCGCTGTGCTCGCCGCCCTCTTGCTCTTCATGGGCCTCGTGTGCCTCGTGTGCTTCGTGGGCTTCGGCCGCGTCGCTGACGGCACTGCCCGGTGCGCCCTCATCGCTGGTTGCGCCCGAAGCGTTGGGGGCGGCTTCGGTGGCGCCTGCTGCGTTTGCGGCGCTTGCGGCCTTTGGAGCCTTGGCGGCACCTGTGGCATTTGCGGCACCTGTGGCATTTGCGGCACCCGAAGCGCTTGTAGCACCCGTGGCGCTTGTGGCGCTCTCAGGAGCAGCACTGTTAGCAGCGCCTGAAACGCCGGCATTGCTGGGCTCGTGAGCTTCGCGGCTGGCCTGACCAGGCTCGCCGGCTGCAGAGCCCGCCGCGGCGCCAGTTGCTTTGGCGGAAGCGGCCTCGGTGGCAGGTTGCGCCGCCTCTTCAGCCGAGAGCTTTTTGCGCGCACGACTGCGCCGTTTGGGCTGCTCTTCGGTTGCCTCCCCAGAATTTTGCACAGCTGTAGCTTTTGCCGTGCGCCTACGAGGAGCCTTCGGCTTTGCCTCGCCACTTACCTCTTCGGAAACGAGTGCAGAGGTGGGCTGTTCTTCAATTGAAATCTCACTCATGCGTTTTGGACTTTCTCCCAATCCTTAAGGAATGAATCAAGACCGCGATCAGTCAAAGGATGCTCGACGCACTTCTTTAACACACCGAAGGGAACCGTTGCAATATCGGCACCCATCAAAGCGGCTTGAGTTACATGATTGGCACTGCGGATAGAAGCTGCGATAACCTCAACTTGCTCGCCGTTTACCGTGTGAGCCGTAAAATCGTAATTGTTAAGCGCGGCAATAATGTTACCCACCTGCTCGAGGCCATCTTCAGAAATATCGTCAAAACGGCCGATGAAGGGGCTAATGTAACGGGCGCCAGCGCGCGCGGCCAACATAGCTTGCGGCACGCTAAAGCACAGCGTCATGTTAACGGCAATACCCTCTGAAGCCAGCACTTTGGTGGCGGCTAGGCCCTCGACCATAGTTGGAACTTTAACCACAACGTTGGGCGCAATAGCAGCCAAAGCGCGACCATCGGCAATAATTTCGTCGCGGGTCATCGCAACCGATTCGGCCGAAACCGGGCCATCAACCAGCTCGCAAATGCGCGCAATATGATCGTGAAAATCGGCGAGTTTGCCACCGATACGAGAATACAGAGTTGGATTAGTTGTTACGCCTGCCAGCGCACCCCAGCTAGCCGCTTCTTCGATCTCGGCAAGATCGGCGGTATCAAGAAAGAATTTCACTAAGATCCTCCTTTTAAATGGTTAAGGGACACAGCATTATGGCAGACGAGCACAGAATACGGCCTCTGCTTGGTGCTGTTTAGGGGAATTACTAAGATGGTTCTCAGCATAAACAAACGTTTAGCAATGTGCAAGCATAAAAAAGCGTGTTTGAGCACAATAAAGGGCAAAAAGGCAGATAGCGGGCGTGGTCTTCAGGTTTGCAAAAAGCTTATTGCGCTTATTGCGGGCAGAAGGTGCCGCTTTATATGAGGTGCCGCGGGAGTTATTGCGGCGGCAACTCGAAGCACACAAGGATGCGGATGCGGGGTCTGATGGTGAGCAGGGGCTCGTAGCGCAGGCGCAAATGGGGCGCGATGGGTTTGCCGGTAAGCGACAGCCCACAGCGCGCACGGGAGTTATTGCAGTAAGGGCTCGCAGTAAACAAGGGTGCTCGAGCGAATTATGCGCGCCCTTCAAGCAGCTCGCACGCGTGAGCAAGTGAAGTGGCATTTACCTCGCCGGCAAGCATACGGGCGATCTCCTCAACGCGCGCCTGCCCGTGCAACTCGCAAAGCTGGGTTTCAGGGGCTGCGCCATCGGTTTTGGTAACCAGGTAATGAGCCTGGCCGCGCACGGCAACCTGCGGCAAATGCGTAACCACAATAACCTGATGGGTGCGCGCTAAATCTTCAAGCACGGCGCCTAAAGCACGCGCGGTATGCCCACCAGTACCCGCATCTATTTCGTCGAAGACCAGCGTGTCCACCTCATCGCACGAGCCCAACACCACCTTGAGCGCCAGCATAACGCGGCTCATCTCGCCGCCAGAAGCAATGCGATTGAGCGGCTGGGAGTGCATCTGCTCGCCCGCTGCAAACGTAAGCTCAAAGGTATGCGGGCCCCAGAGGCTCCACTGCTGGCGCGGCAGCTCTTCCAAGGCACCCTCCAAGCGCGCCGTGCCCATTTCTAAGCGCGCCATCTGCTGCGTTACCGCGAAGGCGAACTGCGGAATTACCACCTCGCGCGCCTGGCGAAGATCATCGGCCGCCTGGCTCAGAGCATCCTCGGCCTGCGTCAGAGCCGCCTTGGCCTGGGCTATAAGTTCATCGCGCCCCTCGTATTCGGCAAGCTGAGCCTGAGACTCTTCGCGCAGCGCAAACACATCTTGCATACGCGGGCCAAAGCCGCGCATAATGCCCTGAAGCTCTGCCAGGCGCTCTTGCGTGGCCTCCAGCTCTTCCTGCGGGAAGTCAACCTGATCGCGATAGGTGGCAAGCGTGCGGCCCGCATCTTCCAGCGAATAATAAGCCTCGCGCACCACGCTGGCCTGCGGCTCTAAGCCAGCATCAATGGCCGAAATACGATCGAGCGATGCCATAACCTCGCCCAGCGTTTCCAGCACGCCCTCGGCCCCGGTAAGGCCGCGCTGCGCTGCGGTGGCCTCCTGTATCAGCATCTCGCTATTCTCAAGGCGAGGCAAGCTTGCCAGCAGCTGCTCATACTCGCCCTCTTGCGGGTCGACCGCCGCAATTTGCTCAAGGGCAAAACGAGCCCGATCAAGCGCAACGCTATCGGCCGACTCCAGGGCTTGCAGGCGCTCTACCTGGGCTTTTGCCTCTTCCACCTGGGCAAACGCCTCTTGGTAGCGAGCAAGGGGCTCGCGTATGGTACTGGCGCCCCATGCATCTAAGAGCGTGCGCTGATACGCGGGCGAAAGGAGGCGCTGATGCTCGTGCTGGCCACACAGATCGACGCTCTGGCCGATGCTGGCGGCTAGCTCTTTTACCGAAGCCAGCGAGCCATTGATGGTAGC
>CAZDCX010000044.1:6997-8980 GCA_964504115.1 uncultured Cryptobacterium sp.
GCCCGGCAGTTTTGTAATTAGTCAGATTGTACGCCATTACTTTGCAAAGAAAATCGAATGATTGTAAGCCCTCTCTATAAAATTCCGCCCCTCCATAAAGTCGCGTTTTGTGCTCTTCCCAAACGTGCCTTGCAACCAAGCAACTGGCCTTGCCTTCAAAGAAGATGCCAGGGAAATTATTCGTGATATCGCTTTGCCGCGTTTATACTAGAGGTGGAAGAATACGAAATAATACCTGCTTTGCTTGCCGCGGGGCGCTATTGTTGCTTACCGCGGGGCGCTATTGTTGCTTACCGCGGGGTGCCATGGCTGCTAGCTGCAGAGGCCATCGGGAACTTGCTTGCGCCCCCTTTGAGAGGCTCGCACGCACATCCAGCCCGAGCTGCGCAACCGCCTTTAGCATGCGGGCCTTGCCCTGGGCTTGCCACAAGGTAAGGCGGGCCGCTTTGGCTCATAAGTGCTGATAGGCATACTTGCACTCTACGCCTACAGGCGCAGCAAAGTATTTTACAGGAGGGGATAATGGCTCATACCGCAACACCTGCGCACACGACAAACACCTTTGCCGTGCCGCCGGCTGCTCGCGCTGTTCTGGCAGCAATTGAGGCAGGCGGGTACGAGGCATGGCTTGTGGGCGGCTTTGTGCGTGATGCACTCCGTGGTGTAGCGGCACATGATATCGATATTGCCACCAGCGCCCCCTGGCAACAAACCCAGCACCTGTGCGAGGAAGCGGGCTTTGCCGTGCTTGAAACCGGTACGCGCCACGGCACTGTTACCGTCATCGCAAGCAACACTGCCTTTGAGGTAACCACTTATCGCACCGATGGCTCATATCGCGATCATCGCCACCCCGATGAGGTGCAGTTTATTCAATCCATCGATGAAGATTTAGCGCGGCGCGATTTTACCATCAACGCCATGGCCTACCACCCCGACCGGGGGCTGCTCGATCCGTTTGATGGCGGCCGCGATTTAGAGCAGGGGCTTATCCGCTGCGTTGGCAACCCGCGCGATCGCTTTGCCGAAGATGCCCTGCGCATTGTGCGGGGCGTGCGATTTGCTTCCCAGCTTGCCTTCACGCTTGAGCCGCATACCGAACAGGCTGCCTTTGCGGCGGCTCCAAGCCTTGACGCGGTGGCGGGCGAGCGGTTGGCGGGCGAACTTGAACTGATGTTGTGTGGCAAGGCCATCCGCCCCACGCTCATGCGCTACGTTGATATTCTGGGCGTTATCATCCCTGCCCTGCTGCCCATGAAGGGTTTTGACCAGCGCACGCGCTGGCATATATACGATGTACTTGAACATACCGCCTATGTGGTGGAAAATACTCCGCCCGACCCGGTGGCGCGCTGGGCGGCCTTATTCCACGACACGGGCAAGCCCGATACCTTTGTGGTGGATGAAGAGGGTATTGGCCATATGCCAGGGCACCCGCTGGTGAGCGTGGAGCATCTTCAAGCATCGGCAAAGCGTCTGCGGTTTAGCAATAAGCTTCTTCATACCCTTACGCTTCTGGTGCGCTTTCACGATAATCACCCCGCACCCACCCGCAAAAGCGTTCGCAAGCTTTTTGTAAAGCTCGAGGGCGACGAATTTTTGTTCCATACTATGTGCGACCTGATGCGCGCCGATGCTTTGGGGCAGGCGCCCTTTAGCCATGAGCGCACCAAAACAATCGACGAGGTAGAAGCAGTGTTCAACGAAATGATTGCCGAAGAGCGCTGCTTTTCTTTGAAGGATTTGCCCGTTAATGGCACCGACATTATGGCGCTAGGCGTGCCTCAAGGCCCCGAAGTTGGCCGCATCTTGCGCGCTTTGTTTGATGCGGTACTTAACGAGCAGGTTCAGGCCGAGCGCGAAGAGCTTTTGGCCTATGCGCGCGAAATCATCGCGCAGGCTTAGGCGCTTATTCCTCGCGCCCCCATGGACACGCGCGTTGAGACGCAGAAGCGGCACATCACAGTCGTGCGCTTTTGACCC
>CAZDCX010000045.1:0-8630 GCA_964504115.1 uncultured Cryptobacterium sp.
ACCTTATAGGTAAGCTCTTTGAGCGGCTCGCTCACAAAGCGCGCAATAATGAAGCTCAAAAAGTACAGCGCGCAACTCAAGGGAAGCAGGCAAAAGGCAAAGGTTGGATCCACATCGTAAAGCACCACAGCAAGACCTACCACCACGCCGCTCGCAAGAATGGCTAAGAGGGTGGCAAGAAGAGAGATATGCGTGAATATTCTCATAGGAATGATCCTTCTGAGGGTGCTGCGTACAAATATAGTACTGCAAAGCCCCCACGATCTTGAGACGTTTGTTGGTGCTTATTGTGCAATGCTTTCACAGGCGCGCTTGTACACCAAGTTTGCTGGTTGGCTGTTGGCGTGGTAGGAAGAGGCGAGACCCATTACTTTTTGAAGCGGTAGCCGTAACCGCGTACCGTTTCTACCAGTTTTGGATCGTATCCGGCGGCTTCAATTTTGTCACGAAGGCGCTTGATATGCGTATCGACCGTTTTGGTTTCTGTGATAAATTCCCAACCCCAGGCATCACGGAGTAGATCTTCACGAGAGACCACTTTGCCAGCGTTGCGCATAAGGCAGGCAAGCAGTTCAAACTCTCGAGGTGTGAGGTCTATAGTGCCCGCTTCGCCGCTTGCAACATGGGTGTCTTCATTGAGCGTAATGCCGCTTGCGGTAACTTCGCTGGTTGTTTGGTTTGACTCAAACCCTTGGCTTCGGCGCAGCAGAGCGCGGGTGCGTGCAACCAGCTCGCGCACACCAAAGGGCTTTGCCAGGTAATCGTCGCCACCAAGCTCGAGACCGACTACCTTGTTCAGCTCCGAATCGCGCGCCGAAAGGAACAAGATGGGCGTTGATGTTTTGGCACGAATACGACGGCACAGCTCATACCCGTCGATACCGGGCAGCATAATGTCCAAAATAAACAAATCGAAAGTTTGCGTTTCTATTTTTGCAAGTGCTGTTTCTCCGTCGGCAGCCACTTCGGTTTGGTATCCTTCTTTTTGCATGGCATAGCTAACAAATTCGGTGATTGATGGTTCATCATCCACGATAAGAATGCGAGCAGAAGAAGTATCCATAAGTGCGCCTTCCAGTATGTAAAAACTCTCGTATGAGCAAAATGAACTCTTTCGGAAATAATAGTATGTTAGCATTCGCTCGTGATATCCAATTTTGGAGGGATTGTCAGAAACATGTTACTTGCAATTGATGTGGGAAATACCCAAACCGTACTTGGCGTCTATGACGGTGAGCGTCTTGTGCATATGTGGCGCCTGGCAACTAACATTGAACACACAAGCGACGAGCTGCGGGCAAAGCTTGCCATGCTTTTGAGCATGGAAGGTGTCCACAAAAGCGATATCGATGGGGCTATTCTCGATTCAGTTGTGCCTGCCGTTACCCATAACTGGGAAAAGGTGTGTTGGCGCTCGTTTGGGGTAGAGGCGCTCATTGTTTCTTCAAGCACGTGCGGTCATCTTCTCAACATCGCAGAGGGCACCTTCACCGAGCTGGGTGCCGACCGCGTGGCCGATGCAGTTGCTGCTAAAGCTTTGTATGGCGCGCCGGTGGTTGTGGTTGATTTTGGTACCGCAACCAATATTGAGGTGGTTAATAAGGAAGGCACCTTTGTTGGTGGTGTTATTGCACCCGGGGTTGAATCTTCAACACGCTCGTTGCTCACTCGAGCAGCATTATTGCATGCTGTTGAATTGGAAGATCCGGGTGTCTCTATTGGTACCAACACCACCGATGCCATCAAGATTGGTATTGTGTGTGGCGAAGGTGCTCGTATTGATGGGCTTATCGATCGCATTCATAAACAGCTGGGCTATACAACGCCCGTTATCGCAACGGGTGGACTGGCGCATCGAATCATGCCCGTCTCTGCGCGTATCACCGAAATAAATCTGGAACTAACCTTACAGGGATTACGTCTTATTTATCGTGATTTATCGCGCTAGAATCATGGTAAGTAAGGGGTCAAAACAAGGACAAAACAGGTAGTTTGCTGGTTGTGCTCACGGGCACCAGCACGAGAGGAAGCGATCTTCAGTGTTAAGCGATATTGAAATTGCGCAGGCCGCCACACCCCGTCCCATCACGGAGATAGCCGAAAGGGCAGGAGTTGCTCCTGAATACGTTGAGTGTTACGGCAATGCCAAAGCAAAAATTGATTACAATCTTTTGCGCAACGAGCACCATGAGCCGGGCAAACTTATCTTGGTCACGGCCATTAATCCCACTCCGGCCGGCGAAGGCAAAACAACCACAACCGTAGGCTTGGGTGATGCCTTAACGCACCTGGGCAAAAATGCCGTTATTGCTTTGCGCGAGCCTTCTTTGGGCCCCGTGTTTGGCATTAAGGGTGGCGCTGCAGGGGGCGGGTATGCTCAGGTTATCCCCATGGAGGATATCAACCTGCACTTTACGGGTGATTTTCACGCTATTGGCGCTGCAAATAACCTGTTGGCCGCTTTGCTGGATGCGCACATCCACAATGGTAACGAGCTGAACATTGATGTGCGCCGCATCACGTGGAAGCGCGTGGTTGATATGAACGATCGCCAACTGCGCAATATTGTGTGCGGTTTGGGTGGCAAGGCGCATGGTGTGCCGCGCGAGGATGGCTTCGATATTACGGTTGCCTCCGAAATTATGGCAATCTTTTGTCTGGCCACTTCTATTTCCGATCTTAAAGAGCGCTTGGGACGCATTGTGGTGGGCTACACGCGCGACGATAAACCCGTTACTGCGCACGATCTGCAGGCCGAAGGCGCTATGGCGGCTCTCTTAAAAGATGCCCTCAAGCCTAATTTGGTTCAGACTCTGGAGGGCACGCCAGCTTTTGTACACGGTGGTCCTTTTGCCAATATTGCTCATGGGTGCAACTCCATCATGGCAACGCGTATGGCGTTAGCGCTGGGCGATTACTGTGTTACGGAAGCAGGCTTCGGTGCCGACTTGGGTGCCGAGAAGTTCCTGGATATCAAATGCCGCCTTGCTGGCCTTGAGCCCGACGCGGTGGTTGTGGTGGCAACGGTTCGCGCCCTGAAGAACCACGGCGGCGTAGCCAAAGCCGATTTGAACGAAGAAAACCTTGAGGCCTTGGAAAAGGGTCTGCCCAACTTACTGCAGCATGTTGAGAACATTACGCAGGTCTATCACTTGCCATGTGTGGTGGCTATTAACGAGTTTCCTACCGACACGCAGGCTGAAATCGACCTGGTTCGTGCAAAGTGCCAAGAGCTTGGCGTTAATGTGGCTCTCTCTCAGGTATGGGCGCGCGGCGGCGAGGGCGGCGTTGAGCTGGCCAAAGAAGTTGTTCGCCTGTGCGATCAGCCCAGCTCCATGGAGTTTGCGTATGCCGACGAGCTGAGCCTAGCCGAGAAGATCGAGGCAGTGGCCACGCGCATTTATCGCGCCGATGGGGTGGACTTTACGCCATCTGCCCGCAAAGAGTTAGAACAGCTGGAATCTTTGGGCTTTGGTGGCATGCCTGTTTGTATGGCCAAAACTCAGTACAGCTTCTCCGATGATGCCAAGAAGCTCGGTGCACCGCGTAATTTCCGCATTACCGTTCGTCAGGTTAAAGTTTCGGCTGGCGCTGGATTTGTGGTGGCTTTAACGGGCAACGTTATGACGATGCCCGGCTTGGGTAAGAGCCCCGCTGCCTTCCGTATCGATGTAGACGAAACAGGTAAAATATCCGGTTTGTTCTAAACAGTATCTAGGTGATATTCGTTGGTAGATCAGGTTTTCATTGAAAACGTAGCAGCGGCCACTCCCACGCCCGGTGGGGGTGGCGCCTCTGCTTATTGCGGGGCTTTAGGCTCTGCGCTCTCTTCGATGGTGGGCAACATTACGCTGGGTAATAAGCGCTACGCCCAGGTGTGGGATGAGGTGCAGCGCACCTTAGATAGTCTCTCCTCGGTTCGCGCTGAGTTACTTGATTTGGTAGATCGCGACGCCCAGGCATTTGAGCCTCTCTCGGCTGCCTATCGCATGCCTCGCGGCACTGAAGAGGAAGCCGCCCAGCGCCATAGCGCTATTCAACAGGCTTTGTCTGAGGCTATCGAAGCGCCGCTTGCTATTATGCGTGCCTGTGCTCGCGTCATTGATTACAGCAGCATTTTGGCTTGCAAAGGATCGCACTCTGCCTTATCGGATGTTGCAGGCGGTGTGTCTTTTGCCCAGGGCGCCTTGAAAGGGGCGGCCTTAAACGTGTATGTTAATGCTGCGTCTCTTGAAAGCCGTGACCAGGCAAAGCACTATACCGATGAAGCTGATCGCCTGATCGCAGAGTATGGGCGTAAAGCAGATGAGATATATAACCACATATTGAAAGAAATCAGGTAAGCCATGCCCTCCGTTCTGGAATCAAAGCCTGTTACTGATGCTATCGCCGAGAATCTGGCTCATCGCGTTGAGCGTTTGAAAATTTTGCACATCGAGCCCACGCTTGCAATCGTTCGGGTGGGGAATCGCCCCGACGATCTGAGCTATGAGCGTACAGCATGCAATCGTGCTCAGGCTCTAGGGCTTACCACGCGCGTTTTTGATTTAGATGAGGGCATTTCTCAAGAAAAGCTTTTGCTTCAGCTGCGCCGCATCAACGCCGATTCTCGTATCCACGGGTGCTTGGTCTTTCGCCCGCTTCCCAGCCACTTTGAGGACAAACTCATATGCGATGAGCTTTCTATCCATAAAGATGTTGATGGTATTTCAACAGCGTCGCTCGGTGCTGTTTTTACCGATGCGCCTGAAGGGTTTGCTCCATGCACGGCAGAGGCCTGCGTTAAGACGCTTGATTTTTATCAGATTCCCATAGAGGGCAAGCATGTTGTGGTGGTTGGCCGTAGCTTGGTTATCGGCAAGCCCGTTGCTATGTTGCTGCTTCGCCGCAATGCGAGCGTAACAATCTGCCATTCTCGTACTACCGATTTGCAGGGCATTATTCATACGGCCGACATTGTTATTTGCGCGACCGGTCGTCCTCGTGCTTTTGATGCGAGTTACTTTAAGCCCGGTCAGATTGTGCTTGACGTGGGCATTAACTTCGACAAAAAGGGCACCTTGTGTGGCGACGTTGATTATGAATCGGTTGCGCCTGTTGTTGGCGCTATTACGCCCGTCCCAGGTGGCATTGGCTCGGTTACCACATCCGTTACTATGGAGCACACGGTTTTGGCGGCTGAAAAAACTGTTCGCTAACCATATTGTGCAAGCCCAGGCCGTTTAAAAAACAACTTTGGTGCATCTTATGAGGTCGATGTTCTAAAGTTAAGGCTGACTCTCTATGCTCATCGCTCGTTGCCGTGCAAAGGTAGAAGGCCAGAGGGCGGTGCTGGTTTGAAGGATATTGGTATGACAGGTGCGTGGAATACAATTGCAATTACTCACAGCGTTGGTGAGACAAAAGCGGTTGCTGCTGCATTGGCCGATCTATTGCCAGCGGGAAGCGTGCTTACGCTTGATGGCGATTTAGGTACGGGCAAAACGCATTTTACGCAAGGTTTAGCGCAGGGGCTGGGCGTACAAGAGCCCATCACGAGCCCGACTTTTAACCTTCTGTGCATATACGAGAGTGGCTCTTTGCCCCTGTATCACTTTGATGTATATCGTCTCGGTGAAGCTGACGAGCTGGACGATATTGGTTTTTTCGAATACCTGGAGGCACAAGGGGTCTCGTGCGTGGAATGGGCCTCTAAATTCATGGATGAACTGCCCGAGAATCGTATAGAAATAGTATTAACCCGCGGAGAGCAAGATACCAATGAGCGCACCATTTGTGCGCGCGCTTTTTGCGAAGAGCAACAGGGCATCATAAACAGGTGGAAAGATAAGGTTGCGCATTGAGCGATATAGTAGTGGCGTTTGATACTGCCAACGAGATGATTGCGGTTGGCATCGGGCGATTGGATCGTGCGCATCGCCGCATTTCTGTCATAACCTCTTATGAAGAAGAAGCGTTTCGTGCGTCTAACACCAAGTTGGTGGCGTGCATAGATGCTGCTTTAAAAGCGGCACACGCTGCTCGCGCAGATATAGCTTGTGTTGTTTGCGGGCGCGGCCCTGGGTCGTTTACGGGCGTGCGCATTTGCCTTGCTACCGCTAAGGGCTTGGCGCTTGGTTTAGGGGTGCCCTTGTATGGCGTGTCTACGGCCGATGCGCAGGCATGGAACTTGTGGCACGAAGGAATTTGCGGCTCGGTGGCTGTTCTGGGAGACGCAATGCGCAAAGAGGTGTATCCCGTGCGCTATCGCATCAGCGATGAGGGCGCTGAGCGCTGCGGAGTAGATACGGTTATGAAGGCCGTCGACATCCCAGCATGGCTTGGCATATCTGACCAGGTTATATCGGGCGATGCGCTCAAAAAGTATGCGCAAGAATGCAAGCCTTGTGGCAGGTGTACCGAGCCGTCGCTGTGGCACCCTACCGGCACGGGGCTGTTGTTGGCTGCCCAAGCGGCATGGCAGGAAGGTGTGCTCGACCCTGACGATGCGGCTCTTGGCAATCCTGCCACGCTGCTGCCGGTATATACTCGCCTCTCCGATGCAGAAGAGCACGAGCGCATTCGTCTTGCAAAAAGTGAAGCGCGCGATTTGCGCACTGGGGTTCAAGGAGGGGGCACGCCTGGCGCCGCCAATCAAGCTACCTTCCTGAGTACCTCTTCAGATATGGGCACATCGCCTGCAAGCGGCCAAAACGTGCAGGAAGCGCCTTGCCCTATTCGCTATCAGCCTCTTGATCGCGCGTGGATTTACGGTGCAGCCGCGCTTGAGGCGCGCGTTATGGGCAGCGATGCCTGGAGCGCTTCTCAAATTGCCGATGAGCTGCCTCGTGCCGATCGTACGTGGTGGGCGGCTTTTGCTGGCGTTGATGCTGGTAAGCGCGAAGTGAGCCCAGGTGAAGGCACGCTTGTTGGATATGCCGGGGGTTGGATCGTTGATGGTCAGATGCAAATTTTGAAGGTGGCTGTTGACACGGCGTATCGCAGGCAAGGCATTGCACGTGAATTGTTGGCGCATATCGCATCTGACGCGCGCGACTTGGGTGCACATGAAGCAACACTTGAAGTGCGCGCTTCCAATACGGGCGCTCAAAAACTCTACGAGCATCTTGGCCTTGAGTACGTGGGCATGCGCCCTCGGTACTATTCCGATAGGGAGGATGCATTTATTTATACGGGCCCCTTACCCCTGCTCAACCATGATGTGGCAGGTATGAGCCTGCGCATTAACGAGGCCACGCAGGCTGGTGCCGCGCGCAGCGGCAACAACGCAGAGGATGCAAACCATAATGCATGCGTTCATGCTTCTGAAGAAGTGCTTGATTCTGACGCCCCCGAGCTTATCGTGGCCATTGAAACCTCATGTGATGAGACTGCAGCTGCCATTATTGATGGCCAGGGGCGCATTGTTGCCGATGTGGTGGCATCTCAAATCGATTTTCATTCGCGGTTTGGGGGAGTTGTCCCTGAAATTGCAAGCCGCAAACACATTGAGGCCATCGGCGGCGTATTGATGGAGTGCCTCGATCAAGCGCGCAGCAAGCTCAATCGCCCTCGTCTTGCTTGGGCGGATATGTCGGCTGTTGCCGTAACGTATGCTCCGGGATTGGTGGGTGCGCTCGTGGTAGGTTTGGCATTTGCCAAGGGGCTTGCTTGGGCGTGCGATAAACCTCTCATTGGTGTGAACCACTTGGAGGGGCACCTCTATGCCAACAAGCTGGCGCGGCCCGATATCCAGCCGCCCATGGTGGTTTCGTTGGTGTCGGGCGGGCATACGATGCTGGTGCACGTGCGCGATTGGGGCGATTACGTTACCCTGGGCTCCACCTTGGACGATGCTGTGGGCGAGGCGTTTGATAAGGTGGCAAAGGCTATGGGGCTGGGGTATCCTGGCGGGCCTCTTATTTCCCGCTTAGCCCAAGAGGGAGATCCTAAGGCCATTCACTTCCCGCGTGCGCTCCTTCATTCGGGCGATTTGCAATTCTCCCTTTCGGGGCTTAAAACATCGGTGATGACCTACCTTCACAAGGAAGAACAAGCTGGTCGATCGCCGAACCCGGCCGATGTGGCTGCCAGCTTTCAAGCGGCTGTGGTTGATGTCCAAATTGCCAAGGCGCGCGCAGCTCTTGAGCAAACACAGGCGCGGGAGTTTTGTCTTGGGGGAGGCGTCGGCGCCAATCCAGCACTTCGCCAGGCATACGAGAGCTTGTGCGAGAGCATGGGCGTGCGCCTTACGATGCCACCACTTTCGGCCTGTACCGATAATGCTGCCATGATTGCTCTGGTGGCTCTCGATCGCTATCGCGACAAAAAGTTCTTTTCGCTCGATTGCGATGTGGCCGCTCATGCTGCCTTGGATGAGCCCTATTAGGCAAGAAGGTAAACTCTCAAAAACCGCGGCGGTACAAAAGCGCGCTCTGCTGAAGCAAGCCCTTTAGCATTGCTGGCTCAAATGCGCTTGTTTGTAGCCAGGGCACTTGTTGCAAGGCTATCATCCACTTGGCTATGCCCTCGCGTTTCACTGCTGCTTGAGCTCTTCTTGCCTTTAGTGCACGAGCATCTGCGCAGGCAACTACTCTTTATAGGCAATATGAACGGCAGCTACGCCAAAGGTAACATTTTTATAATGTACG
>CAZDCX010000046.1:0-7993 GCA_964504115.1 uncultured Cryptobacterium sp.
CACAAAGCCCACCTAGCTCTCAGGCGCTTGATCTTCCTGGCCGCCCTGCCCTTCATCGGAGCGATCCAAAGCTTCAAATTTAGCTTTCATGGTGGGGTTGTTGCGTGTAAGCCGCTTGATAGTAAGAGCCTCTGCCTTGTCGTTGGCAAGGCGCAAGTTATTCTCCGACCCCAAAAGCGCCTCTTTTGTTTTCATAAGGTGGTCGATGGTTTTATCAATCTCATCAATAGCCTTGCGGAATTTGTCGCTTGCCAAACGATAATTGCGACCAAACTTCTGCTTAAAATCATCGATCTCGTCTTCAAAATTGGTGATGTCAATGTTCTGCTGGCGCACCAGCGCGAGCTCTGCTCGGTACGCCTGGGCATTCAAGGCCGCATTGCGCAGAATGCTGATGAGCGGAATAAAAAACTGTGGGCGGATGACATACATTTTTTCGTAGCGGTATGAAACGTCTACGATGCCGGCATTGTAGAGCTCGTTTTCGGGCTCGAGTAAGGTAACTAACACCGCATACTCACAGTGCTTTTTGCGGCGATCTGAATCAAGCTTTTTGAAAAAGTCCTCGTTTTTGTGCTTATGAACCGAATCATCCTGCTCGTTCTTCATCTCAAACATAATGGAAATGATCTCGTTGCCTGCTTCATCGCTCTCACGAAAGATATAGTCGCCCTTACTGCCCTGCGAGGCATCGTTATCTTTTTCAAAATAGGCCTGCGGAAATGCGGTTGCCCGCAAACGGTTAAACTCGGTCTCACAGTGCTGCTCAAGCGTTTCGCCAAGCATCTTGGTTGAAAGGCGCGCCTTATAATCGCGATAACGCTCGATCTCTTGATCTTTATAGGCAATCAGATCATCTTTGGCACGCAATTGCTGAGCCATTTGTGCCTTCAAATCATGCTCAACTTGAAGCTTTTCGGCTTCTTTGAGGCGAATCTCGGCCGCATAGGCATCGCGCTCTTTTTCTACCTGTGCTGTTGCCTGAGTAACCGCCAGGGCTTTTTCCGTTTCAAATGATTGCGTGCGCGATTCAAGCTTGGCGCGAAGCTGAGCAATAAGAGCATCTTTCTCGGTTCGCTCATCGTTGAGCTTGCTTTTCCACTCAGCTTCCGACTGGGCCTTCACGCTTTGCTCGAGTAGCTGCTTTTCCTGCTTGGCAGCAGCAAGCTTTGCCTCCATCTCGGCCAAGGCTGCTTTTTGAGAAGAGAGACGTGACTGAAATTCGGCCTGCGTGTTTGATTGGGCGAGCAAAACGGCTTGCTCTTTTTCAGTTTGCATCAGTTTTTCGCGCTGTTTAATTTCGCGTGTGAATTCAGCATCGCGAACCTGCTTGACGATAGTTGCAAAATCGGACTCATTTACTTGGAACACTTGGCCACAATGCGGGCATTTTATCTCGTTCACTCTTATCCCCTCCAGCACAAGCTTACGGCACAAAAAAAGGTAGCCCTATCATAAAACAGAGCTACCTTAAATCTCAGGTGTAGTTTGGCTTGAGCTAAAACCGCGCGATGCGACAGTGGCTATTTTGCCTTGCCTTGGTTAGCAACCTTGTTGATTTTTGCGGCAATAACCGCTTCATCGCCAATGTAGTGCTTGTCCAAAGTGTGCATATGCTCGTCAAAGGTGTACACCAGGGGCACACCTGTTGGCACATTTACGCCAACAATCTCTTCATCAGAGAGTCGATCGAATTGTTTGATCAGAGCACGCAGGGAATTGCCATGTGCCACAATAAGCACCCGCTTGCCTTCGCGCATCTTAGGCTTAATCTCGCTCATGAAATAGGGCCATACACGGTTGATGGTATCTTCCAAGCATTCGCACAAAGGAAGCTCGTTCTTAGGAGCCGTACGATAGGCGGCTTGATGCTTGGGGTTGCGCTCATCATCTTCAGCTAAAGCAGGCGGGCGCACATCAAAGCTGCGGCGCCATATCTTTACCTGATCCTCGCCGTACTTAGCAGCTGTTTCAGACTTATTCAGGCCTTGCAGCGCACCGTAATGGCGCTCGTTCAAACACCAGCTTTTTACCACGGGAAGCCATTCGCGATCCATGGATTCGAGTACCAAATTGAGCGTATGAATAGCACGCTTTAAATATGAGGTATAGCAAATGTCGAAGTCAAAACCGGCTTCCTTCAAAGCACGACCGCCCTCGGCTGCCTCCTCACGACCCGTGTCGCTTAAGTCGACATCCGTCCAGCCAGTAAACAGATTGAGCTTATTCCATTCACTTTCACCATGACGAATAAGGACTAACTGCATAGTATCACCCATCTCTCCTTGGTAGGAATTGAAGTTAACAACGCTGCTGAGCACCATCAATGGTACAAACTTGGCAGCCTGCGCGCCAGCGAACGTCCACGGTATTAGTATGACGCTCCCCCGCATTTTGCGCTACGAGAAGTAGAGATTTTTTGTCACAATTACCAAATGAATAAAGCGCCATTCATAGACACTGCCCAGAGCATTGTTTACCCCTGCATCTTAATTCTTTTTGATAATCTCTAACCCCGCTTTGATGGTGAGTTGCCGACCAAACATAGGGATTTCCAAATAGGCCAAGCGCTTGTGGCGGTCGATCTTTTTCACAACTGCCTCCCCATTCATAAGCGGGCCTTTGAGGATCACCACTTTATCGCCTTCGATAATGCCCTCGCTCATGCGCATGACGTAATCGTCATCGCCCAAAAAGGCACTAATAACTGTTTTCTCTTCGTCGGACAAGGGGATAAAGTAACGCTCTTCCACATCTCCACTGGTTAAAATGCGAGTCATTGATGGCACTTTATGCAGCTGGCCTCTGAACTGCTCCGGTATTTTAGTTTCTACGAACACGTACCCGGGGAAAAGCACTTCTCTACACAGTTGCCATGCGCCAGCATAGCGTTTTTTAATTTCATACGTTGGAATAAACACTTGTTTGTACGTTTGAATATTAACCATTTTCTCAATTTGGCGGAGGACCTTTTGTTCATGCCCCCCAATAACCTGAATGACATACCACATAAGCCCTCCCTCTATAAAAAGAGAAGGCTTTGCCACTACGAACATCGTATTCGCATAATCACGCGTTATAAGCTCCTTGCTGTCAACACAACGCGCACTCAGCGACGATTA
The DNA here is from genome assembly GCA_964504115.1 of uncultured Cryptobacterium sp. Classification (GTDB taxonomy): domain Bacteria; phylum Actinomycetota; class Coriobacteriia; order Coriobacteriales; family Eggerthellaceae; genus Anaerotardibacter. Next base: position 3,123 of record CAZDCX010000046.1, read on the forward strand.
TGGGCATACAAAGATATGTTGCCAGCGTGTAAGGCCCAAAACCCTATACGCTGTATTACAAACGGCCGCCCAAGCATCAAGCTTCTCAGGGCGGCTGTAAAGCAATATACCAGCTCAGAGGGCACAACAAGATTGAGCGCTGTTAAATGCCCAGATTAATCGGCACAAGACCTGGCGCACTGGCCGATTTAAAGTTTTGCGTGGGCTCCCAATGGTTTATAGGCCTTGCGAACATCTTTTAAGGTTCGATAGCCTAGCGGCCCATGCGCATCGCTGGCAATAAAGTGCACCAGGCCTTCATCAAGGAGCTTCTTTGCCGTTTTTTTGATGGGGCTAAAACTGCCTTCAGTATGAAAATCGGCACTCACCTGAATTTTGCAACCTGCCTTAATAAAGCGACGAACCACCTCTAAATCGCTTTGAACATATTTAAAGCGTTCAGGGTGAGCCATAATTACGGTATAGCCTTTTGCCTGCAGCTCAAAAACGATACGCTCCCAATCGGCAGGCAGGGTGCCAGTGGGCAGCTCAAGCAAAAACTCGCCAAACTCGTTACCTAAATAATCGGCCCAATCCATACCAAGCTCCATGAGCTTTTTGTAATTGACCTCAAAGCCCATGCTCATACGCGGTGCCATAGGCTGATTTTCAACCTCAGCCTTCAGAGCGTAAAAGGCATCCCACATGGCTTCGTAATCAAACCACGGATCGCGGCAATGAGGTGTGCATACGATAGAGGTAACACCAGCATGCTTGGCCTCCTCAATCATCTGAAGCGACTCTTGCATAGAGCGCGAACCATCGTCTACTCCAGGCAAAATATGGCAGTGTACATCGCGCATGATTTAGCGGTTCCTTCGGCCTGCTTGCGAAGCATTTACGCTCGGCGTATTGCTGCGCGGAGCCGCTGTTGCCCCAGAGCCACGCACCGCGGCTGGCGATTGATAACGCCCCGCAGAAGCGCCCGCGCGAGGAGTGCGCGAAGCTGGAGGCTGCGCGGATGGAGTGGGGTGCACGCGCGGCGTTGATGAGCGACCAGCAGCAGGAGCAGGGGTTGATGGAGCCGCTGGAGCTCCCTGCCCTTTGCTCTTGGCCGGGTCGATACGCTGGTTGTCTTTGTTGTAGTATGCGTAGTAATACTCGCTGCTGGTGTTTTCACAGAAGGTGGCACAAACGCCGAGCATATGGGCCTCGGCTTTGCGAAGTTGCTCGTAGGCCGCTAAAATCTCGTCGCGCTTAGCGCCGTTTACCTTAACCACCATGATCACGCCATCTACCAAACGGGAAAGCAGAGCCGCATCAACGAAGGTTCCCACGGGCGGAGTATCAAAAATCACATAATCATAGGCAGCGTCTAATTCTTCAACCAAGCGCGCATACGCCTTAGAAGACAAAAGATCAGCAGGATTGGGGATATTAGGCTCAATATCCAGGAAATATAGCATCGGCGTTGGCGTTGCCACTACCGCTTCGTCGAGCGCAACTTTGCCCGACATAACCGAATAAGCACCATTGCGCGGATGAACGCCCATTTCGCTGGCCAAAGAGCGGCGACGCATGTCGGCCTCAACCAACAAAACCTTTTTGCCCGAGCCAGCAATGGCTTGCGCCAAATTGAGTGCAACCGTTGTTTTGCCCTCATTTGGTACGGCTGAGGTAAGCGCTACGCTTCGAATAGGATCGTCAACCGAGGCAAATTTAATGTTGGCAAAAAGCGTTTTTGCTGCATTTTGAATTTCAAGCGCGTTTGATGATTGCTTTTTCTTCTTCTTACCCATACTTCACACCACCTAGCGCTTGATAGTTGGAATGCGTCCGATAACCGGAAGCTCTAATAGTTCTTCAATTTCTTCAGGCTTGCGAATGCGCGTGTTTAACATATCCATGAGCACCACAATCGCAACTGCCAAGAAAAGCCCAGCCAAGAAGGCCACCGCTGTGTACATGGCGCGCGGAGGCCCCGATGGAGAATCGGGTGTGGCTGCTTTATCGATAACATTGATTGCCTCGATATCCATGATTTCCTGGGCAACTTCATCGGTTGTATTGGCAATGCCGTTGGCAATAGCAGGAGCCGCTTCTATGTTTTTGCCTGTTACTGTGAGCGTGATTAAACGAGTGGTGGTAGAGCTGGTAACCTCAAGATCGTAGGATGCTAATTCCTCTTCCTGCATACCTAAATCGTGCGCCGTTTGCGTTAGCACGCGGTCACTCTGAATGAGTTCCGCCACGTCGTTAGTGAGCATCTGTGAAGCAGAAAGGTCGGTTGACAAGCTGCTTGTTTGATTTTCCGAAGACGACGTGAGCACGTACATTGAAACGCTTGCCGTATAGGTGTTGGCCAGAAATGCCCAACTGACAAGTGCCGTGAGCAATGCACAAACAATAGGCAATGCGACAACGAGCCGCAGATGCTTGCGCATCAATTGCAACAATTCCAAAAGAGTCATTACGTGATGGTCTCCCTTACCGTAGGTAGAGCTTGTGTGCTGTGTGTGCCATAAAATCTCAAAGTTTCTCGTGGCAAACTCCAGCAGAAGCACCTGCGCTCCATCAGCCCGCTCAATCGCAGCTCCTCACCCAAGGTAAAGAATGACAGCAGCCCTTCTAGCCTGAGCAACACGATAGATGCAAGCCTGTGAGCAGCAGCGCAGCGCTTTTGAAGCTCTTTTTTCACAGACGGCACAAATATTATCGGCAGAACAGCGAAATGTCTACCATGCATCCCCCGAATCGCTATTTATCCACAGGTCAAAGGCCAAAACTGCCCAAATACTGCCCCACGAAAAACGAATATGAATGAAAAAAAGATAACTTGTTATTGTTTGTTGCCACGCAATCAAAGGCGCATTATCAAGCGCCGCACAGGTGTAGCACTGCGACGCTCTTGAGGCTGGCGAAGGGCGCTACCACTCCAGAATAGGCCAGCCTTTGCGCTTGGCAATACGGCGCAAGGGTCTATCAGGGGTTACCGCATAGGGGTGCTGCGCTGCCTCCAGTAATGCCCGATCGGAGTGATGATCGCCGTAAGCATGAGTAAGCGCCCATTTGCCCTGGCCATACGTTTTGTTGGCATATTCAATCACGCGCACCAGTTTCTCTTGACCCTCTAAGGGCAAGCCCTCGACAAAGCGAGTGTACCTGCCTTGAGAATCGGTTGCCATACGCGTAGCAAAACAGCGGGTGTATCCGTGGTGCTTCATCGCCTCACGGGCTATAGGCTCAAAGGTGGCACTGACCACCCATACCTCACGCCCCTGGGCACGATGATTTTGAATAGCCTCATGAGCTTTGGGCCGAAAGCGCTGCTCTAAATGATCGCGATAAAAAGCCTCTAAGAAAGCATCCACGCCAGATTGATCGTAGCCTTCGAAGGCTGAGAACACAGCACCGCGCACCCAGCTTTCGTTTTGAGGAAGGCGCAGTTTATAAGCAATACCCCAAAGCGCAATGCGTGCTACAACGCGTTTTTGCAAGCGTTGCTGCTTTAAGAGCGTGCGCACAAGGATGACAGGAGAATTTCCCGAAATAGACGTACCATCAAAATCAAATACCACAATTTCGACGGGTTGTGTTTTTTGGTGCTCCATGTGCTTCGAAGCTCCCCTTAACCCTCAATAAAGTCTTCACTTGGCCTCAACTAAGCGACACCCAAAACAGCTCGACCCAAATACAAAAAGACCGCTCATACGAACGGCCTCCATAAAACAAAGTGGCGGGATGTACGAGACTTGAACTCGCGACCTCCGACGTGACAGGCCGGCGCTCTAACCAACTGAGCTAACACCCCGTGCTGCAACAGCGTTGGTTATTGTACCTGAAAAAAGCCGCTTCGCAAAGAGAAATTCAAAAAATTTTGAAATGGTTTGCTCACCCCCGAATGCGCCTGCGGCAAAAACACCTTGGCTTATAGGCTCTCTTGCCCCCAACTCCCAAGTACAAAACCACCTCGCCAAGCCACCTGCCCGCGCCTTCTTACACAGGCTCGTTGCACATACGAGTTACAGAGGCTAGCTACCACCACGCGGCCCGGGGCTCGACTTTGCTAGCCACCATCGCGCAGAGCCTCAATCCGTGCTAGTTTCCGTCACGCAAGGCTTTAAGCTTTTCCAGGACGGCAGGATCAATGCGCTCGGCAACCGTAGCCTTACGGTGAGTTTCCAAGGTGCGGTCTTGCTGCGCTTCCTCGCCAAGATCGTCCATCTCAAAGCTAAAGCCATTGGCGCTCATGCGATCGACACCGCCACCAAAAACCGTATCTTGGATGGTAGCATCGCTGGTAACCACCATCACCTCAAGATGATCTTCGCGGGCATCATGGGCAAGTTTTTCGATAACCTTATCTGCCGAAGAGCCATATGGCGAGAATATTACCTTCACGCCGCCGATGGTTTCAGTTTTACCAGCCGATTCGGTATTATCCGCCGCATCGAACACGATAATGGCGCGATATTCGGTGCCAGCATATGCAGCCACATCGCTAATAAGCGCCTCACGCACTTTGTTAAAGGTATCGTGTGTGTAATCAGCATCACGGCTCATGTGCACATAGCGCTGCCCACTGCGCAAAACATTGTAGCCATCAACGATGAGCAGCTTTTTGCGAGAGCTCATACTTACCTCCCCCTTGTGGATTGACGCATCCATTCATACATGCAGGCCGTAGCAGCTTGAGCCACATTGAGTGAGCCAATATTGCCCGCTTGTGGCAAGCTGATTAAAAAGTCGCATCGCTCTTGGGTCAGGCGAGATAGTCCTTCTCCTTCGCTGCCCATAACAAGCGCCAAGCGCCCAGCGAGCGGTGCATCCCAAATACACTGAGATGCCTTTTCTGAGGCACCGGCAACCCAAAAATCTTCCTGCTTCAATCG
>CAZDCX010000047.1:0-7749 GCA_964504115.1 uncultured Cryptobacterium sp.
AAAAAGAAGAGGTGCCGATTTTCATCAACACCTCTTTGTTTTCGTTTTGAAGCCTTGTGGGCGCGATTTACTTTAGATCTTCCAGCTTCCCATGCTTCTCGTAGCGCGTTAGACGGCTGATCTTATTATCATCGTCTACAAATACAACATGCGGGGCATGAGCAGGATCGGCAAACTCTTCCGGCGTCATTTGCGCATAGCACATGATAATGACCTTATCGTTCACATCAACCAGATGCGCGGCGGCACCATTGAGGCAAATAACACCGCTTCCCGGCTCGCCAGCAATAACATAGGTTTCTAAACGATTGCCATTATTGCAGTCCGAGATAGTAACGAGCTCATATTCAAGAATGCCTGCGGCTTCCATAAGCTCGGCATCGATGGTAATGGAGCCGATGTAATCCAGTTCCGCTTGAGTAACGGTTGCTCGATGGATCTTGCCTTTCAGCACGTTGAGCAGCATGGTAATCAAGCCTTCCTTTTCTGTCCTTGCTCGCTTAGCTCGAGATAGATGTATATGATGTTGCAATCAAACAGCTTTTAAACATCCAACGGATTCTTGCACAATATGGCTCAAGTTACAAGCTTATTCTGTGAAATCGAACAGGTAGTTATCAATCAGGCGGGTGTTGCCTATGTACACCGCAATGGCCACAAGCCCTGCTTCGCCTAAGGATTCTACTGGCTGCATATCACCTAAATCAACCACTTCAACATAGTCGATTTTTGCTAATGGCTCAGCTTCAATGATTGAGGTGACTGCCGCTCGAATTGCCTGCGCGTCGCGCTCGCCTTCCTCAATGCGTTTTTGCGCATTGAAGATAGAGCGGGAAAGCACCAAGGCCGCTTTGCGCTCTTCGGGGGAAAGGTAGGTGTTGCGAGAGCTTTTCGCAAGGCCATTTTCTTCTCGCACGATTGGGCACCCAAATACTTTGACGCGCATATTTAAATCAGACACCATGCGTTTGATAATGGCAAGTTGCTGGGCATCCTTCTGGCCGAAGAACGCTTTATCGGGGTCAATAATGTTGAACAGCTTATTGACCACTGTGCAAACTCCGCGAAAATGCCCAGGGCGCTTAGCGCCACAGAGACTATCGGTAAGAGTTTCCATTACAACATAGGTGTTGTAGTTGGTGGGATACATTTCTTCAACGCTGGGATGAAATACTACATCGACGCCCTTTGACTCGGCAATTGCGGCATCGCGCTCGATGTCGCGCGGGTAGGCATCGTAATCTTCGCCCGGACCAAATTGGATAGGGTTTACAAACACGCTTGCTACAACGCGATCGCACTCTTTGCGGGCGCGCTCCATCAGCGACATGTGCCCTTCATGCAAAGCTCCCATGGTGGGGGTGAGGCCAACGGTTAAACCCTGTGCATGCCATTGCGCGGCGCGTGCCTTCATTTCGGCGACGGTAGTAATTATTTCCATGGATACTCCCATTCGACAAGCTCTAAATGCTTGCAGCTGCCAGATCTGTTCGAAAACAGAATAGCAGCTGCATAAAGTGAGCTATAGACGTGTTACAAAATGTTAGTGTAGCTGCTCCAAGACCTCATCTTTAATGGTATAGCCGTGTTCCTCGGTGGGGAAGGTGCCAGCTTTTACCTCTGCATCGTAAGCCTTGAAGGCATCGCTCATAACCGAGCCAACATTGGCAAAATGTTTAACAAACTTAGGCTTGAAATCGCTAAACAAGGCAATCATGTCTTGATATACCAAAACCTGCCCATCGCACCCGGCGCCAGCACCAATGCCAATGGTGGGGATGGTGAGCTTTTTGGATATAAGGGTGGCAAGCTTGGCGGGAACGCACTCAAGTACGACCGCAAATGCTCCAGCTTCTTGAATAGCCAAGGCATCATCAATAAGGGCTTGTGCGGCTTCGGCCGATTTGCCTTGTACCTTAAAGCCGCCAAAAGCGTTGATCGACTGAGGGGTCAGGCCAATATGAGCGCATACCGGAATGCCTGCTTTGGTAATAGCTGCGATCTGGGGGCATACTTTAGCGCCACCTTCGAGTTTGACCGCATTGGCGCGCCCTTCCTTCATCAGGCGGCCGGCATTGATAACTGCTTGCTCAACGGAGACTTCATAACTCATGAAAGGCATATCGGCAACAATGAGGGCGTTTTTCGCGCCTCGAGACACAGCTGCAGTGTGGTGAATCATGTCTTCCATCGTGACCGAAAGCGTATCTTCGTATCCCAGCATGACCATACCTAGCGAATCGCCAATCAGGATAGAATTGATACCAGCTTCGTCGACAACTTTTGCAGTGGAATAATCGTAGGCCGTTAACATGGAAATCTTGGTGCCCGCTTCTTTCATTTGTTGAAACGTGGCGACGCTATTCTTCATGTCCTTCCCTTCTTTCTCCTTAAAACATACCCTGCATAGACAGAGCGCGTGACCGCCGAGGCTGGAGGACACGCGCATGAGTACGTTTGCAACAACACCCGTATTCTACCTATACCGCATAAATAAATAAGGCTTATTTTGAAGTTTTTTCCTGAACGGTTATATGTAGGCTTGACTGTCATTTGAGGGGGCATATTTGTCGCGTTATCCGTTGCGCTGCGGTCGTTTTTATCGTTTTGAGAGAGCGTCTCTTGTGCGGGGAAGATTACCTCAAGAAAAAAGACTTAAGAGCCCAGGAATAATCAGTTATGAAGGGATGGACACACCCGGGTGCGTGGCGTTTGACAAGCTATATACCCGGTGATAAAGTTCATCTTCGCGTCTCCCTTGGAGCGCTTGTTTTCGCGTGCGTATCTGCAGAACGCACAGAAGGCAGATTATTACGTGTAAGCACGACAAAGATAAGGAGTTGAAGTCTTGCCTACTATCAATCAGTTGGTCCGCAAGGGCCGTGCCAAGCAGGTCGACAAAAAGAAGACCCCGGCACTCAAGGGTAACCCCCAAAAGCGTGGCGTATGCACTCGTGTATACACTACTACCCCTAAAAAGCCTAACTCGGCATTGCGTAAGGTTGCGCGTGTTCGTCTTGTAAACGGTATGGAAGTAACCGCCTATATCCCTGGCATTGGCCATAACCTGCAGGAGCACTCCATGGTGCTGATCCGCGGCGGTCGTGTTAAGGACCTTCCTGGTGTTCGCTATAAGATCATCCGTGCTGCTCTCGACTGCGCTGCTGTTGAAAACCGTGCGCAGGCTCGTAGCCGTTATGGTGCTAAGCGCCCGAAGAAGTAAGTACACCCGCGATTATTCGCTTTAACTGAAAGGAAGATATATGCCGCGTCGTGCAGCAGCAGTCCGCCGCGAAGTACAGCCGGACGCTAAGTACAACAACCGCCTGGTCACGCAGCTGATCAATAAGGTGCTGTTGGACGGTAAAAAGTCCACCGCCGAAGGTATCGTTTATGGTGCTTTTGATCTTGTTGCCGAAAAAACCGGTCAGGATGCACTGACTGTGTTCAAGAAGGCTATGGATAACATTCGCCCAACGCTCGAGGTTAAGCCTAAGCGTGTTGGCGGTGCTACCTATCAGGTGCCGATGGAAGTAAACTCCCGTCGTGCTACCACCCTCGCTATTCGTTGGATGGTTGATTTTTCTCGCAAGCGCAAGGAAAACACCATGAAAGAACGTCTTGCGGGCGAAATTATCGATGCTTCAGAAAATACCGGTGCTTCCATTAAGAAGCGCGAGGATCTGTACAAGATGGCCGAGTCCAACCGTGCATTCTCGCATTATCGTTTCTAGGGAGGATGTCTGATTATGGCAAAAACTCCTCTGGAGCATACTCGTAATATTGGCATCATGGCACACATTGATGCCGGCAAAACCACTACCACAGAGCGCATCTTGTACTACACCGGCAAGACGCACAAAATTGGTGAGGTTCATGACGGTGCTGCCACGATGGACTGGATGGCTCAGGAACAGGAGCGCGGCGTAACCATTACCGCTGCTGCTACCACCTGCTTCTGGAACAAGGATGGTGTTGATTATCGCTTCCAGATTATCGACACTCCCGGTCACGTTGACTTCACCGCTGAGGTAGAGCGCTCCCTGCGCGTACTGGACGGTTCGGTTGCAGTATTTGATGCTGTTGCTGGTGTTCAGCCTCAGTCTGAAACCGTATGGCGCCAGGCCGAGCGCTACGGTGTTCCTCGTATCGCTTTTATTAACAAGTACGACCGCATCGGCGCCGATTTCTTCCATGCAATCGAAACCATGCGCGATCGCTTGGATGCTCCTGCTGTAGCAGCTCAGTTACCTATGGGCGCTGAAGATGGCTTCTGGGGCGTTATCGACTTGGTAACCATGACGGCATGGGATTTCAAGGCTGACGATAAGGGCATGACCTATCCTGAGCCTATGGATGCTATCCCTGATGAGTTTGTGGAAGATGCCGAGCTTTATCATCAGGAGCTGCTTGAGGCCGCTGCCGATTGCGACGACGACCTGATGGAAAAGGTCCTCATGGAGGAAGAAGTTTCCGTTGAGGAGCTCAAGGCTGCCATCCGCGCTGGCGTTATCGCTTGCAAGCTCAACCCTGTATTTGTGGGCTCTGCCTACAAGAACAAGGGCGTTCAGGAGCTGCTTGATGCTGTTGTTGATTACATGCCTTCTCCGCTTGATGTTCCTGCTATCAAGGGCACCAACCCTGAGACCGAAGCTGAAGACGAGCGTCCGGCCGATCCTAAGGCTCCGTTCTCCGCTTTGGCCTTCAAGATTATGACCGATCCCTTTGTTGGCAAACTGACCTACCTGCGCGTATACTCCGGCTCGCTTGATTCGGGCTCTTACGTGCTGAATGCCTCGAAGGATAAGAAGGAGCGCATTGGCCGCTTACTGCAGATGCACTCCAACAATCGTATCGACATCGATAACTGCCAGGCTGGCGACATCGTTGCCGTTGTTGGCTTGAAGGACACTTCCACCGGCGATACGCTTTGTGCGGAAGATGCACCCATTATTCTTGAGTCGATGCAGTTTGCCGATCCAGTTATCGACATTGCTGTTGAGCCTAAAACCAAGGCCGAGCAAGACAAGATGGGCATCGCGCTGCAAAAGCTTGCTGAAGAAGATCCTACGTTCCGTGTATCTACCAACCATGAAACCGGCCAAACCATTATTGCTGGTATGGGCGAGCTTCACTTGGAGATCATCGTCGATCGTCTGCTGCGTGAGTTTAAGGTAGAGGCTAACGTTGGTAAACCACAAGTTGCCTATCGCGAAACTGCTACCAAAGAAGTTATGGGTGCAGAAGGCAAGTTCGTACGTCAGTCCGGCGGTCGTGGTCAGTATGGCCATGCTGTTATCAACATGTATCCGCAGGAAGCTGGCGAGGGCTATAAGTTTGAGAACAAGATCGTTGGTGGCGTTGTACCCAAGGAGTACATTCCTTCCATCGACAAGGGTATCCAGGAGGCCTTGAACTCGGGTGTTCTGGCCGGCTACCCCGTCGAAGATGTACGCGTTGAACTGATTGATGGTTCTTACCATGAGGTTGACTCCTCTGAAGCAGCATTTAAGGTTGCCGGTTCTATGGCAATTAAGGATGCTTTGAAGAAGTCCAACCCCGCTATTCTCGAGCCAGTTATGGCTGTTGAGATTGAGACCCCTGATGAGTACACCGGCTTTGTAATGGGCGATATCCCTAGCCGTCGTGGTCTTATCCAGGGTCAGGAAAAGCGCGGCAACGCAACGATTATTTCCGCTAAGGTGCCGCTTTCCGAAATGTTCGGTTACGCAACCGACCTGCGCAGCGGTACGCAAGGTCGCGCCGTATACACGATGCAGTTCGACTCCTACGAGCAGGTGCCGAAGAACATCGCCGAAGAGATTATCAGCAAGGCTGGTGGCAATGCTTAAGCCCTCGGGCTATCAAGCATTCCGCCGTGCATAATGGAGGTAAAAGTGGCTAAAGAGAATATCCGCATCCGCTTGAAGGGTTACGATCATGAGATCGTAGATCAGTCTACGAAGCTCATTGTCGATACCGCACAAAAGACGGGTGCCAAGGTTTCCGGTCCTATCCCGCTGCCGACTGAGCGCAATCTGTATTGCGTTGTCAAAGGTCCGCACGTTGATAAGGACTCTCGTGAACAGTTCGAAATGCGTACACACAAGCGCCTGATCGACATTCTGGATCCAACCCCTTCTACGGTTGATTCCTTGATGCGTCTTGATCTTCCCGCTGGTGTTGATATCGAGATCAAGCTGTAGGGGAGTGTGATTGAACAATGATTAACGCTATCTACGGTAAAAAGATCGGTATGACTCAGATTTTCGATGAGGATGGCAAGGTTATCCCTGTTACCGTAATCGAAGCTGCTCCTAATAAGGTATGCCAGGTAAAAACCACGGCAACCGATGGCTATGAGGCCGTGCAGTTGGGCTTTGGCGAAATCAAAGCCAAAAAGGTCAACAAGCCCTATGGCGGTCATTTTGCTAAGCAGGGCGTGGAGCCTACTCGCTATTTGCGCGAGGTTCGCGTTGAGGATGCAACTGAGCATACTGTTGGCGAAGAAGTAAGCGTAGCTAACTTCGCTGAGGTAAAGAAGGTTGACGTAACTGGTACGTCCAAGGGCAAGGGCTTTGCTGGCGTTATGCGTCGCTACAACTTTGGTGGTGGCCCTGGTGGACATGGTGCTCATTTCCATCGTGCTCCCGGTTCTGTAGGCCAGTGCGCTAGTCCGTCTCGTGTGTTCAAGGGCGTTCGCCTTCCGGGCCACATGGGCTGCGATACCGTGACAACCAAAAACCTTGAAGTCGTTCGTGTCGACGAGGATATGAACCTTATCTTGCTCAAGGGCTCTGTACCTGGTGGCAAGAATGGCGTGGTTCGTATTCGTATGGCCTAAATTGCTTGCGAAGGAGTTTTAAGATATGGCAACTATTGAAGTGAAAGACGCCAGCGGCAAGAAGGTAAATGATACCGAGCTTTCCGCTGCAGTCTTTGGCATCGAGCCCAACGTGCCGGTTATGCACGAAGTGGTTCGTTCTCAGCGCGCTGCCCGTCGCGCTGGTACCCACAGCACGCTGACTCGTGGTCAGGTGCGCGGTGGCGGCAAGAAGCCTTGGCGCCAGAAGGGCACCGGTCGTGCTCGTCAGGGTTCTACCCGCTCTCCTCAATGGGCTGGCGGCGGAACCGTATTTGGCCCTACGCCTCGTTCCTATGCGTTTAAGGTACCCAACAAGGTAGTCAAGTTGGCTATGCGCTCGGCTCTCTCTGCAAAGCTTGCCGATGATGAGTTGGTAGTAGTGGATTCCTTCTCCTTCGAGAAGCCTTCCACCAAGCAAGCTGCTGCTGCCTTGAAGGCATTGGAGCTGGAAGGCCGCGTAACCTTGGTAATCGCAGACGATGATGTGAATACTTATTTGTCGTTCCGCAACTTGCCCAAGGTTCGCATCATTGCAACTTCCGAGGCTAATACGTACGACTTTATCGACAACAAGGCTCTCGTATTTACGAGTGCTGCTCTGAGCCGCATTGAGGAGGTGCTTGCATAATGAAAGATCCCCGCGAGGTAATTATTCGCCCGATCATTTCCGAGCACTCTTATGATCGCATGGAAGACAATGTATACACCTTTGAGGTAGCTAAGTCTGCCAACAAGGTTGAGATTGCTCAGGCGGTTGAGGCTATTTTTAACGTGAAGGTAGTAAAGGTTAACACCCTAAACGTTAAGGCAAAGCCAAAGCGTGTACGTTATCAAACTGGTACGACCCGCACCTGGAAAAAGGCTATGGTAACCATTGCCGAGGG
>CAZDCX010000048.1:0-4029 GCA_964504115.1 uncultured Cryptobacterium sp.
GCTTTTTGGTTGGCTGATTTTACCTAATTCGATTGAAGCAGATACCGTTTCTGAATTTGAGATATCGAAATAATTACATTCATCGACATCTTTGAGCTGTATCGGAGACAAAACACAATCTAGAGCATGGGCTATCTTTGCCATTGTTTTTAGTGTTACATTTGAGCCTTTTTTGAGAGCCTTTGACACGGCAGCAGGGCTCACAGCAAGTATTTCAGCAAGATCTTTTTGAGATAAATCCTTTTCCTTAAGCTTCCTGAATACCTCTGCCTCAAAATCTAAGGCAGCTTTGAATGCAATATTATCAGGAGACAATGTTGGCTTTTCATCTAAGCCAAGAAGCTCCTGCAAAGGTACTTTCATAGACATGCTATTCGGCCTCCCTTGACGATAGTTCAACAGCAATTTTTATCAGGGGTTCTATTTCGCGGACTTTTTTATCTAACGACTTTGACTTATGTGCTTCAAACGCATCAATCATAATGAGTCTTTTTCGCTTAGTGTCTAAATAAGTAATAATGCGCCAGGTTTTGTGAAATCTTCTCATCTCAATAAGATGCAGCCGGGTATTTTTAATCGCCTTTAAGCGCTCTGTGCTAAATCCGAAAGCAACGCCTTCGTCATAACCAAAACTATCTATCAGCTGAAGCAGTATATACAGATTAATTAATCCCTCTTTGTCTTTCTTAAACCTTTTTTGAAGAGTGTCTTTGCCTTGACCCACGTACCTATCCAGCAAAAAGATAAAGCTCGCGTATGGCTTTAAATACCAACCTTCTTGCTCCACTCAACCCCCCTTACTATAGATGATTTTAGTTAACTTATATGTTAATTTCAATTCTATGTACGAATATTAAAAGTCTTTAATCATGGCACCTATAGGGCGTTTTGCTCAGTAACATCTTTGGTCTAAGCGAGAAATACGCCGCGTATTAATAAGCCCCTAGCCTCCCACATGGATCGCTACCACATAAACCATGTTATCCACGACAGGAATCAACAACCCACATTCACTTTGACAGCAAATACTGAATAACATTCAAAAGAAATTGCAAAGCTATTCCAAAAAAAAGAGAGCCAGAACCTAAGAGTATTACCTACCAGTTTTAATGAACGCTCGCACCCACTAAAGCAGCAACCCTCACCGCGTGAACTCGAGCATAAAAAAGCTGGGGCCGATACTTCGACCCCAGCTTATGGTGAAAAGATATGTTTGGCGTGGCGCGCCACCCGTAAAACTTTTAGATTTCAGCCTTCCACAAGCCATGCAGATTGCAGTACTCATACACCGCAACAGGCTCTTCACCAGCCACAACCGTAAAATCGGCCGCAGGAGCTTGGCCAGGGTGAAGCTTTTTGATCTGAACGCCCTGCGTGGTTTCCAAAGCGATAAAGGTAATGTAGTGCTCATCCTCCATGGGGTGAGTTACGCTCCCCACTTCAACATGAATAACATCGCCAACCGTTACTACGGGCACATGCTTTTCAAGGGCAGCATCGGTGACGCCAGCTTCCAGCTCTTCAAAGTCACTCGGCAAAGCTGCACCCTGACAATATGCCTTTGTAATAACTTCGCCTGTTACTTTGGATTTGAAAAACTTCAATTTCATGATAACTCCCCCTTCATTACGGTAACTTCTTCGCTTTATCCTACTACGGGCCTACCACACAGCAAGCAGAAACACCCTTATGCCTCCTGCGTGCCATTATATGCTACTAAATTAATAGCATTTAGTGATTACCCCTGCGGCTTGTTCACAACATGGGCATAAATAAGAAGCGCCACCCCTAACAAAATAAGAGGGATGCTGAGCACTTGCCCCATGGTGAGCCAATCGCCCCAAAGATAGCCAATTTGCACGTCGGGCTCGCGTACAAATTCAATCAAAAAGCGGCAGATACCGTAGCCCACCATAAAGGTGCCAAAATATGTTCCCTGTGGAAACGGCGGCTTTTTGCGCGACATGCTAAACAGAATAATAAACAGCAGCACGCCTTCTAAAAGCGCTTCATAGAGCTGGCTTGGATGGCGCGGCTCCGACCCGGCTATGCCCCCAAACACCACGCCCCATGGTAAATCGGTAGGAGCACCCCACAGCTCACCATTGACAAAGTTGGCACAGCGCCCAAAGAACAGACCAAGCGGCACGCCGATAATGGCAAGGTCAAGTAAGGTAAAGTACGGAATTTTAGTGAGACGCGCTGCCACAATACCTGCGATCAGAGCGCCAATAAAACCACCATGGAAGCTCATTCCACCATTTGAAAAGTTCAAAATCTCCAGCGGATTGGCGGCGTACATATCCCAGTTATAAATGAGCACATAACCCAAGCGCCCGCCCACAATAACGCCAAGCATGGCACACAAAAGGACAATGCTCAGTGCGTCAAAATCAAGCCGCACCTTCCAGCGCTTCGCCACCAGGTACATAATGGTAATGGCGAGCAAAAAGCCCGCCACATAAGCCAATCCATACCAGCGCGCCACAAGAGGGCCTATGGAAAACGCAACAGGGTCTAATCCTTGGTAGATCTCATTGAGCACAAATGATCCCTTCCTAATCTGAAGAGCTCGAAGATGCCCCTATCGATGGCCCATGTTTGAGGAAGAACTCGCAGAAGCTGCAAATATCTTTCACGTTTGCCGAGCGATCAAGATCGACACGGAACAGCAATTCAAAATCGGACGTAACAACATGGGTCGGCCTGCTACATGCCGCATAGTGGCAATCAGGTGGACAGGTATCGTTTCCTAAATTATGCGGACAACGCGACTGCATTTCTTCGTCGCATCCTCGCATTTCCCAACAATGAGCCATACTGGCCATCCCCT
Organism: uncultured Cryptobacterium sp.; assembly: GCA_964504115.1. Lineage (GTDB taxonomy): Bacteria > Actinomycetota > Coriobacteriia > Coriobacteriales > Eggerthellaceae > Anaerotardibacter. Next base: position 2,834 of record CAZDCX010000048.1, read on the forward strand.
TCGATAGTAAAAAACAACGACCCAGAGATTGCGTATACACACAAAGACTCTGGGTCATGGCATACCATTTACTGGCAATGCTCTTTGCACATTGCGCGCCTTTTAGGCAGGCACAACCCTGGTAACCTCGGGGATGCGATCCTTCAAGATGCGCTCTACGCCATGAGCAAGCGTCATTTGGGACATGGGGCAGCCCTTGCAAGCACCCGTTAATTCGACGGTAACTACGCCATCAGCGTCAACATCAACAAGCTCAACATCGCCACCATCTGCCTGCAAGGAGGGACGAATCAATTCGAGTACGGCCGCAACATCAGTCTTCTCTACCATGAGAACTCCTAACTACCTGCTTGATTGTTAGTTTCTAGTTTGAGCCATTCTATCACGCACAAAAGCTCCAATCTGGCGGAAATCATCAAGGAGCACATCGCGCTTTGAACGGTCGTATATGGCAGCAGCAGGATGAAACACCGGAAATACCGTAAATCGCCCTGCCTGCTGCACTGTGCCACGCAAACGGGTAATGCCAACACCCGTTTTTAAAATAAACTGCGTTGCAAAATTTCCTAACGTCACTATTACCAAAGGGTTGATAGATTGCGTCTGCTCACGCAAAAAAGGTGCGCATGCTTCAATTTCTAAGGCCTGCGGGTTGCGGTTTGAAGGAGGGCGGCACTTCAAAACATTGGCAATAAAAACATCCTGGCGTTTGATGCCCCCTTCTTCAAGAAGCTCATCTAAAAACTTGCCCGCAGCCCCCACAAACGGGCGCCCCTGCAAATCTTCATTTTTACCGGGCGCTTCACCGATAATCATAACGCGCGCATGAGGATCGCCTTCGCCAAACACCACCTTGGTGCGGCCTTCCCACAGGGGGCAGGCTTTGCACGCTTCAACCTGTGCGCGAATATCCTCAAGAGGCAGCGTAGGCACCTTCATGTTTAACTCCTCAAACAACAACTTCCAGTAGGGCTCAAGTGAAGCCGGCCAAGCAGCAAGCCCTTTAGCGCCCCCGCATAAACGCAACTGCTCAGGCGATACGCTCTAGCGATAGTAGCGGGGCATGCGGTGCGAAAACCCAATGGTTACCTCATGCGGGATAGTAGCGGCTCGATTAGCCATAGTGTCAATCGAGCAATCCACCCGAGCATGGGGGCCAGCAATAAGTACCTCATCACCGATATGCGGATCGAGCG
>CAZDCX010000048.1:4129-7470 GCA_964504115.1 uncultured Cryptobacterium sp.
ACCCGAGCATGGGGGCCAGCAATAAGTACCTCATCACCGATATGCGGATCGAGCGTTGGAACCGTGGAGCGAGAGCGCAAATCAACCTCAAACATGCATTGATCCATGCAAATATTGCCCACCTGGTGCACGGCGCGATCCTGATAGGCAAAATCAATCTTGCCAGAAAGGAGGCGAATGAGCCCATCGGCATATCCAATGGGAACGGTGCAGATTTTCACACTACCAGGGCTTCGGTAGTTCATGCCATAACTGACTCCCTCACTCATGGGCACCGTAATTACATTGGTAATACGAGCATGTACGCTCATAGCCGGGCGCAGCGAGACCAAGCGATGGGTATCAGGGGCAGCTTGATATCCGTAGAGCGAAATACCCAAGCGCACCATGTCAAAGTGAGTTTTAGGGAAGCGATACGTAGCAGCCGAATTGTCGCAGTGCACGATGCCAGGGTTAATGCCTGCCGCCTCCACCGCACGCATGGCTTCAACAAAGCGTTTAATCTGAATTTGGAAGTCAAGCGTCTCGAGCGAATCGGCCGTGGCAAAGTGTGTAAAGCATCCCTCTAACTCGAGCGCACGATGAAAGCTGATCTGCGAGAGAAACTCCACCACATCATCGTGGCGCACTCCAATGCGATTCATGCCTGAATTGATAGCCAAATGATAGGGCGCTTTAAGCCCGTGAGCATCGGCAGCCTCGGCATAAGCAATAGCAAATTCGGAAGTATAGACTGAAGGAATAATGCGATAAAACAGCAAGCGCTCAACTGATTGCAGGGGTGGTTCTGCCAACAGCAAAATAGGCTCAGTCAAGCCCGCCCGGCGCAGCTCGACGCCCTCTTCAATGGTAGCAACACCCAAATAGCTGGCCCCGGCCGCAGTGGCAGCTTTGGCTACCTCAACCGCTCCATGGCCGTAAGCATCAGCCTTGACCACCGCCAAAAGGCGGCACCCATGCTCAAGCTGCTTTTTGGTTTGCATAACGTTGTACTGAATAGCACTTCGATCAATTTCGACCCATGACCAGCGTTGATCACGCGCATCAATAGCATCAACGCCCTCTTCAGAAAGCGGAGCACGCGCGCCGCCGGACTGCTCGGCGTGCGCACGCGAATACTGATAGTTTGAAGAAGATGGGGGCTTGTGAGCAAAGCCGGTAAAGCCATTGGGGAGGTCTTGCACGAAGAGCCTTCTTTCATAAAACGGGAATGGAATGAGTATAGCGTATACCAACACCCATCAAAATGAAGTCCCGCTGACGATACAAAAGAGATGTGTTTTCAAAATGGCCGGGCAGGTATATGGGCTAAAATAAAGGCACAACGAGCAGTTTACACGTAAGTCCGGTTGCGTGGCTGCTCACCTTTCTCTGTGGCATGCGCGCACCGCACATAACGCTCCCAGAGAAAGAGGCTTATGAACACAACACCTGTTAAGCATGCTGGCGCCATTGTTTTTGTTATTGCGCTTTCGTCCTTTTTAGCAACTCTGAACGAAACCATCCTCAACGTTGCACTGAACCCCCTCATGAACAGTTTTTCCATTGACTACAGCGCTGTTCAGTGGGTGGTTACCTTAAACATGTTGGTTATTGCCATCATGATCCCCCTTGCAGGTTTTTTGAACCGCATTCTTCCCACGCGTACGTTGGTTATCGGCTCGCTCTTGGTTACGCTCATCGGCTCCATAGTAGGCGCATGTGCCCCCACCTATCCCATGTTACTGGTGGCGCGTATTATCCAGGCCGCCGGTACGGGTATCACCATGCCCGTGACCATGGCCCTTACCTTGACCATTGCTCCCAAAAACAAACTAGGGACTTATATGGGCATTGTGAGCGTTCTCACGACACTTGGTCCCTCATTCGGCCCGATTGCTGCCGGGTTTACCCTAGCCCTCACCGATGACTGGCATGTGCTCTTTGTTTTGTTCGGAGCCTTAGTGCTCGTGTGCCTTATCGGTGCCATCATCTTTATTCCCAATGCTTCTGAACTTGACCATCCGCATTTGGATATGCCCTCGGTGCTTGAAATTACCTTTGCGCTCGTTGGCATTATGTATGGCATCACCGCGCTCTTTGGTGGCAACGCTGCTCTTGGTGGCACCTGTTTTGTTGTTGGATGCGCAGCGCTGCTCCTGTTTATACACCGACAAAAGACCATACCAACCCCTCTTATTGATCTGCGACCCTTTTCTCAAGGGGGCTTTCGTCTTGGATGTCTCATGATGTCTATGGCGTTTATGACCACCTTCTCGATGAACATTATTTTGCCGCTGTTCCTCCAGGGAGCCATGGGCAAATCCGCCTTTGCTGCTGCCCTTATCCTTCTGCCAGCAACCCTTTTTAGCGCGGTAGCCTCCCCTCTGGGCGGGAAGATCTTCGACCACTTTGGCATCCGCGTTCTTGTGCCCCTTGCCTTTGGGTTAATTGCTGTAGGCACATGCTGCATGGCGCATATAGATGCCTACACCAGCACGTTGATAATCACGCTCATCTTCATTCCTGTTGTTATTGGCACGGGCCTCGGTACGAGCCCCTCGCAAAGTTTTGCCCTTTCGCGTCTGAGCCACGAAATGCGCAATCACGGTGTGACCATTGTTTCAACGTGCCTGCAGATTGCCGGCTGCATTGGTTCTTCAATGTTTGTAGGCATCATGAGCGCCCTCGAAAACTATCATGCAGCCCAAGGTGTGGAAGGTCTGCTTGCCCAATCTATGGCATTTGATGGTACGTGCTACGTTGTGTTTGCGCTGGGAATCTGCGGGTTTGCCTTGGCGGTTTACACGGGCTTTAAGGTAACGCACCAAGCACCTGGTTATACCGAGCCGGAAGATATTCTTATCCCACAAGGAGGATCGGCTTTCTCGCTGGGCAGCATTTTGGGTTCAGACCACTGGAGCGTGCCCCAATCGGCAAGCGTCTTTGAGGCGCTCGATGTTATGGCCGAACATCACACCGGCGGCATCCCCATCCTCGATGCCAGCGAGCACATTGTGGGCTTCCTTACCGATGGGGATATCATTCGCTATCTGGCTGGCGGCGATCCTAGAAGCTCGGGTAACAGCCTTATGTATGCTTGGTGGCGCAACAGCAGCCAAATTGAAAAAGACCTCATTGATCTTCAGCAGGTCGGCGTTATGGAATTGGCCTCAAAAAGCGTGATATCCATGGATACCCATACCGGCGTTGAAGATTTGATTCGTGTTCTCTCCGATGTGCGCGTCAAGCGAATCCCTATCACTCAAGATAACCGTTATATCGGTGTGCTGCATCGCTACGATCTGCTCGCATATCTGAGAAGCATTGCAAGGCGTGAACCAACCTCGGTGTAGGCGAGC
>CAZDCX010000049.1:0-6582 GCA_964504115.1 uncultured Cryptobacterium sp.
GGCGGCGCGCGTGGTGCGGGCAGCACTGGAGGGCGCGGATATCAAGGCGGATCGGGCTCTGGCCCTTATGGGTGGTCAGGAGATTTTACCTGGGACGATCTGTTTGGTTTTGGTTTTGCGGGGGCGGGCGGCCCGTATCGCCCCATTCACCCCGAGGCATCGGCAAGCGATACGCCACAGATGCGCGCTGCCATCGATGCGATTAATGCCAATCGTTATCAGCAGGCTATCAACATCTTAAATGCAATCACCAGTGATGGGCGTACCGCGCGGTGGTATTACCTGAGTGCTTTGGCCCAACAGGGCGTGGGTAATTCGCTTATGGCATTAGAGCAAATTCGTCGCGCAGTGCGTCTTGATCCTAACAACGCCGATTATCGCCGGGCGCAGCAGCAATTTCAGCAGGCAGGGCAAACCTATCAAACGCAAAGCCAGCAAAAAGGATTTCATGTTTCAACGGTTGATCCGGCCTTGATTTGTTGCGGTTTGTGCATGCTGCAATATGCATGTGCGCTTATGGGCAGATCGGGAGTGTTTTTCTAAAAGCTAATCAACTGCGCGTGTTATGCGGGGGCTTCAGCTGCGAAACCGTGTGAGAAGCTGAGCCGATCGGCGCCCGCGAGGAGAATCGAAAGGAACGCTATGGGAGCAACAATAGGCATAGATCTAGGAACCACAAATAGCTGCATGGCCACAATGGAAGGTGGCAGGGCAACTATCATCCCTAATGCAGAGGGGGAGCGCACCACCCCAAGCGTGATTGCGTTTTCTAAAGATGGCGAGCGTTTGGTGGGTAGCATTGCATGCCGTCAGGCGGCGATTAACCCTACGCGTACCATTGCTTCGGTCAAGCGCCATATGGGCACTAAGTGGAGCACTAAGGTTGATGGGAAGGCCTATACTCCTCAAGAGCTTTCGGCCATGATCTTGCGCAAACTGCGCCGCGATGCTGAAGCGTTTTTAGGCCAGGAAGTAACTGATGCCGTTATTACTGTGCCGGCATATTTTGACGATTCTCAGCGCCAAGCTACCAAAGATGCCGGGCGCATTGCTGGTTTACATGTGCTGCGCATTATCAACGAGCCCACCTCGGCAGCCTTAGCCTACGGCCTTGATAACGGCAGCGTGCAAAAGGTGATGGTGTACGACCTGGGTGGAGGCACCTTCGATGTGTCGATTATCGAAATTGGCGGCGATGTTATCGAGGTGTTGGCAACCTCAGGCGATAACCATCTTGGTGGCGATGATTTTGACGATCGCATCGTTACCCACATTGTTGACGTATTTCGCCGTGAGCATGGCGAAGATTTGCGATCCAACCCAGCAGCCTTGCAGCGCGTGCGCGAGGCAGCCGAGCAGGCTAAAAAGGAATTATCATCTACCACATCAACGCAGATCAATTTGCCCTTCTTAGCGCAAAATGCCCAGGGGCCACTCCATCTGGATATGTCGCTTTCGCGCGCAGAGTTTGAGCATATGACCCGTGATTTAATTGAGCGTACCACTGAGCCTGTGCAGCGCGCCCTCAACGATGCTGGCATAGCAGCTTCTGAACTGGGGTGCGTGCTCTTAGTGGGTGGCTCAACGCGTATTCCTGCGGTACAAAACCATGTGCATCAACTTACTGGCAAGGAGCCTTCATCTTCCATTAACCCCGACGAATGCGTGGCCACGGGCGCTGCCATTCAGGCCGCTACGCTCTCGTCCTCTTCGGTGGGCATCGTGAGGGCAAACAGCCTTCTTCTGCTTGATGTGACACCACTTTCTCTTTCGATCGAAACCGTGGGCGGAGTTGCCACGCGTTTGGTCGAACGCAATACCACGTTGCCGGTGCATTATTCTCAAATATTTAGCACTGCTGCGCCCTTCCAAACCAGCGTTGAGATCAAGGTGCTGCAGGGCGAGCGCCCTATGGCCAAAGATAATAAGGCCATTGGCACGTTTCGCCTGAAGGGTATTAAACGCGCGCCGGCAGGTGTTCCCAAAATTGAGGTGACCTTTGATATCGATGCCAACGGTATTTTGAAGGTATCGGCTAAGGATTTGGATTCGGGTAAACAGCAATCCATCACTATCGATGATTCTGATCGCATGTCTGATGCCGAGATCGAGCAGGCTATTCAAGATGCCGAGACGTACGCTGAAGAAGATGAATTCCGCCGCGCAACCATGGAAGTGCGCGAGAAGGCTCAATCTCTCTTAAATGAGGTTGATCAGGCGCTTACTGCCTTAGGCAAGCAACTGGATAAGGCCGAGAAAAAGTCCATCAAGGCAGACGAGAACGAGCTGAGGCGCGTGCTTGCTAAGCGTCCTAGCAAAAAAGAGAAGCTCGACCCCGAGGCAGAGGCGCGCGCTATTGTTATAGCCGCCGAGCAGCTTGACCGCTCGAGTGCTCATGCCCGCCAGATGGCGGCCGAGCAAGCAAAGTAGGGGGCTTGCGCGAAAGGGGGCCGTGCGGCGCTGGCTCGCGTTTGCTGTATAGACAGCGGTTATAAACGAAGCGTGAATTCTTGCGCTGTTGCGACGTGATAATTCACAGATTGCGCTATACTTCCTTACACTTGCGATGACGAAGACAGCGCACCTCAAGGCTGTAAACCGCCAGAGAAGGGTTCCTCGAAGCAAGCGTTTGTACGGTTTGCACACAGCATACGCTTCAAGAGGCTGGAAGAACCTGGTTTATGCGAAGTGCGATTCCCTTTATCAGCATCAAGGTGAACCTGGGGTGTGGGCGCATGCTCGCACGGACAATCTAGCCTTGACGGGTGCTCCCGTTATCGAGCATAAGAGTGGGTAGCACAGCGTTGGCTTTGCACAAAAACGCATTAAAGCGCTATCAACCAGGGTGGTACCGCGAGACCTTTCTCGTCCTTGGAAGCAGGGGCGAGAAGGGTCTTTTTATTTGAATGCACCCCTTGGCTTCTTGGCGGTGAGCTAGGCTGCGAAGGTTGCTTGCGGGCAGGTAATAGTGCGAGCAGGCAAAATGGGTGTTGCATTCAACACGTAAGAAAGGTTGTATGGATGTCAGTAATCGATGATATTCGAGCCTTGCATACAGAAACTCTATCGGCTATCAGTGAGGTAGTTGATACAGATGCGCTCGAAAAAATTCGTATTGGAGTTGTGGGTAAGTCAGGCTCGCTGACGGGCTACTTGCGCTCGATGGGGCAAATTGCTAAAGAGCATCGCGCCGAAGTAGGCAAATCGGTCAATGCCGCTCGCAACGAAATCGAAGCCGCCCTTGAAGCCAAGAAGGCCGAGCTTGCCCGTGCCGAGCTTGCCGCGCGTATTGAGGCCGATGCAGTTGACATTACCTTGCCGGGGCGTGCACAGCAGATGGGCACCCGTCATCTTATCAATGCTATCAGCGACGAAATTTCCGAGATCTTCCTTGGGCTGGGCTACACCGTTGCCACTGGGCCTGAGGTGGAAACCGATTGGTATAACTTCACCGCACTCAACGCCCCCAAAGATCATCCGAGCCGCTCCATGCAGGATACCTTCTATGTGCGTGATCGCTCGGGTGAGCACAGCGCGGTTAAGGGTGAATCTGACGTGCTGCTCCGTACGCAAACCTCGGGCGTTCAGGTGCACGCTATGGAAGATCAGGAATTGCCCATTTATATTATTGCTCCGGGCAAGGTTTATCGCCGCGATGTGGCTGATCCTTCGCATCTGCCACAGTTCACGCAAGTTGAAGGCTTGGTGGTAGACAAAAACATTACCTTTGGCGATTTAAAGGGTACCCTCGAGTACTTCTGCAAACAGATGTTTGGCGAGGAACGCAAGACGCGCTTCCGTGCTCACTTCTTCCCCTTTACCGAGCCCTCTGCTGAAGCAGATGTGAGCTGTGGGGTTTGCGGTGGCACGGGTCACACACACGATGGTGAGCGTTGTCGTATGTGTAAAGGCACCGGTTGGCTGGAGATTTTGGGCTGTGGCATGGTTGATCCTAACGTGCTTGAGATGTCTGGCATAGATCCTGAAGAGTACTCGGGCTTTGCCTTTGGTGTTGGCGTGGAGCGCGTTGCCTGCTTGAAGTACAACGTGCCCGATTTGCGCATGTTACTTGAAGGCGATATGCGCTTCTTGCGACAGTTCTAGGGCGCCATGCACTTGTGCGGGCGTGCTAACTGCGCTTGCGTCTGACCTTATAAAGGCAAACAACCCTTGAGAATTTTCTTGACGAGAGAAAGACTATAACTATGAAGGTATCTTTAAAATGGTTATCCAATTACGTGGATGTGCCGTCCGATATTCAGGAGTTTTGCGACAAGCTTGATTTAACCGGCACCGGCGTCGAGGGCGTCGATCGCATTGGCGATGCGTTTACCAACGTTGTTACCGGTGTGATCGAAGCAAAAGAGCCTCATCCCGATTCTGATCATATGTGGGTATGCCGCGTCAACGTTGGCGAATATAACGTTGATAAGCAAGGCAATCCTGAGCCCCTGCAAATTGTTTGTGGCGCACAAAACTTCAATGCGGGAGATCACATTGTGGTGGCGCTGGTGGGCGCTGTGCTTCCCGGTGAGGTAAAAATCAAAAAATCAAAGTTGCGCGGGGTAGTGTCGTGCGGCATGAATTGCTCAGAGCGTGAGCTTGGTTTTGGTAGCGATCATTCGGGCATCATGATCCTGCCTGAAGATGCGCCGGTGGGGGTTCCTTTTGCCGATTATATGGGTCTGGCTGATACGGTCTTAGATCTTGAGATTACTCCCAACCGCCCCGATTGCTTATCGATGGTGGGCTTTGCCCGCGAGGTGGGCGCCATGTATCAAATCCCAGTGCGCGACCCGCTGGCAGATATGGCCCAAAAGCTGGAGCTCAACGCGCAAGCAACTCCGGTTGATCAAGAGGTTAACATTGTTATCGAAGAGCCAGAGCGTTGCCCGCGGTACACGGCGCGCGTAATTAAAGGGTGCAAGGTTGGCCCCTCGCCCGACTGGATGGTTGAGCGCCTTGCTGCTATCGGTCAGCGTTCTATCAATAATATTGTTGACGTGACGAACTACATTTTATTCCTCCTTGGGCAGCCGCTCCACGCCTTTGACCTGAGCACGCTTAAAAACGAATCAGGTACGGCAACTATCGTGGTCCGCGGCGCTGAAGAGGGCGAGCATTTTACCACGCTCGATGGCGAGGAGCGCATTCTCACTTCCGACATGACCGTAATCTCTACGCCCGAGCGCGGTGCGGTTGCTTTGGCAGGTGTTATGGGTGGCCTCGATACCGAGGTTACCGATGAAACGTGCGATATCCTGCTGGAAGCAGCAACGTTTGAGGCAGGTCGTACCAGCCGTACCAGTCGTAATTTGGGTCTTATTTCTGAAAGCTCCATGCGCTACGAGCGCGGGGTTGATGATCAGGGAATGATCGAGCGCTCTGCTGCTGCAGCTGCCCTGATTGCAGAGGTATCTGGCGGCACGGTAAGCGCTGCCAGCGATAACGATTTGGGTATTGTTGATGTGTGGCCGCTGCCTTCAGCACCTGTTCAGCTCCAATTCCGTATTCCGCGCTTCCAGGCTATGATGGGCGCCGAGATTCCGCGCGATTTTATCGTTGATACTCTGGAGCGTTTGGGCTGTAAGGTAACTGCTTCGAAGAGCGAAGAGGTACTCCTGGTTGAAGCGCCCACCTTCCGCCCTGATCTTGAGCGCGAAATCGACTTGTATGAGGAAGTTTTGCGCTTGTATGGTATGGATCGCATTGAGCCCACTTTGCCCGGTGGGCGTGGTCGCTATGGTGTACGCAGCGAGGCGCAGCACACCATGGACATTATCAACAACACCATGCGTGCCAGCGGCTTGAACGAAACTATGACCTATTCGTTTGCCGATCCGCACGAGTTGGAAGATCTTCGTATGCCAACCGAGGGGCTGGGCGTGCCTGTTGAGTTGCTCAATCCTCTCAACTCCGAGCAATCGGTTATGCGTCAATCAATTATCCCGGGGCTGCTGCGCAGTGTTGCCTACAACCAAGCGCGTGGTGTTCATAACGTCCAGCTTTATGAAACAGGCGTGGTGTTCTTTGGTGCCGAGGGGAAGGCAAGCCCTAAGGAGCGTCAGCGCCTCGCTGGTGTTATGGCAGGCGCCATGGCCGATTCGTCATGGAACCATGAAGCGGTTTCGTTTGATTTCTTTGACGGTAAGGGTGTAATCGAGAACCTTATTCGCGAGCTTGCTATCCCTAAGCCGCGCTTTAAGGCTTTAAGCGCGCAAGAGGCGCCTCATCTGCAGCCGGGTCGTGCGGCTCAGGTGTTTTCCAGTGGAGCCGTGCTGGGCTGGGTAGGCGAGATTCATCCTCTTGCTGCCGATGCTTATGATGTACAACCTCCCGTTGTGGCTTTTGAGCTTGATATCGATGCGCTTACAAAGGCGCGCCGCCCTGCTCGTGATTATGTTGACGTGCCAGTATTCCCGGCGGTTACCGTTGATGTGGCCTTTGTGGTTGATGAACAGGTAACGCACGAGAAGTTGCAGCATTGCATCACCTCGGCAGGTGGCAAGCTTCTCTCCAACGTTCAACTTTTCGATGTGTATCGCGACCCTCTGCGGGTAGGAGTGGGCAAAAAGTCGATGG
>CAZDCX010000050.1:0-6131 GCA_964504115.1 uncultured Cryptobacterium sp.
GCGCCATCCAAATCAACCACATGTATCCAGCGGGCACCCTGCTCCTTAAAGCAAGCAGCCTGCGCAACCGGATCCTCGTTATATACGGTTACGGCCTGGTAGTCGCCTTTTGCTAGGCGAACAGCCTTGCCACCTAAAATGTCGATTGCGGGAAGTAATTCCATAAAAAAGCTCCTGTTGCTGGGACGGTTTTACTGCTGGTGCGCTTCTACAATATGCAAGAAGTTACGCAAAATATGCGCACCCGCGTCTGATGATTTTTCGGGGTGAAACTGAACGCCAAATACCGTATTACCCCGCTGCACGATGCAGGGAAAGGTGACCGAATGGGTTGTGGTCGCCTTGGTATAAGGATTGTTTGGTGCAATATAGCTGTGAGTGAAATAGAAGTATTCGCCTGGCTCAATGCCATCCAAAAGAGGGCATGACGCGCCGGCTTGGGCATCAAACTCGATTGAGTTCCAACCCACATGGGGCACCTTGTAAAGTTTACCTGCGCTATCGCGGGAAGGTATGCGAACGCTCGTACCCGGCATGAAGTTTAAACCCCGCGGAAAAGCAAGGGTGGGGTTGCCCTGTGCATCAAAGCCGCCATCGACTCCAGGGCCCCCTGCGTTTTCCACCCCATCGGAAAACAGCAGATGAAGCCCCAAGCATATTCCTAAAAACGGCGTGCCCTGTGCTACGGCCTCTTGAATTGCCTGCAACTGACCCGTTTCAATCATGGTAGCCGAAGCATCGGCAAAGGCGCCAACGCCGGGCAGCACAATCCCTTCGGCTTGCTTGATGCAGGCTGGATCATCGGTGATGTGAGCATCTCCGCCAACAGCGCGCAATCCACGCTCTACGCTTTTAAGGTTGCCCTTGCAATAATCAACAACAGCGATCATTCAAATCCTATTCCCCATTACGGTTGTTCTATGCTCACCAGCCAGGGTGGCTGCACGTGGCTCTTGCAAACTTGCCTCTCCGTTTCAGGCAAATAGAAACCCTGCCCCCACTGCCTCAAGAGCCGCATGCCTTGCAGGCTTTCTTTCGCGACTAGCAAGGCCAACAGCTCTGCCCTACCCGCAAACCTGCAGGCGGCCTGCCTTACAGAGCGCCTTTGGTAGAGGGCAGCTCGCCGGCAATGCGCGGATTGATGGCAAGCGCCTCGCACATTGCGCGCCCCACCGCCTTGAAGCACGCTTCAATAATATGGTGGGCATTCTCGCCCGCCACCATGCGTACATGCAAGGTTACCTGGGCATTTGAAGCAAAGGCGATGAAAAACTCCTTGGCAAGCGAGGTATCAAAACTACCCAGCAAGCCCGCAGGAACGGGTACATCATAGTGCAGTTGCCCGCGCCCCGAAATATCAACCGCTGCAAGCACCAAGGTCTCATCCATGGGAACATACTGCGAGGCAAACCGCGTAATGCCGCGCTTTTCGCCCATGGCCTGCGCAAAAGCCTGACCCAGCACAATACCCACATCCTCAACGGTGTGATGAGCATCCACCTCTGTGTCGCCGGTAGCTTGCACCTTCAAGTCGAACAATCCATGGCGCCCCAATGCATCCAGCATGTGGTCGAAGAAGGGCACCCCCGTGTTAATAGCGGTTTTGCCCGTGCCGTCAATTGCAAGCTCTACTAAAACATCAGTTTCTTTGGTGGTACGCGACACAGTTGCCGCGCGTTGTTTAGTAGCCATACCTCATGCTCCTCGCTGTTCCAATACCTGCGTTAACGTATGTAAAAATACCTGATTTTCCTTTGGCGAGCCCACTGTAACGCGCAAACAATTGGTGAGATAGGGCGCACGAGAAAAATCGCGAATCAAAACGCCCTGATCGTAGAGGTTTTGCCAAACCTCGTCGGCCCTATCAATGCGGAAGAGAAGATAGTTTGAATCGGAATCAAACACTTCAACACCGGGTAGCGCCCGAAGCTGCTCCTGCAAGAAGCCGCGCTGCTCGATAATTTGCTCGATACCCCGCTCGAAAAGCGCACGATTGCGATATACCGCTTTGCCTATAGCCTGCGATACCGCATCAACCGAATACGGCTGGCGCACTTTAATAAATTCCCGGATAACCGCCTCATCGGCGAGCACATAACCAAGCCGCACTCCAGCCAAGCTAAACGCCTTTGAGAAGGTGCGCAAAATAATGAGGTTCTTGTGCTTATCAAGGTAAGGTCGCATTGAAAAGCGAGAGAACTCAAAATATGCCTCGTCCACCATAACAAGCGCGTCAGTTGCTTCAAGCAGCTTGCACAAGAAGGTCTCACTTGCCATTTTGCCAGTTGGATTATTCGGGCTGGTAATAATAACGTAGTCGATATCGCCTTGAGCAACGCGCCTGAGCACTGCTTCCTCATCGATATCAAATGTCGCAGTTCGTGGGATGTTGACAACCGTTGTTCCCGTTAATCGTGCGTTGGCTTCGTACACCGAAAAGGTTGGGGGCACGTTTAAGAAGGTGCGGCCAGGGCCACCCCACGCCAGCGCTATGTTAAACAACAGCTCATCGCCACCGTTACCCAAAAGCACGTTTTCTCGCGCAAGACCATTGGCCTCGGCAATAAGATCGCGCAGCTCGTTAGCGAGCGGATCAGGGTAGCGGTTAAACGAAAAATCGCGCAGAGCCTTACGAACTTCGAGCTGAACCTCTTCAGGCACATTATGGGGATTCTCGTTTGCCGACAGGTACTCTTTTGCCGGTAAGTATTTAGGATCATAGGGTACGATATCGGCTAATCGCGACTGAGATGGGCGCACGGTGCGCATAACACATCCCCTTCCTGGACAGTACTCACAGCTCTCCGTTCTTCCATATTTGCTCGTGCAGGAGCAGGCAAGCTCGCTCCAAGCGATCTTTCGCAGCTTTATACTGCCTTATTCGTCGGCTTGCCGAGCTTCAGAAAAGGCCTGCTCGATCAAACCACGACGCAGACGCACGCTTTGTGCATGCGACCACAAACCCTCGTGATCGGCAAGGGTGATAATCGCTTCCGCATCACGAATGAGGGCAGCTGGCGAATACTGGATAACGCTCGACTTTTTAACAAACTCATCAACCGAAAGCGGGCTAGAGAAGCGAGCCGTTCCCCCGGTAGGAAGCGTATGATTCGGGCCTGCCACATAATCGCCCACTGCCTCAGGGGTCCACTCACCCATAAAGATTGCGCCAGCATGGCGAATAGAACCCAGAAGCTCCATGGCATTGGGAAGGTGCAGTTCAAGATGCTCCGGCGCAATGGTGTTAACCGTTTCAAGTGCAGCGGTGGTGTCGGGACATACAATAATTAAGCCCTTATTTACCAACGATGAAGTGGTAATTTCAGCGCGCGTTGAGCTCTTCATATGTTGCTCGATGGCCGCCTCAACAGCATCGGCATACTCAGAAGAAAACGTAACTAAATAGCAGCTTGCCAGCGGATCGTGCTCGGCCTGCGCCATAAGGTCGATAGCCACAAGCTCGGGCAGGGCCGTTTCGTCAGCCACGACGCACACCTCGGAAGGGCCTGCGATCATATCAATACCCACATCGCCTGAGACGATCTTCTTGGCTGCGGCCACATAAGCATTGCCCGGCCCGGTAATCTTATCAACCTTGGCGATAGACTGCGTGCCATATGCCAAGGCTCCGATGGCTTGGGCGCCGCCAACGGCATACACTTCTGTCACGCCAGCCACGCGGCACGCTTCTAAGATAGCTGGATCAAGCGAGCCGTCTTTCGTAGGAGGTGTAACGCAAGCAATGCGCTCAACGCCCGCAACCGAAGCGGGGATAGCGTTCATCAGCACCGAAGAAGGGTACAAGGCGCGGCCACCGGGCACATAAATGCCCACCGAATCAAGGGGCTCAACCTTAGCGCCTACCAAGGCACCATCATCGCGCACCGTAAACCACGCTTGCTGCTTTTGACGCTCATGAAAATCGCGAATCTGAGCCGCTGCTTGCTGTATAGCGGCCGCCACTTTGGCGTCAACGCGCGTCAGTGCCTCATCGATGGCTTCCTGCGAAACACGAAATGTTTCGAGCTCAACACCATCAAACTGCTGCGTATAATCTCGCAGCGCCTCATCGCCGCGGGTGCGCACATCTTCAACAATTTGTGTTGCCGCGCGCAGAGCATCGGCGTTAAAGGCGCCCACGCGATTGAGCATTCCTTCTTCAAACACCTCGCCCGGTGCCAGTTCAATTCTTCTCATAGTTAGTTCTCCTTAGCCTGCGTATACAGCACGTCGGCCAAAGCGCCAACGCGAGGATTGGTACGAAACGAGCACGGATTTGCAAAGAACCGTGCAGTGGAAGCTAAAACATCATCAACAATAACCAGATTGTTTTCGCGAAGAGTAGTGCCGGTAGCCGTAATATCAACAATGCGCTCGGCCATACCCGTAATGGGCGCAAGCTCAATGTTGCCGTGGAGCTTCACGATTTCAACCTGCATGCCAATTTTGTCGTAGTACGAGCGCGTGATGTGCGGATACTTCGTGGCCACTCGGATCGAGCCCAGCTTGCGATAGCGACGCTCAACCGCCTCGGTGGTGCCAGCCGATTCGGCCACCACAAAGCGGCAGCCACCAAACTTGAGGTCAACCAGCTCAAGCACATCGGGCGCAGCTTCAAGCAGTGAATCTTCGCCGCAAATTCCGCAGTCGGCTGCTCCGAGAGCAACAAACACGGGCGCGTCGGTTGGGCGGACAATGAGATACTCCACATCGCCATTGCGCAGCATAAGAGTGCGCCCGGCATCGGCCAGGCCGTCCACATCGAGCCCGGCAGCCTCCAAGGTTGCAATAGCGTCGGCATTCAACGAGCCTTTGGGCACCGCAATGCGCAAAGGACGCTCTTCGCGCTCAACCGAGTAAGCAACCATGACTTGCTCCAAATAGAATGCAAACCCAGCGGCAGGTACTGTTGCCGCCCCGTAGGATGCAAGCAGATTATCGTAGCGCCCGCCACTGCCCAAAGGCGAACCTAAACCAGGAGCGTAGGCCTCAAATACCAGGCCAGTATAATAATCAAACGAGCTCATGACCGAAAAATCGATCAGGATCTTATCTTCCAGACCCCCAGCAACCAGGGCATCATATACTTTTTCAAGCTCGTCAATCGCCAAAGCGCAACCCAAGGGCTCCACCAAAGCGCGCACCTTAAGCAAGGCGCTCTTGCCGCCACGCAAACGAGGCAACTCAAAGATGGCTCGCACCACTTCGGAGTTGATAGACCCTGGTGCAGCAGCCACCGACGAATCTCCCTCGGCCGTGCCATCGGCTTGCGCAAGTGCTTGGATAACAAGCTCATTTAAATCCACGAAGTTGGAGGTGTGGTATGCCTGGAGCACCGCATTTTGCCAGGCAGACGTGGTACCTGTTTGAGCGAGCAAATCGCGAAGAACTCCGGCTGAACCTAGAGCTATGGTGTAGTTTTCCAGCCCGCATTCGGTGAGCACGGTTGCAAAAAGCTCAACCAGCTCAACATCGGTCTCGGTGCCGGCGGCGCCAATGCATTCTACCCCGCACTGAGTAAGTTCGCGCGCCGCCGCCTCAGCAGTGTTTTCACGGAATACGCGCTGGGTATAGCGAAACCGTAGCGGTTCTTGCGCCGCGCTTTTGGCGTCGAGGCGCGTTGCGCACATGCGCGCGATTTGCATGGTAACGTCTGGGCGCATAGCCAGCAAATCACCACGAGAATCAAAGAACTTAAAAGGAGCCTCAGGAACATGACTTCCTGCCTCCATAACGTCAAGCACCTCAAGGGTCGGAGTTTCAACGGGCCGATACCCTTTTGCCGCAAAGCATTGGCGAACACGCGAGGTTAAATCTTCGCGAACCAAGGCCTCTTCGCTCATTACATCGCGAAAACCAACGGGGGTAACGTAGTTCATGATCCTTCTTTCCCTTGAGTATTTTTATCTTACTGCTTGTACAAGCAAGCAGCCGTATTGTTCTATTATGCCCGCAAGAAGGTACTCATGTGCAGAAACTAACAAGCTCTCCGCGAATTGATGCAAAATCAGTTAAGAACCCTCGAAGAAGCACCGGGCAGCCTTCCAGCGCGTGATACTTTAGCACAGTAGAGTACTAAAGTATTCCCCTGCATCAAGCTTCACAGGACTTTCACTTCTCTTTACCTGCTT
>CAZDCX010000051.1:0-2282 GCA_964504115.1 uncultured Cryptobacterium sp.
AATACCTGCAACAGTTTTGCAATCGATATGCTTTCCGGCACCGCTTGGATGGGGCGAATATGCAAATCCTTCATGGTGGATCCGGCAGGCAAAAGATAAGCATCCTTGATATGGACAAAGCCGATGATGTTGTCTTTGTCTTCCTCGAATACGGGGTAACGGGTGAATTTGTTCTTGCCCATAAAATCAAGATTAGTTGCCAGATCATCTTCAAGGTCGATAGCCACAATCTCGGTGCGCGGGGTCATGATGGCCTTGGCATCTTTGTCATCCAAGTCGAAAATGTTATCCAGGTATTGATACTGATCCTCGTCGATCGATCCGCTTTCGGCGCTTTCCTCCAAAAGGATTTTAATTTCCTCTTCGGTATAGGCCGAATGCTCCTCGGAAGTATCATGGCCGGTCAAGTGCATGATGCCGTTGGTAGTGGCGTTGAAAAGCCACATGATGGGATAGGTTATGCGATAGAAGTAATACAAGGGCGTTGCGGTAAAGAGAGCGTAGCGCTCGGTGTTGAGAATAGCCATCGATTTTGGCACAAGCTCGCCCACAACAACATGCAAGGTAGTCATGAGCAAGTAGCCAATTGCAACGCAGATTACCATTATGGCTTCCGCGGGAAGATTGAGCATGACAAACACCGGCTCGAAGAGCTTAGCGAAGGCCGGTTCGCCCAGCCAGCCTAAGGCAAGCGAGGCCAGGGTAATGCCAAGTTGGCAGGCGGAGAGATACGCATTTACGTTATCTGAAATAACTTCGGCTTTCTTAGCGCCGCGTGCTCCTTCTTCAACCAGAAGTTCAACTTGCGACTTGCGTACGCGCACGAGCGAAAACTCTGCGATTACGAAGAAGGCATTCATGGCAAGAAACACGACAACCAGTAATAAACTAATGCCAATGGACATTACTATCGCTCCTTTGCGAAAGCATAATAAGACGCAGCCTTGACTTCGCACGAAGACCAAGGCCGCGTTGGGTTACTGATAAGATTTTGTTGTAATGAGCGTTGTTGGATCGAACTACATCGACCGCCGCCGTCGGAATCATTCACGACAGCTTCGTCTCCTTATCTGATAAAAGATCAACCACCCTTGTTCCTGTTATCGAACAGCGGTGCGCTTTTATCGCATTCATACCTCTTACGAGACGCAAACACAGATACGTAAGGGCTTGTTTGCGCGTTCCTTTTATTGATACGTTATCTTATCAGTACTTGTGGGTACGTCAATGTAACAACCGGTTTACATTAAAGCGCAAGATACCCACAATTAATTGATAGCCTGTTGATATTTGGAGGCTACAATCCTTGACTTGCACAGTGAGCATTGAGAACTAATCGTCCTATGAAATGAGGTTCGGGCTGCTAGAAAAGCGGCCCGTTTTAGTGCATATAAGTAGCTCGGCGGTTTCAAGCAAAACTTTACGCATACGAGAAGCGGAGAATGGGGCACCAACATGAGTAAATGGGGATTATCAAAAAAACAGATTGTCATGCTTGTGGTGTTAATGTCAGGCACGTTTATCACGGTACTCAATCAGACGGTAGTAACTCCAGCTCTTCCTTCCATCATGACCGAAATGAGCGTTGATGCAGCAACGGCACAGTGGCTTACCACAGGTTTTACCTTGGTCAATGCCATCATGATTCCCATTACTGCATACCTGGTTGATCGCTTTTCCACCAAGCGGCTCTTTCTATCGTCTATGGGGATTTTTGCAGCAGGGAGCCTTTTGGCAGGGCTTGCGCCTTATTTCCCTGTGTTGCTTACCGGGCGTTTGCTGCAAGCGGCGGGCGCGGGCATTTTGATGCCCATGGTTATGACGGTGCTCATGTGGACGTTTCCTGTGGAGCGTCGCGGGTCGGCAATGGGTATGTTCGGCTTGGTTATTTCGTTTGCGCCTGCCATTGGTCCAACGGTTGCAGGTTTAGTGATTGATCACTTTAGCTGGCGCGACCTGTTTGTGGCCATCTCGGTTTTAGCATTGATTATTGTGGCCATTGTTCCCTTCATTTTGAGTCACACCGAGCCCGCGAAAAAGGATGCAAAGCTCGATCGAATTTCGGTTCTTCTGTCTTC
The DNA here is from genome assembly GCA_964504115.1 of uncultured Cryptobacterium sp. GTDB lineage: Bacteria > Actinomycetota > Coriobacteriia > Coriobacteriales > Eggerthellaceae > Anaerotardibacter. The sequence goes on from CAZDCX010000051.1 coordinate 2,079, forward strand.
GGTGGGATTTGGCACTCTTCTTTACGGTTTTAGCGCGGTAGGTTCGTATGGCTTTAGCGTTGGCGCAGGCGTGGCGATACTGGTAGGCGCTGTGGTGTTGGTGCTGTTCTTTCGACGCCAGCTGCATATGGATGAGCCCATGCTACAGGTGAGGGTGCTGCAAAATCGGACGTTTCTTATAGGCACCATTATCTGTATGTTGGT
>CAZDCX010000051.1:2382-5450 GCA_964504115.1 uncultured Cryptobacterium sp.
ATTGATCTGGTATTTCTAACAACCCTTTATGCGGTGCGTATGTTCTCGCTCACGTTAGTGAACATGCCTATTTCAACGTGGGCGATGAATGCGCTTGATAACAAACTGATCAACCACGGAACTTCGGTCAATAACACCTTCCGTCAAGTGGCGGGCTCTCTTGGCACGGCTGTTATGGTCTCGGTGTACACTCTGGTCGCGGCAGCCCTCGGTGGCAGCTTCGATAGTGTGCATGCAAGCATTATTGGCATCGATATTGCGTTTGCTGTCGGTGGCGTTTTATGCACAATCGGATTGGTGTTAACCATTATGTTCGTGAAAGGTCCTTCCCAGCGGCCTGTCACTGATGAAAAGCGCGCTCAGAATCGTTCTGTTTTGGAATCTATTATGCAGCGCGACGTGTACACTATCGATTCGCATGCTACGGTGCTCGAAGCGATGGAATTGCTGGTTGAAAAGGGTATTAGTGCTGCCCCGGTAGTTAACTCTAAAGGCGAGCCTCGCGGCTTCGTGTCTGATGGCGATATTATGCGCCACCTCTCCAAGCGCTCTGAAGTGTACACCGATCCTGTGCTGTTTATCATGCAGGGGCGGTTGGATAACACAGCCTTTGATGAAAAGCTCCAGCGCCTTATGGAGATGGAAGTGCGCGATATTGCTGCGCGCGGCCTCATTGGGGTTGATATTCACGCCGACTTGCCCGACATTTGCCGCGTTTTGGGCGATAACCACCTGAAGAAGGCACCTGTGCTTGACGATGGTAAGGTGGTGGGCGTGATTAACCGCTCAGATCTTACCCAGTATGCTATGAAAAGCTATCTTGCTTCAAGGCGCGAAAGTGCGGTTGTTCAGTAAAAGTGGAGATGCTTGACAATACAAGCTTGCATACTAGAATCAGGTTTAGCACTCTCGAGCGGAGAGTGCTAATTTGTACCTGCAGACCACTTCTACTTTTTGAGAAAGGACTTGCTTCATGAGGAAGTTTAAAACCGAGAGCAAAAAGCTGCTCGACCTGATGATCAATTCCATCTACACCAATCGAGAAATCTTTCTCCGTGAGCTTATTTCTAACGCCTCTGATGCTGTTGATAAGCTCTACTTCAAAAGTCTCACCGATTCTTCAATAAAAATTGCTAAAGACGATTTGTCTATCGATGTTTCTTTCGACAAAGAGGCTCGTACCATTACCGTTTCCGATTCGGGCATCGGCATGACTCAGGATGAGCTTGAACGCAATTTGGGAACCATCGCTCATTCTGATAGCTTCGAATTCAAGAGCGAGAATGCCGAGCAGCAAGGCGAGGATGTTGATATTATCGGCCAGTTTGGCGTTGGCTTCTATTCTTCCTTTATGGTTGCCAAAAAGGTAACCGTAACTTCGCGCGCCTATGGCAGCGATGAAGCATGGCAGTGGAAGAGCGATGGTATTGAAGGCTACACCATCGAGCCGGCCACCAAAGAGTCGCACGGCACCGATATCGTGCTTTTATTGAAGGACAACACAGAAGACGAGCAATATGATCTCTTCCTTGATCAGTATGAGCTGCAAGCGCTGATCAAGCAGTACAGCAACTATATTCGCTACCCTATTCGCATGGAAATTGAGACTTCCCGCCCGCTGCCGAAGCCTGAAGATGCGGGAGACGATTATCAAGTCGAGTATGAAACGGTGCGTGAGGTACAAACCATCAATTCGATGATTCCTATTTGGAAGCGCCGCAAGTCTGAGGTAACCGAAGAAGAGTACAACACCTTCTATAAATCAGACTTTCATGATTTTGCCGATCCAGTGGCCACGATTTCGGTGCATGCAGAGGGCGCTTTAACCTATGACGCCCTTCTGTTTATCCCCAGTCGCATTCCCTACGATTTCTACAGCAAAGATTTCGAAAAAGGCTTGGCGCTGTACAGCTCCAACGTGCTTATCACTGAAAAGTGCGCCGAGCTTTTGCCCGACTACTTTGCGTTTGTTCGCGGCGTTGTTGATAGCCAGGATCTTACTCTGAATATTTCGCGCGAAACACTACAGAACAACAGCCAGCTGCGTGCCATCGCTAATAAGCTTGAGAAGAAGATCAAAAGCGAATTGGCTAAAATGCGCGACAACGATCGTGAAACCTACGAGAAGTTTTTCGAGGAATTTGGTCGTAACTTGAAGTACGGCATTTATACCAGCTACGGCATGAAGAAGGATGTCTTAGCTGATCTGCTGATATACTACTCGGCTAAGCAGCAGAAGATGGTCACTCTTGATGAGTATCTTGAGGCTATGCCTGAAGATCAAGAGTCGATCTTCTTCGCGGTGGGCGAAACGGTTGATCGCTTAGCAAAGCGCCCCATTGTTAAAACCGTTATGGACAAGGGCTATGACGTGCTGCTTTGTCCGCAAGATGTTGATGAATTCTGTCTCATGTCAATGAACGAATATGAGGAAAAGCCTTTCAAGAATGTTGCTGGTGGCGATCTTGGTCTTGAAACCGAAGATGAGAAGAGCGCCGCAGAGGCTATCACCAAAGAAAACGAAGATCTGTTTGACACCATGCAAAAAGCGCTTGAGGGTAAAGTGAAGCGCGTAGCGGTATCGGCGCGTCTTTCGGATACTCCTTCTTGCGTAACCGCTGAAGGGCCTATCACCTTGGAGATGGAAAAGATACTGGCGGCTGGCCCTGATGGTGAGCAGGTAAAGAGCGATCGTGTTCTTGAGCTGAATGCTCAGCACCCAGTGTTTCATGCGTTGCAAGCTGCTCATGAAGCAGGAGATACCGAGAAGGTAAACCTCTACGCAACGATTCTTTACGATCAGGCGCTTATTACTGAAGGCTTGCCTATTGATGATCCAGTTGCCTATACCCAGGCTGTTTATAAGTTCCTCGCTTAAAGGGATCTTGTTTTGCTTCGAGTGCGGATGGTGGGTTGCTGCCATCCGCACTTTTTTGTTTTCAGCACCTCTTCGCTTCGTTTAAACCAGCACTCCGAGCAGACATGGATCCTTCGCATAACTTGAGGAAAGCCTCCGAGTAGATAATGCTTGCAAACCTTAGTGCTCCGCGTTTATCAAGCTTTTAGTA
>CAZDCX010000052.1:0-5001 GCA_964504115.1 uncultured Cryptobacterium sp.
CGATCGAGATCTTCATCCTCGAAACGATCGATTGGCTTTAAACCCTTTTCCAAAATGCCTGCATTGTTAACCAAAATATCGATGCGGCCAAACTCATCAATAACCTGCTCGACCAAACGCTCAGCATCTCCTGGCTTGGAGATATCGGTACGAATAGCGCGAGCCTTGCCGCCAGCTTCCTCGATTTCAGATGCAACCTGAGCAAGCGCATCTTCACGACGAGCAGTAATAACAACAGTGGCGCCTTCTTGAGCAAACAGCTTTGCCGTTGCTGCTCCCACGCCGGAATTGCCGCCGGTGATAATCGCAATTTTGTCTTCAAGCATTTTCATGGGTCATACCTCCTGAAACGGACCAAATGTTCGCAAAAGTATACCCCTGCATTTTTAGATATCTGGCCGTCGTTACCGATCTGGTGAGCTATTGGCGCACAATATCGTTGAATGGTTGGTAGCTTATCGTTCTACCACTGAGCCAATCACACAATCATACGTATCTAACAAACAGTGAAGGCGGCATGCCAGCAGCTACCCTCCCCCGCGAAGAAACAGCAGTGAAAAACCCGCAAGTTCACAATGCGAAGCTAGTTAAGCACCCAGCAGCGTTAAAAAAGGCCGAGCCAAACGCTTTTTGAGCAGGAATAAGCCTGCATCATTTGCGTCCCAGCATCCAATCCAGAGCGTTGAGCTGCAAGATCCCCTCATGATCAATAGGATCAACATCGTCAAGCGTTAGAAGGTACTTGGGATAGTTGTCTTCGATCTTCCTGAGCGAAGTTAGCTCTCGTTGTAAGGCCTTCTCGCCCAAAACGCTCTCGGCCACTTGGAAGTAGATCGTGCCCTCATCGCCTTGCACAACAAAGTCAACTTCCAGATTACCCATCCGCCCTACATAGACAGTGCCATACCTTCGTAGAAGCTCTAAGAAGACAACGTTCTCAAGGATGCGTCCGGTGTCGCGTACTTGATTCGACAACAGCATACGGCGCATCCCCATGTCGACAGCGTAGAACTTCTGATGCAGTTTGAGTAGGCGCTTCCCACGCACATCAAAGCACTTCGCGGGATAAAGAATGTAGCTATTAGAAAGAGCCGAAAGATATTCAACCACGGTATTGCGAGAGATTTTAGTACCGCTCGAGGTAATCGTATCAGCAATACCTTTAACGGAGGTAAGGTTTCCTATGTTATCGAACATAAAGTCCACCAACGCGCCAAGCCCGAGCGTATTGGCAATATTGAGTCGCTGTGCTACGTCCTTGAAAAGCACCGTGTTAAGGATTCCCTCCAAATAATCATGGAGCGACAAAGAACCCTGCTCAAAACCCACCGTTGCGGGAAAAGATCCTTGCGAAATGTAGCGACTGTATAGCCGGACTACTGATTCGCTTGACTCATTGGCCGAAACGTATTCTGCAAAAGAAAGCGGCATCATCTTGATTTCGACATAACGACCAGAGAGCAATGTAGCAAGCGTCCCTCCGAGCAACATAGCATTCGAGCCGGTGATATAAAGATCAATGTTTTCCCTTGTATAAAGGCTGTCTATCGCCCTTTGAAAATCGGGTACGTTCTGGACTTCGTCGACAAAAACGTAATGCATAGCGTTGCCGTGAACGCGCCTGAGTATTTCGTCGTGCAAGACGCGATAGTCGTGCAAGCTCTCGTTTTCAAGCTGCTCTAAGTTTATGGCAATGATGCGCTCGTTTGACACGCCCGTTGATTTAAGCTCATCGGCAAAAAGCTTCAAAAGGGTCGACTTGCCACACCTGCGAACCCCAGTTACCACTTTGATAACATCTTTATCCTGCCAACGACGTAGCTTTTCGATATAGTCGGGGCGAGCTATCATTGAATCTCTCCATATATGTCAACTATTTGATAAGTTGCAATTAATTATATTTACTTTTCATTTGGTTGACAACTTACATTGCACCGCGCTCAACACTTATCCAAAAAGGCAGCGATCGATTACGTCTTTGCCACGCAAATCGTCCAACCATTCTTTGGGGATGCCCTCAAAACCATACCTGGCTCCAGCAAGCGCCCCCGCAACACAAGCAGTAGTATCGGTATCATCGCCTAGGTTTACTGCCTCAAGCACGCAGCTGCGGTAACTGCTGGTATAAAGCGCACACCAAAGCGCCGCACCGAGCGTATCCAGCACGTAACCAGTAGAGCGAACCGCCTCGCGTGGCATACGCTCCAGCCTTTCCATAAAGGCAAAACGCGCATCATCTGGCTGTGCGGCTTGAATGGCAGCGCCAAGCGCTACCCCACTGAGCACCTGCTTTAAGATGCCAACAAACACCACACAGGCCTTGCACGAAAGCTCGTGTGCGTGAGTAATGGCGGATGCTTGGCTTATTTGCGCGTCGGTAGCATTGACAAAGGCAAGAGGAGCAATTCTCATAAGCGAACCATTGCCGTTTGAATACTCCCCATCGCATCCCTGACCCTCGGCAAGAGCCGCAGTCGTGGTAAGCCCAACGCCAAACACGGCGCCATCAGCGGTGTAATTGCCCTTATAGCGCCACGAGCAGAATCTCTCGCGCATGTCTTCAGTGTTAACACCGCCGCATACGCGCAGGCTCTCTAACGTAGCTAAAAGCATCGAGGTGTCATCAGAAAACGTACCCTTGGGCATGTTGTAGGTGCCGTGCCCCGTCATGCCTGTACAGGTAAAACTGCCGCGTACTCTGAATTCAAAAGGCACTCCAAGCGCGTCTCCCACCGCTGCGCCGTACACAACGCCTAATAAAGCACGCTTTCGCTCTTCGATGTGGCTCTCGTCCATATAGTTCTTGTTCATGTAGTTCTTGTCCATGTCGTGCTCGTCAAATGCGGAGGTTGCGCAGGTTTTCATACGGCGTGTCTCCTCAAGTAAATGGGATGTTCGGAAAAGTTTGACACTCCCCCACGGCTCGAGGGGGGGGGTTGCTTCGCCAAGATTAAACAACGCCAATGATAGCATTGAGATAAATACATCCCACCCTACGCATACATCCCACCCTACGCGGTTTTGAATATCGATCTTTGGGGGTATATGCGCCGCATTACTTGGTGACTGTTTTTGGGCTATATGCACCGCATTACTTGGTAGCTGTTTTAATTCAACGCGTTTTACAAGACACAAGGAGCCTCAATTCAGCGCACAGCTTGACATCTGTTTGGACGTGCCCAACCGCAAAGTGCCTACTGCCTCTTCTTTGTTGACGTAAATCCCGCTCTCGGCTAAGGTAAAAAGCATAGTTTCCTTGGCGTGAGTAAAAAGGGGCACAAACTCCGATCTGAGCTCATTCTGATTCAGCCTTTCGCTTCGCTTTCTTATCCCCGCTTTCATTAACACCCTTTTTACAAAAGCTATAAAGGCTCACCAGGCGTATATCGCAATCGGAAATATCTCTGGAAGATACGTATCAAAAACTTATCAACCAGATATCGGGCTCGGACCACTTTACGAGAAAGGTAAAGGTTATGTCCGGTTCTCAAAAAGCTCTAAAAGTGATCAGTATTCTTATAATCATTTGTGCAGTTGTGCAGGCTATAGTTGGCGCGTTGTTCATTTTAGGCGCTCAAGTGCCAGGCGTGAGCACTGAAGTTATCAGTGTGGAGGATACTTCGATGAGCCTTTCAAGCGCATCTATAGCATTCGGCGCTGGTTTTCTTGTTAACGCGGTAATCTACCTCATCGTTGCTATTCTTGGTTTGCGAGGAGCCAAGGATGCGTCGAAGATTGGTGCGTTTTTTGTCTTATGCATTATCTTCTTAGTGGTGAGCCTCATCGGCTTCGGCATGAGCATCGCACAAAACAGCGCCAACTGGACTTCCTTCATCGACCTGGTGGTACTCGTGATCTGCCTTGTTTTAGCGTACAACATTAAAAAAGACGCTAACCGCAGCGCAGAATAAACCTGACCGGGAAGCACCCAAAGCTAACACGACCACGCATGAACTTGGCCTCGATGTACAGCATGGAGGAGATCTTACCGTAAGGCTCAAAGTACCGTGCTTAAGCGTTGGGCTCTTTCATATAGCAGAAAGGGCTCAACGCTAAGCTCGTCTGCATGCCAGTCCATCTACAGCGCAATGGCAACACCTGTTATGAGGGGCGCTGTGCTCAGCTCGCCTGCAAACAGATCTGCTCTTGGCAGTTTCAGTGTACAGCGCGGTTTAACCAGCAGAACGCGCAAGCGAAACGCACGACCCTCGATTATGCCGAAGTAGTAACGCTCATGCGAGCGGCTATTTCGTCGATTGAGATAGGCCGATACCCGTTGGCATCAACTCCAACATCGTACATGCGCGGGGCGTAGGCTTCGCCTGCGCCGCTATGACCTTCAGGGAAGAACTGGCGCGAATCGGCCGTAAGCATAGCTTTGTTATATTCACCCGTCGAATGGATGTGCCCGTGCAAGTGGATGGAGCCATTGTGCTTACCATTCCAATCCAAGATGGGATAGTGAAACAACACCACTTTGCCGTATCCAGTCTTAAGCTCCGCATAATCTTGCACGCTCGTAAACACACCCATGTCTTGCCAATCTTTGTCGTGATTGCCGCGCACGAGATGTACCTGCTTACAAACTATTTTCTTGCGCCAGGCGGCCGCGTCATCGCGCGTCATCTTGTAGCTGAAGTCGCCAAGAATCCACAGCTCATCGCGCATGCCAACCGTCTCGTTGATGTTGCGGATAAGCTTCTTGTTCATATCGTCAACATCGACAAATGGCCGCGCGGTAAACTTAATGGCATTAGCGTGCCCTAAGTGCAAATCGCTTGTAAAAAACAGCGCCAACTTCTATCACCTCTCGCTAAAGAATCTCGCTTAATTTGTTTTTGCAAACAGGCCTTTACCGATAATACAATTTTTATCCTATCAGTTAAAAACAGGTGCTTTTTGGGTTGCCGCTATTACTGCTATCACGCTCGCCACTTTTGGCGAACAATGGCACCAGGGACGAAGCTTGATCTCTGAATACCTGCATACCGTTCAGTCATT
>CAZDCX010000053.1:0-4980 GCA_964504115.1 uncultured Cryptobacterium sp.
GCGCAAGATCGCCGAGGGCTAATAGATTGCAGCGCGCTTGTGGGAACATAGGGGACGGTTCCTTATGTTAGGCCGCCCCTGCGTTGCAGGGCATTAGGCTACCTCCCGGAAAGGTATATCCCAATCACGTTCCCGAAAAGCGCCGAAGACAAGCTCGATGAGGTTGACGGGATGCTTGCCGCTCGTTTCCAGCCCTGCATCGCACGCCGTGCAATATACGACGACATCTTCGACAGGTATCTTTTCGGCATGAGCCTTCAATATCGAAGGAATCTCATCGGGGTCAGTCTCAACATAGATGCTGCGCTTTTTGGCGTCTTCCACATAGCGTTTGGGCGCAAATGCGGCTTCTTGCTTAGGAGCCGCCATGAGAAAAGATGAGCCGCAGTAGGTCGATTTCTCGCGGCTGTCATCACACTCAATAACGTTGACGTTCATTTTCATCAGAATGGAGCGGATGGCGTCCTGCATCTCCCGCCGGTCATAGGCGCGCCCACAATCTTGGATGGCAACGGTCATTCCACCATAGTCAGGCAGCGGAAAATCAGGCGTTTGATCTATGAGCTCCCAAACAGACAACATGTCCTCGTTCGCCCCGTCTTCGTCAATCATTGCCATGCAGTTACAGCAAATGGTCACCGCTGTGTCATCTGCGTTGAGGCTTTGGTGATTGACGCGGCAACACCCCGTTATCTTGTCTGCAAACCCGAACCTCTCGACCGCCTCCGACAGCTTGCGGCTCGCTTCCGGATAACGCGCTTTCACCTTGCATCCTGGGAAAAAGATTCTTGCCATGAGTCCTCCTCAGCACGGCCATGTCCACGTCAATCGTAACCGTTGACCACAATATTATGAAGAACGACCGGTCGAGACTCGTGGGAAATACCGTCGAGGATGCCTTGAACGCACTTCTTGCCGAAGGCCTGATTGGCGCTGAATGCTACGAGCGTACGACTGATTGCGAGGCCTATCACGCGGGTCATTATGATTGCATTCTTAGCACTGCCTCAAGCAACGTGACGTTGCGCATGCCCAAACGTAAAGGCCTGCGCTTTGCAACCGCCATCATCGATTGCCGTAAAAGGCGCGAGACACCCGTTAAAGAAGCCATGGTTGAGATGTATCTGGCCGCGGTTTCCATACGGCGCATCGAAAGCGTCTTCGAGATCCCTTGGAGCGCAAACGCTTCGGCATCGACCGCCTCCAACCTCAACGATAAGGCGCTCGCTGCAGCTCAGTGCGCGCGCGAGGGTTTTGCTGAAACTTTGACCCACACACGCTTTCCCTGAGAACACTGGAAGCGTATCCGCACTAATAACGCGATTGAGCGCTTGAACTGCGAAATCAGAAGAAGGGCGCGCCATTCCACCTCTCCACTCATTAGGCCTCAATTTGATCCAACTTTTTGTCCGCAATGCCGCTACGTTTTGCAAATCAGGACATTAAGCTACGTTCCCGATGTCCCGTTAGGCGGTTGGTTTGCTGGTGTGGTTACTTGTCCCACCTTGAGGTGCTTACCGCCGCTTGACGCTGCCCCGGTTGAATGTCTTATTGAAGGCGGTTTGAAAATGAGCCAAGTCAGACAGTTGGTTGACTGGCAGTCTGTTGTCCGCATTGCCACTACGCCCCGCTGTCCCGTTTTAGGCTGCACCTCCGTTGTTCCGCCCGATCTAGAAGCCTTCACAAAGGCCTTGCGCCCATGCCTTCAGATCAGATTCGCGTGCATTTTTGTCAAAGCGCTTACCTTCTAAGAGAAGTGCACCGCTGCAGGAAGCAGCAAGCTCTTTGTTGGTGTTTCCCATTTCGCTGCTGCCCGATGTAGCAAAGGGGATGATTCTTTTGCCAGTAAGGTCATATTGCTCAAGGAAGGTATTGATAATCGTGGGCGCAACATACCACCAAATTGGGAAGCCAAGAAAAACCGTGTCGTAGCGATTCATGTTTTCCACCTGGTTTGCGATTGCCGGGCGGAATGCCCTGTTATTCATCTCGATGGTGGAGCGGCTTTTTGCGTTTGTCCAATCAAGATCTGCTGGCGTATATTTTTGCGCGGGAATAATTTCGTGCAAATCTGCATCGATTGCGCGTGCCAGCCTTGTTGCAAGCTCTTTTGTGGTTCCACTTGCAGAAAAATAGGCTACGAGTGTTTTCGCCATGATTGTGTCCTCTCCTTTGTCGGACGATTTATTGGGGCATCGGGGGCGTAGCCTAAGGTTCTCATTTCCTTAAGTTCTCTCGTGGTGTTTCTCAAGCGCGGCATGAGGCTACGTCCTCGATGTCCCGGCCATTCCTACTGTAGGTTTTCGCGATAGAAGGTAACAATCTTGTCAAACGGGATAACGTCTTTGCGATCGTATAAGTCGGTATGGACAGCTCCTGGGATTAAGAAGAGCTCTTTGTTGGCCGCAAACGGGCTGTTCTTTGTCATAGCCTCGAAAGCGTCCTTGCTGAAGTAGCAGGAATGCGCTTTTTCGCCGTGAATGAGCAAAACGGCGCTTCTGATTTCACTGCTGTACTGCAGAATCGGCATATTAATGAAGGAGAGGGAAGAGGTGGTGTTCCAGCCGTCGTTGGAGTTGAGGCTTCGTTCGGTGTAGCCGCGCTCGGTCTTGTAATAATCGTGGTAGTCCCTCACAAAAAACGGTGCATCCTCGGGCAGGGGGTCAACCACGCCGCCCGCTCTTTGGTAGGTGCCGTTTTTATAGTCCTCGGTGCGCTGGGCGTTTAAGGCCTTCTTCGTCTCGTATCGAGCATCTGCGCTGTCGTCCTCGTCAAAATAACCCTTGGCTTTAACGCGGGTCATGTCATACATCGTGGAGGCCACGGTTGCTTTGATGCGCGTGTCCATCGCCGCTGCGTTGATTCCCATGCCGCCAAAACCGCAGATTCCGAGGATTCCGATTTTCTCGGGATCAATGAAGTCCTGCACGCAGAGATAATCTACGGCCGCGCTGAAATCCTCGGTGTTGATGTCGGGAGATGCCACATTGCGAACCGCGCCACCACTCTCCCCGATGAAGGACGGGTCAAACGCCATGGCCGCAAAGCCACGGCTTGCCAGCTCTTCTGCGTAGAGCCCGGCGGACTGCTCCTTCACCGCGCCAAAGGGCCCCGCTACTGCAATTGCCGCCAGCGTGCCCTCGTAGGTTTTGGGCAGATACAAGTCGCCCGCCAGCGTGATGCCAAAGCGGTTGTGGAACTGCACCTGAGTGCGCGTCACGGTGTCTCTCATTGGGAAAGAGTATCCGTCATATCGTGAGTGCATTTTGCTACCTTCTTTCGTCATATTTCTGGGACATTAGGCTACGTCCCCGATGTCCCTGCTGAGGCGGTTGGTCGTCTGGTCCTTACCCGATGTAGTGCTGATCATCCACCGGCTCGAGCCACTCGTTGCGAGCGTTTTCGCCGGGAACTTCAATGGCAAGATGGGAAAACCAGCTATCGGGCGCGGCGCCGTGCCAGTGCTTGACCCCTACGGCAATGTTGATGCAATCGCCCGGCGTCATGACAACGCGGTCCTTACCCCACTCCTGGTAGTAGCCCCTGCCTGCGACGCAGATGAGAATCTGCCCGCCGCCTTTGTCGGCATGGTGAATGTGCCAATTGTTACGACAGCCCGGTTCAAAAGTCACGTTGAAAACGCCTACCTGCTCGGTGGATATCGGCGCCAAGTAACTCTGCCCGGAGAAATACTGCGCAAACCCATCGTTAGGCGCGCCAATGGGGAAGATCATGGATGCCGCGTGCATGGCCTTCGCATCATGCGCGGGAGCCTCCTCGCTCCAAACCTCTTTTGCCATCCGAAACACAGCCCACGCCTTCGGCCAGCCGCAGTAGAAGGCCGCGTGAGTGACCACTTCCGCGATTTCATCCTTGGTGATGCCGTTTGCCTTGGCGCTTGTGAGGTGATAGCGAAACGACTCATCCACAAGCCCCTGCGCCATCAGCGCGACGACGGTTACCAGGGAGCGGTCGCGCAGGGAGAGCTTGTCTTCTCTGCTCCAGACTTCTCCGAACAAAACATCGTCGTTGAGCTGGGCAAACTTGGGCGCAAAGGTGCCAAGCTGCGCTCTTCCTGCTGTTTGTTTAACTGCCATATATTCTCCTCCAGTCTGGTGGTTGGTTACGTTCTGACGAATGCGGGTTTGTTTTCTGCTTCCTGTTACTGTTTTTCCAGAAATAAATGAGGTCTTTTGATCTTCTTGCTCTAAGATAGAACTTAAAGCCAACTTTAAGTCAATGGGCTTTAAGACGTTATTTAACCAGCTTTGGAACTTTTTTCAAGGAGCGTTCATGGTTTATACGATTGGAGAAATGGCAAAAAAGCTCAACGTTGCACCTTCAACGTTGCGCTATTACGACAAAGAAGGGCTTTTGCCTTTTGTGGAGCGCTCCGATGGCGGCATCCGCCTGTTTAAAGATTCGGATTATGAGTGGCTCTCGACGATTCAATGTCTTAAGAAAACAGGCATGCCTATCAAGGAAATCAAACTCTTCATCGACTGGTGCATCGAGGGTGACTCGACTATCGACAAGCGCCTTGCCTTGATTGACAAGCGGCGAGAAACCGTGTTGCGCCAGCTCAAGCAGGTGCAAGACACTCTGGAGGTGCTCGATTATAAGCACTGGTATTACGAAACGGCCAAGGCAGCCGGAACGTGCGATGTTCACCGCACTTTGTCGGAGGCTGATATACCAAAGCAATACCATGCCGCCATCAAGAGGCTGAAAGGCTTTGATGTGGAGTAGGTTGGGCGGATGGCGGAAACAGGGCAACAGGGACAACGGGGACGTAGCCTAATGTCCTGATTTGCGGTTTTTGCAAATCAGGACATTAGGCTACGTCCCCGTTGTCCCTGTTATGTGGAGTAGGTTGCCCTGTTTCCGCCGTCCGCTCGATTTACTCCTTCTGGAAGACAAGCGTGATGACGAGCGTCTTGCCAGTGGGGCCGAACTTGGTGGGAACGAAACCGCTGTAGG
>CAZDCX010000054.1:0-4912 GCA_964504115.1 uncultured Cryptobacterium sp.
ACGTTCCACTCAGCTCCTTACTGCCATTAACATAGTGCCAGCCATCCGTGTCATCGAATACGATGGTGCGGATATCTCCGTCATATTTATAATCAGGCGAGACAAAATAAAGCGTCTTGCCGCTCACGCCCCCAGCGGCACATCCGACAAGACAGGCCACACCTATTAGTAAAACGACCAAGATTAACGCCGCCAAGCAGGCGGTTTCCTTCATCTTTGTTTTGATAATTGCTGAATTCAAGATAATACCTCGCTTTCTGTGCAGACAATGTCGTCAGATACTAGCTCCTCGCTAGTCATAACGACCGTACATTCGTTCTATACCCAGAAACTATGAGACCGGTTACAAGCGATATATCTACGCTAACTACTTCATATTCTTGCGTCAAGCAGCTATGACGTCACGACTGCAACGTGCAAACATTAGGGGCCAACAACGTTAATCAGGTAATCGTTTACATCAAGGCTGGCAATATAATCGAGTTTGAGGACCAGTTCGTCGAAGAACCAGCAAGCTCTTCAAGCTCTTCAGCGAAGGCTCATATTCAAATTGGAGGAGTGGCTCATAATCCAAGGCGGCAAAAAACCCTGAAGAGTGACTGCTGACATTGCCTCCGCAGCAGCCTCAGGTGCGTCAGGCGCTGTCTTCACTCACTAGAGTGCTGCTGTCGAGCGACGTGTAATCATCTTTGCATACAAACGAGCGCATGCAATCTTCAAATACATCAGGATGTTTCTTATAAAAGCGACAGATCCTAAGAACGCAAGCAACAATGCGCTCTCTTACCTCAAACGGGTTTTGTCGGTAGCGAATATAAGGAGCCACAGCAGGCGAGCACCAACCCAGCGGGCCTTTGAAAACTGTCTCTTTCCATGAATACGCTCCATCGCTGTCCTGAACACATTTAATTCCGGCATAGCACTGCAACACTAAAAGATCGAGCGCCGATAGGTGCCTGGCATCACCTCGAAGATCGACCAGATTGGCAAGGGTCTCTAGGCTGCATAACCGCAGGTCATCAAGTGGAAAGTAACATGCCAAAAATGTGATACTTGCCCGCAGAAACTCCTCCGTCTTTTCGTGAGCGACGGAGTAGCTTACTATTTCATGAGCGCCTGCAAGCAAGCGCTTCGCAATTCCTTGGGAAAGCCAAGCCAACTTCGCTAGACTCATGTTGCTTTCCCGGGCAGCGATGAGTGGATAGAACGCAAAACCACTTGCATTGGTTTTGACGAGAGTTCCCCCAGCTTTATCAAGGCTCATAATTACCTCCCGCCTTTGGGTGTGAAGTGCAGGGTAAGTTGATCATCCTCAAGAGAAACGCACGCCGTGTGCGCCTCTTTTCCCTGTCGACACGCAACCAATGCCTGAGCAGCAAGTACGTGCAATTGGGGCTCCAGCGCACGCGCGCCCAACTCTGAGTCATACGCCTTATGGGCAATAAAACGCGCAGCTTCATCATCAACAACAAAGCTCGCACCTTCGGGCAACAGCTTCGAAAGCTTCGCTGCTATGTTGTTTTCACATTGGTTTACGATGGCCGTCAAGCTCTCTTCAGTGAGTGCGGGCATGTTCACAATGGAAGAGATTCTGCCCAAAAACTCTGGCATGAATCCAAACTCAACAAGATCCTGAGGGATGATATGTTGACGCAGCTCATATTCATCCATGCACCATGCTGAATCACGAACCGTATGCAGCATAGCGCTGCCCTCTTCATTCTTCTTAAGGCGCCGCGCCACAACCTCTCTGCCAATGCCAGTGAAAGCACCTGCTAGAACAATAAATACCCGCGACATGTCGATGGTGAAACGCTCTCGGATTGTGTCATCGGTCTGCCCATCGTAAATATCTTCGCATTCGACAAAGGCCATAATATCGGGCTGCGGATTAAACCCACCAGCCATAATATCGCCCTCTGTAAGTGCCCTCTTATCTACCTCATCAAAAAAGATGATGGCTTGTGAGCCTGGATGCTCTTTCAAATAGATGGATACACGGCACAGTTCGGAGTCAAGCGTCCGCCCGCGCCAGCCTGCTCCCGTAAGTGCGTTGCACTTGATGGTAAAAACCTTTACCTCATTGCCTGTGCCCAATGCCCGAGCCGAAGCCTTGAGCATATGCCCTTTACCAGCGGCCGTGGGCCCTATGAGTAAGCACGCATTCACGTTCGGTAACGTGTAGCCAGGCGCGCCATCGGCAAGCTTTTCTTGCTTCTTGCGACACAACATGAAGTATTCCGCCATTCGCTCAACTGCTTCATTTTGCCCAATGACTTCTTTCTTTATGCGGTCGGCAAGTTGGTGGGCATCAACTCTCTCGAACCGAAGATCTACACCGCGATCCTCCTCGAAAACCGCTCGCTCTTGACAGGCAGCCAAGAAGTCTTTTTGTGCTTGCTCGGCAGCTTGTTCGGTCACCATTGGCCAGCTTTCAAGCTCAGGTTTGCGAAACACGCTATCCATATAATCACACTTAAGCGCTTCATGGCGCAGCTTCGACTGCGTCTCTTCGTCGACGATGCTATTGATATTGCTATCCGTCTTATTCATGAATACTCTCCGTTTCACTCGATTCATGCAGTACTTCGTCAACGAGCCCAAAGGCAACAGCTTCTTCGGCGTCAAAGTACTTATCCACTTCAGTTGCCTCATGGATTTCTTGAACCGTACGCCCCGTTGCCTCGGCAAGTATGGTGTCAAGTACGCTGCGCGACTTCTTGGCAAAGTCGGCCATGGCAAAAACGTCTGATGATTTTCCCCCGAATGAATTTGAAGGCTGATGAATCATAAGGGTGGCTCTTTTGGTTGCGAATCTTTTACCCTTGTTGCCCGCACAGGCAACAATGACGGAGCCCATCGAGGCGCACATCCCATAAGCGATGGTTGTTACCGGTGAAGAAATGGTGCGGCAGGCATCGATGATGGCAAGCCCAGCTGAAACGCTGCCTCCGGGTGACATGACATTGAGCGTAATGCTTTGGCCAGGGTAAATGTTGGCCAAGTAGTTGAGCTGGATGATGACGCGCGAGGCAAGACTGTCGCAAATTTCACCGCAAACAAAAAGCTGACAGGTGCTTAAGAGCTCGAGTTCGGGTGCGTACACACCATGCTGATAGGTGAAGTCCCTACCCCCAGCCCCAAAACTCGATGCTGCACGTGAAAGAGACCAAGAATTCTCAAGCCGAAATACCTCCCTACCATCACAGCGCCTCATCACTGTTTCATTTCGTTCCACTATTACTCCTTTCATTTGGATAATACCTTCCAATTTCTATAGGTTGTTTATATTTGGATATTTAATATCCATTGGCATAATAGTATATACTATGCCATAAATCAAGATGCAATTTGATTCAAAGAGAGGGAGCGCAGAGCATGAGCAAGACCAGCGAGAACGATATCCAACTCATACTTGATTGGTCCGATGTATGCGCAAACCTTATTGCTGCTATTACCAAGGCTTATGCGCCAAATATCGCGGGCTCGCTGGTACAAATCGATGCGCTTTGCTCCTACAAAGATGGAGGAGAAGGTTTTGGCGGTGGCCTCACGTACCGCTTGCATAAGCTCATTCCCGAAAAAGAGCTCTATAACATCCACCAGTACCTCTATCGCGGAGTTGCAGATAAGAATTTGCTACAAATGAGGATTGATACTGAAGAAGTCGGTGCTGATGACTTCACCGATTGGACGGAATACTACCCGGAGAAGAGCATCGAGATCAATGTTTTGGAAGACACGGTTGAGGTAAAGAGAGCAGTTGCTACAACGGCGAACTGTGTTATCTGCGCTGTCCCCGCGAACGATAGCGCAAAGAACCTTGCTGGTAGTGACACCATGCGCATGTATGCGTACTACCTGCTCG
This sequence comes from uncultured Cryptobacterium sp., assembly GCA_964504115.1. Lineage (GTDB taxonomy): Bacteria > Actinomycetota > Coriobacteriia > Coriobacteriales > Eggerthellaceae > Anaerotardibacter. The sequence continues at coordinate 3,869 of CAZDCX010000054.1, forward strand.
GAGCGCAACTTAAGATGACAGAATGGCTCTACGCTGCTGCTGCCCTGGATATTGCAGGAGATGCAGGCTGTTCGATATTGCTCATGCCAACACGTGCGCTTATTCAGGCTCGCGGAATCGCCGACAGGCGCGCCTTTGCCGAGAAAGGCTACATCAGAGCCATTATCAACATAGGAATGCACCCCGCATTGCATACCGATGCATGTCTCGTTGTTTTAACAAGGGGAAACGACAAGATTGAGTTGATTGACGCTTCAAAACAGCTCGCGCACTTAGGTAGCCACACGATGAAGCAAGACGAACTGGCGGCACTCTTTACCAGCCCGGATAGCTTGCCGCACCAAAGAGCAAGTCTTGAAACTATTGGAAGTCACGATTGGAATCTAGAGCCGTGCCTTTATACAGGTGACTCTCTCTTTATTATTGAGGGAACACGCCTTGGCGAAATTGCCGATATTCGACGCGGCGGTGGCAAACGGGGCACCCTTTTCGACTGGAGATCTCCGGAAAACGGATTGGTTTTCTATTGCGATGCATCATCTTTTGCGCATGGTGAGATTATTGACGAAAATGACCTCCATACCCAATTCGAGTATGATCCCGCGCAACATGCAAAGCACGCAATACCTTCAGAGAAAGATTGCATTCTCATAGGTCGCATCGCCAGCAACATCGGCACACCGTTTAAAGTGGGCCTCAAACGTAGTGCCAAACGCGACGAGAATGCACCATATGTGAACAAATACCTCCTCGCATCCGACAGCCTTTTGCTGTTGATGCCTTCCGATGAAGTAAACCCTTACTACCTGCTGGCCTTTCTTTGCACTGATGTGGGCCAAAAGTTATTGGAGCAGGTTGTCTCAGGCACGGTTAAACAACTCTCAACAAAAAACTTACGGGAAATCCGAGTACCAATCCCTAGCAAGCAGGAACAAAAGGAAATAGAAGAGCACTACCGTGAGTGGCTGCGCAAGGAGCGTCGTTTAGTCTCTGAGCTAGAACAATTCGAACAGGATAGACTCAACCCTTCATGGCTCACCATAC
>CAZDCX010000055.1:0-4677 GCA_964504115.1 uncultured Cryptobacterium sp.
TGTAGTCCGTGGGAGGATAGGTCGTTCTGCTCATGCAGGGCATTCTTGTTTTTTGTGGGGGCAACCCCCGCGCGTCTGTTGGCGGTGGCAAATGGCACGGGCCTTCTGCCTTGGGCAAACCTCGCGCCTGTTGGCGAGATCAAACGGCTCGTGCCTGATGATTGGTGGCAAGCGGCTCGCGGCTGCCGCCGAGATCAGGCTCTAAGCGCCTGCTGGCGGGTCTCAGCATGAGTTGTGCAAAAAAGTCTGGTGAACGGTATTTGTTTTGCCGCTTGCTCCGTTTTTGAACCTATCTCGGAGCGAAATACGTTCTCTTTCCATCAAAGCAAGAAAATAGGTGTAGTGATCGTTGTCGTCGAATGCCCGAATCGACTCTACTGTCACCAATCGGCTATCGGCCTACATATTTCGATCACCTTGCGTCCTTAAGGAAAGCGAGGTTGCATGGAAATGCAAAATATTGCTGCTCACTCATGCGAAGAGGAACGCTTGCTTGATGCAATCGTGAGTGATTCAGGTGTGGATCTTCGAGATTGCTACCAGTGCGGAAAATGCTCCGCCGGTTGCCCTGTTGCCTCTCATGCCGACATGACGTGTCGGCAGGTAATCAGATCCCTGCAATTGGGAGACGTCGACACGGTACTTCACTCCAACATGCCCTGGCTATGTCTGTCCTGTGCCACCTGTGTTGCACGTTGCCCGCAAAAGGTGGATATGCCCTCTTTAATGAATGCTATAACACGCCAGGGTGCAGCTCAAGGAATCATTCCTGTTCATAAGGCTAAAGCGTTTCAGGATGTATTTCTGCAAATCGTTAAACAAACCGGCATCTCAAACGAGACTCTTTTGGCTGCTGGCTACAACATGACCAGCGGGCGCCTGCTCCAGGATGTCGATAGCGTACCCGCAATGCTCAAGCAAGGTATGTTGGAAGTGGGGCTTCCAAAATCGATCGAAAACCCAGACGAAATGAAGCAAATATTTGAGCGATGCAAAAACGCCGCTTTTCCTTCAATGGATAAGACCGATGAGCCTCAAGTCAAGCTCCAGGCTCAAGACAGCGTTGTGCCTTCTCAGAAAGGAGCGCATGATGAGTAAATCTTATTCATTTTTCCCTGGTTGCTCATCGATGACAACGGGCAGAGCATACACAGAATCGTTTACCTATATTGCTCAGCGTATTGGGCTTACCGTCGACGAAATTAAAGACTGGAACTGCTGCGGTTCAGGTGTTGCGCCTGGAGCAGATAGCTTCCTAGCGGAGGCTTTGCCAGCTCGCAATTTGGCGCTTTCAGAACAACAATATCCCGGCAGACCTGTTTTGACGTTATGCGCCGGTTGCTATCAAAACTTGCGCCGCGCGCTGGTACATGCCCGATCAGGCGAAGAGCAGCAACAGCGCATTGAAGCGCTTATTGATAGGCCCTATAAAGCAACCGAAGAAGTAATAAATGGTATTGAGGTGTTTCTCGATGAAGAAACTGCTCAGGCTGTTAAAAGTGAGGTAATTGCTCCTTTAGACACGATGAATGTTGCTTGTTATTACGGCTGTATGTTGTTGCGTCCACGCGACCTATGCAACTTTGATGATGAAGAGCGCCCGTCTACCATGGAGCAAGTGGTTGCGCTCAGTGGAGCCAACCCTGTTGAATGGGACTTCAAAACAGAGTGTTGTGGCGCGTCGCATCAGGTTAGCACTGCTAAGGAGGCAAGGCCGCTTATCGCACAGATTCTTGAGAATGCTCGCCTAAACGGCGCCGATGCTATTGCCTGTGCCTGCCCTCTTTGTATGCTCAACCTTGATATGAGGCAAAAACAGCTCAATAAAACGCAGCGAGAGCAGGGGCTTCCTGAATTCTCGATCCCTATCTATTACTTTACCGAATTAATCGCTGCCTCGATGGGCGCCCTTCCCGAAGAGTGCGGCATTACGCGCCACTTTACGCCGGCGGTAGAGCTGGTAAGCGAGGCGATGAAGCAAGGCATAGATGCCACTTTACAAAAACTGGATTCATCCTGTGAGGGAAAGGAGGAATCATGAGTCGAATTGGCGTTTTTGTTTGCCACTGCGGAACCAATATCGCAGCAACGGTTGATGTTCAAGCTGTTGCCGATGCCGCACGCCTTATGCCCAATGTGGTACACGCTGTTACCAATAAATACACCTGTTCTGACCCGGGCCAGCAAACTATTGTTGATGCAATTAATGAGCACGATCTTGATCGAATTGTGATTGCATCGTGCTCTCCTCGCATGCATGAAGAAACGTTTCGCAAGATGCTCGCAGAGAAGACAAAGCTCAATCCGTATCTTCTTGAAATTGCGAATATTCGCGAGCAGTGCTCCTGGGTTCACAAAGATAAGGAGACCGCAACGGCTAAAGCTATTGATCTGGTAGCTATGGCTGTTGCCAAGGTTGAAACTGATCGCAAGCTTTATAGCTCTACTATCCCGGTAAACCGTCGTGCTCTGGTTATTGGCGGGGGTATTGCAGGCGTGCAAGCGGCGCTTGATATTGCCGATGCAGGATTCCCTGTTACCCTCGTTGAGCGTGAGCCTTCTATTGGTGGCAATATGGTAAAGCTTGACAAGACCTTTCCCACCATGGATTGCTCGGCTTGTATTTGCACGCCCAAAATGTCAGAGGCGGGTAATCATCCCAATATCACCATTAAATCGCTCTCTGAAGTGGAGCACGTTAGTGGCTATATCGGCAACTTCGAAGTGACTATTCGCGAAAAAGCAAAGTATATTGACTATGATCTTTGTACGGGTTGCGGCGCTTGTGAAACCAAGTGCCCCAGCAAAACGGCTAACGAGTTTGACCAGGGGCTTTCCAAGCGAAAAGCAATATACAAGCCCTTTGCGCAGGCAGTTCCTAGCAAACCTACCATCGATCCTGCCACTTGCAGGAAGCTCCAAACAGGCAAGTGTGGCGTTTGCGCCAAAATATGCCCAACGGGCGCTATCAAATATGATGATGTCGACAAGGTGACAACCGAGGTTTATGGTGCGCTTATTTTAGCCACGGGTTACAAGCTTATCGATTGGGGCAAGCTCTACGGAGAATACGGAGGGGGAACGTATCCCGATGTTATTACCGGCCTTCAGTTTGAGCGTTTAGTAAATGCCTCGGGCCCGACAGAAGGCCATATCTTGCGCCCCTCTGATCAAACTGAGCCAAAAACCATTGCCATTATTAAGTGCGTTGGTTCTCGCGATCCCAATAAGGGAGTTTCTTACTGCTCGCGTGCTTGCTGCATGTATTCGGCAAAACATGCACATCAATTTCTTGACAAAGTCAAAGGTGGCAAATGCTACGTGTTCTATATGGATGTGCGCTGTGCGGGTAAAGGCTACGACGAGTTTTATATGAACACGCTCCACGATGGGGCAGTGTACGTGCGAGGCCGCGTTTCTAAAATCTACCCTGAACAGGGAAAGCTTGTTTGCGTTGGAGCCGACACGCTCTCAGGCAAGGTAGTTCGGGTTGATGCAGATATGGTCGTTCTTGAAACTGCCATGGTTCCTTCTGATGGCGCAGAGCAAATCGCAAACGTTATGAATATCCAGCGTGGCCCTGAAGGCTTCTTTAATGAGGCGCATCCTAAGCTGCGCCCCGTAGAAACCAATACGGGTGGCGTATATCTTGCCGGCGTAGCGCAAGGGCCAAAAGATATTCCCGATACCGTTGCCCAAGCTGGCGCAGCGGCTTCAAAAGTAATTGGGCTTTTGGCGCGCGGGGAAATCCAGGCTAACCCTATGATTGCCCAGGTAAACGAAGCAAAATGCTCGGGTTGTGGTGCCTGCACCGATATTTGTCCTTATGGGGCAATTGGCCTGGTTGAGGTGACCTTGCGAGAAAACTCTCAAAAAGTTACCCGTCAAGTTGCTCGGGTTAATCCTAGCCTGTGCCAAGGCTGCGGCGCTTGCACGGTTGCATGTAGGCCTGGTGCAGCCGATTTGCTTGGCTTTAGTGATGAAGGAATCATGAGAGAAGTGGAGGCGTTACTCCAATGAGCGAGCTGACCAATTTCTTATCAGAGAATAATTCCAATTTAGGGCCGGGAGAGGTCAAGGCGGAGCAATGGCGACCAAAGATTTTGGCCTTCTGCTGCAATTGGTGCACCTATGCGGGGGCTGATTTGGCGGGGCTCAACCGCATGAATTACCCAACCGATATACGGCTGCTGCGAGTTCCCTGCTCTGGGCGCGTGAATCCCCAGTACATTCTCAAGGCTTATCAGAATGGCTGCGATGGCGTGCTGGTTTGTGGGTGCCATCCGGGCGATTGTCATTATTCCACCGGCAACTATTACGCCAAGCGCCGACTCATGTTGTACAAGCGTCTCACCGAATATCTGGGTCTTGAACCTGATCGTTTCCAGGTTCGTTGGATCTCTGGTTCGGAGGCTGGTAAATTCCGCGATACGGTGATTGAGGTTACCGAGCGCATTCGCGAACTGGGGCCTCTCTCCAATGATCTTCCGCATCTTTCGCGTGAAGAAATGCCTCATCCCATTACCGCTAAATTTGAATGGCTTGCCCTTCCTATGAGTGGAAGAGGTGATTTGTGATGGACTACACCGAGATTGGACGCAAACGAGCCAAGGAGCTTCTCGAATCGGGACAAGTAGCTTGCGTGATTGGCTGGCAGGCCGGTCGCTTCAGCTATCA
>CAZDCX010000056.1:0-3849 GCA_964504115.1 uncultured Cryptobacterium sp.
TCCCTTATGCTTCAACCTGCTTCAGCAAACCGTAGCCGCCGTGCGAACGACGATACAAGATATTTACTACGTTTGTGTCGCGATCCAAGTAAGCAAAGAAGTCGTGACCCAGCAAGTCGATCTGAATGAGTGCCTCTTCCTCGGTTAAGGGCTCAAGCACCAGTTCCTTCACGCGGACTACCTCGTCATCCTTGGAGAGCTCGGCCATAAGACCATCCAGGTCAAGATCGGTTGCAACCTTCTCGGAGGGGCCGCTTGTGATCTTCTTGTCGATAACGCGGGTCTTATACTTACGCAACTGACGCAGCGCCTTTGCAGCGGCAACATCGATAGCGGCATACATGTTTTCTTCATTTTCCTCCACACGGATAATGTGACCGCGTGCACGCATGGTTACCTCGCACGTTGCAGGGGTTGGGTTGCTTGGATTCTTTTCAACCTGAAGAACGACCTCGGCAGTAAGGGGGTCTATATCCATAACCTTCATAGAGTTACCGATTTTTTCCTCTGCATAGCTGCGCAGTGCATCGGTGATGGGCATCCTACGACCAGTGATGGTAATATCCATAACTTTACCTTCTTTGAATCTGGGGTTTACTCGTATGTGATTGACGAGTGAGCAGGAGCATGAAAACACGTAAACCCAAACACGAGAAAAACGTGCAGCCGATCCTCCCAGATGGAGCGGTTATCTCAAACCCCTCGTCAACCGTTCTCGCTATCAGTCTAACGTACTTTTGGGCGTTTGCGCCAATATTTTGAATATGTTGCGATGCGTTTTGGAGGGCTTGGCTGAAAAGCGTGGGGGTAGCCGCACTCCAAAGCCTGAAGAAGCGGCCTGTGTAGATATCTTAATTGGGATTTCAGGCGCGGTACGTATTTATAAAGCAGGCCGAGAAGTGTGAAGCGCTTATGAGATTTTATTGGGGGCAGGGCTTGCTGCCCCTCAAGTATCCAAAAGGTTATCTTGTAGATTTATGAGGCTCGAAAAAAAGAAACCACAAAATCTTGTGTGATGGGGTCTTATGAAGGAGGAATTCACATTATTTTGCGGTGTTGGATTGGCTTTGATACCATAGCAACAGCTACGATTCGCGTTTGAAGATAAATTGTACTCAGCGAATTAGAGTGAATCGCAAGGAGGTCCTCAGCGATGATACAAGAACAGGGCAAGCGTCGCATGTTCAATAAGCAGTCCATTTTTGCAGCTTGTATGGCTGTCGTCTTAGCAGTTGGATTAAGCATTCCTCTTTCAACAGCATCAGCACTCACCGCACAAGAAAAGCAGGCCGAGGCCGATGCTGCTCTTGCAAAGTTGAATAACTATCAGGCCGAGCTGGAAGAAGCAACGGCCAATTATGAAGAGGCTCATTCTCAGCAAATCGAGGCAGAGCAAAAAGCTTCAGAAGCTCAAACTAAAATCGATGAAGAAACCGCCAAAATCTCAGAATATCAGGAGCAATTAGGCGAGCGCGCGCGCAGTATGTATCGCTCGGGCGACACGTCCTTTATCGATGTTATCTTAGGCGCTTCTACCTTTGAAGAGTTTGCTACCACGTGGAATATGCTCGAGACGCTCAACTCTAATGATGCTGAGTTAGTGTCGGAAACTAAATCAGCACGTGAAGAGCTAGAGAGCGCTAAAGCCGAACTCGAGCAGCAAGCCGAGACCGCAGCCAATAAAGCTTCAGAGGCTAAGGTTATTGCCGATAATGCCGATACCAAAGCTGCGGAAATGCAGGCGGTCTACGATAATCTTTCATCCGAAGCTGCTGAATTAGTGGAGCAAGAGCAGGCCGCGCAAGAGGCCACGGCTGCTTCCGCTGCTCTGGCTGCTATCCAAGATAGCTCTTCCAATGCAAGCAGTAACTCGAGTTCGGGCACTTCCAAGAAGCCAAGTAGTTCAAGCACATCGAACAGTTCTTCTTCAAGTGCCAGCTCAAGCACCTCGAGCAGCTCAAGCTCTAATGCTTCAAGCTCCTCGTCAACTCCAAGCACTTCGCGCAGTCGCAGTGCTATCGTAAGCCGCGCGTATGCGCAGCTTGGCAAGCCCTACGCATGGGGGGCTTGCGGCCCTAATTCGTTTGACTGCTCCGGGTTGGTAGGCTATTGCATTACCGGTTCGTATTCGCGCTATTGCACTTCTAGTTCAGTAGCTGGCTGGCCGCGCACGTCTAACCCGCAGCCAGGCGATATTTGTGTTAAGTCGGGCCATGTTGGTATTTACATTGGTGGGGGTCAAATGATCCACGCTCCGCAAACGGGTGATGTGGTTAAAATCAGTGCTGTGCAATCAAGCATGTGGTATGTGGTGCCGCAATAAGGCGCTCTGAGGCTGTGGCCTTTTACACGGACGTAGTGTGAAACTTCTGCGGCGGCTCTCTGAGAGTCGTCGCATTTTATAGATGCAAATGGCGCTGTTTTGCTACCATGGTGTGCATTGTTTGCCTGCTATCAGTGTTTACGTGGGTGGCTTGAACGAAGTTTGCTTCTGGCGTAATCGTAAGGAGGATCGTGAACGTGAGCGCTCCGATCGTATCCCATAAACGAGCCTTTTTCGTGGCTCTCATGGCTGTCCTCTTGGCAGTTGGTCTGTCAGTACCTGCGGCCTTGCCAGCCTACGGCGACCCAACAGCGGCTGAAAAGCAAGCCGAGGCCAATGAGGCGCTTGATAAATACAATGCTCTGCAAGAAAAGCTCGATTCTCTTCAGGAAAAGTTAGATACTGCTTCCGATAACTACTATGCCGCCCTCGATGCCCAAAAAGAGGCTGAGGCCAAGGTTGATGAGGCTATAGCTAAGGTTGAAGAAAAGACCAAGGAAGTCGAGGCTCATCAGGAGCAGCTTGCCGGGCGCGCGCGTAGTATGTATCGCTCGGGTGATACTACTTTTATCGATGTTATTCTTGGTGCTTCATCATTTGAAGAATTTGCTACTACATGGAATACCCTCGAAAAGCTGACTGAGCACGATGCTGATTTAGTCCAGCAAACCAAGGATGCTCGCGCCGAACTGGAAGAAGCGCAAGCTGAAGCTGAGGCGCAAGCTCAGATCGCCGCCGACAAGGCAGCCGAAGCTAAAGAGGTCAAAGACGAAGCTGAGTCTTCTGCCGCAGAGGCACAGGCTGCTGCTGAGGAAGCCCAGGAGCTTTATAAAACCCTTTCTGATGAAGCAAAAGATTTGCAGAAGAAAGAGGAAGAGGCCGCCGCTCGTGCTGCTGCCGCCGCTGCAGCTTCAAGCAGTAGTTATGCCAAAAGCACAGGTACGGTAAACAACAGCAAGGTACAAAGTGTTACGGGCAATATTGTGGTTGATCGCGCCTATGCGCAGCTTGGTAAGCCCTATGTTTGGGGAGCTTCTGGCCCCAATGCGTTTGACTGCTCTGGGCTGGTTGGTTACTGTCTCACGGGCACGTTTGGCAATCATTGGTGTAGCACCGCAAGTATGCGCAGTTGGACGGTGGTTACCAATCCGCAACCGGGCGATATTTGTTTGAACAGCCATCATACCGGAGTCTATATCGGTGGTGGCCAAATGATCCATGCCCCACAAACGGGCGATGTGGTTAAGATAAGTGCCGTTCATTCCAATATGTGGTACGTGCGCTACTAAGCTGGTGTAACGCCCAGCAGTAATCCTTAGCTGAGCAGGAAAGAGGCTTGCACGTGAGAGCGTTTGGCAGGCGACTCAATGCCCAGTGAGGGAATATCGTCAAGTTGTGAAGCGCCACCGGTTACCTGCTTTTTTGCAGGCGTTTGTGCTAACATAGCACCCGCTAAAACGCCAACACGGGATGTGGCTCAGCTTGGTAGAGCGCTGCGTTCGGGACGCAGAGGTCGCAGGTTCGAA
>CAZDCX010000057.1:0-3776 GCA_964504115.1 uncultured Cryptobacterium sp.
AAGCCTCGTCAAGAGGGAGTTATGGAAGCACTATATCGAAAATATCGTCCGGCTACCTTTGCCGATGTTGTGGGTCAAGAGCATATTGTTCGTACGCTTAAAAATGCTATTGCGCAGGACAAGGTATCGCATGCGTACCTGTTTTGTGGTCCTCGCGGTACGGGCAAAACCACCATGGCTCGCATATTGGCAAAGGCGCTGCTCTGTGAGCAGGGTCCCACGGTCAACCCCGATGGAACCTGCGGTGAGTGTCAAGCCATTGCGCAGGGGATTCACCCCGATGTCTATGAGCTTGATGCTGCAAGCCGAACGGGCGTTGAGAATGTACGCGAAGAAATCATCAGTCGCGTGAGTTATGCGCCCACACGCGGCGCTTGGAAGGTCTACATCATCGACGAGGTTCATATGCTCTCGCCCGCAGCTTTTAATGCGCTGCTCAAGACCTTGGAAGAGCCTCCAGCACACGTGGTTTTCATATTGTGCACCACCGACCCTCAAACAGTTCCCGATACTATTCACTCTCGTTGCCAGCGGTTTGATTTTCACCGTATTTCAGCTGAGTCAATCGTGTCGCGCCTTGGGGCGATTTGCGTTGAAGAAGGGGTCGATTTTGAAGGCGAGGCCTTAGATTTAATTGCCTATCGAGCCGAAGGTGGCATGCGTAATGCCCTTACCTCGCTCGAGCAATTAATGGCTTTTGGGGGCGGGCATATCACCTTAGAAGGAGCCCAAAACCTTCTTGGCTCGCTGGATGATACTGATGTTTCAGAAATCGTGATAGCAATTGGCAAGCGCGATGCAGCTGCGTGTTTTAATTGGATTGCCCGTTATGTAGAGACTGGCGCCGATTTAGCACAATTTGTTCGAGACTTGGCCGAGTACGTCCGCAATTTATATCTGTTGTCGATGGCTGGTCTTGAAGTGGAAATTCCCGTGAGCGAGGCAACGCGCGCTTCGATGGTGGAGCAATTGCGTTGGTTTGGAGAAGATCGCCTCAGCCGCCTGTTGCTCGTATTGGGCGACCTCATGAAGGAATTGCGCGTATCAAGTAATCCTCGTTTGAGTTTTGAGATCGCGCTTACTCGCATGATCCGCCCCGATTCCGAGCTAACCCTCGAATCTCTTGCCGAGCGCGTTGAGGCGCTCGAGGAACAAAGTGCTCAGGGAGGCCAAGGCGCATATGATGCGCAGTCGGCCTCGGAGGTTTCTTCTTCCGCTTCTGCTAGCGATGTTACGTCTTCAGTGTCGGTAGCGCCTCCTGCAGCCGCTGCCTTTGCGGAAGGGGTGCAAACAGAGCCGTCTTCTTCTGCACGAGATACGGCGGCGCCACAGCATAGGGCTTCTTCCTCACCTGCCTTTCCCAAAGCGGCACCCGCGCCCTCATCGGCTCGCGGCGAGGCTTCGCCCGATCAATCGGCGCCAGCGCAGCAGCCGCATGCTGCTTCGATCGATTTGAGCAATCCTGCTGCCTTGCAGCGCATGTGGCATGCCACAACGTCTTTATTGCGTAAAACAAATCCGGCTCGTGGCGTGCTTTTCATGAACGCCAAGGTTTTTGCTGAGCCTGATGGCAGCGGCATAGTGGTGGAGTTTTCTCGGGAAAACACCTTTGCCTACAACGCGGCACAAAAGACAGAAGTACGCGCACTGCTCACAAGTACGCTCGAGCAAGTTGCTGGCGGCACGGTAGCTTATCGCTTAGCTATTGCCGGCGATAACAGCGCTCAAGCTTCGTCACCCTCTGCCACGGTTACCTCACGTGAAGGTTATGTATCGCAGCCAGCGCCTTCGCCAGCCTCCCGCAGCAGCGCGGACGAAGCAACGGTTGCCAATGAGCCGCCAGTATCAACGGGCGAAGGAGGCCCTTATTCTGCCAAGCCAAGCGTAGCCTTGCCTGATAACGATGATGATCGGGTTCCCCTCGATGTCTACGATGCAATGGCTCCAGCGCCTTACGAGGCCGCATCTGAGCAGGCTCGTAAGTCCTCTCAAGAGCCTAGGTCATCTGCTCCATCGTATGTGCCGGTGGCTACTCGGCCGGCAGCTTCCGTTGCCCCAGAAGAGCCCTCGGCAACGTCCTTGCAAGCAAGTGCAGTACCAACGCCTGCGCCACCTCAGCCTGAGGCTGTGCCTTCGGCTCCCAATCAATCAAACGTGCCACCTGCGCCTGCAGCATCATCGCCGCAACCCAAGCAATCGCCTGCGCCGCAAACGCCGGCGCCTTCGACGCAACCTGTGTCCGCTCGGCCTTGCGCAGCATCAGCTTCGCCCGTGCAGTCAGATGAAGGGGCGCCCTCTTCGGCCCCCAATCAATCAAAGGTTTCATCTGTGCCGGCAGATTCTGCAGCTTCTGCCGCAGCGCAACGGTCGGTATCGGTGCCAACCTACGATCGGCCTGAGCAGCAAGATGCAAGCAAGGCCTCTCTAGAGGATGCACTTATCACCGATGAGGCAGAGAGCATAAAAAGTATTCTGACCGCAACTTTTGGGGAGGCAGTCAAGTTTGATGAGCTACCCGAATAGCTTTCCTCTACAATACGAACAGCGTGTTTGCAAATCTTATAAATAACGCGCCTACTAAAAGCAATCATTGTCCCCGCGCAAAGGAGAACAACCACTATGGGTATGAATATGCAGCAGATGATGCGTCAAGCACAAAAGATGCAAAAAGAACTCGACAAAGCTCAGGCTGAAGTTGCTGCCATGACGTTTGAGGGCACGGCCGGTGGCGGCATGGTTAAAGCTGTTGCTCAGGGCGATACCACCATCAAGTCTTTAACCATCGATCCAGAGGCGGTTGATCCAGAAGATGTTGAGATGCTGCAAGATATGGTCTGTGCTGCCATCAACGAGGCTCTCCGCGGCATAGCAGAGCTTAGCGCTGCTCGCATGAACGCTGTTACCGGCGGTATGAACATTCCCGGTATGCGCTAAGGTAAAGGTCGTAGGCTTTTATGTATGCGGCATCGGCCATTCAAAAGCTTCTCGATGAACTGGAGCGTTTACCTGGTATAGGCCCCAAGTCGGCTCAGCGCATCGCGTATTGGATTCTTAACGAAGATTCTGCCGATGCCCTGCGCCTGGCCGATGCTATCACCGAGGTCAAACAAACGGTGCATTTTTGCTCCCGCTGTTTTAACTATGCGCAAAACGATCTGTGTGATATCTGCGCCTCTTCCAAGCGTGATACCTCGGTGTTGTGCGTAGTGTCTGAACCGCGCGATATTCCGCCCATAGAGCGTACCGGGTCTTTTTCGGGGGTATACCATGTCCTTGGCGGGGCCTTGTCACCGCTTGAAGGCGTGGGTCCTGACGATCTGCATATTGCAGAGCTGCTCGCGCGTCTCAACGATCCGGCTATTGCCGAAGTCATTCTTGCCACTAATCCCAATATCGAGGGAGAAACTACAGCGAGCTATCTTGCGCGTCTTATCAAGCCGTTGGGGGTTAAGGTGACGCGCTTGGCAAGCGGGCTGCCGGTGGGTGGCGATTTGGAATTTGCCGACGAAGTTACCCTTGGACGCGCTATAGAATCGCGTCGCACACTGTAGCCCCGTGGCCTATCTGAGGCTCAAATTCGTTCGGTAGGGCAAAGCTGCCCGAAGCGATATATTCGGGTCGTAAACTCCACAAGCAAAACAAAGAAAGCCTGACTGCAAGCAGGCGTTATCGTCTTTTTGGGGGCTTTGAGAGGGGTTCTTTTTGACCCCGAAAAATTTTTAAAAAAAGTTCTTGACAGGGGGGTTGCAGGAGAGTAAATTACTTTCTTGCGCGAA
>CAZDCX010000058.1:0-3701 GCA_964504115.1 uncultured Cryptobacterium sp.
CTTGCAATGCTCATCTACTTCATCGTGGTAGTAGTTATTGGCTTTGTTTACGCGAAGAAGTCGAACCAATCTACAGAGAATTATTTCCTTGGTGGGCGCAAACTGGGCCCGTGGCTTACCGCACTTTCGGCAGAAGCCTCAGATATGTCGGGCTGGTTGCTTATGGGCTTGCCGGGCGTAGCTTATTTCACAGGTGCATCGGATGCCATGTGGACAGCCATAGGCCTTGCTCTTGGTACCTATCTCAATTGGTTGTTTGTGTCCAAGCGGCTGCGCAAATATTCCCAGGTAGCCAACAATGCTATTACCTTGCCTGATTATTTCTCCAATCGCTTTCACGACAATCGCAACATCCTTATGACCATTGCAGCTTTGGTTATCCTGCTGTTCTTTTGCGTTTATGTGGGAAGTTGTTTTGTAACCTGCGGCAAGTTGTTCTCAACGCTGTTTGGGCTCGATTATGCCACCATGATGGTTTTAGGTGCCATGATCGTGTTTTTGTATACCTTTGTCGGTGGCTATTTATCAGTGTGCACCACCGATCTTATTCAGGGTACTTTGATGGTGTGCGCGCTGTTTGTAGTTTTCATCGGCTCAGTGGCTTCAGTGGGCGGTATCGAAAACACGGCAGCGTTTTTGCAATCGATCCCCGGTTTTCTTTCGCCCACTCAGCTGTCAACTCCGATTTTGGGCAGCGACGGTAATCAGCTTATTGAAAACGGGCTGCCGCTCTTTGGCCAGGCAAGCGATTATGGCATCATAACTATCATCTCTGGTCTTGCGTGGGGCTTGGGCTATTTTGGTATGCCTCAGGTGTTGGTTCGCTTTATGAGCGCAACGCACTCAAGCCAGCTGCGCAAATCTCGCCGTATTGCTACCGTGTGGGTTATCGTTTCGCTTACCTGTGCGGTGTCTATCGGTTTAGTAGGGCGTGCGGTTATGCCTGTTGAATTTCTTACTCAAGCAAGCGCCGAGAACATCTTTATCGTTTTATCTGAAATGATTTTGCCTTCGTTTTTCTGTGGCTTGGTTGTATCGGGCATTTTTGCGGCATCGATGTCTTCGTCTTCATCGTATTTACTTATTGCTGGATCCGCCGTGGCAGAAAACATCTATCGCGGCCTTATTAAAAAGGACGCCACCGATGCTCAAGTTATGATTGTGGCGCGTATAACGCTTGTGGCGGTACTGCTTTTTGGCATCGTCATTGCATTAGATGAGAATTCTTCAATCTTTAATGTGGTTTCGTATGCTTGGGCTGGTTTTGGTGCATCGTTTGGTCCGCTTATGCTTATGAGCTTGTATTGGCGCCGGACCAATCTCAAGGGCGCTATCGCTGGCATGGTGGTTGGCGCAGGCACGGTGTTAATCTGGAACGCCTTTATTTCGCCCCTTGGTGGCATTTTTGCCGTGTATGAATTGCTACCAGCGTTTGTTTTGAGCCTGGTTGCTATCGTGGTGGTATCTCTGCTGACCGAGGAGCCTTCGGAGGAAATCACCGCTGAGTTCGATTCCTACATGGATTCTGACTGCTAGAAGGGCATTTTTGCCAAAAACTTTCTCAAAAAATTTGTTTTTTAAAATGGGGTTGAGATCGCTTGGATTTTGACCTCATTTTGTTTTTTGCTCAATAAAAAATCAGTAACGACCTGCAGTTTTGCCGGTTTATCTAAAAATAATGGCGAATTTGCGAAATGGCTATGCCCGGGGGCGTGTAAGGCGTTGACACGGGCGGATTCCTAGCGTATCATTCCCTTGCTTGCTTGAACTGCCATAAGCGCTCATAGCAAGCAGCAGCTTGAAAATTGCACATGATACCAAGCGAATTGGGAGTGTTCCAGAGCGGTCAAATGGGACGGACTGTAAATCCGTTGGCTCAGCCTTCCAAGGTTCGAATCCTTGCACTCCCACCATTTCGCCCACATAGCTCAGCAGGTAGAGCACTTCGTTGGTAACGAAGAGGTCAGCAGTTCGAGTCTGCTTGTGGGCACCAGTTTTAAACGGCGGTGTAGCTCAGTTGGTTAGAGCACACGGTTCATACCCGTGGCGTCACTGGTTCGAATCCAGTCACCGCTACCATCATCTATCGCTTACGCACGGTAAGCTTTTACTTTTATCGTTAGTGCCGTGAGGTCCACCTCAAAAGGCACCCCTTCACAAACAAGGAGGAAATAATGGCTAAGGAAAAGTTCGAGCGTACTAAGCCCCATGTTAACATTGGTACGATTGGCCACGTTGACCATGGTAAAACCACGCTGACTGCTGCGATTTCCAAGACTCTGTCTTCTAACGATGGCTCTCACGGTACAGCTAGCGCTGACTTCACCGCATTTGAGGACATCGATAAGGCTCCTGAAGAGCGCGAACGCGGCATTACCATTTCTATTGCTCACATTGAGTATGAAACCGATTCTCGCCACTATGCACATGTTGACTGCCCCGGCCATGCTGACTACGTCAAGAACATGATCACCGGTGCTGCTCAGATGGACGGCGCAATTCTCGTTATTGCTGCTACCGACGGTCCTATGGCTCAGACCCGCGAGCACATTCTGTTGGCTCGTCAGGTAGGCGTTCCTTACATCGTCGTATTCCTGAACAAGTGCGATATGGTTGACGACGAAGAGCTCATCGAGCTCGTCGAGATGGAAGTTCGCGAGCTGCTTTCCAGCTACGAATTCCCAGGCGACGACACCCCAATCATCCGCGGTTCTGCACTGAAGGCTCTCGAGGGCGACGCAGAATGGCAGGAGAAGATTTGGGAGCTCATGGATGCGGTTGACACCTACATTCCTACTCCTGAGCGCGATGTTGACAAGCCATTCTTGATGGCTGTTGAGGACACGATGACCATCACCGGCCGCGGCACTGTTGCTACTGGTCGTGTTGAGCGTGGCGTTCTCCATGTTAACGACGAACTCGAAATCGTTGGTATTAAGGATACTCAGAAGACTGTTTGCACCGGCATCGAGATGTTCCGCAAGCTGCTCGATGAGGCTCAGGCTGGCGACAATATTGGTTGCTTGCTCCGCGGCATCAAGCGCGAAGAGATTCTTCGTGGCCAGGTTCTCTGCAAGCCAGGCTCTGTTACTCCTCACACCGAGTTCGAGGGCCAGGTTTACATCCTTACCAAGGAAGAGGGTGGCCGTCATACCCCATTCTTCGATGGCTATCGTCCTCAGTTCTACTTCCGCACCACCGACGTTACTGGTGTTGCACATCTTCCCGAGGGTACTGAAATGGTTATGCCGGGCGACAACGTTGAGCTCCGCGGCGAACTCATTCATCCTATCGCTATGGAAGAAGGCCTTCGTTTTGCTATCCGTGAGGGTGGCCGCACCGTTGGCTCTGGTCGTGTTACCAAGATCATCAAGTAACAACGATCTTTACCAAAACTTTTACGGGGAGCCCGCTTCGGCGGGCTTCCTCGTCGCTTAAATCATGATGCAATCAAGCAATGCAATATGTAACTTAAGGAGAATTGATGCGTACTTTGGTCACCCTTGCATGCACCGAATGCAAGCGTCGAAACTATACGACCAAGAAGAACAAGCAGAATAATCCCGATCGTATCGAGTTTAAAAAATATTGCAAATGGTGTGGACATCACACTTTGCATAAGGAAACCCGTTAAGATTAGGCACTAATAGGCCAGTAGCTCCAATTGGTAGAGCGGCGGTCTCCAAAACCGCATGTTGGGG
>CAZDCX010000059.1:0-3686 GCA_964504115.1 uncultured Cryptobacterium sp.
CATATTCATGGAAAATTTGCCCGATTTGCCAACAATTTGTTAAAATCCATGTTTGCCGCTTGTTAACCTCTTTGCTTGAAGGAGCAACTTTGGCTAAAGAAGATGCAATTGAATTAGAGGGCACTGTTCTCGAAGCCCTTCCTAACGCTATGTTTAGGGTAGAGCTTGAAAATGGCCACAAGATCTTGGCCCATATTTCTGGCAAGATGCGTATGCACTACATCAAAATCTTGCCTGGTGACAAGGTTCAAGTGGAGCTCTCCGTATACGATCTCGATCGCGGTCGCATCACTTACCGCTACAAATAGGTCGTATTAGTGGCGCATTTCGGGGTAGAAATGTGCTCATTTTATGTACTCAGATAGGTTCGTGTCTGAGTTTTTTGGCATGGTTCTTTTATGAACCGGAACGAACAAACAAATCATCGCCTGCGGCTGGGCGTGGTAGATAGAGTAAACGCATTACCGAAAGGAATTAGATTATGAAGGTACGTCCTTCGGTCAAGAAAATGTGCGACAAGTGCAAGATCATTCGACGCCATGGCAAGGTGCTCGTTATTTGCGAGAACCCTCGTCATAAGCAGCGTCAGGGTTAAAGAGAAAGGGTTACGTATTTATGGCACGTCTCGTTGGTGTCGACCTTCCTCGCGACAAGCGCATTGAAGTCGGCTTGACCTATATTTACGGCATCGGTCTCACTACATCTCAGAAGATTCTCACCGAGACCGGCATCAATCCTGATACTCGCGTTAAGGATTTGACAGAAGATGAACTTTCCAAGCTTCGTGACTACATTCAGGAGAATCTCACCACTGAAGGTGATCTCCACCGCGAAGTTTCTCAGAATGTAAAGCGCCTCATGGAGATCGGTTGCTATCGAGGCCTGCGTCACCGTCGTGGCCTGCCCGTTCGCGGTCAGCGCACCCACACGAATGCACGCACTCGCAAAGGTCCTCGTAAGCAAATCGGTGGCAAGAAGAAGTAGAGGTTAAACAGTGGCAAAGAAGAACGTCCGCACGCGCATCAAGCGCTCTGAGCGCAAGAATATTGCCGTTGGCGCTGCGCACATTAAATCAACCTTTAACAACACGATCGTATCCATCACGGATCCTCAGGGCAATGTAATCTCTTGGCAGTCCGCTGGTACTGTTGGCTTTAAGGGCTCTCGTAAGTCCACGCCGTTTGCAGCTCAGATGGCAGCCGAGGCAGCAGCTAAAACTGCTATGGAGCATGGCTTGAAGAAGGTATCGGTGTACGTGAAGGGTCCTGGTTCTGGTCGCGAGACCGCCATCCGCTCCCTCCAGGCAGCCGGCCTTGAAGTCGCAAGCATTCAGGATTGCACCCCTATTCCGCACAACGGTTGCCGTCAGCGCAAGCGTCGTCGCGTCTAACTGAAAGGATCGATACACTATGGCAATTAACAGGACTCCGGTTCTCAAGCGTTGTCGCCAGCTGGGTCTGGATCCCGCTGTCTTGGGATACAGCAGCAAGAAGGAATCCATTCGTCAGCCCAAGCGTCGTCGCAAGGAATCAGAATACGGTATGCAGCTGCGCGAGAAGCAGAAGGCAAAGTTTGTCTACGGCGTTCTCGAAAAGCAGTTCCGCGGTTACTTTAAACGCGCCAAGTCCATGCCGGGCGTAACGGGCGAGAACTTGATGCAGATTCTCGAGTCTCGTCTCGACAACGTTGTTTTCCGTCTTGGCTTTGCTAAGACCCGCAAAGAAGCACGTCAGATCGTAACTCACGGTCACATTCATGTGAACGGCAAGCGCGTTGACATTCCGTCGTTTCGCGTGCGCCCCGGCGATCTCGTTTCTGTTGCTCCAAAAGCCAAGGAGCTGTTGGTAATCAAGAGCGCTCTTATTTCCAACGAGGGTACTCAGGTTCCTGCTTGGCTTGAGGTCGACATCGAGAAGCTTCAGGGTAGCGTTCTTGCTCTTCCCGAGCGCGATCAAATCGATTTTGATATCAACGAGCAACTTATCGTCGAACTTTACTCAAAGTAATGAACGCCCTGCGGTTTATTAAGGAGGCTTATTCAATATGACAGAGTTCATGAGGCCGACAGTAACGATTGAAGAGGTTAACGATACCGTTGCCCGTTTCATCGTAGATCCGCTCGAGCGTGGCTACGGTTACACCTTGGGCAACTGCATGCGTCGTGTCTTGCTCTCGTCTCTCGATGGAGCGAAGGCAACGGCTATTCAGATTGATGGCGTACAGCACGAGTTCACTACTGCTGAAGGCGTAATCGAAGATATTACCGATATCGTTTTGAACGTAAAGGGTCTGGTATTCAGTGCCCTGAACGGCGACATTACTGAGGCTACTGCGCATGTACACGCTGAAGGCCCCTGTACAGTTGTTGGCGCAAATTTGGAGGTTCCCACCGAGTTTACGCTTATCAACCCTGATCACGTGATTGCGACGGTTGCTGATGGTGGCACGCTCGATATGACAGTTCGCATTGGCGTAGGCCGAGGCTATGTGTCTGCCGAGCGCAACAAGCGTACCGAGGATCCTATCGGCATCATTCATGTCGATTCGCTGTTCTCGCCCGTACGCCGTTGCACCATGAGTGTAAGCGACACGCGTGTTGGTCAGCGCACCGACTACGACAAGCTTATCCTCGAGGTTGAAACCGATGGTTCCATCAATCCAACCGAGGCAGTATGCCGTGCTGCAAATATTATCAATCAGTATATGGGCGCTTTCCTCATGCTTGATGAGGTTGAGGAAGACGAAGAAGGCGAAGTAGTTTCGATCTTTGCTCCTGAGAATCAGGAGACCAACGCTGAGCTTGATAAGCAGATTGAAGATTTGGATCTTTCGGTTCGTTCGTATAACTGCTTAAAGCGTGCCGGCATTCACTCAGTACGTCAATTGGTTGAGTATTCAGAAAACGACTTGCTCAATATTAGGAACTTTGGTGCGAAGTCCATCGAGGAAGTGAAGGATAAGCTCATTTCCATGGACCTCAATTTAAAGCTATAGGAGATAAAAGATGAGGCATAACAAGAAGGGTCGTAAGCTTGGCACCGACTCCAGCCATACCAAAGCTATGAAGAAGAGCTTGGTGGCTGCGTTGTTCACCAACGACCGCATTAAGACGGTCGAGGCACGTGCTAAGGAAATTCGTCCCGACGTTGATAAGATCATCACCTGGGCAAAGAAGGGCGATTTGCATTCTCGTCGCTTGGCTATTGCCGCATTGGGTGACCAGGAATTGGTGCGCGAGGTTTTTGAGAAGGTTGCTCAGGGCCAGTTCGCCGATCGTAACGGTGGCTACACGCGCATCTATAAGTTGGGTTACCGCAAGGGCGACAATGCTCCAATCGTTATCATGGAGCTGTGCACCGAGCCGGTAGCTGCTAAGTCCAAGGAAGAGGACAAGAAGGAAAAGAAGGCTGCTACTAAGACTGAAAAGCCCAAGGCCGCTAAGGCGAAGAAAGCCGCGGAGGAACCAGTTGAGGAGCCTGCCGAGGAAGAAGCAGCGCAAGAGCCAGCTGAAGAAGCAGAAGCTCCTGCAGCCGAGGAAGAGCCTGAGACAGCTGTTGAGCCAGAAGCTGAAGAGAAGGCCGAATAAAGGTTTCCCAAGCTTGGCTCAAACTTCGCCCCTTATGGCATAAGGTGGCAAACATACAACATCTAAAAGGACTGCGTGCGAGCGTGGTCCTTTTTTTGCG
>CAZDCX010000060.1:0-3443 GCA_964504115.1 uncultured Cryptobacterium sp.
TGGTGTTTTGCTGTTCTTTACGCCGTAACCGATGAAATTCACCAACTTTTTGTTCCCGACCGTACCGGGCTATTCACCGATGTCCTTATTGACGCTACTGGTGCCGCTATCGGGTTACTTCTGGCCGTCATAATCATTTCCGTACGCCGCAAAAGATCCAATTTGCGCGACGAGCCTTAAACTAGCTTGCGTAAAAACCTCTGCATTAATAAATAAGTTAATAGTTGGTAATCAAACAAGTAAATATAGAATGTCTTTTATTTGGAAGCGGCAATTGTAGGCGGAGCGCCAATAAGTGAACGGTGATGAGAGCAAAATAGGCTATAGGGTCGCAGGATATGGTCTTGCGGTACTTCAAGCTATCTTTTATTCAACTCTTGGCATCTTCAGCAAGCTAATTTATGCCACAGGGCTTAGCGCTCAGCAAGGCGTGATACTTAGGTTCTTCTGCGCCACTGTACTACTAGGAGCTTTCATGTTGGTCTGGCGGCGCCAGCCTTTTGTGAGCAAGCAACGCTCGGTTTACCTTCAAGCTGTTTTCTTCTTCATAAGTTCGATATTCTACTTTTTTGCAGTAGAGCGTTTGACGGCTGGTATGACTACTGTCATCTTTTATATGTATCCAGTGGTTGTTGCTTTCGCGAGCATTTTCGTGTTCAAAGAAAAGCTGACAGCGCCTGTGATTATTTCTATAGTTCTTGCGGTAGGCGGCCTTGTCATGGTATCGGGTATTGTTGTGGGCGAGGTCAAGCTTGATGCGCTTGGAATACTACTAAACATTATCTCGTGCGTGTCTTTTGCTATCTATACCATTCTTATTCAGAAAACAGGTCGCACGGAAAGCCCTCTTACGGTAATTTTTACGCTTTCATGGATGAGCTTGCTTGCGTCATGTGTGATTTTTGCGCCAGCATTGCCAGGTATGTTTGTTCTTGATGGCCATCAACTGCTTCTAGGCGTGCTTATGGCGCTTTTATCTACTATCTTGCCGATATTCATTTACATCGAGGCCGTAAAGCGGATTGGGGGAACGAAGTCGTCTCTTATCAGTATCACTGAGACGCCATTTTCTCTTTTACTAGCGTTTTTGGTTCTTGGGGAAACATTGACGGTCGAGCAAGGTATTGGGTCGTGTTTGATCATTGCAGGTGTCGCGGTTATTACCATTGTGCCGATGCTGTCAAAGCGAAAAACATGACCTGCGAAATAAGGTATTTGCGCACTTTTGCTTCAAGCAATCTTGGCATAGTAAGACCCATTATTTGGTGCTCTCTTAAGGCCTGATTTTGGCTCGTTTCGCGGATTGCGCTAATGCATCTTCGCGCGAATTTGTGGTAAGGTCGCAAGACAATTTAATAGAAACTGTAAACGACACATGTAGCGCTTGGTAGTGCGTAAATCTGATCACGGTACAGGGAATGTGACCCGCCGTGGTTTTGCGCTGCCAAGCGCTTTCCTTGTCTTTGACTGCTTTTCGCCTGTCGCGCTTAGATGGGAGGAAAACCTTGTCGGACACAAAACAAGCACCTAAAGTGCAAAACCCTTCAGCAATTCTATTTGTGGCGGCTTTTGCTGCATTTTTAGCGACATTCAATGAGACTTACCTAAACGTTGGCTTCGCACCAATTATGGAATCTCTTTGCGTGGATGTTTCTACTGTTCAGTGGCTTGCTACGGCCTATATGTTGGGTGCAGCTGTCATGGTGCCAGTTTCGGCATTTGCCTATAAGTCATTTCCGACAAGACCGCTTTTCTGTGCAACGACAGCTTTGCTGGTTATCGGATCGGTTATTGGCGGCATGGCTCCGAACTTCGCTATATTGCTAGTAGGTCGCATTGTGCAGGCGCTTGGCACAGGCATGCTCATTCCTATTGGCATGAACATCACTTTGGAAGTTGCTCCGCGCGAAAAGCTTGGTACCTACATGGGCATTATGGGCGCTATGACCACACTTGGTCCTTCTTCTTCCGTTATATTGGCCGGCCTTATTTTGGCAATTGCCCCTTGGAATATGCTTCTCTGGGTTTTTGCGGCTTTGTCTGCTATATGCATGCTTTGCGGAGCCGTCATCTTGCGCGATGTGGCTCACCTCACGCATCCGCGTCTCGATGCGGCATCCGTTGCGCTTATCGGAGTCGCATTGGTCGGAATCCTGTATGGAATTTCCACCGTGTTTGCAGGTGACATAATCATTGCTGCTGCCACAGCCTTGATTGGAATTATTGCGCTTGTGATTTTCGTTAAGCGTCAGAAGAAATTGGAAGAGCCGCTGATAGATCTTCGCCCACTAAAGATTTCTGTATTTGCTGTTGGCGTTGTGGCAAACATGCTTTCTCTTGTGACCATCTTCGCCATGAATATAATCGTCCCGACGTTTATGCAGTCGGTACTGGGTACGCCACCGTTAGTTGCCTCACTTACACTCTTTCCAGCCATTCTATGCTCGTGTGCGGCCTCGCCGGTGGCGGGACGTATTTACGATAAACACGGCCCTGGCGTACTGCTGCCTCTTGGCTTTGCGTGTATTGCGGTATTTTCAGTGCTTACGGCTCTATTTATCGCCACGGCCTCGCCGGTTCTTTTGGCCATAATCTATATCCCGGTTATCTGCGGGTCGGCTTTGGTTATCGGTCCTGTGCAGTCATTTGCGCTTTCGAAGCTGCCTCCTCAGATGAACCCTCATGGTGTAACTGTTATGTCTACGGGATTCCAGATTGCTGGTTGCTTTGGCTCTTCGGTCTTTACTGGCGTATACGCGTTGGTGGGAGCCTCTGGTGTAGCTAGTGGTTTGGCTGCGGACGCGTCCGCTACAAGCGGAATGCTTGCCTCTGGGGTTTTGGTGGGCGCTTTTGCGCTGGTAGGGTTTTTACTGGCGCTTTGGATTCGTCGCGTTGCAGCCAAGCCTATGGCAGTCATACCCGCACAGGCCGCAGAAGGCGAAGCGGCTGTCGGTGCTAAGATCGGGGTCGGTGAAATTGCACCTGAGCTTACGGCACCCACGGTTGCATCCCTTATGAAGACCGATGTGTATACTGTCTCTCCTGACACTACGGTGGCCAAGGCCATGGAACTATTCAGCGACAAAGGTATTTCAGGTGCGCCTGTGGTTGATGCTAACCGTCGCGTGACGGGTTTCATCTCCGATGGCGATATCATGGCCTGCTTTGCCGACCAAGTGCCTGCCTTTAAAACGGCTTGGTCGTTTGTGGTGGAACGCGACAACGCCGACTTTGGTGAAACACTGCGTGCCACAATGGCTCAGCCCGTGAGTAGTATTGCTACCAAGCGTATCATCTCGGTTGACGTGAACGACGATCTAGGCGAGGTGGCTCGCGTGCTGGCCGAGGGGCACTTGAAGAAGGCTCCTGTGTTGAAGAATGGCGTGATGGTTGGCATCATCAATCGCTCCAACATAACCCACTATGCCATCGACCGTTACTAT
>CAZDCX010000061.1:0-2969 GCA_964504115.1 uncultured Cryptobacterium sp.
AAAGCAGCAAACGCAAGGTCTTCATTCTTCTTGGTGCAAGGCAAACAGGAAAAACGTTCATAGTGAACGATTTCGCCCGTTCATATTACGACGAATCTATTTACGTGAACTTCATTGAAGATGAAGAAAACGCTCGCTTTCTTGCAAGTTCTTGCAGCGCAGAAGAGCTTATCAGCAAGCTTTCCCTTATCGCCGGGCACGCAATTAGCGAAGGAACGCTCGTGTTCCTCGACGAAGTTCAACAGCTTGGGCACGATATCGTCACCCTGTCTAAGTACCTTCTTGACGATAACCGAATCGACATCGTATTGTCAGGCTCGCTTTTAGGAACGGTTTTGGAAGGGGTAACTTCCTTTCCCGTTGGTTATGCAACTCTTAAAAGAATGTACCCGCTTGATTTCGAGGAGTTCTGCTGGGCATGCGGTGTGCCAAATCAGGTTGTTGATGCAATCAAAGAAGCCTATCGTGCAAAGGTACCTCTTGAGCCTTCTCTTCACGGCCGAATGATCAAGCTCTATAGACGCTTCATTACCGTAGGCGGCATGCCTGAGGCTGTTCAAGACTACCTGGATCTCAATATGGATTTAGGCGCGGCTCGTTCCGTAAATACCGCCATCGCCGAGCAAAATAGATACGACATAATCAAATACAACGAACAGCATAAAACCCAAATACTCACAATCTATGACAACATTCCCAGCCAGCTTGCGAAGGAGAACAAGCGTTTCGAATTCAACTCGGTTGCCAATGGTGCAAAATATGATCGCCTAGAAAGGGAGTTTTCATGGCTGACACAGGCCGGCGTTGCGTTGCAAGCCGTTGGGGTTAGCGAGCCGAAAAGTCCTTTGCTCAGGACGCTTTCAGCTAATAGGTTCAAACTGTACGCATCAGATTGCGGAATGCTGCTTAGCCGATATCCTCTTCAAAGCGCCATGGATATTATTGAAGGCAGCTCCAGTACTAACTTTGGGGCGGTTTACGAAAATGTAGTGGCGCAGGAACTGCAAAGCTCGGGCTTCCCCTTGTATTATTTCCACAACAACCGCAAAGGCGAGGTAGACTTTCTCGTTGAAACAAGTGCCGGAAACGTCTTGCCAATAGAAGTTAAATCAGGGAAAGACTACAAGCGCCATAGCGCACTGAACAACCTTTTATCCAGCAACGAATACAATATCCCTTGTGCCTACGTACTTTCGGAATTTAACGTATCTATTAACGAGTGCGAGGGTAAGCCTGTCTATTACCTTCCTCTTTATATGACGCTTTGTTTAAAAGAAGAGCTACAACCCAGCAGTGTTGATCTTCACATGGAAGCTATATCTTTTTCCGAATACGAGTAGCGCGAACTGCGAACTGCCCCTAGTCTATTAAAAGCGGCTTGATAGTATAAGCGGGCTGCAAGAATTCAAGCATGTACCAGGGGAAGTAATGGACAGTTGCCGCGTGCCCCTGTTTGGCCAGTTCAACTTCTCGCGCCGAGTAGTTCTCGCGGCAGAATACATACGCCTCATCAATGCCCCATTCTTCAACACTCAAAACGTTATTGAGAGCCTTATGGGTGGTGTAGTCTGCGCCCGACTTTATTTCGATGGGCAGGACGGTACCCTTTTGCACAACAAGGAAGTCAATCTCGCCATATTTTGATTTGTCGAAATAGCGCAGCCCAAACCCTTGAGCAGTAAGCATCTGCGCCGCGATATTCTCAAGCACAGCACCCCAGTTTATCGATGTTGTGCCCTGTAGCAATTCATACGCGATACTAGGATCAAATTGCGAGGTCAAAAGCCCTGTGTCGCATAAAAAGAGTTTAAACAGCCCGCGCTGCTCATTTAAGGCAAGCGGTTGTACTGGCGCTGTTACGTTGTAGCATGGCAGACCAACGCCTGCATCAACCACCCATAAAAAGTCATTACCATAGCGCTCCATGCGCGCTGATTTTGCAAGGTTGGCTAATTTGAACCGTTTGTTTTTCTTACTTAGCTCAGAAGGCACCGCATCGAAGATGGCGGCTATGTGCGCTTTGTTGGGGGCATAGCGTGCGATATCTTGGCGATAGAGTGCAACTATTGATTCTTGGATAATACGAACCTGAGCCAAATCGTGAGTATCGGCAAGTTGCTGGACTGCTGCCGGCATACCTCCGCAAATCAAATATTGCAAAAAACGTTTGGTTAGCGCTTCGTGGACTGCGGGTAGGGTCGGGCGCTGTTCCTCAAAGGCCGCGCGCGCTTCATCCAAAACACTTTGCTGCACTCCCATCGCCCAGCAAAACTCAGTAAACGTGAGCGGATAGAGAGTGTGGATTTCTTCATATCCCACCGGAAGCGAAGGTGGCTGCTCATACGTAACGCCGAGCAAAGAGCCTGACTCAATGTAATCAAAGCGCGCATCGTCAACCAAAAATTTGATGGCTGTTCGTGCTCGGGGGCACGCCTGAATCTCGTCCAGGAATACGAGTGTTTTGCTAGGTTCAAGTGGCTGCTGGGTGTATGCGGTAAGGCCAAGGATGAGCGCTTCGGCGTCAAGCGGACCATCGAAGATAGCTGCTGCCTCAGGATGCTCGATAAAGTTTATTTCCAAAACATGTTTGTAGTGCGCTTTGGCAAATTCGCGAATCAGGTAGGTTTTGCCCACTTGACGAGCGCCATCAATCAGGAGGGCCTTATGGTTGGGGTTGGCCTTCCAGGTGAGCAGGGTGTTTTCAAGGGTTCGTTTGAGTGGCATGAGCATCCTTTAGTTATGCTGCATTGCAGGCAAGATATGTGTTGCGACGTTAATTGTACCATGTGCTCTGTGTTTTGCGACGGTTTTCACTAGTTTTGAACACGGTTTTGCGACGGATTTCTTTATATTGGGGGGCAGCTTTGCGACGAGTTTTTAGTTTATTGAGGGCCTTTTGCGACGTATTTTCTTGGCTTGTACTAGTCAAGCTTCGTAGACATAAATTTTAGGTTTTTTTAAATTTGGTA
>CAZDCX010000062.1:0-2632 GCA_964504115.1 uncultured Cryptobacterium sp.
TTGCCTTGATTCCCTTCACGCGTTTTATCGTGGGCACATCGCTGGGCGTGCCGGGTGCTATCGTGCCCCTCATTGTTTCGGCCGCACCTTTTGTTGGCCGCATGGTTGAGCAAAGTTTGGCCGAAGTTGATGCGGGCCTGGTGGAGGCTGCACAGAGTTTTGGCGCTTCTACCTGGCAAATTGTTACCAAGGTGTACCTGCATGAAAGCCTGCCCAGCTTAATTCGCGGCTTCTCCATCGTGCTTATTACGGTGCTGGGTTACTCGGCAATGGCCGGTATGGTTGGTGCCGGCGGCTTGGGCGACATTGCCATTCGCTATGGTTATCAGCGTTATCAAACCGATGTTATGATTGCCACCATTATCATCCTGATTGTTTTGGTACAAATCATCCAAAGCAGCTGCGATTTTACTGCTCGCAAGGTTGATAAGAAGAAGTAAATCCGCCACGCATTTTACGAGCATCACGCACGGGCAAGAGGATAATCCTTGCCCGTGTTTTTTCTTCTTCCCGATTCACTGCAGAGCCCGGCTGGACTAGGGGCATTGGGCACGGAGCCTCATGGCCTCATAACGTACCGAAGCGCCCCGTGTAGATGATACTTGGCTCACCTCAAGGCTTTCCTCACAACAAACATGAGCTATAGATCTAGCGAAGGATGCCCTGAGGAAGAGCTTGCTCGGTCAGCTTCCGCTTTCCCTTTTCTGTTCAATTTGCAGAAGAGCCTCCGAGTAGATAATACTTGCTCGCCTTAGTGCTGCGCGTTTATCAAGCTTTTAGTAAAACAAAGGGGAAGGCAGAGACGACGCACGCACTGTGCGGGGCATCCCTCTACTTTTTGGTTGCGAATCCGGGGCCTTCCTTTGTAGAGTTTTACTAAAAGCTTGCGCTTCGCAATGCGGCTTGCAAGCATCATCTACTCGGGGCTTCATGTACAGGGAAACGCAGATAAGCGGCAGGCTCCATGCGCGCGTTATGGGGATACGAGGGGAGCCGAAAAAAAGTGAGTGGGTCTATAAGCCGGGTTCTGTAATCGGCAACCATTTATCTCGACTTCTTGTTACCAAAAAGCTCTAGCACGCAACCCGAACGCACGGAAAGGCGGCCGTAGAGCGTTCCTATTTGCGCTTGCTTCAGATGGGGTTTACCAAGCTACGTTGTTACCAACGTACTGGTGCGCTTTTACCGCACCGTTTCAGCTTTTCTCCTGTTGTAAGCGGGTATACCAAGATACGCGCATGAGCAGGGGAGTTTTCTTTTCTGTGGCACTATCCGTCGGGTCGCCCCGCCCAGCCGTTAGCTGGCATCTTGCCTTTTGAAGCCCGGACTTTCCTCACGTAAAACGCGCGGTTGCCCGACCCACTCGGATGGTTATTCTAGCAGAATGCTTTACCAGTGCCGGTATTTCAAAGAGAATCTTATATCGGCTCTTTTTGCGGCTGTTGCGCAAGCACAATCTTGCCTTTTTGGGGCGGTACGGTATGGTGTGCTCAAGGCGGGTATCCAAAACCAGAAAGAGGAGTGTATCGATGAAGCGTTGTTTATTGGTAGGAGCGGCACCTTCGCACCATAAAGGGCTCGATTACCTTCTGCAAACGCAATCGTTCGATACGATTTATGCTGTTGATGGGGGCTATGCCACCTTGCAGCAGCGCTCACTTGTGCCAAGCGAGGTGTTTGGAGATTTTGATTCGCTGGGCTTTGTGCCAAATCATCCAATGGTGCACGAATACGATACGCATAAAGATTTCACCGATATGGAAATGGCCATCAGTCAAGCCATTGCAACAGGCCATGAAGAGCTCGTGCTGTGCGATGCTTTTGTGGGGCGCTTGGATCATACTCTTGGCAATTTGCAACTCCTCATCAGTACGGCCAAGCGGGGCGCGTGCATCTATGGTATTGGCGAAGAAGAGGCCATCGTGCCGCTTGTTGCCCCCGGCCCTTTTGCCGCGCTTGCTATTGAAGCGGGAGCCTGGGGAACCTGCTCGGTGGTATCTCATAGCAATGTAGCGCAGGGCGTTACCGAAGTAGGCCTTGAGTACCATATTGAAGATGGCACCTGCTCAAATTGCGAGGTGTGGGGAGTCTCGAACGAGCTGGTGGGCAAGCCTGCCCGCATCAGTTTGGCTGAAGGATCGCTTTGGGTCATGCTCCCTTTGCAAGAATTGCCCCGCATCTCTTATGAGGGCAGCGCGCATTCGTAAAGGCCACGCTTTGATGCTGCCTGCGACAGAGCTTGGCAATCTCACAACCTGCCCCTGCAATGCTGACAATCCGCAATGCTAACAACCTGCCCCGCAATGCTCAGGTGCTCATGCGCCGCTCGTACCAGCCGGGTTTGACGCTCTAGCCATGCGCCGATCGTGCCAGCCGGGTTTGGCGCTCTAACCACGCATTTCTCGTGCCAGCAGGAGTTGACGCTTTAATCACGCGCCGCTCGTGCTCTGCAGCTCTTCGCGCGTGCATTCGCTGTAAAAAATCGCTCTTTGCGCAAATTGTGGCAGGTTTGCTTTGCGCAGCCTAGGGTTACCTACTACAATACAACCATTGACATACGGGGAGCTCGACTCACGATATTTCTCCTGTAGCTGTTTCAAGGAGTGTGTGTTGGGCTGAGAGGGAGTTCGGC
>CAZDCX010000063.1:0-2532 GCA_964504115.1 uncultured Cryptobacterium sp.
ACAATAGGCAGCGCGATAATTTGCACGTTCAAGGCAAACGCAGTAAATTCGCGCAGGTCATCGGCGCGAATGCCGAAGAAGCTCACAATATCTTGGGTGAAAATAAGAATCAAAACCCACAGAACCGTGCCAAAAATAAACGAGAACAATAAACCTGTCTTCAGCGTTTTGCGCACTCGAGGGATAAGGCCTGCTCCATAGTTGAAGCCCAGTAAAGGTTGAATGGCCACCGCAATGCCGATCAAAGGAAGCACAACAAACATCGCACAACGCTGCACAACGCCGATAGAGGCAAGCGCACCCTCGGCCCCAAGAGGCGATTGGCCGCCGTAGAGCACCAACAAATAATTGATGAGGAAGTTAACCACTGCCACCGCAATTTGCAAGATGAAGCTTGCCATACCAAGCGAGAAAATGAGGCCAACAATCTCTGATTCAAGCTTTAAATTGCGTCCGTACAACTTAAAGGCCACATTCTTGGTAATAATGAAGTACCAAAGAACGCTTAAGCACGAAACGCCCTGCCCCAAAACCGTTGCAAGAGCACTCCCGATAACTCCCCAGCCTAAAACCAAGACAAAGAGGAAGTTCAGCGCGATACAAGCAACTGCGCCAATCAGCATAGTAAGAAGTGCCCGGTTTGGGGCTCCTGCAGTTCGAATGAAGTTATTTACACCTGCGCCAATAGTTTGCAAGATAAAACCAAGACTGATGATGCGAACAAAATCGTAGGTATAGTCGTGAATCTCAGGGGTGGTGCTGGATAAAGAAAGCAAGGCCTCCATACACGCCGGAATACTGGTAAGCAAGGCCACGATGATTCCCATAATGATGCCCAGGCACACCGTATTACCGAGTGTTTTTTCTGCCTGATCTTTGCTGCCTTCACCCAAACGCAAAGCCGCCAGCGCATTACCGCCGTTGCCAATAAGCATCGACAGCGCCATAAAGATGGTCATTACCGGCATAGCAGCTGTTGCTACCGAAAGGCCCGTCTCGCCCATTGCTTGGCCAAGAAAGATCGAATCAATAATGTTGTAGGCACCGTTGACCAACATACCCACAACGGAAGGAATTGCAAACTCTAATACCAAACGCGGGATAGAGCCCGTTCCCATGCGCGCCGTGCGATCATCCTGCTTTTGCTCTTTTTGCGGCTCTGGAGCCTCTTTTGCTTGAGAAGAATCTTTGTGGAGCGAGCCCTTTACAAACCGCGGCCCTTTTGAACCGTGCTGGTTTGTCTGCGAAGAGCCCGATGATGCTCCCTGCAAGGAAGTCGCTGAAGCTGCCTGCTTCTCTTCCTGTATGCTATCGCGCTGTGTTTCGTTTTCTGACATAAAAGAGATATCTCCTCGAGCGCCGCATGAGCAGATTTGATTTATTAACCGATTGATTATACGCCTCTTTTATCGCAATAAAACCCTCGCTCACGTCCATTGTGTAAAAGCAAATTCGCAGCAGCACACTATCAGGTTTGCAGTGCCGCTAGGTTATACGTATCTTTACTCACTTTTGCTTTTGGAACACTTGTATCTGTTGGCCAAGATCGCTTTGAGAAAACCTTGTTTATAGAACTTGCCCTCTTAACATACACCTCTATCTACGCAACAATAGTGCACGTAGAAGGAAGGGGCAGAGTGGATACCCTTGAAATAATTGTGCTGGGCCTTGCCCTTTCAATGGATGCTTTCGCGGTAACCATATCGAATATGTTTGCTTACCGCGACATAACGCGCATACGTTTACTACTGATGCCCTTATTCTTTGGCGCATTCCAGGGCATTATGCCCGTTTTGGGATACTTTGCTGGTACGCTCGTGAGTAACATCATAAGCCGCTTTGCAGGGGTTTTGACCTTTGTCATTCTGGGCATTATTGGCGGCAAAATGATATGGGACGCCTTCCACCCCGATAGCGAATCGCCTGAGAAAGATTCAGGCCACAAGCTCACGGTTGCCGTTGTTTTTTTCCAGGCCATAGCTACCAGCATCGATGCCCTTGCTGTAGGTGTCAGTTTTGCAGCCCTCAATGTTGACATGATGCAGGCCGCACTCCTTATTGCTGCCACCACCTTCATCACAATTTGCGTTGCCCTTGGTATTGGGAAGCGCTTTGGAAGTGTTTTGGGCGAGAAGGCGCCCCTCGTTGGTGGTGTTGTACTCGTGCTCATTGGTATTAAGGCGCTGCTTTAGCTTCTTGCCAATCATTTGAAGAGGCTCTCAACGAAGATGTGCATGTTCAGCAGAAGAGCCTCCGAGCAGATAATACTTGGCTCGCCTTAAGACTTTCTTCGCAACAAACATGAGCCAAATACCTAGCGAAGGAAGCCCTTGGGTAAGAGATTGCTCGGTCAGCTTCCACCCAACTGTTGTCAGACCTCAAGCAGTGCCCCGAGTAGATGACACTTGCTCGCCTTAGTGCTGCGCGTTTATCAAGCTTTTAGCAAAACAAAGGGGAAGGCAGAGACGACGCACGCGCTGTTCAGGGCATCCCTCTACTTTTTGGTTGCGAATCCGGGGCCTTCCTTTGTAG
>CAZDCX010000064.1:0-2515 GCA_964504115.1 uncultured Cryptobacterium sp.
GTCGTATTGTTTATCGATAGCCGAACAGAGCTCTTGCCAAACTTCAAACAAAGGCCGCCCAAGCAATTCAGTCAAGGTGGACTGAGATGGTACCGTTTCAAGCATTGCATCCCTCCGTTAATGTCCGTTTATAGCGCTTACGCCCTATAGTATCGCTCACTGGAATGCTGCACCATATAGCGCTGCGCCCCATAGTATCGTCTCCTAGAGCGCTGCGCCCATAGCATTGCCACCCTAGAGCGCTGCAACCCGCCTTTGAAATGCGGCCTTAATCGAGCTAAACGCGAAGATTAAACTCCGTGGCATGTTCAGGCGGCTAACGCACCACGAAGCAGGGGAAGATTGATCAAACGCCAACAAAGGGCACACGCTTGCGATGGAAGACTAAACATCAAACGCGGAAGTGCTGTTCAAAACCTTCCAAGTGATGACATCTATCAATTCATAGTTTTCCAGTTGACTGCGTTTTCTGAATTGGGGAAGCTGCAGCGCATCATACAAAAGAGCGGGAACCGTCAAAATAAACCATTTACTGATAGCGTTAACTCCAGTAAACACCTCTTTACCCAGCGCGCTGATCTCGTTGCCGCATAAACGAAGGCTGCGCGCATAGAGGCTCATGCAATACTCAAGATCGGGCGTTATCTCTATGCCCCGAAATTCGCAAGCTTTCTCAAGCGCACGAACTCTCCGCTCCAACATAGCTACTTCATAGGGTTCAGAATCAGCCCAATTATCCGCAGCAGACAGGAATATAAAATTGCCTAACGACAGCATCATCTGAACATAACGGATGGAACCCTCTTCCCAGCTCAGCTCTATCCCAATCTTGTCAAGCGTGAAGTGCTCGCAGTATTCCGACCACCAGGATCGAAGCATGTATTTACTTTCGAAATAATTGTAAAAGGTCTGCCGAGAGATCCCTGCCTTTTTGCAGATTTCATTGACGGTAATAAGCTCGAGAGGTTTGTCCACGCTCTTCAATATGCGCAGGCGCATCGAAATGTTCTTGTTGTCTTGACTCAACTCAATCACCTCTTGCCGTCACATAGACCCAAAACCAAAAGGCCAAAACAACGATATCCGTCGGTTGACCTTATACGAAATCGTATCGAATATAGCAGTTCTCAATTACTTCGTGCAATTCGCTCGCTATTTCAAATAAATTTGACTATCCAGCAACATTATCAACTTTGCTAGGCATCTCCCCCTACTTTGGAATTTCCTTAACATGAACTCACGCGGGAAAATGAACATGTTCACAATGCTGCAGTCTGAACTGTTATAAACCGCAGCTTATCCGTGGACAAGAGAGTAAGGAGTAGATTATGAAACTCGTTCTCAATGGAAAACTGGCCGCTGTAGCAGGGTTAGCAGCTCCGGTCGCTTTCGTTTCCTGCTTCAACCAGTACAAGAAGAAATACGTACTCGACCCCGAAGAGCAGCCCCCACGAGGCGCCTATCCAGGCGACGACCTGCTTCCCGATGAAGAAGTGGGGCTCTCTTCCATGGCGGTTGAGATCGATGCGCCCCCTGAGAAAGTATGGCCGCTGATTAACCAGCTAGGACAGAACAAGGCTGGATTTTACAGCTTCTGGCATTTTGAGCATCTAGCCGCATTCCGAATCAATAACACCTACGAGCCCCAAGAGCGCTGGCAAGACACCAAAGTTGGAGATTGGGTCTTCTACGGCGATCAAGGCGTTGGTCACGAAATTATGCTTCACGAACCTGGAAAGTACATCGTAGGATGCTCTGACACGCGCCGTCCTCCTAAACAGGAAGGCGCCGTGGCCTGGCTGCCTCACGGCACGAAAGAATATGCATGGACATGGGGCTTCTATCTTGAAGAATTGCCAAACAACCGCACGCGTCTTGTTTCACGCAACACGGTCTACCTTGAAGTTGCGAATAAACTGCAGATGGCTATTGTTGTGGGGATGATCTGGGGTTGGTCCTCGGGCGTCATGTCAACCCGTATGCTTTCCGTTATTAAAGCATGTGCCGAAGGACGCAAGTTTCTTGATTGGTAAACAATAAACGCAGCTTTCAAAGCACTGATTTGAGCCTGCATGCTGCCGCTTTGAAACGTCTTGACCCTTCTTGCGAAAGGAGAATCTCATGTCAAATAAAAAACCGCTCTTCTTTATTTCACCCACACTGCTTGCAACCATCGGCGTGCTTGGGGCTGGATATGCCGCCCTTCATGCTTTCCTGAATAAAGAATGGGGTCGCGGGCGCCACGACTGGAGCGAAGAGTAAAACAGAGCCTTTTTTGGCGCCCGTAGCAGCGCTGCCGAAGGCGCCTGTACATCCACCTTTGTATGCAGGGCGCACTCTTGTGCGTGCATCCCCCTCCATTAACTCCCCAGATGTACACACCTAAGTGTGCACCCTGCATACGTTCTAGATGGTTAGAGGTTGGCCCCGAAATCTGCAACCAAAATCTGGCCGGTAAGCGCACGAGAAGCATCGCTTGCCAAGAAGCACAGCAAATTAGCCACATCTTCGGGCA